>NZ_VWRQ01000033.1 GCF_008635795.1 Paenibacillus tepidiphilus | reverse complement strand
GTCGGCACACTGGCTGCGGTGGTTGTGCTGGAGATTGTCACCGGCGGGGCCATCACCGCATTCCTTCCGGTATTGATGCAGTTCCTGATGACGGCCATGAATGCATCGGCTGTAGTAGCTGTGGCTAAGACACTGGCAGACGCGGCGGGCTATATCGGCCAATATCTGAGCAAGGGCTGGCAGAAGCTGGTCGAGCCCGCTTCGATCGCCCTGGCGACGGCGATGGCAATGGGGCTGGTCGAGCTGGCGATGGAGCTGGGCTTCAAGGGCCTGGGTAAAGGCCTGAAGAAAGCCGGCGCAGCGGTGAAGAAAGGTGCCACCGCGGCGGCCAAGGGTGCCAAGAACGCGGCAAGCGCAGGCGTACGCAGCGTCAAGAGCCTGCTGAAATCCGGAGCCACCCTCGCTTCCAAGTCAGGCAGTATGATCATCCGTAACGGTAAAGTGGTGATCAAGAGTCTGCAAAAGGGATTCACGAAGGGGGTCACGAAGCTCAAGGGTCTGCTCGGCAAGATCCTGAACAGGTTCAAGTTCAAGCGGTTCGAGCTGGAACGGCAAAAAGAATGGATCATCCTCTACGGGGTGTTTAATCCAAGGTTGAAGATTGCCAAAGCTTCCACTAGAAACGCTGATGAATTACTTGAACAATATGAAAAATTAATGGAAGAAGCGGCAAGAAAACAACCGAAGTATCAAAGAAAGCTTAATAAACCAAGAAATTACAAAAGTGTGAAACGTACGGATGATGGAGGTGCCATTTATACTTTTACATCTGCAAAGAACGGACTGGATTACCAAATTAAATACGACGCAGATGGATTCCCGGTGTTTAACTCGAAGCAGGATTTATCCTTGCCTGAAAGCTATTACTTGGAACCGGATGATATTCAGTTTGAATATTTATCGAAGGAACTTTTTAAGAAAATAGAAAGTGATAAAAATCTTGCTCAGAAGTTTACTGCCGAAGAGATTGCCTTACTGAAAAAAGGTAAAGTTCCCGAGACATTGACCTGGCATCATCATCAGGATACTGGCAAAATGCAGATCGTAGATTATTTTGAGCATCAGGTAGCTGGCCATACCGGCGGTAGAGCGATTTGGGGAGGAGGCAGAGCTGGAAGGAAAGGAAAAATCAAACGGAAAATTGCGGAGTTGATAAAATGAATAAAATAACATGGAGTGTGACAGAAGGGCCTTTGGAGCATGAACTGATTCAAAGAGCGGAGCGCATGTTCGGTTACAGCTATCCGGAAGATTACAAAGATTGCGTCAAATATAATGATGGGGGATATCCTTCCCCCAATCTATTTGACCTTCCCGATGAAGAATCAGTTGTATTCAACAATCTTATCAGTTTTACTAGCAAGGAAGTAAATATATTCATGTATATGCAAATAGTAAGCGAACCGCGTATGAAAGGCCTGGTTCCTTTTGGCAGGGATCCCTTTGGTAATTTAATTTGTTTTGATTACCGAAATACTCAAGAGTCACCGCCAATCGTTTTTTTTGATCATGAAGAGTTCGGCGAAGAGGCAATTATTCCGGTGTGCAAAAGCTTTTCAGATTTCCTGGACGGACTATATTCTAGAGAATAGTGGGTGTTGCTGATGGATTATGAGTATGAATTTACGTTTGAGGATGTAAAGGAGTCAGGTATTGCGGCATTTGAAAGCAAATACGGAATTCAGTTACCTAAACAGTACAGAGACTTTCTGATCAGGAATAATGGCGGTAAACGGGTAAAAAGAAGATTTGATACAGCGAATAAAAAAATTGAAACCTCAGTTATGTTGTTTTTTCCAATCTCGGAGGAGGCTGAGTCAAATTTAGAAGCCTATTATAGAGACTATACATTAAAAAATGTGTTACCATCTAAATTTTTGCCTATCGGCCGTGATCCTATGGATAGTCTTATTTGTTTGGTTATAGAAGGCGAAGAGACCGGTCAGGTTTATTTTTGTGATTTGGATTACCTGGAGGAAGATAACGGCTTATCGCCGGAATGCATCTATTTTGTATCGAATAATTTTGAAGATTTCATCGCACTCCTTCGGGAATCAGAGTAGATATTAATAGACTTTAAATCGCCAGCCTGGTATGCAGCCTCAGGCTGGCTTTTAGTGTGAGTGTTTGTAGAAAGAGATGATCATTTACAGCTCCTTTGGTATGGTTGATGTGATAATCACATAAGCGATTAATATAAATGTATGGTACGATGCGATCCGAAAAAATGGAAGGGTGTGGATTGAATGAACCTTGATGTAGTGAAAGAGTATTTTGCGCTTACCGAGCAATTTGTGACGGAGGAATCCCGCTATGCCGGCATTTTTCACCCTGACATCGAGCAGACCGAATATCCCAACTGGCTGACGGCAAAGCTTACGGTCAGCGATTGGAAGGTGTTATTCCAACGGATGCCCAACGGGGCCAAGCTGCTGTTATCGCAGAATTATGACATTCAGCACGCATTTGAGACAGAGAACGCTGTAATTACTGAGGTGATATGGACGGCGGTCGTCGGTGCGGATCTTGGGACATTCAGAGCCGGGCAGGAGCTGAAGGCTTATTTTTGCTGTGTGTTTGAGTTCAGGGACGGATTAATTTTCCGCCAGCGCAATTACGATTGCTTTGAACGGTTCTGATTTCTGCTTGCTGTCTGTCGGGTGAAGGGAAAGAGGCCGTTTTTTCTGCTAACGATGAAGTAATAACTCTATCCCGCCTCTTTCCATTGATTCTTCTCCATTTCCGCAAGCTTCTTTCCCTCCCCATAACCTGCTGAAAAATAGCTGGAACATTTTCTTTTCAGTTGTATTCCCCCCTCCCAAACTTCCATATTAGTGAACGAGAAAAATAAAGAGTGAGGACATCACATGTCATGAAACTCAAACGACAATCCAAATGGTTTGGTCAGCCTGTAATTGAAAAAGTAACCGGTACTGAAGTTCATCCAACACTTGCCGTGAATCAGCCGGAGTCTGCTGAAATGCGGGAAGAAACAGTGGTAGCGACGGAGGTGCACCAGCAAGAAGAGCTTATCGCACCTAAACAAACAGAAGACGCAAAACCGGTTCACCCTTACACCGCAAATGCCGAATATCTATCAGACGAGCTCCGCTTGCTAGACCTACGTCTGCGTTATTACCGCGCATCTGCCGGCATCGGGGAGCAGACGCTAATCGATGAAGAGATCATCGCTTTGCTGGGCGGTGATGCTTCCCAGGTGGACACTGCAGAGGGGCTTGCGTCCTCCATTGCCCGACTTGAGCGGCACATCACCGAGCGGCTGGCCCTAAGCAGGGAAGCAGGTGTTAAACTGATGCTGCCCCATATCGCCTCGAAGCTGAAGCTGTCGGTGCTGGAGCGGAATTGCCTCATTGCTTGTCTGGCCCCTGAGCTGGACCGGAAATATGAGCGCGTCTATGCCTGCCTCCAGAACGACCTCTCCGCCAGAGGCCCGGCCGTAGATCTGATTCTGTCGTTGTTTGCAGCGCCGGGGGAGGAACAGCTGGCGGCGCGGCTCTCTTTCGAAAGAACCGCACCGCTGATGCATGATCTGCTGGACCGCACAGGCGAATATGGAGACAGCCGCGTCCCGCTGATTGCCCGGCCGCTGAAGCTGGAGGACTGGAGCGTGAGCGCGCTGCTCGGCTTCGAGACGCTGGACGGGAGGCTGGCTCCGGCGGCCAGGCTATATCCGGCAGACACTATTCCTGTAACAACAGAAGAAAGTGAAATGCAGGTGAGACAAATGCTGCGCTTCGTGAACCGGCAACATGCCGGAGCGGAGGGCTGGCCCGGAACGCTGCTGTATTGCAGCGGAGGGGACGAAGCCGAGAAGCTTGCCGCCGCCGGAACTGTATGTAAGCGGCTCGGTGCGGCGCTGCTGGTTGCCGATGCGGGTAAGCTCCTGCTTGAGAACGGCTACCCTGAGCTACTGCGGCTGATCGGCCGGCATGCCCTGCTGCATCATACGGCGCTGCTATTCACCGGCTTTGACGCACTGACGGCCGAGGATGACCGGTACAATCCGCAGATCCGGCTGCTGCTGCAAACGCTCGGCGAACGGGCTCCGCTCACGTTCATTCTGGGCGAGGGACCGTGGCGGGAGAACATGACGGAGATTCCTCTCCATTACATGCAGGTTGACTTCCCGCTGCCGGATGCCGCCGCCCGCCGCAAAGCCTGGCAAAGCTACGCTTCCGGCCACACCCTCTCCGGGGCCGTCGATCTGGCCGACTTAAGCGGAGCGTTCCGCTTCTCCAGAGGGCAGATCCGTGCGGCGCTGCGCGGCGGGGAGGACCTTGCCGTGTGGAACGGCTCAGCCAGCGGAGAGATCGGCGTGAAGGAGCTGTACCAGGCCTGCTACCAGCAATCCGGACGCACGATCCGTACCTTGGCGAGCAAGATTGATGCTGTATACACCTGGGACATGCTGGTCCTGCCGGATGAGGCGATGGGACAATTGCGTGAAATATGCAACCAGGTGAAGTACCGTCCGCTGGTATACGGCGAGTGGGGCTTTGCCGGGCGGCTATCGCTGGGCAAGGGGCTAAACATTCTGTTCTCCGGCCCGCCCGGTGCCGGCAAGACGATGGCTGCCGAGGTCATTGCCACCGAGCTTAA
Organism: Paenibacillus tepidiphilus; assembly: GCF_008635795.1. Taxonomy (GTDB): domain Bacteria; phylum Bacillota; class Bacilli; order Paenibacillales; family Paenibacillaceae; genus Paenibacillus_AQ; species Paenibacillus_AQ tepidiphilus. The sequence goes on along the minus strand of NZ_VWRQ01000033.1, from coordinate 54,958 downwards.
TCTGGAGATTTACAAGGTTGATGTCTCGCAGATTGTCAGCAAGTATATCGGGGAGACGGAGAAGAACTTATCGCGGATCTTTGACGAGGCGGAGACCTCGAACGCCATCCTGTTCTTCGATGAAGCCGATGCCTTGTTCGGCAAACGCTCCGAAGTGAAGGATGCCCATGACCGTTACGCCAATGTGGAGATCAGCTATCTCCTGCAGAAGATGGAGGAATACTCCGGCATCGTCATTCTTGCCACGAACCTGAACCAGAACCTGGATGATGCCTTTTTGCGCAGACTGCATTTCAAGCTGGAATTTCCTTTTCCCGAAAAAGAGCAGCGCGAGCAAATCTGGCGGGGGATGTTCCCCGCCGGTGCCCCGGTGGATGATACGGTCGACTACAAGTTCATCGCGGACAAATTTGCGCTTGCCGGCGGCAACATCAAGAATATCGCGCTTAACGCCGCTTTTTATGCGGCTCATGAGGGCTGTCCCATCGGGATGAAGCAGATCATGCTGGCGGCGAAGCGCGAATACCGGAAGCTTGGCAGAACCTTTCTAGGGTCCGATTATGCTCCATACCACCAACTGATTGAGGTGAACTGACGATGGCCGTGGATACCGGTACAGTGATCAGAGATGTCAGCACGAGCCTGAAGGCGCTGCTGAAAGCGGGTGTGCCGGAGCTGAACGATGACAGCTTCATCAGCTTCGGCTCCCCCAGCGATATTGACAGCTCTACGATGAAGCTGTCGATGTGTTTGTATTATTTGAGCCACAGCCCCAGCATGCGCAACAGCGAACGGGAAGAGATCGGCGGCACAGAGGATTTCTATTACCCCCCGGCCTACCTGGATCTTTACTATCTGCTGACGCCCTACGCCAAAGACCGGGAGACGGAGCAGCTAATTCTGGGTCGGATCTTTCAGCTGTTTCATGAGCACCCGGTGCTGAGCGGCGCCGATCTGACCGGAAATCTGGCCGCATGCGGCAACGAGGAGATCCGGATTTCCTACAATAATCTGACCATCCAGGATATCAAGCAGCTCTGGGAGGTTTTCCCCGGAAAGCCGGCCAAGGTCAGCTTGTCTTATCTGGTCTCACCGGTGAGGCTGCCTGCCGACAAGCGGATTACGATCCCGCGGGTTCAGACCCGCGAACTCGGCATTCATCCATATTAGTCTGCTTCTTCTGTGAAAGGAGTGATTCATGGAGGATAACTGGAGCGGAGAATCATTTGTTTATTTGTACGAAGCATTACCAAGGGAGCGCAGCTCACAAAACTTAGCGAATGCTTCCGAAGCGAGTTTTGTACGAAGTAGTAACAGGAAGCGCAGCTCACAAAACTTAGCGAATGCTTCCGAAGCGAGTTTTGTACGAAGTAGTAACAGGGAGCGCAGCTCACAAAACTTAGCGTATGCTTCCGATGCGAGTTTTGTACGAACCATTACCAAGGAAGCGCAGCTCACAAAACTTTTAGGAGGATACAAGATGGCCAACTATTTATCGCCTGGTGTGTATGTGGAAGAAGTCTCCAGCGGGGTCAAGCCGATTGCCGGTGTGGGCACCTCGGTCGGGGCGTTTGTCGGAATCGCAGAAAAGGGTGTGATCGGCAAAGCGGTGCTGGTCACGAACTGGAGCCAATTCGTCAGCGAATTCGGCCAGTTTATTCCTAACGGATATCTGGCTTATGCGGTGTATAACTTTTTTGCCGAAGGGGGCACTTCCTGCTATGTGGTGAGAGCGGCTCCTACCGACATCCAGCCGGCCTCGCTGACCATCCGGGATAAGGAGAACGGTGATTTGTTCAAGGTCGTCGCCCGCTCCGAGGGAGTCTGGGGCAACCGGATTTCGGTCAAGGTGAGCCAATCCTCCAACAAGCAGCAGTTCGGCTTCAAGGTGGTTGTGCAGTATGACGAGGACGACGACTTCAACGACGAATACACCGGCGAAGACGAAGAGGGCAAGATTGTCGAAGTATTCGACAACATGCTGCTGATCAATTTCGAAGAGAAGATCAACGAGGTGTCTGCCTTTGTGAAGGTAACTCCGCTGATCGATCTGGATGTACTGGAGAATATGGAAAAAACACCGGCCTTCAACGAGAACGCTTTGCTTCTCAGCGGCGGTGTAAACGGGATGTCGCCGATTGATTTCCTGGGCGATTCGGTGGAACGCGACGGCATTCATGCCTTTGACACCATCGACGGCATCAATATCGTGGCTGCTCCCGACCTGGCCGACATGGCTTACAGCCGCGGAACCATTCTCGACATGCTCAATTACTGCAAGCAGCGGAAGGATTGCATCTTCATCGTCGATCCGCCGCATGGCCTGACCCCATCTGAGGTCAAGGACTTCAAGGCCGGCGCGGGAGCCTTCTCCGGCAACTCCTTCAACACTTCTTACGGTGCGCTTTATTATCCGTGGGTATACATTAACGACCCGCTGACCGGCAAGCAAAAGCTGGTGCCGCCTTCCGGCGCCATTGCCGGAACCTACGCTTACGTGGACTCCGTGCGCGGCGTGCACAAGGCTCCGGCCGGAACAGCGGACGGCTATCTGGACACGGTCGTGGGCATCGAGAAGGTCATTACCAAAGCGGAGCAGGAGCTGCTGAACCCGGAAGGGATCAACGTCATCCGTTCGCTGCCGGAAGGCATCTGCGTATGGGGTGCACGGACACTGTCCTCCGACTCGGAATGGAGCTATGTCAACGTACGGCGCCTGATGATGTACATTGAGGAATCGCTCGACGAGGGCAGCCAATGGGTGGTGTTTGAGCCGAACGATCCGAGCCTGTGGGGCAAGGTCAAGCGCAACCTGACCGCCTACCTGACCCGTGTCTGGAGAGACGGCGCGCTGTATGGCACCACGCAGGAAGAAGCGTTCTTCGTCAAGGTGGACGAGGAGAACAATCCGCCTGCGGTGCGGGATGCAGGCCAGCTGATCATCGAAGTCGGCGTAGCTCCGGTGAAACCGGCTGAATTCGTTGTCATCCGGGTCAGCCAGAAGACATTGTCCAAATAACAGATTCATATCAGAGCATGAGAGGAGAAATACGATATGGCAACAGGCAAAAGACTGGACCCTTACCGCAATTACCGCTTCCGGGTGGTCATTGACGGCATTCAGACCGCAGCGTTCGCCGATGCGACCATTCCTGACACGTCTACCGAGGCCGTCGATTACCGGGAGGGCATTGATGCGCCGCATTCGCGCAAGCTGTCCGGCCTGACCAAGTTCGGCAACATCACGCTGAAGAAAGGTCTCACCGACTCGCTGGAGCTGTACAACTGGCGCAAAGCGGTCGAAGACAAGGGCGCGCTCAAGAACCGCAAGAGCTTGTCCATCATTCTGGTGGACGAAGAGGGCAATGACAAGGCGCAATGGGATATTCTCGAAGCCTGGCCGATCAAATACGATGTCAGCGCGCTCAGCGCCAAAGGCAACGAAGTGTCGGTCGAATCGCTGGAACTGGTGCATGAAGGTGTACGCCGGGTGAGATAAGCCGGATGCTCCGCCGCCGGGCAGCCGACAACATACGCCTCAACCTACCAAATTATAGGCCTGTATGAACAAGGATCGGCTCCGGAATGGCGCAGCGGCTTAAGTATTCCTAACAACCCCGGACTCATCCGGGCGGAAGCGAGGTATAAACGAAAGCATGGACATATTACAAACGGAATTCAGCTTCACTCTTCCCAAGGGCTATGTAGATGACACGGGTACCCTGCATAAGCAGGGCACCATGCGGCTCGCAACCGCAGCCGATGAAATTATGCCGCTGCGCGATTCACGGGTGCAGCAGAACCCGGCCTATTTAAGCGTGATTCTGCTCTCGCGGGTGGTCGTCAGTCTTGGCGGCCTCAGCATGATTACACCGCGGGTCATTGAAGAGCTGTACACCGCGGATTTTGCCTATCTGCAGGAAATGTACAACCGGATCAACCAGAACGGAGCCAATACCGTGCATACCAAATGCCCGAAGTGCGAGCAGCCGTTCGAGGTTGAGCTGGAGACGCCGGGGGAATAGTCGGCTACCCCCTTGACCGCCTCTATGAGGAGGTAGCCTTTCTGACCTATTATCTGCATTGGGATTATGCGACCGTGCTTGGCCTGGAGCATCCCGAGCGGGACCGCTGGTGCCGGGAGGTCAGCAGCATCAACCGGAAGCTTGGCGGAGGGGAAGAGAAGAAGGAGTTCTTTGAGGCTTAGGAGGTAAACATGCGGCCAAATATTCTGAACATCGGTGCCAGACGGAACTGGGTTCCGGGGTACCGGGAAGACCCTTATCTAGCCTATAACTTTATCGTGGAGATCGACGGAATATCGGTCGCCGGCTTCAGCGAGGTCTCCGGCCTGAGCATTGAAACCCAGGTGGAGCGCAAAACGTTCGGCGGCGAGAACCACAAGGAATTTGTGTTCCTGACGGGGACGAAGCACTCTGACCTGACACTCAAGAATGGAGTGACCGGCGACAATTATTTATGGAACTGGTATCAAAAAGTGATGAATGGGGTCATCAGCCGGCGCAGCGGCTCGATCTGCCTGCTGGATCATTCCGGCAATCCGCAGGTCTGGTGGAATTTCATCGAAGCCTGCCCGATTAAATGGGAAGGCCCGGCGTTCAATGCAGGCAGCAGCAGCATTGCGGTGGAAAGCCTGGTGCTGACCCACAACGGGCTGTACCGGTACAGATAACGATGAGCCCGATCTTGTTAAAGCGGATAAACGCCCCGGGGACTCTTGCAGCGCCTGACTTTGCCGGCAGGATCAGCGGGAAATACGGAATCATCCGCCATCGCCAGGCGCTTTTCGGCCTGATTCTGCGCAAGCTGAGCTTTCAGCTGTCTGGCTGGCCCGAGGCCCATGCTGCTCCAGCCGCTGTTACGAACATACATCCTGTGCGGCTTATCCAAATCCGGCAGGCATCCGTCCACCAGCCAATGACAAGCACGGCTGCGCCGGAACGGGTAATCCGGACACTGCTTGTGAAGCATACCTCAAGCATCGTCATCCGCCAGCAGGTGAATCCTCCCGGCCCGGAGCGGGTGAATCCGGGAGGTTCCGGAGCTGCCGTCAGGGTAGCCGCTTCCGCTGCTCTGCTGCAGCATCCGGAGCAGGAAGCAGCCGGTAACGCCGCCGGACATTACGCCAGGCCGGTTCCGCAGCCGGCAAGAGAGCTGGAGCTTTCGGCAGGTAGAGCAAGGCTGCCGGAGCGGCAGCTTGCGCCCGGCTACCGGCTGCCTGCAGAGCGCGGGCTGGGGGTCATCCGGTCTGCTTCTTCAGAAGAGGAGGGCGGAACCCGGAGTTCAGGCGGAGTAAGAACAGAACGATTACAGCATATAACAACGGATAAAAGTGGTATTATTGCGGCTGATGACCCCTGGCAATCGGTAAAGTCCGGACGGCAGCTGCGGATTCTGCAGAGCCGTTTCCATCATAGCGAGGCCCGTTCTTCCTCTAATCTGCAGGAAGTGCAGCAATATTCAGCTTCGTCACAACGGATGATTCCGTTAAGTCTTGGGCCTGGACGGCAGGCGGCGGCCTCATTACCCGGAACGGTGATGCAGGCGGGAACGGCCCGGTCCGGCGGATCAGCTGATCCGGATGGCCCCGTACCTGCGGCAGCTGTTACGCAGCCGCAGCGGACTCTGCCTGAACTGCTGAAGCTTACTGCCGGAAAGGGCGTAGCCACAGTGCTGGCCGGACTTGCATACCGGAGCCCTTCCGCTGAGAGCGGACGGACAATCTTTCCTGCTAGAACAGTCACTCAACGCGCTGCGGGTGAGCGGAATACACTAATGAGTCCGCTTCCGGCTTCCGCTCAGGAATCCCGGACGGAACTCCCGATGCTGCAGCAGCGGACCCGGTCCGTTGATGTGATCGGACCGTATCGGCGATCTGCCCCGCCGGTGTATCCCGTCAGCGGGCAGGTGCTTCCCGTGATGCCGGAGCTGCTGAACAGACCGGCAGTGAAGCCGCCGGGGCGGGCCATGTCCGGCACAGCGGAGCTTACAGTTGCAGAGCTGCTTCATCACAGCCCAGCGCAGTGGAAGGCTGCGGCGGGAGCGGCAGCGGGCAAGCCGGCAGGGCAAGCGGCGGAGCACATTCAGCCTCCGCAGGCAGAAGGGAATCCCCCGGCTGCGGCTGCGCCGGTGGCCAGGGAGGCTGCCCGGCAACCGAAGGTCAGTGCGGAAGAGATCAATCAGCTGGCGGAGCGGGTATATCAGGTGCTGGAGAAACGAATAGCCATTCGCAATGACCGGAGGGGGCTTAGATAATGGCGGAGAAAGCGAAGATTATTCCGCTGGATATGGGCGGCGGTGCCATTGAGGTGATGTATAACCCCAATGAGTACACCGTTTCTTTTGAAGGGAAATATACGGGCGAGAAGAACAACAAGCAGTTCCAGATTAGCGAAACGCCGGAGTTCAAGGTTTCTTTGTTCTACGATACCTACGAGAAGCGCAGCGATGTGCGCAAGCTGACCCGCAAGCTGACCTCACTGCTTGACCCCAAGGTCAGCGGAAAGAGCACGAAGCGGCCGCCGGTGTGCATGTTTGTCTGGGGCGGCTTTACGTACCGCGGGCTGCTGAGCAAGATCGAGCAGAAGTTCACGATGTTCCTGGAGAACGGTACGCCCGTACGCTCGCTGCTGGATGTCACGTTCATTACGGATGAGCCGGATAAGACGGTCGAGGACAACCAGGGCTTGAATGCCTGCCGCAAGCTGTGGATCGTCAAGAGCGGCGACCGGCTGGATCTCATCGCGAATGAAGCGCTGAAGGAGCCGCTGGCCTGGCGGAGAATTGCCGAACTGAACGGGATTGTCAATCCGATTGGCTTTCCCGGCAAAAATGATATCGGAAGGACGCTGGTCATTCCGGATTAAGGCGGGGGCTGAAGATGAGCACCAGTGTAGCGAACTACAAAATTGAACTGAATGGAAGCAAGCTCTCCGCCGGCCTTACGGCCGCCGTGGAAGCCGTGACGCTGGAGGATGAAATCAATCTGCCGGCTTTGTTCTCCATCCGGCTGAATATGGTCGACTCCGCGGGCGGCATGTGGCGCGGCATTGATCTGAAGACGCTGAAGCCCGGCGACAAGGTGAAGCTCTCGCTCGGGCTGGACAAAGCAGTGCCGCTGATCAGCGGGGAGATTACGTCGCTTGATCTGAATTTCTCCGAGCATTCCGTACTGGATATCCGCGGGTATGACCTGCTGCACCGGCTCCGCATGGGCACGCGCAGCAAGGTGTTCCTCAAGAAGAAGGACAGCGAGATCGCTGCGGAAATTGCCAAGGAGCACGGCTTGTCGCCTGTAGTTGACGATACGGCTACTGTGCATCCCTACCTGTTCCAGAACAATCAGAGCAACTACGAGTTTCTGCTGGAACGGGCCGCGCAGCTCGATTATGAGCTCTATGCCGACGACAAGACGATGTATTTCGTCAAGTCGCGGGCACAGAAGGCACCGACGCTGCCGGAGCTGAGCTTCAAGAAGGATTTTGAACGGCTGAACCTGGAGCTGCGGACGCTGACCCGCGGCAGCAAGGTCAAGGTCCGCGGCTGGGATGTCAAGGAGAAGAAAGCGCTGGAGGCCGAGGCCAAGGCGGGTGACGAGACAGCCAAGATGGGCGGCAAGGAGACCGGGTATGCGATCTCCGCCAAGGGGATCGAGGAATCGCCGATTGCCATTATGGCGGAGAATCTGCTCGATATGAGCGAAGCGAAGGCGCTGGCCAGCGCCGCATACAACAGCAGGCTGCGCGATTTTATCGCCGGCGAAGGCATGTGCTGGGGCAATCCGCAGCTGCGCGCGGGCCAGACGGTGAAGCTGCTCGGCATGGGCGAGCGCTTCAGCGGGATCTATTACGTTGTGTCCACCGTCCACAAGCTGGACAGTAAGGGGTACACAACGACTTTTAGAGTAAAGAGGACAGGCCTATGAACGAAGGACCGGGAATTGGAAGCTTCAGCGAAAGTCTGCTGAATGACGGGCGGATTTACGGCGTTCTGACAGGAATTGTGATCAAGAACGATGCGGTGAACGATAAGGAGAAGCCGGGTCCCGGGCGGGTAAAAGTCAAGATTCCGCTGCTGGGCATGGCCGAATCCAACTGGGCGCGCATCGCTTCTCTGATGACGGGCAAGGGCAGAGGTGTTTTTTTTCTGCCGGAGGTGGATGATGAGGTGCTTGTGGCCTTTGAGAACGGGGATGTCAACCGGCCGTATGTGATCGGCTCCCTCTGGAACGGCAAGGATGAACCGCCCGAGACGAATGCCGACGGCAAGAACAATCTGCGGGTTGTGAAGACCCGGAGCGGGCATCTGGTTGAGTTCAGCGACAAGAGCGGCGAAGAGCGTATCAAGCTGACCTCGGCTAAAGGCCACTCAATCCTGCTGGATGACAAGAGCGGCAGCGAAAGCATCCAGATTATCGACAAGTCAGGCAAGAACAAAATCATGATCCAGACGAAGGACAACAAGGTCTCCATCATTTCCGGCAAGGATCTGGAGCTTTCTGCTCCCAGCGGCAAGCTGACGCTGACTGCCCAGACGGTAGAAATTAACTCCTCCGCTGACACCAAGATTGAAGCCAAGGCCGGGATGAATGTCAAGGCAGCGGGCAGTATGGCGCTCAAAGGAGCGACGATTAACCTGAATTAACTGAACATCAATTAGCGAGGGAGCTGGAGGTATGGGACAACCGGCGGCCAAGAAGGGCGACCGCATTGTTGCCACGGATATGCATATTGTCATTCTCCCCGGACCGGCGCCGACTCCGTTGCCGCACCCGTATACGGGGATCATCGACGGCGCACTCAGCGGCAACGTCAATATTATGGGCCAGCCCGCCGCCACAGTCGATTCCACGGCTACGAATACGCCGGGACATGTTCCCCAAGGCGGCCCGTTTCAGAAGCCGCCCCACAACAAAGGCACCATTGTCGCCGGAAGCGCCAGCGTCAAGATTAACGGCAAGCTGGCGGCGCGGAGCGGGGACGCGGCCAAGACCTGCAATGATCCGGCCGATCTGCCCGTAGGCAAGGTGATTGCGGCGGGAACGGTTTTTATAGGAGGTTAGCAAGATGGAAGTAGTAGATTTCTTGGGCCGGGGCTGGAGGTTTCCGTTCGCTGTGCAGCGGGGCAGCACCAGTGTATCCGCCGGTGAAGACGCCATCAGGGAGTCGATCCTCCTGATCCTGTCTACCGCGCGCGGGGAACGGGTCATGCGTCCCGATTTCGGCTGCCGGCTCAGCGAGCTGGTCTTTGCGCCGAACAATATGAGCACGGCCACACTGATCCGCAGCTATATCGAAGAAGCGCTGCTGAACTGGGAGCCGCGGATTGAGGTGGAGGATATTACGGTAACGCCGCTGGCCAACCAGTCACAGCTCGACGTATCCATTGAATATTCCATCCGGGCCAGCAACAGTAAATACAATCTGGTGTATCCATTCTTCCTTGAAAGCGTGGGGAAATAATGCCAAACTCAGTGCCAATGATTGATAGCCGCAATCAGGAACAGCTGGTTACGGAGCTGCGAAGCTTAATTTACAGGTATTGCGCCAAGGAATGGAGTGACCTGACCGAGCTTGCAGCCGATAAGAAGGCCGAAGCCATGATCCATATCTTTACGGATATGCTTGGTAAGGTAACGGAGCGGCTGAACAAGGCCCCGGAGAAGCACTTGATCTCCTTTCTGAACATGGTCGGCATCAGCCCGACACCGCCGCGGGCAGCCAAGGCGCCGCTGCTGTTTGCGCTGAAGGATGACGCCGCAGGTACAGGCACCATCCCGGCGGGCAGCAAGGTATCCGCCCAGCCCGCGAGCGGCGGGGAACTGATCTTCGAGACTGACAAGGATCTGACCGTGATCCGTCCCCGGCTGGTCCGGGCAGCCAGCCTTGATCCGCTGCGGGACAAGTGGAGCAGCCATGATATTTTGTTCTCGGATGAAGCTGCAGGCGGCAGAGCGGAGCTGTTCACCGGAGACGCCGCAGTGATTCACCGGCTGTATCTGGGCCATGAGCAGCTGCTGGGCTTCGGGGAAGCCGGAAGCCGGTTAACGGTGTATCTGAACAAGCCGGAAGACATGGGGGGACCAGAGGGCGGAACGGGCAGACAGGGAGCCGTGCCGCTGGCGATGGACTGGTTCTGCTTCGATAAGGACGGGAACGCCGTCCGGCTTACCCCTGCGGTCAGCCGGGAATGGGGCGATTCCATCTGGGGAGCGGCCTACCAGTTCGACGGTCTGAGCGGAGTCCAGGCCAAAACGGTCACCGGCTATGACGCAGCGGGCGCTACTCGGGAATGGAACAGCAAATGGCTGTATGCGGAGCTCCGGACCGAGTTGTCTTCGGCCGCAGACATGCCGGACATTGAAGGGCTTCATCTGGCGCTCAGCATTGCCAGTCCCGCGCCGCTGCAGCCGGACACCGCACTCGGAGGCGGAGCGGCGCTTGATTTGGGCAAGGACTATTACCCGTTCGGCGAGAAGCCGAAGGTGAACGATACGTTCTATATTGCCTGCGGCGAGGCGTTCTCCAAGGAAGGCGGCGAGATCGCCCTGCATATTGCGTTGTCCGACCCGGCCATCAGTCCGCTGCCGGATACGAAGTCCGTACAGCTTAGCTGGGAGTATTGGGACGGCGCGGGATGGGACGCAATTACGGACTTGCAGCCGGAAACCCAGACCGGCATAGGGGAAGGGACGGGGCGCCCCGATCTTCTGACCGCCAGCGGCATCGTGCGCTTCCGTTGTCCGGGCATCCGCAGAACGGAGCTGAACGGTGAGGACAATTACTGGATCCGGCTGCGTATTACCGGGGGCCATTACGGAGAGGAAGCGAAATACGGCTACAAGGACGAGGAGGTGCAGGTTGGAGACAGCACGGTGACCATTGCCCAGCTGCAATATACCGAAGCGACCTTTAAGCCGCCTTCCCTGCAGAAGCTCAGTATTGCTTATCAATACACGCTGGAGGATTGTCCTGAGGTTGTGCTGACAGAGAATAATTTCACGTTCGCGGAGAAAACACGGGAATGCAGGGAGGAAGGACTCTATTTCAAGCCCTTTTATCCTTGTACAGAACAGTCCCCGACCTTGTATATGGCCTTCGACGAGAATCCGGCCAATCTGCCGGTGTCGCTGTTCTTCCCGCTGACCGGCGAACAGCTCGGAGTCAGTCCGGTCATCGCCTGGGAATACTGGGACGGCCGCAGATGGCTGACGCTCCCTGTCAGCGATGATACCAGGGGCTTTACCCGCAGGGAAATGCTCCAGTTCGCTGCGCCTGCGGATATTGGACGACGTGCGCTGCTGGGGACCGAGCATTACTGGATTCGCGCCCGTTTGGAGGAAGGTAGCTTCGAGATTGCACCGCAGATAGATGCCGTCTATTCCAATGTGGTGTGGGCGCACAACGTCAGCACCATTGCCGGTGAGCTTCCCGGCTCCAGCAACGGGGAAGAGAATCAGAGCTTTCAGTTATCCAAGACTCCGGTGCTGCCAGGCCAGCGGCTGTGGGTTCGCGAGGCTTCGGGTCAGGCGGAATGGAGCTTGTGGGAGGAAGTGGACGCGTTCTCCTTGTCCGAAGCGGATGGGCGGCATTACATGCTCGACCGCACCAACGGCACGATCAGCTTCGGCGACGGCCGCAACGGCATGATTCCGCCGATGGGTGTGGACAATCTCAAATGCGATTACCAGCATGGAGGGGGAGCTGCGGGCAACGTTGCCGCCGGCTCGATTACGAGAATGTGGGACAGCTTCGACTGGCTGGACGGCGTAACCAATCCGGTGGCGGCGGACGGCGGCTTTGACCAGGAAGGGACGGAGCAGGCCATCGTGCGCGGTCCGCATTCGCTGAAGAGCTGGGACCGCGGGGTCACCGCCGAGGATATTGAATGGCTCGTCCGGGAGGGCATGCCGCGCATCGCCAAGGTGAAGTGTCTCGGTGCCCGGAACCGTGATCTGGAATTTGTGCCGGGAATGGCTACAGTGATCGTCGTGCCGGAGAAGGATGAGCCGAAGCCGGTGCCGAGCCAGGAGCTGCTCAGTGAGATCGAAGCCTATTTACTTGCACGGACGGCGGCCATCCTTGGTTCCGCTGCGCCTCGCATAGCGGTAACCGGCCCCGACTATGTGCGTATCGGCATTGAAGCGAATGCGGCGTTCACCTCGGTGGAGCAGCGTAAAGTGGCGGAAGGCCGGATGATTGACGGACTGAAGCAGTTCTTTCATCCGCTCTATGGAGGGCAGTACGGCGAAGGATGGGCGCTGGGGAATAACCTGTATGTATCGGAGGTTTACGCCCTGCTCAAGAACACGCCGGGAGTGGACTACATTTCGGACATCGCCGTCAAGGCTTCTCTGCAGTGCTATACGCTGGGCATCGAGCCGCTGGAGAGCGGTCCCTACCGCCCGGCCGTGGAATATCCGAAGTACAGCGCGGTGCGGATGAATGACGGCAGCATTCAGATGGCCCTTGCCGAAGGGGCGGCGGCCGGCAGCAAGGTGAAAGCCCTGATGGTCAAAGGCTTCAGGGAGAATACGGAGATTCAGCTGCGCTACCGCAATTACAGCCCGGTCAAGCTGAGGGTCCTCTCCATCGACGGCGATATTCTGGAATGCCGGACCTGGGACGGCGAGGAGCTGAAGCTCAGCTATCCTGAGGGCAGCGATATCGAATACGTCCTGCCCGGAGATGCCGTCGTGCGCTCTTATATCATGAATGAATTGCCGGCAGGCGCAGACACCTTTTCCCTGAAAATCGCCGTCTTTGAGCCGGGAGACATTGTGTACCTCAGCCGCAACGATGAATATATCAACACTACACCGCTGAAGCTCAGCCAGGTCAGCAGTGAGAACATCTTCCTGGAAGAGAACGAGCTGATATACGGCGGCACGCATCTGATCAACAAGATGGACGCTCCGGTGTTCGCATACCTGCTGGACAAGCAGCGGGGCACGCTGCATGATCTGACCGCTGCGCTGCCGGAATGTGCCCTTGAGGAGATCCGCAGGGAGGACCGGAAGTATATTACCGGAACCGCCGGCATCCCGGGAGAGGTGGAGCGCTGCCCGTATTGTTCTGCACAGGCTACGCGTCTTCATGCCAAGCATTAGAAAGGAGGAAGGCCTATGGCGCTTCCGATACCGAATTTGGACGATCTGGATTTCGAGCAGCTGGTCGCCGACGCCAAATCGCTGATTCCGCTGTATGCTCCGGAATGGACGAATTACAATCCCTCTGACCCGGGCATTACACTGGTCGAGCTGTTCGCCTGGTTCAGTGAAATGGTGCTGTACCGCCTGGACCAGGTGACGGATGCCAGCAAGCAGGAGTTTCTGAAGCTGCTGGGTACAGCGCTGAAGGACGGCGAGGAGCTGACGAACGGTATCCGCCGGGGGGTACAGCAGTTTAAGGAAACCTACCGCGCGGTTACGGCGGATGATTACCGATTACTCGCCAGGCAGGGACTGGCCAGGATTCCGGGCATACAAGACAAGTACCCGGACCTGGCGCTGCGCACACTGTGCCTGATCAACACGGATATGGAGAAGGCTGCGGCCGGGGACAAAGAGAGCTTTGGCCATGTATCCGTGATTCTGGTGCTGCAAACCGCCAGGCAGAATGATCTCCTGCGCGAAATCACAGAGATCAAAGCCGCCGTCAAGGCGTATCTTGACGCCCGCAAGCTGCTGACCACGCGGGTGCATGTGGTCGAGCCCGACTACCGCGATGTATCTGTAGATATGGTGGTTTCAGCGAAGAATAAAGGAATTTCCGCTACGGTCAGCGAGGCGGTAAGCCGCTTCCTGGACCCCGTATCCGGCGGAGAAGAAGGAGAGGGCTGGCCTCCGGGGCGGAAATTGTATTCTTCCGACCTGTACCACCTGGTTGAAGCCATCCCCGGCGTGAATTACGTCGCCGCCTTGTCGCTGGATTCACCGGAGCTTAGGCCCTACCAATTATTCCGGCTGAAGGAGCTGAAGGTGGAGGTGCAAGAATGACCACTCAGGATGATTACAGTTATGTGAGTTATCTGCCGCGAATCTTTCAGCAGCAGGCAAACCAGTCTGAGGCTGACTTTTTTCTGGGACGGTTTCTGAAGGGCTTTGAAGCGCTGCTCTCGGGCAAGACAGGGGCGCTCAGCGGAGAGTCGGTGGGAATTGAAGCCCTGCTTGACGGATTTCATCATTATTTCGATCCGCTCAAGACCCCGGCGTCTTTTCTTCCCTGGCTGGCAGGCTGGCTTGGCCTAACCCTCACCGAAGGGGAGGAATACGACGGTAACCTGGATACCTACGAACGGACTCTTACCCCGGCACAGCTGCTTCCGCTGACTGCTGAGCGCAGCACGGTTAACCGTAAGCTGCTCGGCGGTATGATGGAGCTGTACAAGAAACGGGGTACACCTGAGGGCCTTGCAGAATATTTGCAGGTGTTTGCCGGAGAGGAGGCTGCCATCCATATCGAGAGCTATGAGGAGCCGGTCCGCTGCGGCAAAGGCAGCCGAATCGGCATCAACACGATGACCGGACCGGCGGAGCCGAGTTATTTTACCGTCCATATCATTCTCCCCGCACACAGCCGGAGCCTGCTTCAGAACAAGGTGAACATCCTGCAGGAGGTGCTCCGCCGGGAGAAGCCGTTCTATACCAATTACAGCCTGAATATCGAGGTGCCGCGAATGCGTCTTGGCGTGTACGGCCGTGTAGGAATGGAGACCTTGGTCGGAGGAATGAGAGAGGAATAGAGATTACAAATCCGGAGGTTGCAGAACATGGGAAAAGAATTCAAGAGAATGAATTATTTCGACGGACTGTTTCTGAACGCCGCCGATTACAGCCTGGATCAGGACTTCTACCTGCGTCTGCAGCGCCTGCATAACCGCTATCTGCACACCTGGGGCATTGTCACCGGGCTGAAGGTTCAGGCGCTGCCGGACTCAGATATGCAGGTGCAGGTGAGTGAGGGCTTGGCGCTCAATCAGGCCGTCCTGAACGGTGAAAGCGTCAGCCAGGAAATCCTGATCTATGAAGGGCACCCGGATAATCCGGTAAATCTGTCCGAATATATGGCCAATGAGAGCATTTATATTTGGGTCAGCTATCAGGAAGAGAAGTCTGAGCGCAATGTTGAACGGGGTCAGGGCGAACCGATTCATACCTGGGAGCGCGGCAAGATCAGCAGTGGTACCGTCAAACCTGACGGCCCCGGAAACATCGTGCTGGCCCGGGTGGTTCCCCGCAAGGAAGGCACCGAAACGAAGATCGACAATGCCTGCATCTTCGACTACGACGCTGACGCCGACCGAACGCCGCTCAGAATTTATGCAGGGGCGGCCGGCAGGAAGATGGTTACCGAGCAACTGATTGTCAAGGCTAAAAGTGAAGATAACAACGGGAATATGAGTGAGCATGAACAGTCTCTGGCCACTATGCCTTCCGTGTATGCACTGCAGGAAGGGCATGTGCTGGAGGTGAATGCGCCCGAGACCCATTTTACCGGTTCGCTGAACGTTAAGGGCGATCTGACGCTGCAAGGCGAGCTTTATCTCAAGGGGAAGGATCAGTCCCAGAGCGAGCTGCGCATTATGAACAGCTTCGTGGAGGTCAACAGCCCCAATCCTGACGATCCGAATTATGTATTCCCGGGTCCCCGCGACGGTGGACTGGAAGTGTACCGGGGCAACGACGGGAAGCAGGATGCCCGGATTGTCTGGGTCGAGAGCGAGCAATGCTTCAAGGCGGGACTTGGCGGCGATCTCAAGAAAATCGCCTACGGCAACGATTGGGAGGGGCTCATCGGCCACGATTACGCCGACAGCCTGCACAAGCACGGCAAGCTTAGCTCCGCCACCGGCGCCAGCCTGGGCTACAATGCAGCCGGCAAGCTGTACAGCGATGCGGATCTGGGGCTGAAGGACGACAAGATGCTGTGGCTGAAGGCTACGGATAAGGACACCATCGACAGCACGCATGGCCTGGGCTGGTTCGGCAAGGGCAAGCTGTTCGCAGGGGCGGAGGTAGACGGCCCGGCGCTGTTCGGTGCAGCGGGCGGGGTGCTCGGGACAAGGGCGGTCGCCGCCGATGGTACCCGTTCGGACAAGCCCGTACTCTCGTGGAACAGCAGCGGTTATGTGGGCATCGGTCCGAGGAAGACCCTGGAGGATTCATTGGATGTAGACGGCAGCCTGCGCATGCTCAGCGGAAGCAATCCGATCCGCTTCACCTCTGCCTGGAGCGCCTTCCCGGACGGCAAGAACAATACCGCCGAGATCAGCAATGACACCACGAATCATAAAGCGCTGATGATCGTGGGCAATCAATCCGCCGGTCAAGGCAGAAAGGTAGCGATCTGGGACCGGCTCGATGTCAACGGTATGCTCTATGTCAACGGCAGCCTTCAGGCGTCCGGACAGATTATTCCCAGCGTGGGCAGCGGGGCAGGCAACGGCATTGTATTCCCGAGCAATCCGGGCGGCGGTTCCGGCGATATGGCCTGGATTAAATATTATCCGCGCGAAGGCGAGGACTGCACGCTGGAGATCGGAACGACGAACGACAAGCAGGACCATATTTCGCTCAATACCTCGGGCAATGTCGGCATCGGCACGCTGCTCCCTGCGGATAAACTGGAAGTCACGGGCGGTATGCGCATTATGACCGGCGCAGGCCAGAATCCGATCCGCTTCACCTCCGCGTGGTCCGGATTTGCGGGAGGGAACCAGGCTGAGATCAGCAATGATTATGGAACCTACGGGTCACTGATGATTGTCGGCAACTCCAAGAACGGAGGCGCGCGGAAAGTTTCGATCTGGGACCGGCTCGATGTTAACACCTACCTGCAGGTGAACGGTAACGCCAGAATCACCGGAGATCTTGAAATCAACGGAGTTATTAAGACAGCGGTACTGAATTTCGACGGAATGCTTAAAAAGCTTGATGTGGCCGAAAACTTCGACGCCATTGTCCGCTGTGCCGATTTCAAGATCGGTTATCCCGGCCGCCGGGGAGCGCCGGGCAGAGCGCTGGTGGACAACGGCAGCAGCCTTGTCCTTAATTACGGCAACGACTGGTCCTATGCCTCGGTGCACAGCAGTCTGGAGGTCCGCAGCGCCTTGATTCCGAGCGCGGGTAGCGGCAATAACGGCATTATCTTCCCTTCCGACCCCGGCGGCGGCAGCGGTGACTCGGCGTGGATCAAGTTCTATCCGACAAGCGGCGAGAACTGCGTGCTTGATATCGGCGTATCGAACGACGCCGGCGACCGGATCTATCTGCATGCCAGCGGCGGAGTCTACGCCAACGGCAGCATGTATTGGTGGTCCTCCCGCGAGCTGAAGGACAACATCGCCGACCTTCCCGTTAAGGAGGCTAAGGGGCTGCTTGAAGCGCTTAATCCGGTATCGTTCAAATACAAGGACGGATCGAAGGAGCGGACACTCGGCTTTATTGCCGAGGAGGTGCCTGCCCTTCTGGCCGACAAGGATCAGCGTGCGGTCAGTGCGATGGATATTATCGCAGTGCTGACCAGTGTGATGAAAGACCAGCAAAAAGCGATTACCCGTATGCAAAAACAAATTGCCGCCCTGCAGGGTGCATGATATGGAGGAATTAACGATGAGAGAACAAATTGAAGCACGGATTGGACATTTGAAAGCGGAGCTTGAATCCGGCCGGCAAATGATGCAGGAGCTTGATGAGAAACGCAGCGGACTCAGCTATACCTTAATGCGCATCAGCGGCGCGGTACAGGTGCTTGAGGAACTGATTGCCGAGGATGTTGAGGAAGCCGTGCTTCCGCAGTAACTAGGGGTTCATGGGCTGATTTGAAAAGCCGGGAGGAGTGGGACTAGTGCCAAACGATATCAAACGGATGAATTACTTCAACGGGCTGCTGCTGAAGGAGGAAGACCTGAAGCTGGATCAGAGCTATCATCAGCGGCTGCAGCGGCTGCATAACCGGTACTTTCATGATTGGGGGGTCGTAAACGGACTGGAGGTTAAACCGTCGAAGACAGACCCGACCAGGGTAACCATTACGCCGGGGATTGCCATTAACCGGGTGCTGGACCCCGAGAATAATGAGGAGATCGGCCAGGAAATTGTCGTCGGCGCCGATCATCCCAGCCTGCATCTGGATTTGGCCGGCTACAGTACCTCGGACCAGATTTATATCACCGTCAGCTACAGCGAGCTATTAACGGATACAGATGCTGACAAAGGCGGAACGAATAACATCCATGTATGGGAATATCCACTGATCAAGACGAGCTCCAAGAAACCGGAGGAACCCAGCAAAGACATTCTAATCGCCCGCGTGGTGCTGAAGCACCTTCAGGATGGCACCTTAGCCGTCGAAGATACCTATACCACAGACATCGACGGTTCCCCGCTGGTCAGAAAAGCCGTCGGCGGCGCCACGCTGCAGGCGGGCAAGCTGATCATCGGCCAGGAGGCGGGCCCGTCCCAGCCTTACTTCAGCTCTTCCGAGACAGACGATGGCAAGGATACTTCCACGTTATATATCCATGCCGAGAAAAGCGAATTTACCGGGCCCGTCCATACCGCGGCGCTGAAAGTAAGCGGCCAGCTTGAGGTGGACGGCTCCTTCGCCGTGACGGCGGGCGGCGGGGAAACGCTCAAGATTAGCGCGGGAGGCGATATCGAACTGGCCGGCCCCGTCAATGTTACAGGCCCGCTCAAAGCCGGCGGCGGTCTGGATGTCTCCGGCGGGCAGGCGGTATTAGACGTGCCCCAGGTAGTCATCTCCGGCAATATGGTTACCCTGAATAAGAATGACGCCGGACCTTTAAGCAGCGGCATTGAGATCAGCCGCGGGAACCGGCCGAATGCCCAGCTGGTCTGGGACGAGGATGCAGCCGCCTGGAAGATCGGGACCGAGAGTCAGGCCGACCAGGCGGGCAGCGGTCTGCATAAAATCGCCTACGGTGCAGATTGGGAGCGGCTGCGCGGCGGGGCAAGTGCGGATGGGCTGCATAAGCACAGCGGGTTATATGACAGTAAAGGGGCTCCGGCGCTCAGCACAGATACCGATAGCAATGTTGTGATCGAGAACAAGCTGACGGTGGACCAGAAACTGATTGCTTCCGGCAGCGGCCTGGAAATTAAGCGCGGCGAAACGAAGCCGAATGCCAAGCTTGCCTGGAATGAAGCCACCGGGACCTGGCAAATCGGGTCTTCGCCAAGCGAAATGACCGACATCCCGGACGGGAAGCGCTGGGAAGAGCTGACGGGCGGCACTCACAATGCGGATGACCTGCACACGCATAGTCAATTCCATAACGAAGACCGCAGCCTGCTGGCGCTGGAGATCGGTGCCGACGGCAATGTCCATATTCCGCATGAGCTGATGGTCGGCGAGACGCTGACCGTGAATAAGCTGGTCGTCAAGGAAGAAGAGGTGGTCGTCCGCAAGGTGGAGCAGGAGCTTGCGGACAGCTTCCTGACGGTCAACAAGGCGGAGAATGAGGCAGCGGCGGACGACAAGGGCGGCCTTGAGGTGTACCGGGGGAACGGTAAGCCGCAAGCCCGGCTGGAGTGGAGTGAGAATGAACGGAAATGGCGGATCGGTGTGACGGGCAGCATGTCCGACATTCCTTACGGCAACAAGTGGGATGCGCTCACGAATGGAACGGTTGCGGACACCTCGCATAAGCACAGTGTGCTCGGGACCCCTTCCGGCGGGGCAGTGCTGACCGTCAATGATCAGGGCAAGGTGACCGCCTCCGGCGATGCCGAAGTTGCCGGGAAGCTGCTGACCGGGGGGGACGCCGAGCTGCAGGGCAATCTGAAGGTAGGCGGATCGGCTACCATTGACGGTAATCTGACCGTTACCGGCTCAACCACCTTCATTAACAAGAGTGAACTGGCCGTAACCAGCAACCGGATCGAGCTGAACAAGTTCGAAGGCAGCAGCGGTTCGCTGCTGAAGCAGAGCAGCATTGAAGTGTACAGGGGCAGACAGAATCCCAGCGCCAAGCTGGTCTGGGATGAGGAGGAGCTGCGCTGGAAGCTGGGCCTTGGCGATAATTTATCCAATATCGCCTACGGCAGCAACTGGGATGCCCTGACGGGCGGCGTGTCTTCGGATGCCGATGGCCTGCACCGCCATAATTCGCTCAGCGACGGGGAAGGGAATACGGCGCTGAAGACGACAGACGGCGGCGATGTTGAAATTGTAAACAGCGCAGAGATCGAGGGAACGCTCATCGTAAATAACGGGGCGGATATTTCCGGAGGCCTGGCCGTAGAAGGGCAGCTGACGGTGGATGGCAATCTGCTCGTCCGGGGGACCACCACTACGGTTAACCGGGAGGATCTGGTCGTGGAGAGCAACATGATCGAGATCAACAAATTTACCGGCGAAGAACCGCCGGTGAACGAGAGCGGAATTGAAGTCTTCCGGGGCGAATCCCAGCCGGGTGCCCGGCTGGTCTGGAACGAAAGCGAACGCAAGTGGAAGGTTGGCATCGGCACATCGCTGGAGACGATCGCAAGCGGAAGTGCCTGGGACAAGCTGACGCAGGCGGGCAATGCCGACTCCCTGCATATCCATAGCCAGCTGTATAATCCGCAGACGGATATACTGGCGCTCAGCGCCAGCGCGGAAGGCGATGTCGATGTTCACCATGACCTGACCATCGGCGGCGCGGCTACCATTGCCGGAAGCCTGGAGGTCCGGGGGGCAGAAGTAAATCTTCAGTCCGACAAGCTGACGGCCGCCAGTTCAGTGATTACACTGAACAAGGACGGTGCCGCTGCCGCTTCGGCAACCGGCGGAGCAGTTGAAGTCTACCGCGGCACCGCCGGCGCAGCGGCCCAGATCGCCTGGCAGGAGGACAAGGATCAATGGAAGCTTGGCCTTGCCGGAGCCGCCGCCGGGCTGACCGTGGATACAGCAGGCAATATCAGCGCTTCCGGCAATTTGCAGGCAGCAGGCGGTATCTTCACAGGTACTGTCAGTGCGGCCAGTGCCTCTCTCACCGGCAATCTGATTGTCGGCGAGGGGCTGGAAGTGCCGCAGGGCACGGAATCGGATGCCCAGATCAAATGGGTCAAGGACCGCTGGAAGCTGGGCACAGTCAACAAGACGGTACTGAGCCTGACGCGCAGCGGCAGGATGGGCATCGGCACCGACAATCCGACCGAGGCGCTGGATGTGGCCGGCAAGGCCGTCTTCCGTACCGAGACGGAATTCGCGGGAGCCGCTTCCTTCTCCGGCAAGCTGACGGCGCATAAGGAAGCGGCTTTTGAGGAGCAGGTATCCTTCACCAAGCCGGTGAAGGCAGCCGATCTGGCGGTTAACGGCAATCTGGAGGTTACCGGCAAGGTGCTTGCTAGCAGACTGGAAGCCACGCGGGGAGTGGGCTCTGACGGTAACCCGCTGAAGAATGCGTCCATCTATTGGGACAATGAGAAGCAGGCCTGGTTCTATGGAAACGGCGTTACATTGGCGGAGTTCGGGGCGGGCAGAGACAGCCAGAATACGCTGTATGATGCGGTCGGTAAGGGAGTTGCAGTGTATGCCGACAAGGAGGGCAAGGTCGGCATAGGCACCAACAGTCCGCTGGCGGCGCTGGATGTCAGAGTTGCAGCGGATACCACGGCTTTCTCGGTTACAAAGGCCGGCAATGTAGGGGTTGGCACGGCCTCGCCTGCTGCCAAGCTGGACGTACGGGGTGAAGCGGCGGTTACCAAGCTGAGTGTACAGGGCGATGCGGCGGTTACCAACCTGAGCGTACAAGGCGATGCGGCGGTTACCGGTACTTTAAATGCTGCCAGCGCTGTAGTATCCAAGGACTTGACCGTCAATGGCAATCTGACCGTCAACGGCGATGTGGTAACAGTCAACGCGGCAACGCTGGAGGTTGAGGATAGCATTATCCGGGTTAACAAGTACACTCCACAGGCGACACCGGCTGTCACGAACGGCGGGTTGGAGGTATTCCGCGGCGGCACAGCCCCTGCGGCCCAGCTAATCTGGGACGAGAGTGCGGACCAGTGGCTGGCGGGGGCATCCGATGCGCTGAAGGCCCTTGAATACAAGGGCCATACCCATCCGGAAATCGCCGGCTTAAGCGAAGTGTTCACCATTGACGCCGGCAAGGTCGGCATCGGGACAGCAGCTCCGGCAGCCACGCTGGATGTAGGCGGAACCGCGCGTATCAGCGGCAAGCTGACGGTAACGGAAGCGGCGGTCAGCAGCCTTCTGAGCGGCAAAGACGCTGCCTTCACGGGCACCTTATCCGGCAAGGATATCGCTGCTTCCGGAACGCTGACATCCAAGGATGCTTCCGTCACCGGAACGCTGAGCGCCAAGGACAGCGCCGTCACCGGCAAGCTGACGGCGAAGGATGCGGTGATCAGCGGCAGCCTGGCTGTGGGACAGGGGCTCAGCGTGGAGCGCGGCACGGATCCCAAGGCGCAGATTCTGTGGGATGAGGCAGCTGATGAATGGCAGCTTGGTGTCGCCGGGAATATGAAGCAGCTGTCCTATAACGGGCATACCCATCAAGAACTGACTGTACTAAGCGGCGCGCTGAAGGTAGTCTCCGGCAATGTCGGCATCGGTACGGCAAATCCGGCCGTCAAGCTCGACGTCAGCGGCAATGCGGCTGTCAGCGGGAAGGTCAGCGCTGCCGAAGCTGCGGTTACGGGCAGCCTGACCGCGAAGGATATCAGCGCGGGCGGAACCGTTACGGCGGCCAACGCTTCAATCAGCGCGGCGCTCAGTGCGAAGGATGCGCAGGTGACCGGCAAGCTTACGGCCAAAGACGCAGTAATCAGCGGCAGTCTGGCAGTGGCCCAGGGCATCAGCGTGGAGCGCGGCACGGATTCGAAGGCGCAGATTCTGTGGGATGAAGCGGCTGATGAATGGCAGCTTGGCGTTGCCGGCAGCATGAAGTCTCTATCGTACAGCGGACATACGCACCAGGAACTCACCGAATTAAGCGGGGCGCTGAGGATCGTGTCCGGCAACGTCGGGATTGGAACGGCCAGCCCGTCCGCCAAGCTGGACGTCGGCGGCAGCGTTGCCGTCAGCGGCAAATTGACCGCTGCAGAAGCTGCGATTAGCAGCCTCCTATCCGGCAAAGACGCAGCATTCACAGGCGCATTATCCGCCAAGGACGCTACAGTGACCGGCACGTTAACGGTGAAGGATGGCTCCGTGAGCGGCACCTTAACAGCGCCCAATGCGGCGGTGACCGCCAAGCTGACCGCCAAGGACGTTGCCGTGAGCGGAAATCTGGAGGTCAGCCAGGGCCTCACGGTCAGCAGAGGCAGTGATCCCAAGGCGCAGCTGCTGTGGGATGAGGGCCTCGATGCCTGGCAGGCCGGCGTTGCCGGCAGCCTGAAGCCGCTGGCCTACAGCGACCATACCCATGCGGAGCTGACGAAGCTGTCCTCTGCTTTGACCATCGATGGCACAGGTAATGTGGGAATCGGTAAGACCGCAGCAGATGGCTACAGGCTGGATGTCGACGGGAATATGCGGGCCACCAACTTTGCCCAGACCTCCTCCCGGACCTTCAAAGACAACATTACGGCTCTGCCGGTCAAGAAAGCGGTCGAGCTGCTGGGCAAGCTGAAGCCGGTAACGTTCAGCTACAAGGAGGATAACGGCAAGCAGCAGAATATCGGCTTCATCGCCGAGGAGGTACCGCAGATCTTCGCCACCTCTGACCAGAAATCGGTTGTGCTGATGGATATCATCGCTGTGCTGACAACGGTGGTGCAGAAGCAGCAAAAAGATGCCGAGGGCATGCATAAGCAGCTCAAAGCGCTGCAGAAGCAAGTCACCGCACTTACCGGTGCGTGAGCAGCTTCAACCCGCAACCCGCGTCAATGCCAGTACCGTACCTTGTCCGCATCAAACTGCAGCTAGAGACCATCTAACTTGTGATTAAGAGCTGCGCGCGGCAGCGTTACTGTCCTTAAATATGGCTTGGTCAACGTACTGGACTTTGAATTATAGTCGATTTTTCGTCTACGTTTGCCCTGTCTACCTTCACTTCAGCCCATTGTGGTCGGTTTTTTGACTACAATGGGTCTGTTTTTCTCCACGGCAAGACATTGTGGTCGATTTTTCGTCTACAATCGGCCCGTTTACCCTCACGGTAGCCCTTTATGGTCGGTTTTTCGCCTACATTTAGGAATGATCAGCCGGACTGCTAAAACAGCGGAGCTGAAGGAACGACCCGCGTAAAAGCGGCAGCTGAGTAAAGTCATCTTCCATGACACATAAAGATAGATATTAACAGCCCAAACTTTACACAGCGTTTACCAAATCCGTGAAAAAGCTTAAAAAATGAAGCAATTCTTAGTCTCAGCCGGATAAAATGAAGCGTTTACGGAATATCGGGGATATGGGCGATAAACCCAATGATACGGAATTTCAAATTTTAACAATTATGCGTTATACTTTAGTCATCACCACAGGAACAACCAAATAACAAGTAAGCGTGGTTGTCAGGGTGATGAGCTCATTCCTAAATTTAGAAATGAATGAAGGAAAGGAGAGGCCCCCGATGTACTGAGTTAGCGAAGCATGCTGGAATCGGCTGCAGCAACTTGAAGGGCCGGAAGTGACAACGGCTTTTCGCGGACCGTGGGCATGCGGGAATCCAAGCGAACCAAGATTCAGGAAACACCCCACTTAAGCAAGGCTACTTGCGGAAGAAAGAGGATGATTCCAATGAAAAAGGTTAGCGAAGCGTACAATTAAACGATAATCACATCAGGAGGAGCGTCAGTGAAAACGTGACTCGTGAGGATCGTGTACGCGGGAACTCACCCCATATGCTACGACATGGAGTAACAATCTCCGAACGGGAGCGCACGGGAAAGACTGAAATTTGAATTTGAATAACATTTACCATGTCAGGGATATGGAATTGTTGCTGGAGGAAATGATTGAATTGAATAGTTATTGTACCACATGAATCCCCGTTGCCTTAAGTAGTAAGGTAAGCGGGGATTTGTGCGTTCTCCGGACATGTTACATGAGAAGTGAGATGTACCTCATAGAAATGGAATTTGTTTTCCACTAAACTGAAAGCGGTATCATACGCGAATCGGCTGACTGCCACAGCAAGAGGGTGTAGGGCGGTTGCCGGTTACACTTTAGTTCAGAAGGAGACGATTCCGTGTTGTTCCTGCGAAAAGTTCCGTTCAATGCCTGGTTGTTTGGATTGCTGGCTGTCCAGTATGTGCTGATGCATCTGTTTTCCCTGGATATTCCCGCTTCGGTTACAGAAATGGAGCTTGCATTATTCATTGTGTACACTGCAGCGGAAATCTTTATGTTCATCTATCGCGGCAGACGGACAGCGGGAGGAGCGGTGGACGGCATGATCCCGCTGTTCTTCCTGGTGCTCTGGACGGTTTCTTTATTCTCGATGCTCCAGCGGGAGAGCTACCCTGCCGCTTTGACGGCGATTAACTCGCTGGGTGTGTTCACCGCATGCTTTATGCTGTTTGTAGAGTATATTTTTCTGATCAAAGATTGAAAGCGTTATTACGGGCAGGAGAGCAATCGCGGAGCGATGCAGCTGCGGAATACATCCGGCGGCGCCTGCTTTCTTGGCATACGCTGATCCGAGGTCAGAACAACTACAGTCTCGTGCTGAGGCACAATATAGACGAATTGCCCTCCGTATCCGCGTGCGTAGTAGTACTCCAGTGAGGCTGCACCTGCCGTAGCCTGATCCGCTGTGTAGCTGTCGCTCCACCAATGCCAGCCGTAACGGCCGCGCCGGGGCGGCTCGGTTCCGATAGCGGCAGCCGTTGAACGTGCGGCCAGCTCCGCTGAGATCAGCCGTCTGCCATCCTGTGCAAGCCCCTTCCGCAAATACAGCCCGCCGAAGGCCAAGAGGTCGGCAGGCCGCAGGGACAGCCCGAAGCCGCCGGTATGAATGCCCTGCGGGTCGGTCTGCCACAGGTATTCCTGTATCCCGAGCGGACCGAACAGATGGAGCTCGGCGAACCGGGCAGCGCTTACGCCCGAGACCTGAACGAGGATTGACGCCAACAGCTGGGACACCCCGGAATTGTATTCCATTCTGGTTCCTGGTGCTTCACGGAGACGCTGCTGCAATACATAATCGATCCAGTTCCCGGTCCGGGTCATCTTCGGAAAAGAATTAATTCCGCCGAACTCGCTCCAGTTGAAGCCTGCGGACATCGTGAGCAGATGCTCCAGTGTGATATCCTGCTTGCGGCTGTCGGCGTCCTGCCGAAGCTGCGGGAAATAATCGGCGGCCTTGACCGTCAGCGGCGGGAGCAGTCCCTGGTCCATGGCGATGCAGATTAGCGCCGAGAGAATGCTTTTGGTGCAGGAGTTGATCCTGTAAAGCTCTGTCGCCGCGCTCTGGTCCCGGTAATGCTCGAATACCAGCAAGCCGGCATGGCTGATCAGAGCGCTGCGAAGGTTCAGCGGTGCAAGGTCTTGTGCAAGTTGATCCAGATTCATAACATTGTAACCTCCGTGTCATCCTGAGATGTACACGTATCATATCATGAACGGAATACATGTCCCAAACCCGGACCGTCTTCAGGATGGTGCCGGGTTTATTTTATAGTGATAACAGCGTTCAATGGCGGTGCTTTATCCACTGTGCCCGGAACTTGCCTGGAGGCATCCCGTAAATGGCCAGGAATGCGCGGTTGAAGGTGCGCTGACTGTCAAAGCCCGCATTGCCGCAAATACTCGTCAAGGAAGCATTGGTGGTGAGGATCAGCTTGGAAGCATATTCTGCGCGAAGCAAGGCGAGATAATTTCGGAAATTCATTTTGATATGATTAGAGAAGATACGTGAGATGTAATATTTACTGACGCAAAATTCAGCGGCCAGCGCTTCAAGTGTTAGGGGCTCGGTGAAATGTTCTGCCACAAACTCTATGATCTTGCGCGGCAGCTCCTGAACCGGAGGCTGTTGCCTTGGCTGAAGCTCCATTTGTCGCAGCAAATGGGACATAATCACGTGCAGCCAGCCAAGCTTAAGCGTAATGTCATCCTCTCTGCGGATATGCT
The DNA here is from genome assembly GCF_008635795.1 of Paenibacillus tepidiphilus. Lineage (GTDB taxonomy): Bacteria > Bacillota > Bacilli > Paenibacillales > Paenibacillaceae > Paenibacillus_AQ > Paenibacillus_AQ tepidiphilus. Next base: position 27,890 of record NZ_VWRQ01000033.1, on the reverse strand, counting down.
CAAACGCATAAAGGGCATCCGGATGAATGGAGGCTTGAGGGAGACGCGGGGCTAGGGGACGCACATTGCCCAAGCCGGGAAACAAGGCTCCCAGAAGCCTTGGGTGAAATATTAGGATCAGCGCCTCGGTATTCGCGGACCCGGTTCGGTGATAGCTGTGGATCATATCGGGAAAGATTATTGCAGCTTCGCCGGCATTTATGTTGTAAGCGATTCCATCGATCTCAAGAGCTTGTGCTCCGGAGAAGACATAAAGGATCTCAATGGAACTATGCAGATGGGCGGGGAAGCTTAATGGTTTACCGTTGCGGATCACGCTCATCTCGCTGGACCGAAATTCATAAAACGGCGGCATGGTTTTCCGGCCTCCCGTGCAAATTTTGGCTACTATTCGATGCGTTCTGTCTAATTTCATACCATGAGTTATGCTAAAATTCAAGCCATAAATACCAAATAATAGAATACTAGAGTGGAGTAGGGAACATCTGTAGCTATATTAAAGGAGGATATGAACATGGTTAAAAAGAATTGCTCTGCTCTGACCATCGCCTGCCTGGTAGCGGCAGCGTTGCTCACCGGAACAAGCGGCGTTGCGCAGGCAGCCGTCATTAACGCTATACCGAACGCCAGCAAGACCGAAAAGAGCTATAACAACAGCTTTCTGTCAGTCCCAGGGTATGCTTCGTTAGGGGTAAAGGACCGCAGCTCGTATGCAGGTACTTCTTATCACCGAAAGGTTGCGAACGGCAGGGAGTTCCTGCAGGCCATTCTGGATGCGGGCAGCGGCGCAGTTAAGGTGATCGAAGTTACAGATACGCTGAATCTGGGCTGGACGGAACTGGCATTAACCTCGGCGGAAAAAACGAAATACAGCTTTATCAGCAAGTATCCGGACCCTGCCAACGGGTTCACCAACCCGCTGCTCAGCACTTCCGGCGTATCGAAGCTGAATATCAGCAATGTTGACGGACTGACCATCTTCTCCACTTCGGGGAAGACCGTCAAGCATGCCGAACTGAAGCTGCAGGCTTCGGTGAATGATATGGTTATCCGGAATTTGAATTTTGATGAGATGTGGCAATGGGATGATTCCGGTGAGCATAAGGAGGTGGGCTGGTCCTTCATTAAAGTGAACGGGGCCAACAATGTATGGATTGACCATTGCAAGTTCTCCATAGCGGCGGACGGGCTTATCGACATGGAGAATGGTTCGAGCAACGTGACCTATTCCTGGAATGAGTTCGGGCTTGCGGCTGCCCAGAATCCTTCCTCCAGCAGCTCCATCTATCAGTCTATTGAATATATGGAATCGAAATATGCAGCCGGCACCCTTAACACTTCTACGAGTCTTTATTACAAAATGCGAAAGGAAGGCGCCAGCAAAAATCAGATTATGGCTTATGCGGCTTATCACTCCAAAGGGCATCTGGTTGGTTCAGGGGATAAAGATTTTACCAACTATGTCGGCTCAAACGGGGTTGAGGTCAAAGACGGCAACCAGAGGCTTCGTTTGACGATGGCCTATAACCGTTACACCAACGTCGGCTCACGCCTGCCGATGATCCGCCAGGGTGTCGGACATTTGTTCAACAACTATTTTGATAACTCCACACATCAGAGTGCAACGGATACGGTGGCTGCGATCTCTAAATATGGCGGTGACAAGCTGGCACGGGGTATGAATGCACGTAACGGCGCCTCCATCGCGGCGGATACCAATGTCTATAATAAGATCAATGAGCCGCAGCTTGGAGCCGAGCGCCAGGGAGACGACACGGGCAACATGAACGCCCCTTTTGACGTGCTGTTCAAGGATGCGGTGAATCACAGTCTGATTGTGAATTCCACGGTAACGAACAGCAGTGGCACCTCCTATACCGGCAGCAGCTGGGATAATAACGGTGTTAATTTATTTACGTCAGGCGTGAAATGGGATAACAAAGCCAGCATCGGTCAATGGGCCTGGTCCTCAGCGATTGTCGGAGTAGAGAATATGAGCAAGTCCAGTCCGCCGTCAACCCCGTTCACCTTCACTTACGGAACCAATGAACGGCTGCCCTATGCCTATACAACATTTCCGCTGTCCAGCGTTGTATCCGTGGTGAACCAGAATGCCGGGGCTGCCAAAATCACCCTCAGCGCCGCCGATTGGCTTCGCACACAGGTTTACGACGCTTTCGGAACAACGGAGGCGGAAAGCTACACCGGCATGTCCGGCGTACAGAATGAGATTAGTACAGAGGGCGGCCAGAATGTGGGATATATCGAGAACGGCGATTATCTGGTATTCAATAATGTTAACCTTGGCGCGGGGGCCAGCGGCTTTCAGGCAAGAGTGGCCAGCGCCAACGCCGGAGGCAGCATCGAAATCCGGCTGGACAGTCCGTCAGGAACTCTTGTGGGAACGGTTCCCGTCACGGGAACCGGCGGCTGGCAGACCTGGACGACCAAGACGGCAACACTCAGCGGAGCGACCGGTACGCATAATCTGTATCTGAAATTTACGGGCGCAAGCGGATATTTGTTCAACCTCAACTGGTTCAAATTTGTTCAGTAATATCATAAAATCATACCAAAGCCGGTCCGGGAAATATTCACATCGTCCGGACCGGCTTTGTTAAATTCAAGAAAAAAATGGTGTGAAAAATTTCACTATACAATCTCTAAATTTTAATATATTATAAGTTTATAAAATAAATTTATAAAAAGAAATTTAGGGGGAGTAACGAGATGAAACTGGTAAAGGTATTGATGGTGGCAGGAATTTCGGCGGCACTGCTTGCAGGCTGCGGCAATAACAACAACGCGGCGAATGATGCTGCAAGCCCTGCACCGGCAACGGAGCAGACAGACGCTACTTCGGCGGCTTCCATCGTCAATGAAGCGGATGCTTTTGTGAAAGCAGTCAGTGCTGAAGGTACCTGGATTGTAGCTACGCTGAACGACGTAACGGTTGAACAGGACGTAACAGTAGCTGGCGAGTTCCATGACAAGGGCCTGGCCGAGAACGATGTTTACCGTAAAATTGCTTTGTATGCCCAGGATGCAGACCACAACATTACCGCTTCCTATACGCTGACTGTTCCTAAACTGACCGTTCAAAGCGAGAACCTGCGCGTGCAGGGCGGAACGATCAAAGGCGATGTATACGTGGAAGCAAACGGCTTCAACCTGCATGAGTCGGCCAAGATTGAAGGCAACCTGTATTTTGCCAGTGAAGAAGTGAAGACAAGCGCTGTCATCGACGGTTCCGTAAGCGGCGAAACTGCCGTTCAATAAGCACTTATAACGTTGGAATAGTATGTGAAAGCCCGCAGCCCACTCTGAACACAAGAGAGGATTGCGGGCTTTTGCTGTCCATCGCTTCATGTCTTATACGGGAACGAACGGTACAAATAATACTTTACCAATCGTTCTCAATATGCTATGCTGAGAAACATAAAGAACAAGCGAACAAAAGGTTTTATTTTTTTGATTATTCTAGAATGACTGGTCTCAAAAGAATTACTCAAATTTAAAAGGGGGCATTAACATGGGGAAATTGGAAGGCAAAGTAGCACTGATTACGGGCGGCAATAGCGGGATTGGCCTGGCCGCAGCCCGCTTGTTTGTGGCGGAGGGAGCGAAGGTGGTCATTACCGGACGAAAATTGACGTCACTGGAAACGGCTGTGGAGGAACTGGGCGAAGCGAACGCACTGGCCGTGCAGGCGGATGCTGCTGATCCCGCAAGCTCGGAGCGTGCAGCAAGGGCAGCCGTAGAACGCTTCGGCCGGCTTGATGTGGTCTATGCCAATGCCGGCATTGCAGCAGCGACACCTCTCGGCAATACCGAGTGGTCTACGTTTGAGGAGGTGCTGCGAATTAACGTGACCGGCGTATTCTTCACGGTGCAGGCCGCATTGCCGTATTTGCAGGCCGGAGCGTCAATCATCTTGACCGGCTCGGTGCTGGCCAGCGCCGGACGGCCCGGCAATGCCGCCTATGCCGCAAGCAAAGGGGCGGTCAGCAGCATGACCAAAGTGCTGGCGGGCGAGCTGTCGCCGCTTGGCATCCGCGTCAACAATGTGGTTCCGGGGGCCACACGCACCCCGATCTGGAATCAGACGCCTGAAGCCTGGGAACGGTTCGCTGCAGTGATGTCCCGCTCGATTCCGCTCGGACGGCTGGGAGAAGCCGAAGAAGTTGCCCGGGCCGCATTGTTCCTTGCCTCCGACGATTCTTCTTATATTCAGGGCGCGGATATTAGTGTAGACGGAGGCGCCGGGGCTTCTCCGCTGGGGGCACCTGTTTATCATCTGGACTGATGGTTATATTATGGTATACCTCATAAAATGGGAGAATTATGGAAAAGGAGAAATCATTCATGAACAAATGGATTAAACTGATGGCAATTGCGGGCGTGTCTGCCTCGATACTGGCAGGGTGCGGCAACGGCAATAACAACGGGGCGAACGAAGCAGCCAGCCCTTCACCGGCGGCCGAACAGACGGATGCCAACTCGTCGGCTTCGATTGTCAACGAGGCGGATGCATTCATTCATGCGGTCAGCGCGGAGGGGACCTGGATTGTAGCGATAACGAGTGATGTCACGGTAGATCAGGATGTCGTGATATCCGGCGAATTCCATGACAAGGGAGCAGCCGAGAATGCGGTCTACCGCAAGCTGGCCCTTTACGCTCAGGATGCCGAGCACAATATCACCGATTCCTACACACTGACTGCCCCTAAAGTCACCGTGCAGAGTGAGAATCAGCTGGTACAGGGTGGTACCATCAAGGGCGATGTAGTAGTTGAAGCCAATGGCTTTACGCTGGATAAGACGGCCACCATTGACGGCAATCTGACCTTTGCCAGTGCAGAGGCCCAGGATTCGGCTACCCTTGACGGTACAGTGACCGGCGAAACGGCCGTTCAATAACAGGAAGATTGAGTAAAGGGATGCCTGAGCAGGCATCCCTTTTTTGCATGAATGATGGACGTACATTTTTCAGGTAACAAACTCTTCAATCTGAATTTTACCCGTCATAATAAGGCGCTCGAGACGAAGCAGGAATTCATCAAGATATTGGAAAGCATGGAGGTTGAAGTGTCTTGACCGGCAGGCTCCGGGTGAACGCCGGAGCAGTAACGGTGCAGAATGTATGCTATTCGAATGTATGCAATCTGTGGGACTCCTGCTCCAGCCATGGATTCTACAGCAGGGTCGTGGCGGGCGCAAGTTCTGCTGAGCCCCGGTCTTCTTGCTCCTCTGGGCGGAACTGGATCTGGTAGAGCTTCGTATATAACCCGCCACGCTCCAGCAGCTCGGTATGGCTGCCTTCCTCGACTATGCGTCCCTGGTCGATAACGACAATCCGGGAGGCACTGCGCACCGTGGAGAGGCGATGGGCGATGACCAGCGTCGTCCGGTTCTGCATCAGCAGATCCAGCGATTGCTGAACTATACGCTCAGATTCGTTGTCCAGCGCGGAGGTCGCTTCATCGAGCAGCAGCAGAGGGGCGCCCCGCAGGAACGCGCGGGCGATGGCCAGGCGCTGCCGCTGTCCGCCGGACAAGGTGGAGCCATGCTCCCCGATCACCGTATCCAGGCCCTGCGGAAGCTTATGGATGAACTCCTGGGCTCCGGCCAGACGGACCGCCTCGTCAATTTGCCCGTCGTCTGCCGAATCGACGCCGAAGGCAATATTGTCACGGATCGTCCCCGAGAATAAATAAGGCGTCTGCGGCACATACGTAATCAGTGACCGGGCTTTCTCCAGCTCGTGCTGAACCGGATGGCCATATACCGAGATCTGCCCGGCTGCCGGCGCGTATAGTCCGCAGCACAGCCGGACCAGCGTCGTCTTGCCTGCACCGCTCGGTCCGACGACGGCAACCGTCTCGCCAGGGCGGATACTCAGCTGAATTCCCGAGAACAGCGGTTCCGCCTCTTCCTGGCCGGCAGCATAGCTGAAGTAAAGATCCTCAATGCTCAAAGCATATTCCTGCCCCGGCGGGTTCACTGCTGCGGCAGAGCCGGCGGAGAGAGAGGCTTCAGATGATGAAGCCTTCTCCGGCTTCCCTTCGCCCGGCAGATCCATCACGGCGAAGACGCGGTCCCCGGCGCCCAGCGCTTCCTGTATTCCGCCCCAGGTCTGCGACATGAACACAAACGGCCACTGGACTCTGCCCATCAGTATGATAAAGGCCAGGACTCCGCCGGCGGAGGTGCCGCCGTGCACTGCGGACCAGGCAATCAGCATGGCGCAGACAATCATGACCAGGTTGTTGACTAAAGCGGAGGATTGCCACAGCAGGCCGTTCAGCAGCGTTCTGTGCTGCTGCATCTTGGCCAGCTTCATCCGTTCCGTCTCATACTTCTGCAGCAGCTTCTCTTCAAGCGAAAAGGAGCGTACCACCTTCATGCCCTGCAGCGTCTCCTGCAGAATCCCCCGCAGTTCTCCTTCCTTGGCGTAAATGTCCGTGGACAACCGGCGCAGCCTGCGGTCAAAGAAACGGCCGCACAGAAAGACGACCGGACCTGACCCGAGCGCCAGCATAGCAATCCATACATCCATCCTCGCCAAATAGATGAAGGAGACGAGGCAGAGCAGCAAATTGTAACCGAGATCATAGATAACCCCGCTTAAGAGGCCCATAGCCATTCCTGCATCTTTGGTGTTACGGGAGGTTAAATCCCCGGAGTGCATGGCTTGCAGCTGCGGGAAGGGCAGGCTATTCGTGCTGGCGAACAGCCTGGCCCGGAAATCCCAGGACATTTGTCCCTGGGTCATAAACCGGAAGAAGTGCTGGAGCATCAGGCAGACAATAATGATGGCGCATGCAGCCGCAGCGACAGCGGTCAGCCGGGTGAGAGAATCCATGCTGCTGCTGTTGATCGTATCAATAAAGACCTGCTGAATGGCCGCGAATCCGACATCGAACACCAGCTTGGCGGCCAGTGTCAGCACAGCGGCACCGAGTCCGAGCTTATACGGCTTCGAATAAGGCAGCAGCCGCCGGAACATGGGCCATAAACCATGCTTTAAGTGCGTGGTCTCTTTCATAGTGCTTCCTCCCGGAGTTCCTCTGCAGGCTGCAGCTTAGTCATACTCTCAACCATTGAATAATAATGGCCTTGGCGGGCAATTAATTCCTGATGGGTACCGGCTTCGGCGATCGTGCCCTGCTCGACATAATAAATCATATCCGCGTCCTGAATCGTCGACAATCTATGGGCGATAACGACCGTGGTCCGTCCATGCATCAGCTTCCGCAGCGCCTGCTGGACAATCTCTTCATTATAGCTGTCGAGTGCCGCTGTAGGCTCATCGAGGAGCAGCAGCTTCGGCTGGCGGACAAAGGCTCTGGCGATCGACAGCCGCTGCCGTTCGCCGCCGGAGAGCGTAATCCCCCGTTCGCCGATGACGGTCTCATACTGCCGGGTAGTGCTCATAATAAAATCATGAATACCGGCACTCTGCGCCGCTTCCATGACTTCCTCCCGGCCGGCGGAGGGATTGCCCCAGGCAATATTATCGTAGAGCGTGCCGGAGAACAGATAAGGCTCCTGCGAGACATAGGCAAGCTGGCGGCGCCATTCCGGCAGCGGTATGGCGGCAAAGTCCTGCCCGCCGCAGCGGATCACGCCCTCATCGGGCGGATAGACCCTGAGCAGAAGCTGCAGCAGCGTGCTCTTCCCGCTGCCGCTTGGCCCGGCGAAGGCGGTTACTTTGCCCGGATGGATTGCAAGCGAAATATTCTTCAGCACTTGCTCCCCGCAATAACCGAAGCCCACGCTCTTCAATTGGATATACCCCCGTGTGTATTCAGTCTCAGTTTCATTTGGAGTGGCGGAGGTCCGTGCATTTCTTGACTCTTCGCTGGCCGCAGGTTCTTCCTCCAGATCAAGCAGCTCGAACATCCGGCTGCCCTGGGCGAGCGAGGTCTGCAGCTCCGTCCACAGATTGGACAGCTTCGAGAGGGGGCCGGAAATTTGCTCAAAGCAGATCAGGAAGGCCGCGACAGCCCCCACATCAAGCCTCCCCCCGATGACAAGGTATCCGCCGTAGGAGAGGACAAACAGCAGCCCGCCGAGAACCACCGTGAACGGCAAATTATAACCGATGGCCTCCAGTCGGGTAAGCCGCTTATGCACCTGGAGATATTGCTGAACACGCTCCGAATACTGCCGCTGCAGTTTGGGGGCGAGAGAGAACGCGCGCACAACCTCAGCTCCTTGTACCGTGTCCTGAACGAACATCTGCTGATCCGCTTCAATCTGCTGGCGCTCCTTATACAGGGAGCGCATACGGGAGCTGAAAGGAAGCATAACCAGCGGTACAAGCAGGCAGATCACCAGCGTGCCGGCGGTGAGTGCGGGCTGGAGGGAGAGCAGATACATAATCAATAAGGCAACCTGCATGACATAGCCGAACATTTCGATGGTCTTCTGGTTGATGCCGTGCTGGGCGGCGGCTGCAGAGTCGTTGATGCGGCTGATCAGGTCAGCGGAATGATAGCGGTCCAAGTCTTTGAAACTCACTTTCATCAGCTTCCCGAGCATGGATACCTGGAGTCTGGAGGTGGATCTGGCGTCGAGAGCTCCCGTTATATACATCCTAAGAAAGCTGGCCGTGGCATCCGCGATCAGGATCACAAACGCCAGGACGGTAATGGAGCTGAACAGGGACATCTCCTGCTTGGTGGCAGCATTAATAATACGCCGCAGCAGCTCCGCCAGCCCGACTTGGGTAACCGAGTTGACGAGTGAAAGGAGGCACAGCAGTACATACCAGCCCCAGTAAGGCTTAGCCAGCTTTAGCAGGCGGCGGAAGATGTGCGGTTCGGCAGCGTGGTTCATTGCGGCGCCAGCACGGTTATGCAAGGACTTTCTCAAGCAAAGGCCTCCCCATAGAATGAATATGTGCTTTACAGGTATTCTTCTTGCTCCTCCAGCATCACCTTGGCTGTCAATGCCAGCAGTTCCCGCAGTCTCCCGGTGTGAAGATGATAGTACAGGCGGTGATCCTGGCGTTTGAGCTCGATAAGATCAAGGAAGAACAGGAAGTTGGCGTGATAATTGACGGCGGCCGGCGTAATGCCGAGCGCAGCTGCAATCTCCTGTCCGTAATGCGGCCGGCTGCGCAGGAGCAATAGGAAATCGAGCCGCCGTTTATCCGAGAAGGTCTTCAGGAACAGCTCCGTCTTCTCCCGCTCGGCAACCGGACCATAGATGCGCTCATTGTGAATGCCGAACAAGACCCAGCCGACAGGACCGTCTTCCGTATAGGCTTGTAGAAAGTGATTGTTGACCTGGGCCATAAAGCTGATATGAAAGGTAGTAGGAAACTCATACAGCGTCGGCTCATTCTTGTTAATTTCGCGGATGAACCGCTCAGGGTTGGCCAGGAAGAGCTTACGGTAATGGTTAACAGCTGCTTCGGATGTCTGCCGGAGCGGCTCCTTCCAATGTGAAAAGGCATCCTTATAGAACACGCGCAGCAGCTGCAGATACCGTCCTTTGGTTTCTTCCGGATAAGCGAGACATTCCAGCAGCGGCGCTTGCGCCCCTGCCACCTCGGTATGCGGCTGTACTTTGGCGACGAGCTGACTCAGTTTGTTCAGGTCGCCTTTGACCGCTTCCCAATCGTTGCCGTCCAGCAGCTCGTCAAATTTGTCATAGTACACGCCGCAGACCATTTCCGCTACTGCGCGCTCGGCAGGCTCTTCGGCGAGAAGGTCAATCCAGCTTTCGGCGGACAGCGGAGCTCGGTGCTTGCAAATGTAGTAATAGAACGCATTGTCCATGGCCTTATGCAAAAAGTTATAGCCGAAGAAAAACAGCAATTCCCTGTACGCATGCGGCGACAGGCTGGCTCTGGCCTGGGCGTGATAAGCGCTCGCCTGCGGGTCCAGCGTAATTTTGTAATCCTCGGCTATAGCCTCCATTTGCTCCTCGCAGGCAATCATGCCCATAGCGATGATCATTTCCATAGCCTCGTTATAGGCAAAGGAGATATTGTTCAACAGCATTTCTTTAATCGGTATTTCCATAGCTCCTCCGATCATAATTCGAACTGAATATTAAGCTGAAACAAGCAATGTTTAATGATTGCTTAATGTTAAAATACTCCATTCATCATTTTTTGTAAATAGACGATTTCACCGGGCATTTATATATCGAAATGAATACGGCCGTCTTTGGTGCTGAGGTAAGGCGCTGTGTTCTGAAGATATGCATATTCCGGGAGCCGGACCAGACAATTACGCAGGATATATTTGGCCAAGGTGTTAACATATACGTCATCGCTGCTGTTGGCGACGTAGCTTCTGCAGAGCTGCTGAAGAAGCGGCTCCCTCATGGCGGCAATAACCGGCAGAGCTGTCACTGGCGGCAGCTCCGATAGGAGCAGCCTGAAATAAAAAACCGTCCCGGAATGCCTTGGATGATCCGCCAGATAACGGACTGCTCCATCCAGGAGAGGCTGAATCCGCTGCAGATCGTCGGGGAACACCGAAGCAGTGAAGCGCAGGGCTACAAGCGAGGTCTCATAGCATTCCCCTTCGGCGCAGAACCGGCCGAAGCATGCGCCATCGAGCCGGTCTGCGGTTGTATTAATCATGGATTGCAGACGCACACTGTCAGCATCCATAAACGCAAGCAGGCGCATAATTTCAAGCTCGTAGGCATTTGCAGAGAAGAGGTGTGTCCGCGGCGTGACCCAGGTCAACGTTCGCATTTTTTTGTTCAGGACAGGTGGGACGAAATAGCGGGGGGACATCATTATATTCGCGGAACCGGTATGGAAGGCCGTCTTCAGGGATTGCCGGAAGGTGTTAACCGTTTGCTCACTGCTTAAGCCTTGCCAGAGTGTCCCGGCGATGCGTGCTTGCTCGTTAGCTGAAACAGGTACGCCTTTTATCATTAATTCGTTGGCTATAAGCATCATTTGATAAGGGGTCAAAAGCTATACCTCCTTGGAAACTGTTGCCCAATGGGTTAAATATACAGCTTGTGTTAAAGTTCAAGATATAACAAAACGTATGCGGATTCCGGTATCCGTCAATTTCGTGCACTGAATGTCGGACCCGAAGGGTCCCAGTCTGATAGATTGAATGTGAGGAAAGGAGTGGCTGCGGTGAATCCGTTGACCTGTATGAATGATGCTCTGGATTACGTAGAGGAACAGTTGGACGGGGAGATCGATTATCAGGAGGTGGCCCTAAGGGCTTTATGCTCGGAGTATCATTTCAAGCGGATGTTCTCGTTTCTGGCGGGTGTTCCGCTCTCCGAGTATATCCGGGCCCGGCGGCTTACACTGGCCGCGTTCGACCTGCAGGGCACGGCTCTGCGGATTATTGATATCGCTGTGAAATACGGATACCGCTCGCCGGATGCGTTCGCCAAAGCATTTCAACACTTCCATGGCGTAACGCCCTCGGAAGCAAGGGCGGCGGGCCAGCCGCTGAAGGCCTTTCCCCGCATGAGTTTTCAATTGACGATCAAAGGAGGCGGAGAAATGAAGTACCGGTTGGAAGAGAAGGAAGCATTCCGCATTGTCGGCTTGTACAAAAGAGTGCCGATTGTTTTTGAAGGGGTTAATCCCGGAATTGCCGTCATGTGGCAAAGTCTGAATCCGGAGCGTATCGCCGCGCTGAAGGAACTGTCCGATACGGCACCGCAGGGGCTGCTCAGCGCTTCGGTGAATTTCTCGGAAGGACGGATGGAGGAGAAGGGGGAGCTGGACCATTATATCGGCGTGGCTACGACCCGGGACTGTCCGCCGGAGTTCGAGCAGCTTGAGGTTGAAGCGTCTACCTGGGCAGTATTCGAGGCCGTGGGGCCGTTCCCGGACACGCTGCAAAATGTGTGGGGCCGGATCTATGCCGAGTGGTTTCCTACCTCCGGATATGAACTGGCAGAAGGTCCGGAAATTCTGTGGAACGAGAGCAAGGACACCTCGTTGCCGGACTACAGAAGTGAAATCTGGATTCCCGTGAAGAAGCGGCCGGCAGGATTATAATGTATTGATCCCAGTCAAATGACGTCAAGTCCGGATGCTGGTGTCGGCAAGCCGCAGCGGTTGGAATAACGGACCGTTGCGGTGCGTCCACCTACGCGATAACGTTATCCTGGTAGCTTGACCAAGCCAAATCTAAGGATATTCACCTGCGTTCCTTTCCCGTGACGTGAACAAGCCGACAAACAGCCCAATCCGGCTGATCATTCTAGATGTAGGCGAAAAACCGACCACAATAGGCTACCGTGAAGGTGAATAGGGCAAACGTAGGCGAAAAATCAACCACAATATCTTGCTGTGGAGTAAAACAGACCCATTGTAGTCGGAAAACCGACCACAATGGGCCTCAGTGAAGGTAGACTGGGCAAATGTAGGCGGAAAACCGACCACAATCCACTCACCAAGCTCACCTAACGAAAAGCAGGACAGTACCTAAAAGTTGTCGTGTTAGCTCTATTGCAGGGTTAGTGGAAATCCCCACTTAATTTCACCTTTACGGTGGTTTTTACCAGACTAGTGCACTGACCGAGTCCAATCTAAGGACGATTTGGGCAAACATCTCCAGCCCTTACTCGCAAGTTAGATGATGCTAGCTACAATTTGATGCGGTCAAGGTACTAGTACCTTGACCAATCAAAATTCAAGATACAAGCGCTATAACTCTCCCACTATAAATTAATATTTCCTCTTGTTTGCTCACTCGTTCTCAGGTTTTCATTGCTGTGATCGCACTTTGGATATCCATACCTGTCTCTTGTACTTCCCGTTACGCACTAAATCGGCAATGACTTTTGCATTTTTTATAGTCGTTTTTCGTTGGTTAGTTGTCTTCCAGTTCTTTGCTTTTGTGTACATGATGCGGATTGACAATGACCACAGGGATGCCTTGTTTTCTCAAATACTCCGCTAGGGTGAATCAGCAGTGTCCGGTAGGCTCGATACCGAAGAGGACGTCACTCTTGGCATGCTCCTGCTGTAGCCCCTTCATCCACTGAACCAGTTGCTCCCGTCCGGTAAGGGTATTGGAGAACACACAGTCCTTTCCCAGTTCAATCCCCCGAAAGTCGACGGCACGGGCTATGTGGGTTTCTTTAAAAATGTCTGCGCCTACGACAAGTGTCTTGTCAGAAATTCGTGTAATCCGTTGAGTCTGTTTTCGATTGTTTATACTTTATGTTGAGTGCCAAATCAAAGGACGTTATGCGCTGCCATCACCTGTTCTTACTGGCAAGTTAGATGGTCCATAGCTGCAATTTGGCGCGCTCAAGGTCATAGTTAAATAAAGGAACTGTCCCAGACAACCATTTCATGGATTACGGGACAGTCCCCCGTTACTTGATTGTTCTTACTCATCGTCTTAGTATAGTGAAGACATCAAGCAGGTGAAATGGAGCAGAGGAGAATCGTCGGATGAAGCCTATAGTGGAAGATGATCCGGATGTTGTGTACCAGGAACTCGAAAGCAGCTGTAAATATTATTTTGGACTGGACGTTCAGAAAGCCGTGCAGGTCAAGCGCGGATGGCTGAATCTGAAATGGAAGCTCGAAACGAGCTCCGGGGTGTATTTGCTGAAGCAGTACAACGCCGGGCGGCTGAAGAAGTACAATCTGGAGGATCTGCGCGGGGCGCTGCAATTCCACCAGCAATTACAGGCAGAAGGAGTGGCATGTCCCCGTCTTCTGACGCATAACGGTGAGATTATGCAAGTCACGGAGAGCGGACAGCTCTTCGTCGTAATGGAGTACTGCCCGGGATATACGGTGCGGCCCGGCACGGCCAAGGAGAGCCAAATGTATGCATTAGGCTGTCAGACGGGGAGAATGCACCGGCTGCTGAACGATAACGCTCCGCTGCCTTACAAGGAGCCGCAATTCTTGCCTCCCGGCAAAGAAGCCAGAATGCTGCATTGGCAGAATGCCTGCAAGGAAGCTGAGGCGGACGGCAAGGCTTGGCTTGCAGAAATCATGGAGCTGCAGCTTAAGGCTACAGAGGCATTTGATCTGACGATACTTGGTAAAGTGGCTAAAGGACTGGCGCACCGGGACCTGTGGGTGGACAATATACTGTTCGAGGAGGACGGGCTCTCGGCCATTCTGGACTTTGACCGGCTGCGCTACGATTATCCCGAGCTGGACCTTGCCCGGGCGGTGATTTCCTGCTCGCTTCAGGAAACCGGCTTCCAGACTGACAAGGTCAAGGCTTGCCTTGAAGGCTACCGGAAGGAACAGAGCTTCGCCAAGGGTAGGCTGGCAGAGTCATTGCGGATGCTCTGGTATATGGAGAGCGAATGGTGGATTAACAAACAGATGGACCGGCATAGTGCGTCACCGGCCAGATTTGCCGAAGAAATGCTGTGGCTCTCCCGCAATCACAGTCAGCTTGATGAGCTGTTCGGAGATATGTGAGAGCAGTCCATTATAGCCAAACAAGATTGAATACTTCCGCTTCAAAAAAATAGGGCAGGGGAAACCCCATCGTTTCTCCTGCCGCTTCTAATGCTTACGTTCACTCGCTCACCGTTTCCTGCCGGGGCTTCCAGTACACGCGCCCGTCGCCGGTCCGTTCGAGGACATGATAATCCACGAGCTCCCGCCTCAGACAACAATGATCGTTATACGTGTGATTCTGCTTGATAATCTCATTGACTTCCGCCTCGGTATACTCCACTTCATTGCTGAACTTTGTACCCAGATATTCGATCACCAGCTTCTGGTTGCTCCGCTTGACGGGCCAATTGCGGATTTTGCGCTCAGGGTCCAGAAAATTGTCCAATTTAGTGCTCATTCCCATTCTCCTTTCTTGTGTGCAGTATATCATCTTACACAACTAATTATACATATATCTAATTAGAGTTCAATCGAATTTAATGATAACAGGATATTTCCTCCACAGGCCTTACGCTGAATTTGGCAGAAAATAGTATAATACGATTAGTTGACGAGTTTGTGTGCATGTAATTATCCTTGTCCACAGGAGGCATTATACCCATGAAGAAAATAGCTGCGATATTACTGGCGATGGCCTGTTACGCAGGAGGACTTACCGGATGCGCCACTAATGAAGAACCGGCCGCTCAGCCCCTGGCATTGGATGACGTGGGGGACTATACCGGCTTCGCCGACATGCCTGACTACACTAGAGAAGAAGCAGAAGCAGCAGGCTACATCGTCGCTGAAGAGGGCGATATAATTGCCAATGGGGAAGCCTGGGATGCGTTCGCCGTTAAAGCGGCTGAGGGCAGCGATGCCGCTGTGCGTCTGGCCAATTTCCAGGAGAGTGTGCTTGAAGGGCCATACTTCCAGGATGTGTTCTTCCAGGATGAACAGTACTACCTATTTGATAGCTCTACAGAGCCGCAGACCAAAGAGCCCTTCCCGTATCTGTTGAGCCTGGAAGGGCAGTTCGGGAATCCGTCCCGCCTGAACGGGGTTATTGTGCTGGCGCGCGATTCGCAGCTCACTTTCGAGGATGTTATGCATACTCTGTTATCCAGTACCTTTGATCCAGAGGCTAACCGCAGGTTCAAGCTAGTCCGCTTCTATACACCAGAGAGTTCAGCGGCCCTTGAATAGCTTCCGTCAGCTAATCCTGAACCAGTAACCCGGTTTCCCGGACCCGGTTAAGCTCCTCGGCCGTCATCAGGCCGCACCGATATAAATTCATATATTCCTGTGACACGCTCTGATTAAAGATCAGCAGGTCATCGCTGTTGACTGTAACCGGCACCCCATAGTCGAACAGCTTACGGATGGGATGGGAGGCATAGCTCTCCGCTACGCCCAGCATCACATTACTGGTGGGACATACGTTCAGCCGGATGCGGTGATCCGCCAGCCAGCGCATGATCTGCGGAGACTTAGCCGCTGCTACGCCGTGGTGAACCTCGTGCAGCTCGAGTTCCTCAACCGCTTCCATGACATCATCGGCGCTGCCGAACTCTCCGACATGCGCCTTCAGGACAAGCCCGACGGATTTGGCTTTCCGGTAGATTCGCTTGAACTTTACAATCGGTGCGGCCAGTTCGTCACAGCAAATGTCTGCCGAGCGGAACCACCCATACCCCAATATCTCATCCAGCCGTTCGAAGGCCTCATCCGCATTGCAGGCCCGGTCAAAGGCAAGCTCGGGGAGAAACCGGGTATCCGGAGCATACCGCTCGCGAAATCCGTCCATCGTCTTCATGAAGGGCTCCATCCCGCCCAAAGTGTCGATTTCATCCAAGCCGAAGCTCAGCGCCAGCAGCGAGATCCGGTCTTCACCGGCCTGTACGAATGAAGCCTCTACCCGCTTCAGATATCCCGGGGTGCCGGGACATACAGTTTTGACATGGGTATTGAACCAATTCGCCATGTCTCCCAGCGAGTCGAACACAGACGGAGGCGCCGCAATCTTCACGCCTGCCCATTCCTCGATGTAACGAACATTGCCTCCGCGCCCAGCATGGTTGTGCAAATCGCTTTTGGGTACACTCTGTACTCCTTGCAGTGACCCGCTCTCCAATGAATCCATGAAATGCTGTTTCATCTCATCCCTCCGGTATGATCAATTGTTCAAGGGTGACGATTATGTTAGGCTGTGTTATGTATAGAAGGCTGTCAATTATACGCATAATCCATATTATGGTTGCGTCTGAAATGCAGGAGGTCCCATGTTCAAAATCATGCTGATCGAAGATGACATTACGTTATATAACGAGATCAAAGAACGCTTATCCCAGTGGGGCTATGAGGTGCACGGCGTCGGCGATTTCGGCAAAGTGCTGCAGGAGTTCACGGCGGTGCAGCCGGAGCTGGTGGTGATCGATATCCAGCTGCCGCAATTCGACGGCTTTCATTGGTGCCGGATGCTGCGCGCGCATTCCAATGTGCCGATCATCTTTCTCTCCTCCCGGGATCATCCCAGCGATATGGTGATGGCGATGCAGTTCGGAGCGGATGATTTCATGCAGAAGCCGTTTCACTTTGAGGTACTGGTCGCCAAAATCCAGGCCACCCTGCGCCGGGTGTACAATTACAGCACGGAAGGCACCTTGCTCAAGACTTGGCGGGAGGCGACGATTGAGTATGGCAAGAATACTGTGAGCAACGGCAAGGGTTCGGTTCTGCTCACCAAGAATGAGATGTTTATTCTGCGGATTCTGGCGGAACGGAAGAACAGGATCGTCAGCCGCGAAGACCTGATCAAGGAGCTGTGGGACAATGAGCATTTTGTCAGCGACAATACGTTGACGGTGAATGTGAACCGGCTGCGCAAGAAGCTGGAGCCGCTGGGCCTCGACGCGTACATTGAGACGAAGGTCGGACAAGGGTATATGGCCACGGAAGAGGAAGCTTTATGATTCTTAAATACATACAAGAAAGACGGAGCTGGCTGCTCCTGCTGGGAGGCCTGCAACTGCTCCTGTTGTTCGTAGCCTATATCGACGCATCGATTCCGTTTTTGCCTATTCTTTATATCGTGATGCTCAATGTGCTGGTCTGTGCGGTATTTATGCTGTTCAGGTATCCGAGAGAAACACGGTTTTATGCCAAAATGGCTGCCTGGGACGAGGTGTATGAGCTCGGAGCCATCTCGGGGGCTGACAGCCCCTTCCAGGAAATTGTCCAGGAGGCGGTGGAAGGTCAGACGTCCCGTTACCGGAGGGAAGCTGAAGAGAATATTCAGCTGCTGGAGCAGGAGAAGGATGAGCTGTTGTCCTGGATTCATGAAGTGAAGACGCCGCTGACCGCCATGCAGCTGATGATCGAGCGGATTCCGGATGAACCGCTGCAGACCCGCCTAAATTATGAGTGGCTGCGAATTCATCACCTGCTTGACCAGCAGCTGCACCAGAAGCGGATTCCGTTCATGCGCAACGATCTGTTCATTGAACGGACCAGGCTGGAGCCGATTCTCCATGCCGAGATCCGGGCGCTGAAGTCATGGTGCATCCCGAAGGGCATCGGCTTCGATGTGTCGCTTGAGGCGGAAGAGGTGCTGACTGACGGCAAATGGCTCGGATTCATCCTGCGCCAGCTGCTGACAAACAGCGTCAAATACAGCGAGGCGTCAGACATTACAGTTGAAAGCAGACTTGAACATGAGCATGCTGTGCTGACTATAACGGACCAAGGCAGGGGCATAGAGGCCAAGGATTTGCCGCGCATCTTCGATAAAGGCTTTACTTCCTCCGCCGGGCGGCAGGAAGGTGCGGCTACAGGGATGGGGCTGTATTTGGCGAAGCAGGTGGCGAAGGAGCTTCTGATCGAGATTGGGGTCACGTCCGCCGCCGGAGCAGGCACCACCCTTACGCTCACTTTTCCGCGGGAGAACGATTTCGTGCGCATAACGGGCATGTGACAACAATGTCACATGCTCCTTCATTTTGTTCGGGGAATCGCAGGATAAATCCGCCCCATCCGCTTAAGATGGAAATATAGAAAAGGAGTGGATGAACAAGTGGCAATCCTACAGGCTAACAAAATTTACAAAACATACGGCAACAAATTCAACAAGCAGGAGGTGCTTAAAGGCATCGACCTGACGGTGGAGAAAGGCGAATTCGTCGGCATTATGGGCGCTTCCGGCTCCGGCAAAACGACCCTGCTGAACGTGCTCTCCTCCATAGACCGGGTTACCCGGGGCACGATTGAAATCGAAGGCAAGGAATTCACGGCGATGAAGGAGAAGCAGCTGGCTGAATTCCGCAAGCAGCATCTCGGGTTTATTTTTCAGGATTACAATCTGCTGGACACGCTGACAGTCAAGGAAAATGTGCTGCTGCCGCTGTCCATCACCGGAATCTCGAAGAAGGATGCACACCGCAAGTTCGAGCAGGTGGCCGGCGAGCTGGGCATTTACGAGCTGAAGGATAAATATCCGGCGGAGATTTCCGGCGGGCAGAAGCAGCGGACGAGTGCGGCGCGGGCGTTTGTGCATGATCCGGGCATTATTTTTGCCGATGAGCCGACCGGGGCGCTGGATTCCAAATCCGCCTCGGATCTGCTGAACAAGCTGGCCGACATGAACCAGAAGCATCAGGCGACGATAGTAATGGTAACGCATGACCCTGCAGCCGCCAGCTATTGCAGCCGGGTGGTGTTCATCCGCGACGGACAGGTGTACACCCAGCTGAACAAGGGCGAGGAGGACCGGCAGTCCTTCTTTAATGACATCATCAAGACCCAAGGCGTGCTGGGCGGTGTCCAGCAATGAGCCTGAATGTAATCATCCTGCGCAATCTGAAAAAGAACATCAAGAACTACTATCTCTACGTCTTCGCGCTGGTGTTCGGGGTGGCGCTGTACTTCTCCTTCGTGACCCTTAAATACGATCCTTCCCTGGATGTAATGGAGGGCACGATCAAAGGCGGAGCGGCCATAGGCGCCTCTTCAGTGCTGCTGATTGCCATCGTTGCGATCTTCCTGCTCTATGCCAACACGATCTTCATCAAACGGCGCAGCAAGGAAATCGGTCTGTTTCAGCTGATCGGTCTGACCAAAGGACGGATCTTCAAGCTGCTGAGCGCCGAGAACCTGATTCTCTATTTCGGATCGATGGTGCTGGGGATCTTGGCCGGCTTTGCCGGTTCCCGCCTGATTCTGATGATTCTGTTCAAAATCCTCGAGATTGAGGTGGCGGCGAAGCTGCGTTTCTCTACGGAAGCCCTGCGGCAGACCGTCCTTGTGTTCGCCGCCATTTATGTGCTTATTATGCTGATGAACTATATGTTCATCAAGGGGCAGAGCATTCTCTCGCTGTTCCGGGTGAACTCCACCACACAGGAGCGGGTGCGGAAGATGCCGGTGCGGGAGATTATCATGGGTGTGCTCGGCATCGCCTTCATCATCGGCGGATATTACATCTCAACGCAGCTGTTCGGCGGCAAGTTCGTCGATATGACGGATCTGATGGCGGCGATGATTGCTATTCTGGCTCTGGTTATCGTCGGAACCTATCTGTTCTATAAAGGCTCGGTCAGCTTCGTATTCAACCTGATCCGCAAACGTAAAAAGGGCTACCTGTCGATTAACGAGGTCCTGTCCCTGTCTTCCATCATGTTCCGGATGAAATCAAATGCGCTGCTGCTGACGATCATTACGACCGTATCGGCACTCGCCATCGGCCTCCTGTCCTTGAGCTATATCTCGTATTATTCGGCGGAAGCGCAGGCGCGGGAGAGCTCGCCGCAGGACTTCGGGTTTGTGAAGCTGGAGTTGAAGGAAAAGTTCACTGCTGCCCTCGATCAGGCGGGAATCAAGTACGAGGAACTTTACATTCCTACTTTTTATATGACCGTGGATGCGTCGCAGGTTATGGGCAAAACGGTGTATCAAAAAGATGAAGACAAACAATTGTTCACAGCCGTTATCAGCGACAGCAGCCTCGGAAATATAGATGTGAAGCCGGGGGAGACGCGCCTGATGGGACTTAGCGGCGCCCTGAAGAACTTCATGCCGATGAAGGAGACGGGAGAACTGGGCTTCAATACTACGGAAGATACAGTTCCAATGAAACTGAACGGAATCACCAGTGAAGCGGTGATGCCTTATCGCTTCGGTTCCGGAAGCGGCGTATTCGTAGTGGATGAAGCGGACTATCAGAAGCTGGTTAAGGTTAGCCATCCGGCATCGCAAAAGAATGTTCCAACGGAGTATTATGGCCTGAATCTGAAGGACCGCGGACAGATGAAGCAGGCGTACGAAATCTACACCGCCCAGGAGAACGCCCGGGTTAAAGAGGACACCTGGAAATTCCCGAGCTACTCACAGTATGAGTTTGAAATAAACCAGCGCACAAGCATGGGCATGATCATGTTCATCGTCGGCTTCCTGGGACTCACCTTCCTCATTACCTCCGGCTGTATCCTCTACTTCAAGCAGATGGATGAGGGCGAAGAGGAGAAGGGCGGCTATACGATCCTCCGGAAGCTGGGCTTTACTCAGGGCGATCTGCTGCGGGGTATCCAGTTCAAGCAGCTGTTCAATTTCGGCATTCCGCTGATCGTCGGCTTATTCCACAGCTATTTCGCCGTCAAATCCGGCTGGTTCTTATTCGGCACGGAAATGCTGACGCCGACGGTCATTGTCATGGTGCTCTACACGGTGCTGTATTCAATCTTTGGTTTGCTGTCTGTGGTTTATTATAAGAGAGTGATCAGAGAATCGCTGTAACGGTAAAAAACTTGGGTGTGATGTCCAGTGCGGATCTTCTTCGGCAGCCGTACTGCCCATCAAATGAATGAACCGGCCCGCCGTTGGATGACGGCGGCCGGTTTTTTTTGTTATTCCGGAGTGCAATCCTTCATAGGTTGGCGGCAGTAAGGAGAGTTACAATATTTGGAGAATGGGGGGGCTACCTTCGCGGATGCAGTGCGTTAATCAGACCATAACCCGTACTGCAGGGACCGGACAGAACCCCGGATTGGCTAAGCGTAATTCTTTTGTAAATTGCGGGTCGGATTTGGACAGCTCGGCGAAATAGCTGCTGATAATATGATTGAGCCCGATGGCACCGTTCTGGAAGGGCAAGGAATACAGCGGACGGACGTGGCTGTAATAGTATTTCTTCTCCCGCTTCGGCAGCTTGTAGACGGTGGGCGGTGCGTGTACGACAATATCGAACGGATTCGCATAGCGGAAGATGGCGGCGGCATAGCTCCCAGCGGCTTTTGCGAAGTCGGGGTCCCCGACGCGGGGAGAACCGTACGTGTAAAGGAGCGGCGGAAGGTGGCCGGTGTTAGCCGCAACATCTGCGGCACACAGCGTTGCAAGCGCTGCCCCGAGGCTGTGGCCCGTGACGTAGAGGCTCTTACCGGCGGGCAGCTCCCGCAGTGCAGACAATATGCCTGGCCGGGCGGAGCTGTAGATGTCCGTGAATCCGCGGTGGGTCAGGACATCTTCCTTGATGTACTTGAACCGCTTCTGGGAAGCTATCATGTCCGAGAACCAGTCGGTGGCCGAGCTGGTTCCCCGGAAAGCGACGATGATAGCCTCCTCAGATTCAAGGATGAACCCGAAGCGTTCCTTAACACCGGCGATGGATACGGCTTCGATGGTTGCTGTCTGTGTATAGCCGCGCGGAATGACAAATGCCCCGTCCGCATTACTGTATTGGGCATAAGTCTGGGCGCAGACCGCCGCCAGAAAGATCGCCCACCTGTTCCCGTTATCTGCCTTGCCCACCCGGACTCCCCCTTTACTACTCTGTTTATGACAGAAGCGGAGAATAGGTGTCTGTACCGGTTCAGCTCCATGCCGGGCTGAGAATCATGGTTTGGAATAGCACCAACCACAAAGGAGAGAACAATATGCCGCTGACAGAGCAGCAATTAACAGCAATTATGAATAACCACGGGCTTGCCGGGAAGATTAGCACCGGCGAGCCGATTACCCGGGGCCGGGCGGTTCTGCGGCCGGTAAGCCTGCTGGCAGAACGCGGAGAAGGCGGTGAAGGAGCAGAAGGAGGGGAAACAGGGGCTTCGCTGCAGCTGCTGGAGAAGGTTACCGCAGCACAGGCGGAGCCGGTTGAGAACGCGATGTACAGGTTGTTCGGCGGAAGAAAGGCGAGCCTTCCCAA
Organism: Paenibacillus tepidiphilus; assembly: GCF_008635795.1. Classification (GTDB taxonomy): domain Bacteria; phylum Bacillota; class Bacilli; order Paenibacillales; family Paenibacillaceae; genus Paenibacillus_AQ; species Paenibacillus_AQ tepidiphilus. The sequence goes on along the minus strand of NZ_VWRQ01000033.1, from coordinate 5,328 downwards.
GGTCTTTTACAATGCGTATGACGCTTTGACAGAGGAAGGGATTCTGCTGCTGGAGGATCTGACACCCACCCACGGGAATATCGCTGACTGGAACGCGCCGCTGGAGGCCGAGCCGGTGCACCGTCTGCTGGAGCTGATTGCGGGGTTCCATGCCGAAGGCTGGGGCGAGAGAGGTCTGCCGCTGCCGCAGCATTTGGAAAGTCTGGAGAAATACCTGGAGCATCTGGGGTATGTCGAGCGGGATTATGCCCATTTCCGGCAGTACTATCCGTTCCGGCTGGGGGCGGAAGAATATTCGCTGTATGAGAACAGCCTGCGCAGGCTGCAGGAGAACGCCGGAGGTTATATTGAACGCATCCACGCCCGCCGTCATACAACAATCCTTCACGGCGACTTGAATGCCTGCAATGTGCTGTATCCTGCGGTTCCCGGCGCTATACCGGTGCTGATTGATCTGGAGGCAGTACGGATTGGACTTTGCACGGAGGATCTGGTTATGCTCTTCGTGCATGATTTCTATCATGGCGGAGCGGGGACGCTGGAAATACTGCGGCAGTATTACGGCTTGTTGAACGCCCAGGTGGGCAGCAGTTACGGCTGGGAGCTTTTTATGCAGGATATGCAGTGGTCGCTGATGGAGGGACTGTTCTTCCCGGCGAAGCTGCTGGCGCATGAGGGGGTGCAGGACGAGGAACTGGTCTGGAAATCCATTCAGGCCTTACGCGGACTGCTGGAAACAGTCGTTTGAGGGGGAGAAGGAACAGGTATGCCATACGCGGTTGTAGGCTATTTCGATGCATTGTCAGACCGGAGGATTCGGAGCATTTGGCGGCGGTATGCCGAGACTGAGGTCAGTAGCTAAATATGGCACTCGAACAATAATCCCCATATCAAATTGGCGGTGTTTAATGAGCTGGAGACAGACCGGATGCAGTATGAGCTGGAGCAGTTTTGCCGGGAGTGCCAGAGACTTAACCTTCATTTCAAAAATTACGGACTCTATCCGGGCAAGCAGCCCGTTCTGTTTCTCGATGTGTCAGCTACCATAGAGCTGCTTGAGCTGCAAATGGCGGTCAGACGGACACTGAGCGGATTTGGACAGGAGATGGAAGGGGATTACTTTGAACCGGGAATCTGGAAGCCGGATTGTTATCTTACGACCGGATTCGAGCCGGACAGGCTGAATGAGGCTATTCACATTTTAAATCAGGAGCCGCTGCCTTTTGACGGCTATTTGGAGCGGATCGGCCTGATTAAATATTATCCTGCAGAACAGTGTTATGATTATCGACTCCAGGAGTAGGAGAGAGGGGGATATGATGAAAAAGATGATCGGCGGCATCGCCTTTTTGTTGTTCGGGCTGGTGCTGTATGTCAGTGTACGCAATCAGGCGGTGGAACATCTGCCGGAAGTGCACGGCTGGAACGGAGACAAAGGGAGATTCTGGCAAGCCCTTTCGGAGACCGGTGGCTTGATTCCGGCTAACATCGCAATCGCTTTTTGCGTGGCCGGGGCTGTGCTGATTCTGTGGGAAATCGCCGAAGACTATCTCGGGCCGCTGCAGGACTTGAAGCACAAATACAAGTCCGACTTATAGGCCACGGGCATACGCCAGCTAATACAAGTTCGGCACATAGACCCCCGGCATGCGTCGGTTAATACAGATCCAGATCATAGGCCACGGCCATGCGTCAGCTAACGGACCCAGTGTCCGTTAATCCGGCAAAACCGGGCTTTTCGCGGAATTAACTTCTGTACGGTCCGATTAGCAGTGGAGATTATACGAATTTGCTCCTGATCACTACAATCCTGCTTATAAAATAGCAGAGCGGCGGTCCTCCCATTCACGGGGGGACCGCCGCTCTTCAATGGAGTGATATCGGCCAGCCGATGTCCACCTTGACCCGGATACCGGCTGGTTAAGTGAAGCTGTCCCTGATTCCGGACATCGCATCTTCCAGCAGCGGCAGGCCTTCCGCCATAAAGGCCTCGATGCCGATCGACTCCAGGAGTGGCAGCCATAGACGGGCCAATGGTTCATCGGCGAAGATGATTCCCTGGGGCCTATGGCCGAGTTGCTCCAGCAGATCAAGGAAGTCAGAGGCGTCTTTACGGAAGGCCGCTGCCTTGTCTTTGACCGCCGAATGCAGTATCATCCCTGTCGCTTCATCACCGATCAGCAGTACCTCCGGGTAGAAGGGGCGGCCGCCGTCCTGCACAGGTGCCGGAAGGAAGAACTGCCCGATCTCCCAGTGTGCATCGGCCTGCACCGGCAGCTTGCGGACACGGGCGCCGTGCAGCTCATCAAAATCGGCGACCGGCGGCTCTCCTGCCGGCGGCACCTCCGGCGCAGGAGCGAGGAGCCTGCTGCTCCAGCTTATTGTCCCATCCGGACCGCTTTCGGGGACTCTCACCGGGAACAGGCCGTTGTCGGCCAGAAGTAATAGCTCCGGGTTGCCGCGTACAGCTTGGGCATATTCTGACGCCTGCTCCAGGCAAAGGGTGAAGAAAGCAAGCTGTCTGTGGTCCAGTACGGGCCAAGGGACATACCCCGGTTCATACAATCTGAAGGTCGGCCACGCATTGCGGCCCCGGAAGGACAGCCCCAGCGCTTTGAGCTGCTGATACTCTTCGGGGTACAGCTCGTCGCGGTCGTCAAAGGATAACATGAGACAATGCTGTGTGCGCAGCGGATCGGAGGGCATAATGCCCTGGAGCATCCGCAGAAGCACCTCCAGGCCTTTTGTACCGGGATATACGGCCATACCATACATTTCTCCGCCGTTTCCCATGATGCAGCAATATCCAATTTCACCGTTGTCGGGATTCTGCACCCCGAAGATGTCGCTGTTGGTCATCCATTCCCAGCAGGCCAGCTTCTTAAATGCCGCAGCCGCTGCATAGAGGGGCCGTGCTTCTTCAATAGGTAATTTCAAGAGGTAAACCGCCTTTCGGATTGAAGTTGCAAGTCCGTATGTTCATAATATAACACGAAGGTAATGACATCATTAACACGGGCAAGGAAACAATCTGCTGCAAGAGGTGTATTTTATCATGAATCGGCCTAAATCACTATTCATCGGCAGCCTTACGGTAGACGATATTCCGGAAGTGAACCGGATTTTTGCCACGGCTATTACCGGTGCCTTTGACCGGGAGGGTCTCGGACATTTGCATGAGGAGATCAGGCAGGAAGTCCGCCACAAACAGGAGCTGGCGGCGGCTTCGTTGCAGCCGGGCGGTTCGGACACAGAATTTCTCGTCGCCCGCGTCCATGGACGGGCTGCCGGAACGGTGTCCTTCGGACCCTGCGGCGAGGAAATCCGAATTTGTACTGCCCACGAACTGGATGGAATCGGTGAGTTGGGCAGTTTGTATGTACAGCCGGAACTTCAAGGACAGGGAATCGGCTCCGCTTTGATTGAGGCAATGCTGTCTGCGCTTGCGGCGCGGGGCATTGCAAGCTTTTGCCTGGATAGCGGGTACAGGTCAGCCCAGCAGCGCTGGTGTCGTAAATTCGGTCAGCCGTATAAGGTAGTGGAGGATTATTGGGGACCCGGCTCGCCCCATATGGTGTGGTTATGCCAAGTGAAGGAGCACTTGAAGTGACGCTTCACCGGTATTCAATCTGAATCTGGCTGCTGTCGAAATAAACCAGATCCCCTGTTTCATAATGCCAGACGGCCTGCAGCCGGTTAGGCTGGCGGATGCCGTTCACTGACCGGTAATCATCCATGAGTGCAGACCAGCGTACCTGCTGCATGGAACCGTCCATTCCCGTGGCCGTCCGGTCATTCGTGGTGAATGAAATACATTCGCCATTATCACGAAAGGTAAAGATCCCTCCGGCCGAAATGCCATAAGCGGTAATAATGGCCTGGGCATGCGTGTCATCAATGGGCGTCCAAGCGATATTATCCTGTAAGGCCGCACTTGGCAACAACAACGCCTCCGCCAGATAAGTCGCAAGGCAAGCCTGGTCCATCTCCGGGCCGCGCTGGTTGAACAGGGTAAAGGCTTTGGCCAGCACGCCCTTCATCCCTCCGCGGCCATCCTCATAGGAATCGAGTCCCTGAAAGGGAATGCCGTATAAGGATGTATCAATGAAAGCAAACCGTGCGACGGGCTGGACGAAATTAGCTTGCGTGTAGCCGATGGACACAGCGGGTTTTCCCGATGAGAGAACGAATTTCACATGGCCGAATGTAGCTCTCATTGAGGACATTCGAGGTGTTCCGGCAAAACCGGAGGTGTCCAAGTATTTGCGTACAGGAAGGGGGAGATGCTTCCAGTCGTCTGCGCTGAATGAATCCACAGGTAGCGGGGTATCCGCAAGCCTGGCGGCGGTGATGCGCCGGAATTCAGCCTGGGTCCCGGAGTACGGGAGCCTGAAGAACAAGATCACGGTCAGCACAATTGCGGACAAGCCGAGCCATACGTATGCCATAGTATGATTACTCCTCTTCCTCATAGGTTAACTGACTTTCCATGCGTGAAATATTCGCGGTGAGCAATGCTAATCCCCGATACAGGCCGTCTGTTTGTTCAGGTCCGAACGACTGAAACAAATTCTTCATGAATTGCTCTTCCCGCTTGCTTCTGCCTGCAAAATACTCCCCGCATTTGCCGGTCAATCTTACCCGCAGAATGCGGGCGTCGCTGCCGTCCGGCGCCAGGGAGACGAATCCCCGCTTCTCCAGAATCAGCAGCAGCTTCTTGAGGTTCTGTCTGGAGGTGCCGATCATGCCGGCCAGCTCGGTTAATGCGGGAGCTTCCAGCCCGCTCTTCAGGATAGCGGCAATCACCAGCCACTGCTTCGTGCTGAGCTGCTCATCCAGTTTATCGCCAAGCGACTGCAGGCGGTTGGCCAGCACAAACATGGCCCCCAGGATGTAAGCCTGTTGTTCACTTTGTTCCAAGTGGTTCACTTCCTTAAATGTGGAATAGGTAATCGGTTACTTATTATTATAGGTAACTGGTTACTTATTGTCTATATAGATTGAACTAAACATTTTAATTCGATTTTCGCTCACTAATTCAGCCTGTTTTACGGATTTCAGCCGTCTTATTGGATTATCGCCACTTCAATTGGCCGATATTGATGAAATCACCATTTTCCACCTATTTTAAGTGGCGGATATCCAACTATATAAGTTGAATTAAATTATCAGACAAGAAATATTTGGGTAAATAATTCAGACCGAAACCAAAAGAGGTGAGGTCAATGAAAATCCGAATATCAGAAATCGAATCTCTAATTGAAGCGATGAGAAAGACCAAAAATAAACGATTATATGAACGGTATCAAGCCGTTTGCCTTCATTTAG
>NZ_VWRQ01000032.1 GCF_008635795.1 Paenibacillus tepidiphilus | reverse complement strand
GCATCTAAGCGTGAAGCCCCCCTCAAGATGAGATTTCCCAATATGTAAGACCCCTTGAAGACGACGAGGTAGATAGGTTGGAGGTGGAAGTGCAGCAATGCATGGAGCTGACCAATACTAATCGGTCGAGGGCTTATCCAAAAGATACCCCAAAAAGTGAAGCGGAAGCTTCGAAGAGTACACCGAGTACTTTTCGGGGACCCGGGACACCCAGTAAGGGCTACAACGCAAATTTCGTTTCGGATTCAGTTTTCAGGCGATTAAGGCCTGATACGCTACGACATTTATCGTCACAATACGTGATCGAACGAATGTCTCGCGGCAGCGCTTGTGTTACAAGCGCATGTTTGGTGGCGATGGCGGAGGGGTTCCACGCGTACCCATCCCGAACACGACCGTTAAGCCCTCCAGCGCCGATGGTACTTGGACCGAAGGGTCCTGGGAGAGTAGGACGCCGCCAAGCACTGAAGACCACTGCTGATTAGTCAGCGGTGGTTTTTTGTTTAAAGGAAAATTGTAAGGCTTATAACATATAAAACGCTTACATTTCAGTGACATTTTTGTTACCGAACCATTCCTGGTTCAAAGTATAATAGGAAAGTGCAAATAATAAGCAGTCCTCTAATACAATAGAACTATTCATAAAGCTTTAAATATAAATGGATTTGCGTCTTTAGATGCATGGTTAGAGGTAAGGAGGATTTACGAAATGAAGCGAATCCGGTCCTTGTGGATATTGATCATGATTTGTCTTATCGGAATGATGCTGGTTGCGTGCGGAACAAAAGAACCAGCTTTTGATGTTTTTGAGGGCGCTGGAATAGAAAAGAGCTTTCCTGTGCCAAAGGAAGCCAGTGCACCCGATGGAACCACCACAAATACGGCGATGGATTATGTGCGTTATTCTCTTCCCGGTCTTAAGGAAAAGGATGGAGTACCGCAGGCGTATCTGGATGAGATTGTGGCTTGGGGTTGGGAAGAGCAAGCCGATGAGGATGACGACTCCTCTCATGTGTTTCATAAGGACGGCATAAACGTACATTTATCTGTACATGATGGCTATTTCATTGTGATGATCCCCAAGGAACAGAAGACGGCTATCAGGGGATTGAAAATAAAATAATTAATCTGCACAAAATAACCTGCCCCTGTGTAACGGGAGGAGGTTATTTTGCATTATGTAAGGTTTGATCATTACTGGGCGTAATAGGACACATCGGATGAAGTGAATTTTAACATTCCGTCCTGATCGACACGGTTAAAACGGAACAGTGCATAGAGCCGGGGCATTAGCAGCCACAGATGGCAAATGATCATAGAGAGGGTAAAACCCGGCGGAGACCAGACGATAAAGAGCGCAGCGATGCAAAGACCAATCCAAAAATTATGCATCTGCACCTTGCGGAAGGTCCGGTAGCTGATATATTGGTCAGGCATATAGCCCAGCCAGGGCAGGCGCAGCGAGCTTTTCCAACGTTTGGCGATGGGATGTCCGGAGATCAGTAAGACCGAGCGTGAGACCACATACTGTATCCAAAGGGTCACTGGTGCTGCGAGCAGCATGTATAACACACTCCAGGGGGAAAGAAATACGGTCTCCAGCACAATAAATATTAGTATGAGTGCGATATAGCTGCGGAGCAGCCAAGCGCTCAGGTTTATTTTTTTGATCAACCGGTATTGATAAAATGTAGCCGCACCTTTTTGATTGGTTTCCATAAGAAAAGATTTGACCTCCTCATCAGTTCTCATGTTTTTAATATCGGCCGAAGAACACGAATTTGTTAAACCCTTTGCGGTAATCACCGATGCCTATGTTGCAGAATATATATATTTCATGCTATGAAGCATGTGAAAAATCTATGAAAGGGTTTAAAATGATAGAAGGTGTAGCATACTGTTCTTAAAAGAGTCAAGGTGGGATGATTATGGAACAGCAAACCGCACAGCGCTGCATTATCTGCAGCCAGATGAAAGAAGAGGGTATCGTGATTGTCTCGCATTTTATATGTGAGGACTGTGAGAGTGAGATCGTGCATACGGATGCTGAAGATGCCAAGTATCGTTTTTTTATCGGTCAGATGAAGCAGATCGGCTTGCAGAAAAATGCTTAATACAGGTGATTTATTGTAACAGCTTCTCTGATAATTATGGCAGAGGGGCTGTTTTGTTGCGGCCGGGAATAGGCGGTAACGCATATTTGCGTTAAAATAGAGGTAACCCCCGGGAGGAATGAATAATGAACCAGTTACAGCCTGGCAGGGCACCTGTATATGAAATGCTGGAACAATATAAACTGAAGGGTAATATCTCTTATCATGTGCCGGGCCATAAAAACGGACAAGCGTATAGCGGTGCGGATGGACCCGGATATTTAGGCGAGATTATGCGTTATGATGTAACGGAAATCACCGGGACCGATGATTTGCATCATCCCGAGGGGGTAATCAAGGAGGCGCAGGAGCTGGCCGCTGATTGTTTTGGGGCTGACGAAAGCTTTTTTCTGGTCGGCGGCAGTACGGCTGGGAATCTTGCGCTAATTCTTACGGTCTGTCCCGAGCCGGGGACGACGGTTATCGTGCAACGCAACAGCCACAAATCAGTCATTCATGGGCTGATGCTGGCTGGAGCCAATGCCGTCTTCCTGGAGCCGCTGCTCGATCCGGGAAGCGGACTGGCCATAGCTCCAGCCGCCGAGGCGGTACGTGCAGCCCTGGCTGCTTATCCCGAGGCGGCGGCCGTGCTGGTGACCATGCCGAATTATTATGGCATGGGAAGCGATTTGGCGCCCCTCGCGAAGCTCTGTCACGACAGCGGCGTGCCGCTGCTGGTGGATGAGGCGCATGGGGCGCATTATGGACTGCACCCCGAGCTGCCGGCCGGGGCGCTCAGCTGCGGCGCGGACGGCATAGTGCAGTCCACGCACAAGATGCTGCCCGCGCTGACCATGGGTGCCATGCTGCATGTGCAAGGGCCTTGGCTTGACCGGGCGCTGCTGCGCCAGCGGCTCGCTATGGTGCAGAGCTCGAGCCCATCGTACCCGGTGATGGCTTCGCTCGACCTGGCGCGCCGCCTCGTGCACGTGCGGCGCGAGGCAGCCTTCACGGCGGGGCTCGCCGCCGTGGACGTGCTGCGGCGCGGCTTGGCGGAGCTGCCGCGCTTTGGGCTGCTGCAGCCGGCTGCGCCGCTGCAGCGCACCGGCGGCGCAGGCGCAGCCGCCGCAGATACCCCGCCGCCGGGCGGAGCGGCGGCGTACGGCACCCAGGACCCCTTCAAGGCGGTCATACATGACGCCGCCGGGGTCCTGGGGGGCTTCGAGCTGCAGCGCAGGCTCGAAGAGAAGGGCATTGTGCCGGAGATGAGCGACGCCCGGCACGTGGTGCTTGCCTTCTCGCTCGGCTCGCAGGCGGACGAGGCAGCGCGGCTGGTGAACGCGCTGCAGCAGATTGCCGCGGAAGCTCCGGCCGCGGCCTGGCCAGCCGCTACAGCGGGCGGTGCCTCCGCTGCGCTGCAAGCCGCTACAGCGGGCGGTGCCTCCGCTGCACAGCATCAGGGCATGGCGGGCGGCGAACCGCTGGCTCCAACCGAATCCGGCAGCGATGGAGACTCCGCGATTTCCACGTGGAACAATTTCAGCGGATGCGCCTATTCGAAGCCAGTCAGATTCACGATGAAGCCGGTTCGCGCACAAGAAACGGAAAGCGTCGCCCTTGAATATAGTGTAGGGAGGGCAGCTGCGGAGATGGTTATTCCTTATCCGCCGGGCATTCCGCTTGTGTATCCGGGTGAACTCATTACCGAAGCGACGCTCACAAGATTGACCGGCCTCCGCGATGGCGGAGCCAAATTTCAGGCCTGTACCGATCCGGCCTTACAGCATATCCTTGTTTACCATACCGAGAAGGGCGGAGAAGTATAAGTGACAAGCACAGGATTCTTCATTACTTTGGAGGGGGGCGACGGAGCAGGCAAAACCACCGTGATTGGCAGAGTCCGGGAATATTTGCAGCAACAGAAGCGGCCCTATCTGGTTACCAGAGAGCCAGGCGGCATCGAAATTGCCGAGAAGATCCGTTCCATCATTCTGAACCCGGCACATACGGCCATGGATGCACGGACAGAGGCGCTGCTGTACGCGGCGGCAAGAAGCCAGCATTTAGCCGAGGTAGTCGAGCCTGCGCTGCAGCAAGGCATGATTGTGCTGTGCGACCGTTTCGTCGACAGCAGTCTGGTGTACCAGGGCAATGCCCGTGGTCTAGGGGTTGAAGCGGTGCGGAGCATCAACAAATTTGCTACCGGAGGGCTGGCGCCGGATCTGACCTTATATCTGGATGTTGATCCCGAAGTGGGACTGTCGCGGATTTCCGCCAATCAGGACCGGGAGGTCAACCGGCTGGATCTGGAGAGCCTGGCGTTTCACCGTAAGGTTCGTGAAGGTTATCTTGCGATTGCAGCTGAGGAACCGCAGCGGGTTGTAGTACTGGATGCCAACCGCCCGCTGGAGAGCGTGGAACAGGATGTGCTGCAGGTGCTCAAAGATCGCTTTTTAAAGGATATTGGGGACAATTTGTCTAATTAATAGAGGAGCAGGTTTTGCCGCAGTAAATTCAATGAAGTAATCCTAACATAATAATACTTTGAGGAGGATGCGAAATGAATTTAATCATCGCTATTATTCAGGATAAAGACAGCAACCGGTTGTCCAGTGAGCTGGTCAAAGCCAATTTCCGCGCCACCAAGCTGGCAAGTACGGGCGGCTTCCTGCGTGCAGGAAATACGACGTTTCTGATCGGTGTGGACGACAGCCAGGTCGATGGCGTGCTTCATGTCATCCGCAACAGCTGCAAGGTGCGTGAACAGCTGGTTACTCCGGTGACGCCGATGAGCGGAACCACCGATTCCTATTTGCCGCTGCCGGTTGAAGTCCAGGTCGGCGGAGCGACAGTGTTTGTTCTGCCGGTTGACCGATTCGAGCACTATTAAGCAAAGATTAACGCAATCAGCGATATAAGGGCGGTAGATACCATTGAAGATCAATCCGGGCTACAGGCCCCTAAAAAGCGATCTGTCAAACGCTGAAGGCCCCGGAAGACCGGTGCAGCCCAAGAACTTCTCCGATGTCTTCCAGCAGCAGGGTGAGCAGAAGACGATGGATGAGCTGAACCGCCAGATTAAAGATATTCAGATGCAAGGCGACCGGCTGGCTAAATCCATGACGGTGCGCGAGCTGGCCATCTACCGGAATATGATCAAGCGATTCCTCGAAGAAACGGCCCGGCGGGGTGTTACCCTGAAGGAAACGAAGGGCTGGGACCGCCGGGGCCGCGGTAAACGCTATAAGCTGCTGGAGGAAATAGATACCGCACTGCTTGGGCTGGCCGACGACCTGCTGGAAAGCGAGCAGGGACGGATTGACCTGCTGGGACGAGTGGGAGAAATCCGCGGAATGCTGATCAACCTTTCTTTTTAGAGTTGGAGGAATTTATGCCTTTTCATGATATATTAGGCCAGGAAGCGGCCAAGCGGCTGCTGCAGACGGCACTGCGGAAGGATGCGGTCAGCCATGCTTATCTGTTCACCGGTCCGGCCGGCAGCGGACAACTGAAGACGGCGCTGATGTTCGCCCAGGCGATATTCTGCACAGGCTCCGGCGATGACGCCTGCGGCGAATGTCTGGAATGCCGCAAGGTCCAGCATGGCAATCACCCGGATCTGACCGTGCTGAAGCCTGATGGAGCGAGCATTAAGATCGATCAGATTCGTGAGCTGCAGCGGCTGTTCTCCTACCGGTCGGAGGGGATTCATCCGAAGGTTTACATTATTGAAGGCGCCGATACCATGACGGTACAGGCGGCCAACAGTCTTCTGAAATTCCTGGAGGAGCCTCCTGCTCCGGCTGTCGGTATCCTAATCTCGGACAATGATACGGCGCTGCTCCCGACCATCCGGTCGAGAACCCAGCGTATCCCCTTTGGACCGCTGAACCCGGAGCTGATGCTCCAGACATTGTCCGAGGAGGGTATTCCGGCTCCGCTGGCCAAAACGGCGGTAGCGTTAAGCTCCGGGCTCGACGGCTGCAGGGAACTTTTGGAACAGAATTGGTTTGCAGAAATGAGAAATCTAGTGTTACAATTAGCAAAGGAGTCTCTGGGCAAAAACAGCGCCACCGTGGCAACCGCGGGGCAAAAGCTGTTCAAATCCGGACTGGGAGAGCATATAGCTGTCCTGTTTGACATGTTCCATCTCTGGTTTCGAGATATGCTCAACTTCCTGTACCGCAGACACGAAAGCATCGTTTTCATAGATCAGTTGGATTTTATATCCAGACATGCGCGCCAGCGTAATGACGAGCAGTGGGTGGCTTATATGGAATTCGCGGCGGAGAGTAAGCGAAAGCTCCGTTCCAATGCCAATGCCCAGCTTTGTCTGGAGCAGTTTTTAATCCGATTGGAAAGTTAGGGTTTATTCATCATATATCCTCCGGATCAACGCTCGGCCTGGAAGTAAGGTTTACGGATGAGGAAGGACAAGCAGTGATCATCAGGGAGCGGACTTTGCTTAGGTTCCTTTTACCGGCAAACAAGGGGGTTTATTTTTGTACAGCGTAGTAGGCGTCCGCTTCAAAAAAGCGGGTAAAATATACTATTTTGATCCGCTCGATTTTCCGATTGAACAGGATCAGTGCGTTATTGTCGAGACGGCAAGAGGGGTAGAGTACGGCAAGGTAGTCATTGGCAAAAAAGAGGTGCAGGAAGCGGATGTCGTCCTCCCGCTCAAGAAGGTGATGCGTATCGCCGGCGATGCCGACGCGCGCGTGGTTGAGGAGAACAAGGGAGCAGCCAAGGAAGCTTTCACCACCTGTTTAAATAAAATCCGCGATCATGGACTCAAGATGAAGCTCGTGGATGTAGAGTTTACGTTTGACCGCAATAAGATCATATTTTATTTCACTGCCGAGGGCCGCGTCGATTTCCGCGAATTGGTCAAGGACCTGGCAAGTATCTTCCGTACCCGGATCGAGCTCCGGCAGATCGGTGTACGCGACGAAGCCAAGATGCTGGGCGGGCTTGGGCCATGCGGCCGTGTACTCTGCTGCTCATCCTGGCTAGGCGATTTTGATCCGGTATCGATCAAGATGGCCAAGGATCAGAATCTTTCGCTGAACCCGACGAAGATATCGGGATTATGCGGAAGACTCATGTGTTGTCTGAAATTTGAGCATGATAATTACGAAAGTGCCAAGGAAGAGATGCCGGCGGTCGGTAAGCTTGTCATCACCTCGCTTGGTGAAGGCAAGGTAGTAGGTCTGAACACCGGTAGCCGTACAGTTCATGTGCAATTGTTTGAAGTGGGCAAAGTTAAGGAGCTTCCAATGGATGATGTTGTCGTCAAGTAAACCATAAGGTTACTTTCGGGGTGGAAACTTGGAAAAGATAAATATTTTTGCACACATGCAGGAGATGGAAACGCAAATGGAGAGTATGCGTGTCAGTCTCGATCAATGGAAACAGACGGTTAAGGAATTGATGGAGGACAATCAGCGGCTGACGCTGGAGAATGAACAGCTGCGTAAGATCCTGAAACGCGAGGCGCCGCTTGATCCCACAGCCGAAATGCAGAGTGAAGCGAAGTCGCTGCTTGCTGCAGGCGAAGGACCTGAAGGAGTTGTCGGTGAAGGACATGATAATTTAGCCCGTCTGTATCACGAAGGGTTTCATATCTGCAATGTCTATTTCGGCCATCTGCGTACAGAAGGCGATTGTTTATTCTGTCTTTCCTTTCTTAATAAATAAGGGTATCAGCCGTAGGGTTTACGCCTACGGTTTTTTTTGAATTTGCAGAAGGAGACAACTTGAATGAGAAGTTCTGACCGACCACAGGTGCCACTGCTCCCTTCGGAGCGTGTAGATGACCTGCTGACCCATGATTTGCATATTATTCAAAGTGATGAAGTGTTCAGCTTTTCCATGGATGCGGTTTTATTGGCCCGGTTCGCCGGGATTCCGCCGCGGGGGAGAGTTCTTGATCTCTGTACGGGCAATGGAGTGATTCCCATGCTCCTTACTACACGCACAGAGGCTTTAATAGAAGGAATTGAGATACAGCCGCGTTTGGCCGATATGGCCCGCCGCAGTGTGTCCCTGAATGGACTTGAGAAGAAGGTTACGATTCATGAAGGTGATCTGCGCGAGCTGCATCTGAGTGCCGGTTACGGTGTGTATGATGCGATTACGGTGAATCCGCCTTATATGCCGCTTAATGGCAGCGATCTTAAGCTGAATGAACATCAGGCGATGGCGCGTCATGAGCTTGGCTGTACGCTCGAGGAGGTTATCCAGGCGGCGGTCAGACTGGTGCGTACCGGGGGGAAGGTCAGTATGGTGCACAAGCCGCAGCGGCTGGTGGACATTATGAGCCTGATGCGCAAAAACAGGCTGGAACCGAAGCTGATCCGGTTTGTACATCCCCGGGCTCATCTGGAAGCCAATATGGTGCTGATTGAAGCGGCGCGTGACGGCAAGCCTGAGGTGCGTTTGCTCCCTCCGCTCATTGTATATAATGAAGATAATCAATATTGTCCCGAGATCATGAACATATACTATGGAAACAAAGAGGATAAATCATGACAATTAATTACCAAAGCAGCTTCCAGGGCAAGCCGGATGGGAAAGGAAGCCTTTATCTGGTAGCAACCCCAATCGGCAATCTGGAGGATATGACTTACCGGGCAGTGCGTACGCTGCAGGAAAGTGACATTATTGCCGCAGAGGATACGAGACAGACGCGCAAGTTGCTGAGTCATTTCGAGATTACACCTTCAGAGCTCTACAGCTATCATGAGCATAACAAGGCAGCCAGTGGTCCTGAATTAATCCGCCTTATATTAGAAGGAAAAAATTTGGCACTGGTCAGTGATGCCGGTCTTCCCGCCATCTCCGACCCTGGAGCAGACCTGGTTCAGCTCGCAATCAGCCAGGGAATTCCGGTTGTGCCGGTTCCCGGTGCAAATGCGGCGCTGTCTGCGTTGATTGCATCCGGATTACCGACGACAAGCTTTACCTTCGCCGGGTTTCTGCCCCGTGAACGCAAGGATATCCGCAATGTGCTGTCGGGTCTGCGGCAGGTGCAGGGGAGCCTGCTGTTCTACGAGTCGCCGCACCGGGTGGAGAAGACGCTGGTTCACCTGCAGGAGGCCTTCGGCAACCGCAGAATTGTATTGGCCCGCGAACTGACCAAACGTTATGAAGAGTTTGTACGCGGCACACTGGAGGAATGCAGTGCCTGGCTTCAGGAGCATCCTCCGCTCGGTGAATACGTCATTGTCGTCGAAGGGGAGAGCAAAGCGGAGGCGGAGCTGGCGGAATCGGCATGGTGGCGCGAGCTTACGGTCTCGGAGCATGTCAGTCATTATGAGCAGGAGGGCCTAAACCGCAAGGAAGCCATGAAAAAGGCGGCGCTTGACCGGGGCGTGCCTAAACGGGAGATTTACAATACTTTATTGGCGGCGGAAGAATAAATTCTGTATATTCAAACAACAGATTAAATACCCAAAGATTGATTGTGTTATAAAATTGCTGGATTTGACGTAAAAAAATACCTCCCGGGATCAGCGGGAGGCCAAGGAGATATGAAAAGGTTAGAATTAACAATTGGATTAGTTCTTATTATAACCTATTTATTCTAATTTGTCACAGGGGTAGGGATAGCAGAAATACATTCGTGGCAAACAATTTTGCCTTTGAAGTAAGTAACATTCTCGGCGTTGCCGCAGAAAATGCAGGCAGGCTCATATTTCTTGAGCATGATGCGCTCGCCGTCTACATAAATTTCAAGGGCGTCTTTCTCGCCGATGCCCAGCGTACGGCGCAATTCGATCGGGATAACGACCCGTCCCAGTTCGTCTACTTTTCTTACAATTCCTGTTGATTTCATCATAGCCATCGAAGCTCCTCTCAATTATCAAAAACGTCATGATTCGACATAGTTCACTGTTTTATGATATTTATAATACCAACCATTCCCAAAACAGTCAACCTTTTTTACGCCAAAATTTATGGCATTTATTAAAAAACTTTACGATGCTTAGATTTACCTGAATACGCATGTCTGGACGTCTAAAAATGAATGTCGATGAATTAATAAAAAAAGTCTCATTATTCGACAAACAGCGACAATGATCTTTTTGTCCATACCTCCATTTCGTCGAAATTGGTTTAAATGATAAACAAAGGAGTTGATCTAAGTGAAACAGCTGCTGACTGAAGAAAAGGTTTTCAAAGACCCTGTTCATAACTATATTCATGTACAGGATAGCATCATCTGGCGATTAATTAACACTAAGGAATTTCAGCGTTTACGAAGAATTCGCCAGTTAGGAACATCTTATTTCACCTTCCATGGAGCCGAGCATAGCCGGTTCTCCCATTCACTGGGTGTCTACGAAATTACGCGCCGGATTATTTCACAATTTGAGCGGAGCGGATATAAGGATTGGCTGCCGGAAGAAAGCCTGCTTACCCTCTGCGCAGCGCTGCTGCATGATTTGGGACACGGGCCTTTCTCACATTCTATAGAAGAAGCTTTTGAAATGGACCATGAAGATTGGACATGCCGGATCATTAGGGAGGATACGGAGATTAACGCTATTCTGCGCGAGGTTTCTCCGGATTTTCCTGAAAAAGTGGCTTCGGTTATCGCTAAAACGTATGAACATGAAATTGTCGTCAATCTGGTATCCGGGCCGCTGGATGCGGACCGCATGGATTATTTGCTGCGCGATGCCTACTATACTGGTGTCAATTACGGGACCATTGATATCGACCGGATTCTGCGGATGCTCCGTCCTTATAACGGCAGGGTCGTGGTGAAGGAATCAGGCATGCATGCGATTGAGGATTATCTGATGTCGCGGTACCAGATGTACTGGCAGGTTTATTTTCATCCGGTGACCCGCAGTTCGGAAATTATTTTACGGCAAATTTTCCGCAGAGCCAAAGAGCTGTATCAAAGCGGTTATGCCTTCGGGTTTATGCTGGCTCCCCTGCAGGAATTGTTTCAGAGTGATATCACTGTAGAAAGATATCTCCAGCTTGACGAAGCCTTGGTGCAGACCGCCTTTATGCAGTGGACACAAGAACCGGATGAAATTCTGTGCGACTTGTGCGGCCGGTTTATTCATCGTAGACTGTATAAATATGTAGAGATGGAGAATTTAGATGCCGAGATGATTCAAGACATTCGCAGCAGCTTTGCAGAAGCGGGCCTGAACGCGGATTACGATCTGGAGATCGACTTTCCGACAGATCTTCCTTACGATGTATTTCGTCCGGGCGATGCGTTTGACAGCAAGCAAATTCTATTGCTCGACCGACAGGATAAGCTGCGGGAAATCTCGGAAGTGTCGGATATTGTCCGTTCCATCAGCGGTATTCACCGCGGCCGGTACCATCTTTATTTTCCGCAGGACAAGCTGCAGAAGGCGCTTTCGTGTCTGCCTGATCCTGTGGCAGCCATCTTTGCCAAGTGATACAAAAAAAACTGGAGTTTTATATAGAAATTATGATCAAGGAGTGAATCTTACATGCAATTGTTCGACACACATACCCACCTGGATGCTCCGCAATTCGACGAGGACCGTGAGCAGGTAATATCCCGTGCGCGGGAGGCCGGCGTAAGTAAGATGATTAATATCGGATTCAACCGGGAAACGATTCCAACTACGATGAAGCTCGCGGAAACGTATGATTATATTTATGCAGCAGTCGGCTGGCATCCCCAGGATGCGATTGACATGAAGGAGGGGGACCTAGAATGGATTGCTTCCCTCTGCAGTCACCCGAAAGTGGTCGCCATTGGCGAAATCGGGCTCGACTATTACTGGGATACCTCTCCCAAAGATGTACAGCATGATGTGTTCCGCAAGCAAATTGGCTTGGCCCGAGAATTGAAGATGCCGATCTGTATCCATAACCGTGACGCCCATGAAGATGTGGTGCGGATTTTGCGCGAAGAGAAGGCAAATGAGGTTGGGGGAGTCATGCACTCTTTTTCCGGAAGCTGGGAAACTGCTAAAATGTGCCTGGATTTAGGGTTCCATTTGTCTTTCGGCGGTCCGGTTACTTTCAAGAATGCGCGGGTACCCAAAGAGGTGCTGGCGAACACGCCGCTCGACCGTCTGCTTATCGAAACGGACTCCCCATATCTTACACCGCACCCATTCCGTGGAAAGCGAAATGAGAGTGCTCATGTGCGGCTTGTCGCCGAGGCAGCGGCGGAAATAAAAGGGATTGATTTACAGGAATTAGCTCAAATTACGTATGCGAACGCCATGGAACGATTTGGGATTGTCTGAAATCGGGAGAAAAACGGGCAAAAAAAAGAGTATAGCCGACCTATTAAACTTTTTTAACTTAAAAATGGCCGATTATTACAATTTTTTAATCTTTTTTTTGCTTAAACGTGGTTGAAGCGTGCTTTACAAGATGCATCAAATCAGGATATCATCTTTTCAGTGCAGTGAGCTGTTGTTACTTTTGACAGCCACCGATTCATGAATCGTCTCGCTGAGTCTCCGCTATAGGAGAACGGGGGAACCAATAAATGCCCTGCCGCATGTCCGTACATAGAGTACAACCAGAAGTGCCGCAGAATTTATTCGATTTCTTCACGTGGTCTTTGGGGTGAATTTAGAGGCATCCGCCGTGAGCGGGTGACCCGAGATAGGGCGTCTCTCTTATGCCCGAACCCGACAGCTAACCCCGTAAGCGCAAGTAAGAGAGGAAACCTCGTGCATACATTCCCGCGTATTCAAGCATCCGGAGAAGCCACGAAAGAGTCCTCAAGAGAACTCTTTGCCGGGCTTTTTTATTTTGAATAACGCGGCGGTAACCAGCATACTGTTATACAACAGTCTGGGACACTATGCCGGGCAGGCGATCCATGAAACAGGAAAACGCTTTATAAGTGTGGGCGTATCCTGTTGCAATCTCAAACCTAGTTTTCGTCATTCAGATGCGGTTCTCCGCCATCATGATTATACACCTTGAACGACGGGGCTATGTAAGGAGGATGGAGAGAATGGGCGTAATCCAACCAGAGGTAACCCATGATTCGCAATCATCCAGCAGGTCTATCGCATTACGGTGGAAGCAAGTGAATCCTCGTGTACTATCGCTTGCAGGTGCGGCATTAATTGTGATCGCACTGTTCATTCTGCTGTACGCACACGGTCAGAGCATCAAAGCCATAACTTTGGTAATAGACGGTCAGGTACAGTCGCTGGAGACGCGGGAAACGCTGCTTAGCGAAGTGCTGGCAAAGGAACAAATTTCAGTGCAGCCGCATGATAAGTTATCTATAGGCCTAAGCGATGAAATACAGGACGGCGACCGTGTCGTGATTACCCGTGCGCAGAAAATCAGCCTTACTGCGGATGGAGCAACAAAGACGCTTTACACCACCGAGGGTGCACTCGGTGACGCCATTGCCAAACTGGGCTACAGTCTGGATGGCGACGACAAGATTTTCCCTTCGCTTGACACCGCAGTTTCATCCGGTATGGAAGTCAAGATTGTCCGAATCACCAAACAGAAGGTGGAGCGGTCAGTAAGCTTGCCGTTCCGGGTCATCAAGACCGCAGACCCATCCCTCTACGTTGGAGACGTAAGAGTTGCGCAAGCAGGCAAGCCGGGTGTAATGATCCAGCACATCGAGAAGATCTACCAAGACGGTGAGCTGGCATCCATGAGCATGATCGGCAAGGAAGTACAGACGATTACCAAAGACAAAGTCATTGCCGTTGGTACGAAGGCTGTGCCCAAACCTGTTGTAGCAACTACCAAAACATCTACCGCATCCAAAACCACCGCAAAATCTACGAAGACGGCTGCTGTCAGCAGCAAAGTCGTGCATAAGGCCGGCATCGATTTTGAATACAAGAAAGTGCTTAAGAATGTAAGCATGACCGCATATTCTTCGGAAGAGCCGGGCATTGGCACACGTACCGCTTCCGGTACAAGAGTAACGGAAGGCCGGACGATTGCCGTCGATCCGAATGTTATTCCGATTGGCTGGTGGGTGTACATTGAAGGATTGGGATTCCGCCGCGCTGAGGATACCGGCGGTGCCATTAAAGGCAACAAGGTCGATGTGTATTATGATTCACTGAGCCATGCCCGTAACTTCGGCCGCAAATCGCGAACCGTCTACGTCATCGGGCCTGTGAAGCCGGAGCTTGATTAGGCTGGGGCAGCATCTTTTGCAAAATGATGGTTTATAAGCTATAGTGAGGGTAGCCATGAGGAACGGATGCTGCTCATCAGTTATACATTCTTTAGCCAAAAAGAAGAGGAGCGAATCCTCTTCTTTTTGTGTTGTAGCGGTTGTGGGAGGAGTAAGATGAGCATGATTAAAGAGATCATTGTGGTAGAGGGCAAAAGCGATACGGCCGCTATCAAGCGCGCGGTGGAGGCTGACACGATAGAGACCGGGGGCTCGGCGGTGGACCGCAAGGTCATCGCCAAAATTGCCCTAGCTATGGAACGCAGAGGCGTCATCATTCTGACCGACCCGGACCATGCAGGAGAGCGTATCCGCAAAATTGTCTCATCCAAGGTACCGGGCTGCAAGCACGCGTTCATTCCGGAAAAGGATGCGACACGCAAGGGCGATATAGGAGTGGAGAATGCGTCCCCCGAGTCTATCCGCCATGCGCTGGAGAGGGTGCACACCGCCTTTGAGGGAGCACCGGTGCGTATTGGACTGGAGGAGCTGATGGCAGCCGGAATGCTGGTGCATCCGCAGGCTGCAGACCGGCGCATGCTGCTCGGCAACGCTCTGGGTATCGGTTATTGCAACGGCAAACAATTGTACAAGCGCCTGGCGATGTTCGGAATCTCTCCGGAGGAGTTCGCAGCTGCAGTGGCGCAAATTGATCAGGGAGGCATCGCAGATGAGCGGTAATGACTATATTTCATCCCCGTCGAAGACCAAGGACATTATTTCGCGTTACGGATTCTCGTTCAAGAAAAGTCTCGGCCAGAATTTCTTAATCGACCAGAATATTCTTGATAAGATTGTCGATGCAGCCCAGCTTGACACCGCCTCCGGTGCGCTGGAGATCGGCCCGGGCATCGGGGCGCTGACCCAGCGGCTGGCGGAGACGGCAGGCGCTGTAACGGCGGTAGAAATTGACCGGAGGCTGATCCCGATTCTGAAGGATCTGCTGGCGGACTATCCCCATGTCAACATTCGCAACGATGACGTGCTGAAGGTTGATTTGCGGCAGCTGTTTGCGGAGGACTTCGCTTCCGTAGAGAAGGTCAGCGTAGTCGCTAATTTGCCGTATTATGTGACCACGCCAATCCTCATGAAGCTGCTGGAGGAGAAGCTGCCGCTCCATAATATCGTGGTCATGATTCAGCGTGAAGTCGCCGAGCGCATGGCAGCGGCTCCAGGAGGCAAAGAATACGGCAGCCTGAGCATTGCCGTGCAGTATTACAGCGAGCCTGAGCTGGTCTGCATTGTGCCGAAGACGGTATTCATACCGCAGCCCAATGTAGAGTCTGCGGTAATCCGGCTGAAGGTGCGGGAGCGGCCGCCTGTGGAAGTGGCCGATGAGAAGCACTTCTTCGAGGTAGTTCAGGCGTCCTTCACCCAGCGGCGCAAGACCATCGCCAATAATCTAAAGTCGCGCTTCTTTCCGGGCGAAGGGCGGGAGCGGCTGGAAGCTCTGCTGGCCGAAGCAGGTATTGACGGCGGGCGGCGCGGCGAGACGCTAAGCATCGCCGAATACGCCAGGCTGAGTGCCGTACTGCTCGCTGCCGGAATCAAGTAAAATCCGGCTGCCTATGAACCAACCGTGACCTTTGCCCATACGATGGGGATAGAGGTGGTGTTGGAATGAATCTAGGAGACTTAGTCGTTCGCAAATCCTATGGCGGAGATGTTACTTTCCGGATTGAAAATATGCTGCGGCAAGGAGCAGTCATCAAGGGTACAGAATTCCGCTTACTTGCGGATGCGCCCATGGAGGACCTGGTTCAGGTGCCTCCGACCCGTGTGACCGAGCGGGGCGAGCAGGCCCGGATTAAGGCCAATGAATCGCTGACCCGGCTGAGAAAAGACCGGCAGGAGATTAGCCAGCGCAGTGGTGAGAGCGTCTCGGGCGTCTGGCCGCAGTCGGTCAAGGAGGCGGCGTACTTTGAAGTGCCGGGTAAGGTGCTGCATCTCGACGGCGACGCGCTGTATTTGAAAAAGAGCCTGAGCCTGTACGAGCAACTGCGGATTCCTGCAGAAGGTCATCATGTTCATGAATCCAAGATGGCGGAGACTCTGTATCGGCTGTTGCCGCGTGTACGTCCGGACATTGTGGTAATTACAGGCCATGATGGAGTGCTGAAGCAGCCTCATACCTATGACCTGTACAATCTAAACAGCTACAAAAATTCGCAAAATTTTGTTTCAGCCATTCAAGTGGCACGTGAATATGAGCGGCATTTCGATACGCTGACCATTGTGGCAGGCGCTTGCCAGTCGCATTTTGAGGCGTTGCTGAGCGCTGGAGCCAATTTTGCCAGCTCACCGGGGAGAATCCTGATCCATGCGCTCGACCCGGTATATATCGCAGCCAAGGCGGCGTTCACCTCCATTCGCGATACAGTGAACCTGGGAGATGTGCTGAATCACACGATCAGCGGAAGCCAGGGCATGGGCGGAATTGAGACACGGGGCAGCTTCCGCATAGGAATGCCGCGGCTGCAGAACCTGTCTGCGCTGAAGGTAACGCCTTCAGTGATCTAGAGATTTGTGAATAGAGTGGACGAAAGAAGCGCCGTCGCTGGACGGTGCTTTTTTGAGGTTTGTAAAGTTAGTTAAGTATCGTTTGGGCATATGGTTAGACCCTTGCTTCGTGAACTAATGCTTTGCCGATAACAAGGGGATCAGACCGGTGTAAGCAAGCCGCCGAAAAAATTCGTTGACAACACATGTTGGCATCCACTATAATTAATTATTTAATTTGACAATGGATATTAAAAGTTGTATAATGGACAAGGAAAGAGGTGGTCGTCAGGCAATGGCTAATAATGCGCTATTGGAAATCAAACGCAGTCTCGAAGCTCACGTCGGTCAGAAGATCACTTTACGTGCTAACGGTGGCCGTCGCAAAACTGTTGAACGCACCGGTGTCCTGGAAGAAACGTACCCTTCTGTATTTATTGTCAAACTGGATCAGGAGCAGCAATCGTGTAAGCGTGTCTCCTACAGCTATGCCGATGTACTAACCGAATCTGTGGAGATCACGGTGTTCGAGGAAGATGGGCAGATGCGGATCATGTATATTAAAGCTTAATCGTCTAAAGCAGCCCCCTGTTCAGGGGGCTGTTGTTTTTGCTGGGGGTATTTTGTGAATGGGCTGTGTTCTCCGGCAGCATACTAATCAGGCAACACCTCGTTCACCAATTGTCCATAGGGAGGTAATCCATTAATGAGCCGCAGAAGACGAAGCGTGATGTCCGATGAACTGAAGACAGAGCTCGCTAAGGATCTTGGATTCTACGACACCGTGGAACGCGAAGGCTGGGGCGGTATCCGGGCCAAGGATGCCGGCAATATGGTGAAGCGGGCCATTCAGCTGGCCGAGGAGGCTGCCCGCAAGTCGTAACGGCTGACGTGCTGGAAAACGGAGAACGGAGGTTGTCCTCATTGGACGGCGTCCGTTTTTTATAATGCTGGCATCAATCCTCCGGGAACCCGCAAAGTACCTGCACTGGCATCAGCGGTAAAGCTGGACATTGGGGGTTGTTTACAGGGGTTATTTAGCTTATGGACTTCATCTGCGGTTTCTCATATAATATGTTAAGTTGTTTGTACGGGAAAAGTGAAGGTGGGTGAACGCCTTGAAAATGTATGAAAAAGCGCCAGCCAAAATTAATTTGATGCTGGACGTGCTCCATAAACGGCCTGACGGATTCCATGAGGTAGAGATGATTATGACCATGGTCGATCTCGCCGACCGGCTGGAGCTGTCCGAGCTGAAGCGGGACTCGATTATTATCTCAAGCCAGGCAGGCTATATTCCCCTGGATGAGAAGAACCTGGCTTTCCAGGCGGCGCGTCTGATTAAAGACCGGTATAACGTAAAGACCGGTGTACATATTCATCTTGATAAAAGAATTCCGGTGGCTGCCGGGCTCGCCGGGGGCAGCAGCGATGCCGCGGCTACGCTCCGCGGCCTTAACCGGCTCTGGCGCCTCGATATTCCGGCGCAGGAGCTGCAGGAGCTCGGAGCCGAGCTCGGCTCCGACGTGCCGTTCTGTGTCACAGGCGGTACGGCTCTGGCGACAGGCCGGGGAGAGCGGCTGACTCCGATTACAAGTCCGCCGCAGTATTGGGTGATTCTGGCCAAGCCGCCGATCAATGTTTCGACGGCGGAGGTTTATGGCCGTGTGCGTGCCGCAAGCATCGAGAACCATCCATCGTCGCTCAAGATGCGGGAGGCAATCGAAGCGAATGATTTTGCGGGGATCTGCGCCAATCTCGGCAATGTGCTCGAGGACGTGACCCTGAAGCTGCATCCGGAGGTCCAGCAGATCAAAGAAGCGATGGTCAAGCTGGGTGCCGACGGCGTGCTGATGTCGGGCAGCGGGCCGACGGTATTCGGTCTGGTACAGAAAGAATCCAAGGTGGCACGGATATTTAACGGCCTGCGCGGATTCTGCAAGGAAGTCTATGCTGTCCGCTCGATGGGCTAAAGGAAATAGACCATAGTTTGGCGGCTGGCGCTTGTATAAATCCGTACAAAAGTGATATTATTTGATAATAATATTCGGTTTTGGCGAGGAGCGTTCCGTGAGAAAACTAAAGAGAAGCCAACGTTTGGTGGACATGACCCAATTTTTGCTTGAGAAACCGCATGACTTGCTGCCGCTATCCACCTTTGCCGACCGCTACGGGGCGGCGAAGTCGTCGATCAGCGAGGATCTGGCGATTATCAAGGAAGTTTTTGAAGGTGAGGGTATGGGCGAGCTGCAGACGCTGGCCGGCGCTGCCGGTGGCGTTCGTTACATTCCGCGTATGCCTAAGGAATTGGCCATGGATTTCGTCCGCAGCCTATGCAGCCAGCTCGAGAGCAGTGACCGGATTCTGCCCGGGGGCTATTTGTATATGTCAGACCTGCTGGGGTTCCCGTCGCTGATGGGACAGGCGGGAAAGATTATTGCCTCGGCTTTCTATGGTGTAGATATAGATGTGGTAATGACCGTTGAGACCAAGGGGATTCCGCTGGCTTATGCCACGGCCGAGCAGCTGGGGCTGCCGGTAGTGCTGGTGCGGCGGGACCATCAGGTGACGGAGGGCTCGGCGGTGAGCATTAACTATGTATCCGGCTCGCATAAGAGTATACATACGATGACCCTGTCGCGGAGAGCACTGCGTGAGAAATCCCGGGTACTGATCGTCGATGACTTTATGAAGGCTGGCGGAACTGTGCAGGGCATGATCGA
Organism: Paenibacillus tepidiphilus; assembly: GCF_008635795.1. Classification (GTDB taxonomy): domain Bacteria; phylum Bacillota; class Bacilli; order Paenibacillales; family Paenibacillaceae; genus Paenibacillus_AQ; species Paenibacillus_AQ tepidiphilus. The sequence continues at coordinate 42,132 of NZ_VWRQ01000032.1, read as the reverse complement.
TTTGCTCGGTGAATTCAATGCCGAGGTCGCAGGTGTCGCCGTACTGGTGGAATCGGGTGCAGTGGAGAACGAGGAGCGGCTTCTGCATGACTATGTATCTCTGGTCAAGCTTAGCGAGGTTGATTCCAAGGGGCGGCGGATTTCGGCGCATCCCGGGAATTTCTTTACCTCCTGAAACCCACTTCCTGACCATAAAATTCTGCAGATAACATTCCATAGCTATTTGTCGAATTCGTAAGGAAATATAAGAATACTGCCCGAAACTTGTCGAAAACAATGGTTGAAGAAAAATTATCTTCTTTATCAGGCATTTTTTGGAATCAAAAAGAAGGAATTCGCCTTGCAGTGTGGAATTATACACCAAGTCTCTGATGGAAAAAGGTGGTGAACACACACATGCAAATTACGGATGTCAGACTCCGCCGCGTCAACTCTGAGGGGAGAATGAAGGCAATCGCATCCATTACCATCGATAACGAGTTTGTTGTTCATGACATTCGCGTCATCGACGGTAACAACGGAATGTTCGTTGCGATGCCCAGCAAGCGCACGCCGGACGGCGAATTCCGCGATATCGCCCACCCGATCTCTTCGGGTACCCGCGAGAAGATTCAGTCGGCAGTACTGGCTGAATACGAACGCGCCGCTACTGAAGAAGAAGAGGTTATCGAAGAAGGAGCCTGACCATCGCGCGCCGGCTCACTCGGATGCAGCCATTCCTGCGGGAAGGCTGAAGGCCATGCTGTACTTTATTGGGGTTCAAAGAAAAGGGAACCATGCTTGAATGGTTCTCTTTTCTTTTTGCCCGGAATGAGATATATTCAGTAGTGAACTCAAGAAGTAGGAGGTTGGCATTCTTGAAGAGAATGGCTGTTGTTCTTGCCGCAGGTCAAGGCAAGCGCATGAAATCTAAATTATATAAAGTGCTGCACCCTGTCTGCGGGAAACCGATGGTAGGGCATGTACTGGATACAATTAAAGCGACGGGATGCCAGCGGACGGTTGTTGTTGTAGGCCACGGGGCGGAGAAGGTCAAGGCATACATCGGGGAGAATGCCGAATATGCGCTGCAGGAAACGCAGCTGGGTACAGGTCATGCGGTGCAGCAGGCCAAAGCCCTGATCGGCAGCGAGCAAGGGACCACCGTTGTTGCTTGCGGAGATACCCCGCTTATCGCTACGAAGACACTGCAAGGACTGATGGCGCTGCATGAGGAGCGCGGTGCAGCCGCAACCGTATTAACGGCCGTAACGGAGAACCCTTCGGGACTGGGACGGATTATCCGCGGTTCGCAGGGAGAGCTGATCAAGATTGTCGAGCAGAAGGATTGCTCGCCGGAAGAGGCTGCAATCAAGGAGATCAATACCGGTATTTTCTGTTTTGACAATGCCAAGTTATTCGCCGCTCTGGAGGAGGTCACTCCAAACAATGTGCAGGGCGAGTATTATCTTACAGACGTAATTGGTATATTACGGGGACAGGGTGAGCTGGTGCTGGCCTACCAGACCGACGACGCTTCAGAAGCGGTCGGTGTGAATGACCGGCTGGCTTTATCGGAAGCGGAAGCTTATATGCGCGCCCGGATCAACAGAGAGCATATGCTGAACGGCGTAACAATTATTGATCCGGCCTCCACATATATCGGAGCGGACGTCGTTATCGGTACCGATACCATTCTTTATCCGGGAACTCTTCTGAAGGGCAAGACGGTTATCGGGGAGAACTGCGTAATCGGGCCTGCCAGTGAAATCGAAGACTGCACGGTGATGGACGGGGCCTGTGTCAAGCATTCCGTACTGAATCAAGCACAAGTCGGCGCACGGACAACCGTTGGGCCTTTTGCCTATTTGCGGCCGGGTGCAGTTCTTGGCGAAGAGGTCAAGATCGGCGATTTCGTGGAAATCAAGAATGCCGTGATCGGCGACGGCTCCAAGGTGTCGCACTTGAGTTATATTGGCGACGCAGCCGTAGGGAAGAATGTAAATGTTGGATGTGGTGCAATTACCGCCAATTATGACGGATATAATAAAGCAACAACGACGATTGAAGATGATGCCTTTATCGGAAGCAACGTCAATCTGATTGCTCCGGTAACCATCGCCAAGGGAGCTTATGTGGTAGCGGGGTCAACGATTACCCGTTCCGTAGCCGAGAATGATCTGGCGGTTGCCAGAGTTAGACAGGAGAATAAGCCGGGATATGCGGAGAAGATCCGTGCCCGTGCGAAGGCCAAGAAAGACCAATCAAGTCCATCGTAAATGTCCAGGAACTTGGCGCCGGATGATGGTGTGCTACCTTCGCCGGCGCTCTTTTGGAAGCTAAATTCCGTCACGGAGGGTTTAAATTTTATGACTTATTGCGATTCAAAACTGAAGATTTTCACTTGCAATTCCAATCCTAAGCTGGCCAGCCAGATTGCCGATTACATCGGTATTCCGATGGGGGAATCCCATACTACCAGCTTTAGCGACGGCGAGATTCAGGTCAAGCTTTCGGAAAGTGTGCGGGGATGCCATGTGTATATCGTGCAATCCACCTGTGGTCCGGTGAACGACAACCTGATGGAGCTGCTGGTTATGGTCGATGCGCTCAAACGGGCTTCCGCCAAGAGCATCAATGTCGTCATCCCTTATTACGGGTATGCGCGGCAGGACCGCAAGGCCCGTTCCCGTGATCCGATTACGGCCAAGCTGGTCGCCAACCTGATTGAAAAAGCAGGTGCCCACCGTGTCATTACCATGGACCTCCATGCGATGCAGATTCAAGGCTTCTTCGATATTCCGGTTGATCATTTGCTCGGAGTACCGATTCTAGCCCAGTATTTCCGTTCTAAGCAAATTGAGAACCCAGTAGTGGTCTCTCCTGACCATGGCGGTGTTGTGCGGGCGAGAAAGCTTGCTGATTTCCTTAACGCCCCGCTGGCGATTATCGACAAGCGGCGTCCAGAGCCGAATGTCAGTGAAGTCATGAACATTATTGGTAACATCGAAGGCAAGACGGCGATTCTGATCGATGATATTATCGATACAGCCGGAACGATTGTGCTGGGGGCCAATGCACTGATGGAGGGCGGCGTTAAGGAAGTCTATGCCTGCTGTACCCATCCGGTATTGTCCGGGCCGGCGCATGAGCGTCTGGAGAACTCGCCGCTTAAGGAAGTTATCGTGACGGACACCATTCCGATCCGCAGCGATAACCCGACGTCCAAGCTCAAGGTATTATCCGTAGCTCCGCTGATGGGTGAGGCGATCATTCGCGTCCATGAAGAGCTGTCGATTAGCAAGCTGTTTGAAATCGAATAATATCAGCAGAATGTTCTGAGGAATGCTCTGCGCCTATCTCTACATTGTGGGACATAAAAAGGGTTACACCTCCGGTTGTCGGAAGATGTAACCCTTATCGGCGTGTTATTTCCGGACAGCTATGCTCTGCATCAGTAGCCCGGTCGTGAAATAAAGGTGAACCGATTGCGGTTATACAAGGTGCCCTGAAGCTCCACAAAGCCCTCGTCTGCGGCGGTCACTACACCGATGGCGATATGTCTGTCGCCCTGGTAGATCTCGACAGGTACGGCATAATCAATATGATACTGGAAATGGCGCTTTTGCGTTAGACTGTCGCCGGGTTGCAGCATGGTTCATCACCTGTCCTGAAGTAGAGATGGTCAAAGCGTTTGATATAAAGTAAACCCCATACAGCTTATTGTATCAAAAACTGGTTTCTTCTGCTGAAGAGGCCTGTGGAAAGGATCAGGCGGCGACATGAAATGGATTGTAGGACTTGGAAATCCCGGAACACAGTATGCCAAGACCCGGCATAATGTCGGATTTATGGCACTGGACGAGTTGGCATCCAGACACGGGATCGCCTTTAGCCAGAACAAGTGCAAGTCGGTGATCGGGGAAGGAATGATTGGCGGCGTGAAAGCTGTGCTGATCAAACCGATGACCTTTATGAACCTTTCCGGAGAAGCGGTTCGCGCTTATATGGAATATTATAAAGTAAGCCTGGAAGATCTGATTGTCGTGTATGATGATCTGGATACAGAGATCGGCAAAATCCGCTTGCGGTATCAGGGAAGTGCCGGAGGACACAACGGCATCAAGTCGATTATCCAGCATACCGGGACCCAAACGTTCAACCGTGTGCGGATGGGCATCTCCCGGCCGGAGCCGGGCTTTGCCGTTGTCGACTATGTGCTGTCTGCTTTTCCCAAGAAGGAAGGGGATCAGCTGAGAAGCATGATCGAAAATACGTGCGATGCACTGGAATTCAGCTTAAACCATACGTTTGAGCAGACGATGGCCAAGTATAACGGGTAACCGGGAAAGGCAGCAGCCTTTCTCCATAGGCTAAAGAGAAAGGCGTCGGGGCATACTTGAGGGTATATACTACCTTCAGGAGGCATATAGATGGCAATACACTATGTATGCCGGCACTGCCGGACCTTTCTTGGAAGCATCGATAGAAGCAAGTTCACAGAGATGCAGCTGGGGCTGCAAGTGCTGACCCCCGCGGAGCGCAGAGATATCATAGCTTATGATTCAGACGGCGAGATTACGGTTAAGGTGACCTGCGGTTACTGCAAGGAAGCCTTGGAGAACAACCCGGAGCTCAGCCTGCTGGCCAGCCCGCTTCAATAACCGCAGAAGCGGCCGGCTTCTATTGCCATCCGCAAGCCTTGGCTTTTTGCTGAGGCTTGTTTTCCATATTTAATCATAACAGGGACGGGTTAAGATGAACCGTACCCGTATAAACCTGTTTAGTAAGAGAGGTGTTTGTTGTTGTTACAAGGTCTTATAGAGGCGTTTTCTAAAGATACGGACTTCCAGTCCATCGTCCGGGGCATCGGCACGGGGATGAAAGAGCAGTTGATCTCGGGCTTATCCGGGTCGGCCAGACAAATCATGCTGGCTGCGCTGCATGAAGAAACTGCACGGCCGCTTCTCGTCGTCACCCATAATATGTTCTCCGCACAGAAAATCGCCGAAGATTTGCAGGAAGCGCTTTCGGTGGACCGTGTGCTGCTCTACCCAGCCAATGAGCTGGTTGCCGCCGAAGCGGCTGTTTCCAGTCCGGAGACGCTGGCACAGCGGATTGAAGTGCTGACTAAATGCGCCCAGGGATTCCGGGGCGTTGTTGTCGTGCCGTATTCGGGTGTGCGGCGGCTGCTCCCTTCACCGCATGTAATGGCCGAGGCACAGCTGACCGTCACACAGGATGGAACCCTCGTTCTTGATGAGTTCCTGAAAGATATGATTAAGATGGGCTATGAACGGGTAGAACGGGTGGAGAATCGCGGTGAGCTCAGCGTCCGCGGCGGTATCATTGATTTCTATCCTATGACTTCATCGCTCGCTTACCGAGTGGAGCTGTTCGACGAAGAGGTGGATTCCATCCGCACCTTCGATCCCGCCGACCAGCGTTCTATTGATAAAGTACGCAGTGTGAAGATTACACCGGCCAAGGAAATTATTGCTGAAAGCTCCCGCCTGGATGCTGCTTCCTCGGAAGCGGCCGGGATGCTGGAGCGGCAGCTGGAGAAAATGACCGACCGGCAGGCGAAGCTGCGCCTGCGCGAGGAAATGGGCCGCGAGCTGGAAATGCTGCGCCAGGGCGCTTATTTTCCGGAAATCTATAAATATATCAGCCTGCTGTATCCGGAGCGGGCTCATCTGTATGATTATGTGGCGCAGGATACGCTGCTGATTCTGGACGAACCCGCCCGGCTCCTGGAGACGGCCAAGCAGCTTGAACGCGATGAATCGGAATGGAATCTACATTTGCTGCAGAACGGCAAAACATTGCCGGATCTGCATCTATCTGTCGACAACGATGCCATTATGTACCATCGTCCATTCCAGAGCCTGTTCATGTCGATTTTCCTGCGTCAGGTGCCGCATATACAGCCGCAGAATATTCTTGGCTTCATCAGCCGCGGCATGCAGGACTTCCATGGCCAGATGAATGTGCTCAAGGCCGAAATGGAACGCTGGCATAAATCGGGTGTACAGGTAGTGATGCTGGCGGGCAGCGAAGAGCGTCTGGAGCGTATGCGCCGCGTCCTGTATGATTACGGCATTGAGGAGCCGACGATTCTTCAGGGCAATCTGGGCTCCGGCTTCGAGTTGCCCTCCATCCATCTGGCCGTGATTACCGAGGGGGAAATGTTCTCCCAGAAGCAGCGGAAGGCCCGCAAGGTATCGTCCAAGGGAATGGACAATGCAGAGCGGATCAAGAGCTATACTGAGCTGAAGATCGGCGATTATGTCGTGCATCAGAATCACGGGATCGGCAAATATATGGGCATCGGCACACTTGAGGTCAGCGGCATCCACCGGGACTACATGCATATTATGTATGCCGGCGGCGACAAGCTGTCCGTACCGATTGAGCAGATTGATTTGATTCAGAAATATGTCGGTTCAGAGGACAAGGAGCCGAAGGTATATAAACTGGGGGGCAATGAATGGTCACGTGTGACCAGTAAAGTGCGCCATTCGGTACAGGATATCGCCGATGACCTGATTAAGCTGTATGCGGAGCGCCAGAGCGCTCTGGGCTATGCTTTTGAGAAGGATACCCAGGAGCAGCGTGAATTCGAGGAGATGTTCCCGTATGAGGAAACCCGCGACCAGCTTCGGGCGATCGGAGAAATCAAAAAGGATATGGAGCAGAACCGGCCGATGGACCGACTGCTGTGCGGAGACGTAGGCTATGGCAAGACAGAAGTCGCCGTGCGGGCGGCTTTCAAGGCTGCCATTGAGGGCAAGCAGGTGGCTATACTGGTGCCTACGACTATTTTGGCGCAGCAGCATTATGAGACCTTCCGCGAGCGGTTTGCCAACTATCCGCTGAACATTCAGGTGCTTAGCCGTTTCCGCAGCCGCAAGGAGCAGAACGATACAATCAAGGGCGTGCGGCAGGGGACAGTCGATGTCGTTATTGGAACGCACCGGCTTTTGTCGCAGGATATGGTATTCAAGGACCTGGGTCTCTTGATTGTTGACGAAGAGCAGCGGTTCGGCGTTACGCATAAAGAAAAACTGAAGAAGCTGAAAACCAATGTCGATGTGCTTACGCTGACGGCGACACCGATTCCCCGGACGCTCCATATGTCGATGCTGGGCGTACGCGATTTGTCGGTTATTGAGACGCCGCCGGAGAACCGTTTCCCGGTCCAGACTTATGTGGTGGAGTACAGCCAGACGCTAGTCCGCGAAGCAGTGGAACGGGAGCTTGCCCGCGGCGGACAGGTCTACTACCTCTACAACCGTGTTCAGGGCATTCAGGAAATGGCTGCGCAGATCTCCATGCTCGTTCCGGAAGCGCGCGTGGGCATCGGGCACGGACAAATGTCTGAATCCGAGCTGGAAAAAACGATTCTTGATTTCCTTGACGGTGAATACGATGTGCTGGTCAGCACCAGTATCATTGAGACCGGGGTGGACATTCCCAATGTCAACACGCTGATTGTTCATGACGCAGACAAAATGGGGCTGTCCCAGCTGTACCAGCTGCGCGGGCGCGTAGGCCGGTCCAACCGGATTGCCTATGCCTATTTCACCTACCAGCGGGACAAGGTGCTGACAGAGGTGGCCGAGAAGCGTCTGCAGTCCATCAAGGAATTCACCGAGCTCGGCTCGGGCTTCAAGATCGCCATGCGCGACCTGTCGATCCGTGGTGCAGGGAACCTGCTCGGCGCCGAACAGCACGGCTTCATTGCCTCTGTCGGTTTCGATTTGTACTCGCAAATGCTTGCGGAGGAGATCCGTAAACGGAAGGTAACCGTGCTCGGGGAAGAGGATTCCTCCCTCAAGCAGGGGAATACCGTCATTGACCTGTCGATTGACGCATATCTTCCGTCCGAGTACATTTACGACAGCATTCAAAAAATTGAAATCTATAAAAAAGTTGCCGCCGTCTCCACCTTTGAAGATGCCGCAGAGCTGGAGGATGAGCTGCTGGACCGTTTCGGCGAACTGCCGGAAGCCGTGGTCAATCTGCTGTCCGTTGCCCGGCTTAAGGTGTACGGCAAACTGTATGGCCTGGAGTCAATCATCCGCAAAGGCGACGAGGTGGCGCTCAATCTGCATGAGGACAGTATAGGCGCCTTCGACACTGCCAAGCTTGCCAAGGTTGGCAATAGCTTTGAAAGACGTGTACAATTTGATAAAGAGGCCAAGGCCAGCATTCGGATCAAAGCCAAGGACCTCAGTGACAGAGAGCTGCTGGAGCTGCTGGAGAAGTTCCTTGAAGCGGCCAAACAGTCTTTAAAATCGAAGGGAGAACTTCATAATGCCATCAAATAAACAAAAAACCTGGAAGGTGCTGCTGGTTACGCTTGCGGCTACCGTTTCCTTTTCCATGCTTGCCGCTTGCGGCAACGGCAACAATAACAACAATGCCGAGGACAACAGTGCGGCTGTGGCCACGTATAAAGACGGAACAATTACCGAGAAGGAATTCGATCAGGATACCCGGGTGATGAAGTTCCTCTCGCCTCAACAGGCGGCTTACCTGGAGATCGATGCCTTCAAGGAGTCGATCCTGAAGCAGGAGGTGGCCTTCGAGTATTTGGCGGGCCAGGCGACGGATGAAGCGAAGAAGCAGGCGGAGGAAGAAGCCGACAAACAGGTGGCAGCCATCAAGACAGGTCTTGGCGATACTTATGAAGATGCTCTGAAGCAGGCCAATGTAACGGAGGCCGAAATTAAAGACTATATGACGCGTGTGCTTACCGTGTATCAGGACAAGCTGCTCAAAATTACCGACGATGAAACGAAGACGGAGTTTGAAGCGACTAAGATCGACTACACCGTAGCTACGCTGCGGCATGTACTGATCGGGTTGACCGATTCCGAAGGCAAGGAGCGTACCGAAGATGATGCGCTCAAACGGGCGAACGAAGCCAAGGCGAAGCTGGACGGCGGGGCTGATTTCGCTGAAGTCGTCAAAGAGTACTCGGATGATACCGCCTCAGTAGAAGACGGAGGTCAATACAAGGACAAAGAGCTGAGAGAATTTGATGAAGATTTCAAACAGGCTGCACAGACGCTGGAACTGAACACTAACAGTGACCCTGTGAAGACCGTCTACGGATACCACATCATCAAGGTGGAATCCCGCACGGATGCCGCCTTCGATACGTTGACCGATGAGCAGCTTCAATCGGTCAAGAGCACGCTGGCTTCGAAGAAGCTGGAGGCCTTCCTGGAGAACGAGCTGGACAGCCTGGATATTACCGTCAACCTGCCGAAGAGCTCCGCAGCTGCCGATGAGTCCGGAACGACCGGCACAGAGCCGTCTGCATCCGCTGAGCCTTCCGCCGAGGCTTCGCCGGCCGCAACGGAAGCAGCCGAATAGAACAGAAGGTTTGGACAAGCCATCCCCGGTTCCATATGGGGGTGGCTTGTTTGGTTAACAGGGCGGCATGTCCAGCAGGCAGAATTATGGGAAGAGATGAGACGGCTATGTATAAGGAACTGGGAAGAGATGAATACTATGGGCAGAAATTACGATAAAGCACTGGGATTATCCTTTCCCTTTAATGGACAGTAGTTGGACCATACTTCTTAAGAAAGCGGGGCAACATGTGAAATGAAAGCTACTGGTATTGTTCGCCGTATTGATGACCTCGGTCGTGTGGTGATCCCGAAAGAGATTAGACGCACGCTGCGGATCCGTGAAGGAGATCCGCTTGAAATATTTGTTGACCGCGATGGAGAAGTCATATTGAAGAAGTACTCTCCAATTGGAGAACTAGGTGATTTCGCTAAGGAGTATGCAGAGTCGCTGTATGAAGGGACCGGGCATATTACGATGATTACCGACCGCGACACCTTCATCGCCTTAGCCGGAGGTTCGAAAAAGGAATATCTGGACAAGCCGGTTGGCGCGCTGCTGGAGAAGGTCATGGAGAACCGCAAGACCGTGCTGGAAACGAACAGCGGTACTTATGATATCGGCAAAGAGCATTCGGAAGCGATTTCCAGCTATGTAGCGGCACCGATCATCTCCAGCGGTGATCCGATCGGATGTGTAGTACTGCTCAACAAGGATGAGTCGGTCAAGATGTCGCAGCTGGAAATCAAAATGTCTGAGACCGCGGCAGCCTTCCTCGGCAAGCAAATGGAGCAATAACGGTATTGATGTTTTGGAATCCCGTTTTCCTTTGGTATGATGTTCAAAGGGGAAAGCGGGATTTTGTCGTTTCTCGCGCGTTCTTGCGCTATAATATAGAAATTCATTCCATTATGGCAGTTATGGCTGTAGAAGCAGGTATCTTATGAATTCAAATCATCCAGGCTCCAAATTGCTGCAGGGCGCTTTTATCTTAAGTGCGGCGGCTATTCTCTCCAAGCTGATCGGCACGCTGCAGAAGATCCCGCTGCAAAATTTGGGCGGGGATGCCGTATTCGGCATTTACAACACGGTCTATCCGCTGTACACGATGCTCACAACGGCAGCAATGCTGGGACTTCCTTCTGCCCTCTCCAAGTTCGTGGCAGAGGCCGCTGCCGGCAGGAACCAGGAGGAGGGACGCAGGCTGCTGCGCTTAACGGCAGGACTGACGGCAGCCAGCGGCGTCGTTGTAGGGCTGCTCACCTTTGCCGGAGCGCCGCTGATTGCGGGATTGATTGGCAATTCACATGTCATCCCGGCGCTGCGCTGCAGCGCACTCGGTCTGGCGGTGGTCCCGGCTATGGCAGCGCTGCGCGGCTACTTCCAGGGGCTCCATGATATGGTTCCCACCGCTGTCTCACAGGTTGTCGAACAATCGGTGCGGGTAGCAGTCATGATCGCACTTCTCTTGTATATGACCAGAGGCGGGGCCGGTCCGGCGAATATTGCCGCCGGCGCGCTGCTGGGCTCAGCCGGGGGAGGCGTAGCCGGACTGGGCATTATGCTGCTCTATATGCGGCGGCACCGCCGCAAGGAAGCCGCCGCCGAGACAGCGGCAGCCTCTGAGCCGGCCTTGAGTATGCCGGTGGGAGGGACCGGACCGGCTGCATCCTTGCGGCCCGGGAATCAGGGGATTACCATCGGCCGTCTGCTGGCCTACGGGCTGCCGGTCATGCTGGGTGCCCTGGCGGTGCCGCTCATCGGCCTTGTCGATGTCTTCACCGTCCCGCGTCTCTTGTCCGCTGCCCACGGGGAAGCGGAGGCGATGACGCAGTTCGGCGTCTATAACCGCGGGCTGCCGCTGGTGCAGATTGTCACCATGCTGGCCACCTCGTTATCAGTCGTCTTCATCCCGGCGCTGGCCGAAGCCAAATACCGCGGCGACCTGGCACTGATCCGGCTGCGCTGCAGCCTGTCGCTGCGCTGGTTCTGGCTGCTCGGCCTGGCCGCTTCCGTAGGCCTGGCTGTGCTTGCGGCGCCGGTGAACCAGGCGCTCTATGGCGACACCGCCGGCAGCGGCGCGATGATCTGGCTGGCCTTCACCGCCGTCGGCGGTACGGTCAGCATCATCTCTGCCTCGCTGCTGCAGGGCCTCGGCGCCGTGCGCGCGCCGGCGCTGCACCTATTGGCCGCCGCGCTGCTCAAGGCGGCCCTGAACCTGCTGCTCGTGCCGCAGCAGGGCATTACCGGCGCGGCCATCGCCAGCGTGGCCGCCCACGGCTTCTCAGCAGCGCTGAACGTGCTGCTGCTGCACCGCCAGGGCCATCTGCGGCTGCGCTTCGCCGATGCCCTGCTGAAGCCCGCGCTGCTGCTCGCGGGCCTCGCCGTGGCCGCAGGCGCCGTCAGCTTCGGCGCCGATGCAGCGGCCACGGCCGCAGGGCTGGGCGGCGGGCGCACCGCCGCCCTGGCCCAGAGCCTGCTCGGCGTGCTGGCGGGCTGCCTCGCCTTCGGCGCCGGCGCACTTGCCCTGCGGCTGCTGAGCGAAGAAGAGCTGCGCCAGCTGCCGGGCTTCGGCCCTAAGCTGGCCGACAAGCTGAAGAAGCTGCGCCTTCTGCCCTGAGATATTAGTGCTATACCTAAGATTTAGTAAGCAAGACAAAGGAGTGAATCAATATGACTGCCAAACTGACTGTGGTCGGACTGGGGTCCGGCAATCCGGACCGGCTGACCCTGGGCATCGTCAAGAAGCTGCAGACGGCCTCTGCCGTCTATGTACGGACAGCGGAGCATCCGGCGATGTCTGCGCTGCGGGAGCTGGGGATTGAATCGGTATCCTTCGACGGCCTTTATGAATCCCTGTCGTCGTTTCCCGAAGTATATGAGGCTATCACTGAGCGTTTGCTGGAAACGGCGAAGAACGCGCCTGAGGAGACGGAGATTGTCTATGCGGTTCCCGGACATCCCATGGTGGCCGAATCCGCCGTTTCCAAGCTGCGCGAACGCTGTCCCGAGGCGGGCATTGCCCTTACGATTCTTGGCGGGGAGAGCTTTCTCGACGAAGCCTTTGTGCGTCTGGGCTTTGATCCGATTGAGGGCTTTCAGCTGCTCGATGCTTCCGGCATCCGCAGTCATCAGCTCCAGCCGGAGCTGCATACGCTGATCGGACAGATCTATGACGGCTTTACCGCCTCGGAAACGAAGCTGTGCCTGATGGAGATGTACCCGCCGGAGTATGAAGTGGTTGTCGGCCATGCGCTTGGCGTAGAGGGAGAGGAACGTATACATCGGGTGCCGCTGTATGAGCTTGACCGTCTGGAGGGCTACGGCAACCTCTCGCTCGTATACATACCGGCAAGCCGTGAGGAAACGTCCCGCCGCCGCACCTTCGCCCGTCTGCACGAGATCGTCGGCATTCTGCGCAGTCCGGAGGGCTGTCCATGGGACCGTGAGCAGACCCATGATTCCCTGCGCAAAAATCTGATTGAAGAGACCTATGAGGTGCTGGAAACCATCGACCAGGATGATCCCGACCATATGCGGGAGGAGCTCGGTGATCTGCTGCTGCAGATTATGCTCCATGCGCAAATGGAGGAAGAGCTGGGCACCTTTAACGTCTACGATGTGATTGAAGGCCTGAACGACAAGCTGATCTTCCGCCATCCGCATGTGTTCGGTGATATGAGCGCCAGCGATGCCGGGGAAGCACTGCAGAACTGGGAAGGCATGAAGGCGGAGGAGAAGCGGCGCAAAGGGCTGCAGCCGGAGACGGAATCCGCGCTCAGCGGCGTTCCCCGTGACCTGCCGGCACTGATGAAGGCCTACAAGCTGCAGAAGAAGGCGTCGAAGGTTGGCTTTGATTGGGACAATTCGACAGATGTGCTGGCCAAGATCCGCGAAGAAATCGACGAACTGCAGGAGGCGATTGAAGCCGGTGCATCTGCCGATGAGCAGATCCTGGAGCTCGGGGATTTGCTGTTTGCATCCGCCAACCTGGCCCGCTTTATCGGAGCTGATCCGGAAGAAGCACTGACCCGTACCAACCGTAAATTCGTTAGCCGTTTCCATTATATCGAGGAGCGCTTGCGCAGCGCGGGCACCCGTGTGGAGGACAGCAGCCTCGAAGAGATGGAGCGTCTCTGGCAGGAAGCCAAGACACAAGAGCGCAAAGGTTAGATGCGGCGGGATGGGGAAGGCCTTCCTCGTTCCTATCTCGTAGTATATGGCGTGCCGGAAGCGGCAATGCTGGAAATGGGGCTATATTCTCTGTTTGAACCGGCATGAGAGGTTTATAATGTTATAGTGTCCGGCTTTCCCGTTCTTCCTTAAATTTTTTAAAAATCGACGGAATGCGGCAGGATTTCCGGGCAGCATCAAGAATATCATAAAGACGAAATGACGAGCCTGGTTCGAATGTTGACGAGACGCTCGCATTTCATTTATTTTTACGTACTCTAGGAGGAACCTTAAATTATGAACAAGACAGATCTGGTAAACAACATTTCCGAAAAAAGCGGATTGGCCAAAAAAGATGTTGAGACAGTCCTGAACGGATTTCTGGGCGAAGTAACGGATGCACTGTCCAAAGGCGACAAAGTGCAGCTGATCGGCTTCGGCACATTCGAAACCCGCAAGCGCTCCGGCCGCACCGGACGCAACCCGCAATCGGGCACACCTATCGAAATTCCTGAATCCACAGTTCCGGCATTTAAAGCCGGCAACAAGCTCAAAGAAGCCGTCAACTAATGCGTCTGGACAAGTTCCTGAAAGTCTCCCGTTTGATCAAGCGCCGCACGGTGGCCAAGGATGTGTCCGAGCAAGGCCGGGTGCTGATCAACGGCAAGGAATCGAAACCGAGCAGTACCGTTAAGATCGGCGACGAGATTACTGTACAGTTCGGCCAAAAGCTTGTTACGGTCAAAGTGGAGAAGCTGGTGGAAACGACCCGCAAGGACGAGGCTGCCGGAATGTATACACTGCTCCGTGAAGAGCCGGTTGCCAAGAGCAACGGTCTCGACTGGTGAGCGATTGATTGAATAGCAGCAGATTTGAGAAGCATCCCGGTCGCCAGTGGCGGCCGGGATGTTTGTCTTAAAGATATGTTCTATAATCTCTCCTTTGGCCATAGATTGGAATTAAGAAGGAGGGGGTACATGCTATGATCGAGCCAGCCAAGACGAACAAGCAGCACGATCTGCACATGCGCAGCCGCAAGCAGCTGGAGCTGACGGGAGTCCAAAATGTGGAGAGCTTCGACAGCGAAGAATTTCTGCTTCGCACCGAACTCGGGCATCTTACGATCCGGGGCAATCATTTACATATCAAGAACCTGAGCCTGGAGAACGGTATATTGTCGCTGGAGGGCAATGTCCATTCGCTGATTTATCTGGATCCCGGATCGCAGACCAAAAACAAGGGTATTCTCGGCAAGCTCTTTAAATGAACCCGGCCGTACAATGGATGACGCTGCTCTATATGATGCTGGCCGGCACAGCCATGGGGTTTACCTATGACAGCTACCGGGTGCTGTCGCTGAAGCTTCATTTTCCCCGCTGGCTGAACGGTACACTCGATTTGCTGTATTGGGTGTGGGCGGCGCTGCTTACCTTTCGCATGCTTTATGCCGGAAATCAGGGACAATTGAGGTTTTATGTCTTTGTCGGGCTCTTTCTAGGAGTATGGTTCTATTTTTTGCTCTTCAGTGTTACAGTCCAGCGTTTTGTGGTAATGTTAATTCAGTCGGTTCAATATTTGGGTAAGCTGCTGTGGAAAGTGATTGGAGTGCTTATTGGTGTACCGCTGCTTTGGCTCTGGCGTCTCCTTGTGGGCACGCTGCGGCTGCTGTGGCGCATCATACTCTTCATCCTTAAGCTGCTGCTGCGACTTACGAAGCCGTTATGGTGGCTTCCTGTGAAATGGATCTCGCCGTATTGGGCCAAGCTAAGGCAAAGCGCCTGGACGGCAAGGTTGACAGCCGCTCTGAACCGTATCAAAAAACGCTGATCTTGTTAACTTGGAGGTAAGCCGCATGAACAGATTCTCTGCGGAAGAGAAAGGGAAGGGCGGCAATGCTGCTGCAGGAGCCAAGAGAAGACGACTGATCTGGCTTACCGTTGTAGCTGTGTTTTTTGGCTGGGCCGGATACATCTTCTTCTCCCAGAGCGCAGCGATTGCCGAGAAGAATGAGCAGCTCGCCAAGAAGCAATCCGCCCAGGAAGGGGCCAATGCTTCTCTCAACCAGCTGAAATACGAGGTGTCCCGGCTAAATGACGAGGAATATATCGGCCAGCTGGCACGCAAATGGTATAATATGTATCCTCAAGGCGAATCACCGATCCGTACAGAACAATCAGGGCAATAAAGCCGTCCAAAAGGGGCTTATGTTGTGTTGCCTTGCTTGGTTCTTTACTGTATAATCAAATCACCGCAGACCGGATGCCTTTATATTCGTCTGTATATTTTTAAGGGAGGATCATTTTATTCTATGGCAATTGAAGTGGGCACCAAGTTAGAGGGCAAGGTGACAGGCATCACGCATTTCGGAGCATTTGTGGATCTGTCAGGAGGTGTCACAGGTCTCGTTCACATTTCGGAAATCGCCGATAATTACGTCAAGGATGTTAACGATCATTTGAAGATTGGTGATGTAGTAACCGTCAAGGTGATCAATGTCGACAAGGACGGCAAGATCGGACTTTCCATCAAGCAGGCTGTGGATAAGCCTGCGTCGGAAGCACGCCCCCCAAGAGCTCCAAGACCTGACCGTCCAAGCGGCGGCGGAGAACGGTTCGGCGGCGGTGGTGGCGGAGGCGGTGGATTCAATCGTGAACGGGGTGGGCGTCCATTCAAGCCTGCAGCCGGTAAACCTTCATTCGAGGATAAAATGTCACGCTTCCTGAAAGACAGCGAGGAACGGATGTCTTCGCTGAAGAAGAACACGGAAGGCAAACGCGGCGGCCGCGGAGCTAAGCGGGTATAGTATGATCCTGCATACCGGTGTCTAAATAGATGATTTTATTGAAATAAACCGCAAGGGCTTCGGCCTGAGCGGTTTTTTTGTCGCCCGAAAATAAATTGCCGACAGTTTCCCTGCCAATCCCGCATATGTCCGGGGGAATCGCTGACGAATCCTCCCCGGCATTCGCCAGCGATTCCCGCAAAGACGGGTGCTTGGCCTGCAGCAACCCGCTGTCTCGCAAGGGATCATTGCCCTTTCGCCGGCGCTTGTCGGCGAAGCTCTTTTTGTCGGAAATTTCTTGAGACCAGCCCTCCGTTTCTGACAAACTTTCCAGAAGGACCCGCTATATAATGTGAACCATAAATTCGAAACGGGTGGTGGCGAGGAATGAATAAGAGTGGGGTAATCAATTTGCCGGAGTGGACCAAAGCGGGTAAAAAAGAAGAACAGCTGAAAGCGGCCTGGGGTGCCAGACTGAAGGCATGGAGCTTGGGATTACCGGCTGTGCAGTTCCTGAACGTGAAGAAATGGACACTGCTGCTGAGCCTTATGGGATTTTTGCTGGGACGTGCCATGATTCTGGACGAGCTTACTCCATTTGCCGCTGCATACTTCGCCGTCATTGTACTGCTGCGCAAAGATTCCATGCTGCCGGTGGCCGCTTCGCTGATTCTGGGAAGCCTCTTTACCCCGTTTCCCGGAGCCATTATAATATCCGCTCAACTCGCGATATTTTTACTCATTCACAAAGGGCTTGAAAGCTTTCAGAGGATAGATATCTCCTATGCGCCGCTGATGGTTTTCGTCTCCTCCTTTATGGTCGGCCTGTTCCAGGTGGTCATCGGGCCTTCACTGGACTGGTATCCCCTGCTGATGGTCGCCCTTGATGGACTGCTCGGATTCGTGTTGACACTCGTCTTTCTGCAGGCGCTTCCTCTGCTTACCTTCAAGCAGAAGAGCAGGTCCCTGCGCAGCGAGGAAATACTATGCCTGATCATTCTGCTCGCCTCGGTAATGACGGGACTGGTGGGCTGGACGGTCAGCGGACTCTCTCTGGAGCATATCCTTTCCCGGTATCTGATCCTGCTCTTCGCGCTTGCCGGAGGTGCGCCGCTTGGCGCGGCTGTAGGTGTCGTGACCGGTCTGATCCTCAGTTTGGCCGATATTTCCGCGATCTATCAGATGAGTCTGCTGGCATTCTCCGGTATGCTGGCCGGTATGATGCAGTCCGGGCGCAAGGGGGCAGTGTCCATCGGGATGCTGCTGGGCTCCACTATTCTGTCCGTTTATTTTCTTGGACCGGGCGATGTACTGATGTCCACATGGGAGACTTGCTTGGCCATGCTGTTGTTTCTTCTGACACCGAAGAGCATGATTTCTGCCATAGCCAAATACGTGCCGGGAACCCCGGATCACAGCCGCTCCCAAAATGAATATGCGCGCAGAGTGAGAGATATTACCGCAGACCGAGTGACCCAGTTCTCGCAGGTGTTTCAGCAGCTTTCCAGCAGCTTCGGGCAGATTCCCCGGGCGGGGGACGCCGGAAAGAGCGACCGGGAAATGCAGGATTTTATGAATACTGTTACGGAAGAAGCCTGCGCGGGCTGCATCCGGCGGACCCAGTGCTGGGATAATAAATTCTATCAGACCTACAGGTATATGACCGATATGATGACTACCGTAGAGGAGTGCCCGGATATCACCGCAGCGCAGCTTCCGCCCGAGTGGAGCCGGATTTGCGGAAGGACCGGGGAGGTGCTGGAGGCGATGAAAGGGCAATATGAGCTGTATCAGCATGATATGCGCTGGAAAAAACAAATCTACGACAGCCGGCAATTCGTTGCTGAACAGCTATCGGGCGTCTCGCAGGTCATGGAGGACCTGGCCAAGGAAATCAAACGCGAGGGACAAGCCATGTACCGTCAGGAGAATCAGATCCGCCAGGCGCTGGAGAAGCTTGGCCTGTCCATTCACAGCATCGAAATCCTCAGCCTGGACCCCGGGCGGGTGGAGATTGAAGTCGTGCATGCCTATACCCGCGGCTTCGATGAATGCCGCAAAATGATCGCGCCGCTGCTCTCCGATATTCTGGAGGAGAATATCGCCGTTGTCAGCGAGACAGCCGTTCATCCCCGCGAAGGCTTATCCATGGTTACCTTCGGCTCAGCCAAAGCCTATGAAGTGAGCACCGGCGTGGCCGGTGCGGCCAAGGGCGGCGTTATGCTCTCCGGAGACAGCTTCAGCACAGTGGAGCTGGGCAACGGCACCTTCGCCGTATCGGTGAGCGACGGCATGGGCAATGGCGAGCGGGCGCGGATGGAGAGCAGCGCCGCATTGTCGATGCTGGAGAAGCTGCTGCAATCGGGCATGGATGAGAAGCTGGCCGTGAAATCCGTCAACTCGATTCTGCTCCTGCGCTCGCCTGACGAGTTCTATGCCACAGTGGATATGGCGCTGATCGACCAGTATTCGGCCCAGACCACCTTTATGAAGATTGCTTCTGCGCCCAGCTTCGTCCGGCGCGGCAGCGAGGTAATCCCGGTAACCTCCAGCAATCTGCCGATAGGCATTATCAAGGATATCGAGGTCGACCTGATCAGCATGCAGCTGCGAGCGGGCGATGTATTGATTATGATGACCGACGGTATTTATGATGCGCCCGGTTATGCCGTTAATAAAGAGATATGGATGAAACGCCTGATTCAGGAGCTGCAGCACGATGATCCGCAGGAGATGGCCGATGAGCTGCTGGAGAAGGTCATCCGTTATCAGGGCCAGGAGATTCATGATGATATGACCATTGTGGTGAGCCGCGTCGACCATTACCATCCGGAGTGGTCCAGCCTGCATATGCCCGGGATCGGCCGGATGGAGCGCCCGCGCACCGTCAGCTAACCTGTCATTCCGTTAACGTCTTTCTTTCGCCCGGTTTACGCTGTTCCAGAGTTTATGCGTTATAATAGAAGTGTTATTGTGCAGCCCTCTGATTTTTCTTTGTATTTACTATTAATATTAGCGAGCCTGACCATCAGGCGAGCCATGCCTTTGCTGCTCTTCTCTGTTTCAGGCGCTGCTTTTACCGCGAGAATGGGTAGCTCCTTAGCAAATGTAATGGAACGCAGTGAAATTTTGGAGCCGGAGAAGCGGTAGCGTTCGCCTTTGTCCCCGAATTTAAACCGCCTGGTTTAATTCATTAAATTCGGGGACAACAGCGATCGGAGGCCCAAAACTTTCATGGAGTTCCCCCGAAATTTGCAATGGGTTTCTACTCTTCTTTTTGGAAAAGGTAGACGTTTGAAATCTCTCTCCCCTGGATATGCTAGAACTAGATAACAAGAAGGGGAGTGCGGGAATGAAGCAGATATTGCTCATTACGGACGGCTGTTCCAACGTGGGGGAAAGTCCGGTGCTGGCGGCGGGATATGCCTGGAGGGAAGGCATCGCCGTAAATGTCATCGGTGTGGTCGATGAAGGAACCATCGGTGAGCTGGGCAGCCGGGAGATTGCCGATATCGCCAAGGCCGGCGGCGGACTCAGCCGGATTGTCGGCACGCCGCAGCTGGCCCAGACGGTTCAAATGCTGACCCGTAAAACCGTGGTTCAGACGATTCAGCAGGCGGTTAATAAAGAGGTACACAAAATTCTCGGCGAAAGCTCGCTTACGCAGCTGCCGCCGGAACAGCGCTCACAGATGGTGAGTGTCGTTGATGAGCTGACAGAAACCTCGCCGCTGCGCGTAGCGCTTTTGATTGATGCGAGTGCAAGCATGAAGCCCAAGCTGGCTGCGGTGGAGGATGCGGTCCGCGACCTGGCGCTCAGCCTGGAGGCCCGTAAAGGGCGCAGCGAAATCGCCGTGTTTCATTTTCCGGGAAGGAGCGGCGGAGAAGATGCGCAGCTCGATCTGGATTTTACCGGCCAGATCGGTCAGGTGCGCTCGCTGTTTCCCAAGCTGAAGATGCGCGGAGCGACCCCGACGGGACCGGCCATTTTCAGGGTCATTGAGGCGTTCAAGGGCTCGGGCAGCACGGACGAGCCGCGGGCGCTGCTGACCGGCAAGGAACATGATGATCGAGAAGGGATGATTGGTGGGTATGTCGTTTAATCCGCCCTACCCCGCCGGCACTGTCATTAAGGGCAAATGGCGGGGAAACCGCTATGTTGTCCAGCGGGTGCTGGGCAAGGGGGCGAATGGAACCGTATATCTGGTGCAGCGGGAAGGCCGCCGGGAGCAGTATGCGCTTAAGATCGGCAACGATACGCTTGAACTGCAGTCGGAAATCAATATGCTGACCTCTCTTCAGTCCTGCAAGATGCGCAGCGAGCACCGCTCCCGCCGGGAGATGCCCCTATCCTCGTATTTGCTTGAGTCCGACGACTTCGGCGATACCGGTAATATCCCTTTTTATGTCATGCGCTATGTGGAGGGCAGGCCGCTGCATCATTTTTTGGCCAAACGCGGAGCCTCATGGCTTGGCCTGATTGGCATGAAGCTGCTGGAGGAGCTGAACAAGCTGCATGTCTGCGGCTTTGTGTTCGGTGATCTGAAGCCGGAGAATGTTATGGTCTCTGATTACGGCCATGCCGAATTGATTGATTACGGCGGTGCAAGCCCGCTCGGACGCAGCGTGAAGCAGTTTACCGAATGGCATGACCGTGGCTTCTGGAATGCCGGAAGCCGTGTCGGCGATGAGAGCTATGATCTGTTTTCATTCGCTGTCCTTTGCTTGCGTCTTTTAAATGAAGCGGGACTCAAAGCTGCGGCGGGGCAATTACCCCAGACGAGGAATGTGGATGAACTGCTGAAGCTGGCCAGGAATTTGCCGGATAAGCAGCTCGGCGCTTGGCTCTGTGTCGCCCTGAAAGGCGGCTTCGCCGGTTCGGCTCAGGCGGCCAAGGTCTGGAAGGAACAGATTTACAGTAAAAGACAGCAGCGCATGGAGACCATGGCTACACCCGCCTGGCTCAAGGGGGCGTTTGCTTTATCCTTGTTTGTGCTTGTCTTTACGTTATATTGGGTATTCTTTTAAGTACATAGAATGAAGGGGCGAAAGGAAGCCGTAGATGGATTTAATGAATGAACTCACAGAATCCGTAATGGAGGCCGCGGCTGAGCATGAACTGTGGTCGCCCCATGACATAATCATAGTCGCAGTTTCCGGAGGGCCGGACTCTGTGGCTCTTTTGCGTATTCTGCATCATATCGCTTTGACCAGAATGCCGCTTACGCTGGTATGTGCCCATGTGAACCATGGGTTCCGCAGCGAATCGGCCGCTGAAGCCGAGATGGTCCGGGGTCTGGCCGCAGGACTCGGCATACCCTTTGAGCTGGCAAGCTTCGATATTCCTGCCCTTGCGGCGACGAGCGGCCTCGGTCCGGAAGGAACGGCGCGGGAGAAACGCTATGAATTTCTGGTCGCTACGGCGCACCGGTACGGGGCACGTTCCGTCGCGCTTGCCCATCATGCTGATGATCAGGCGGAGACGGTACTGATGCGTCTGATGCGCGGCAGCGGGCTCACGGGACTTGCCGGAATGCGCTGGAAACGCAGCGAAAAAAAAGTGGAACTGATCCGTCCGTTCTTACGTATTAACAAAACGGCCCTTTTGGACCTCTGTTTGACTAATGGGTTTCCGTATGCCGAAGACAGCAGCAATCTGGAGACCAAATACAAGCGCAACAGTGTGCGGCTGGAAATCCTGCCCATGCTGGAGCAATACAATCCGCAGATCAAACAATCGCTTCTGCAGCTGTCCGAAATTGTGGAAGCGGAAGATGAGTATATGGAGGCGACGGCAGCAGAATGCTTCGGGAAGATCGTGAATCCCGGGCATGGAGAATACACCTTTGAGCGTGCGGCTTTTGCAGCCCTACCCTCGGCTTTACAACGGCGTTTGATTAAATTAATATTAAATTATCTGTCGGCGGATGGTTCCATTCTCGATTTTGCGAAGATTGAAAAGATTCGCCGTGCAGTCTTGCAGGATTATCCCACCGGATGGAATCTTCATCTAGGCGGTGGCCTGATCGGCAAGCGGCAATACGATACCATTGTGTTCTCGTCCAAGCCTCCCGAGCGGAAGCTAAGTTATACATATCGGCTGTCTTTGCCTAATTCACGTCTTATTCTGGCGGAAATAGGAAAGGTAATGACGATGACGGTTCTGGAGAGGGATCAATTTCACATGCAAGGGGATGAGGCAGGGCAGCAGCTGGCCTGGTTCGACCGGGATGAGCTGGCCATGCCGCTCACGGTCCGTTCCCGATTACCTGGAGATACCATCCGGGTGATGGGATTAAACGGAAGCAAAAAGGTAAAAGATATTTACATTGATGACAAGATCCCGACTTCCGAACGCTCCGTAATTCCCCTCGTTTGCGACAGTTTGGGCAATATTGTCTGGATTCCGGGCGTTAGGCGCTCGTCACATGCCGCAGTAGGGCGGCATACGGCCTTCGTTATTCTTTTGTCCCTGAGTGAGCTTGCCAAGGATGAAGAAGCGTAATGGTCGAAGGAAGGCTTTCATAGTATAACTTAGGAGGTTTCGCAAGTTGCAGAACGACATTCAGGAAATTCTAATCAGCGAAGAGGAAATTCAACAAAGAATCAGAGAGCTTGGCGCCAAGCTGAGCGAAGAATATGCAGGACGCACGCCTTTAGTGATTTGTGTACTCAAAGGCGCGTTTATCTTTATGGCAGATTTGGTTAAAGTGATTACAGTACCTGTTGAAATGGACTTCATGGCCGTATCGAGTTACGGGGCATCGACCAAATCCTCCGGCGTAGTCAAAATCATCAAGGATCTGGATGCATCCGTTGAAGGACGCGATGTTCTGATTGTTGAGGACATCATCGACAGCGGGCTTACGCTCAGCTACCTAATTGAATTGCTGCAGGGCCGTAATGCCGCATCTATTCAAGTAGTCACTTTGTTTGACAAACCATCTGGACGTACGGTTAATCTCGAAGCGGCTTATACCGGATTTGTCATTCCTGACGCTTTTGTAGTCGGTTATGGACTCGACTATGCCGAGCAGTATCGGAACCTCCCCTACGTCGGTGTGCTGAAGCCTGAAATTTACACCAAATAATCGCGTTAAAAGCCTTAGATTCAAGGATCCATTACCGGACCTGGCTACATTTGAGGACCCCGGGCAGGCTATGGTACAATAACTTGAGTGTTGTGAGAGGAGGTAGGGGATGAATCGGTTCATCCGTAATTCTGGTTTTTATTTGATTTTATTTTTAGTCGTGGTGGGCATTGTCCAGTTTGTCAGCAATGGAAATGAATCCGCCGATTTCCCTAGATACGATGAGTTCAGGCAGGAACTGAAAAATGACAATGTGGAGAGCATGACGGTTCAGTTCGATGCCAATGCATTCCTTGTAACAGGCGAGTACAGGGAACAGGGTGATGCGAAATCGAAAAGCTTCTCCACATATGTTCCTCCTACAGATAATGCCGTTAATGAGCTTATTGCTGCCAGCGAAACCAACGGTATTGAATTTAACCAGAAGAAGATGGAAGGCGACAGCATTTGGCTGACATTCCTTTCCTCCATTATCCCGCTGGTGATTATGTTCATTCTGTTCTTCTTCCTGTTCAATCAGGCCCAGGGCGGCGGCGGTAAAGTGATGAACTTTGGCAAGAGCAAAGCCCGGTTATATAATGAAGAGAAGAAGAAGATCAGCTTCGAGGATGTTGCCGGAGCTGACGAAGAGAAGCAAGAACTCGTCGAAGTCGTGGAATTCCTGAAGGATCCGCGCAAATTCGCCGCAGTGGGCGCCCGTATTCCGAAAGGGGTTCTGCTCGTAGGCCCTCCGGGTACTGGTAAAACCTTGCTGGCCCGCGCCGTAGCCGGCGAAGCAGGTGTTCCGTTCTTCAGCATTTCCGGTTCGGACTTCGTGGAAATGTTCGTCGGTGTCGGTGCATCCCGTGTGCGCGACCTGTTCGAGAATGCCAAGAAGAACGCTCCTTGTATCATCTTTATCGACGAAATTGACGCAGTCGGCCGCCAGCGGGGTGCCGGACTGGGCGGCGGTCACGATGAACGTGAGCAGACGCTCAACCAATTGCTCGTTGAAATGGACGGCTTTGGCGGCAACGAAGGCATCATTATCATTGCGGCAACCAACCGTGCCGACATTCTGGACCCGGCCTTGCTTCGTCCGGGACGCTTCGACCGTCAGATTACGGTTGACCGCCCTGATGTGAAGGGCCGTGAAGCTGTACTGAAGGTACATTCCCGCAACAAGCCGCTGACGAAGGACGTCAAGCTTGATGTAATTGCGAAACGCACAACCGGCTTTACCGGTGCGGATCTGGAGAACCTGCTGAATGAAGCGGCTCTGCTGGCTGCCCGCCGTAACCGTAAGGATATTACGATGCGCGAAGTCGATGAAGCTATTGACCGCGTCATTGTAGGCACGGAGAAACGCAGCCGTATTATCAGTGATCGTGAAAAGCGCATTGTCGCTTACCACGAAGCAGGTCATACGATTGTGGGTTATTTCCTGGAGCATGCCGATATGGTGCATAAGGTAACCATTATTCCGCGCGGACGCGCCGGCGGATATGTGATTATGCTTCCGAAGGAAGACCGGATGCTCGTTACGAAGCAGGAACTGCTCGATAAGGTAACAGGACTCTTGGGCGGCCGTGTCGCTGAAGAGATGTTTATCGGCGAAGTCGGCACCGGAGCCTACAGTGACTTCCAGCAGGCTACACGCATCGTACGCAGCATGATTATGGAATACGGGATGAGTGACAAGCTGGGGCCTATGCAGTTCGGTACTTCCCAAGGCCAGGTATTCCTGGGCCGGGATATCGGTCATGAGCAGAACTACAGTGATTCCATCGCTTACGAAATTGATCAGGAAATGCAGCGCTTCATCCGTGAATGCTACGAACGTTGCCGTGAGCTCCTGACCAAGCATTCCAGAGAAATGCACTTGATTGCGAACACTCTGCTGGAGAAGGAGACCCTGGAGCTGGATCAGATCCAGGAGCTGATCGAGAATGGTTACCTGGCTGAGGATGGCAAGCCGGCAGAAGCACCTGATGCCGGAACAGAAGCAGGCGAACCGGTCATTGATTCGCTCGGCGATGTACGCGTCAGAATTCAGGGCAAACCGGAAGATGCATCTTCCGCACCTGATCTGTCCAAGGATATCCCGAATAATCCAAGCACCGGAAATGACGAAGACCCGGACGGCGGCAATAAAGGCGGAGGCGGCAACCTCGTCTAATTGCATCCCGAAGGCAATAGATGAACCGGAGAATCGTTGATTCTCCGGTTTTTTTATTGCCGTAATCCGAAGAGTGCCTTGAATAAACAGCGGCCACTGCAGCGAAACGCTATAGGACGCCGGGGGTTTCACCCTCCCCGTTACATTGACAGGGGGTGGAACGTTGTGTAAATTAGTGATTAAATATTATATAAATATTATCTTCGCACAAACAGGAACATCAGCAGCAGGCCGTGTAACAACTAAGGGGGAGAATGAACCGTGGAAGCTTTGGCGCTTGAGCGCAAGCAGGAACAGAATCGTGAACTTCGGATGCGCCTTGAACAGCTCAAAAAGGAACGGAATGCAATTATTTTGGCTCATTATTATCAGCGTGATGAAATTCAGGAAGTGGCGGATTTTCGCGGAGACTCTTTTTTGCTGGCACAGAAGGCTGCAGAGACCGATGCGGAAGTCATCGTATTCTGCGGCGTGCATTTTATGGGCGAAAGCGCCAAGATCCTTGCTCCGAACAAGACGGTGCTCATTCCCGATGAACGCGCGGGTTGCCCGATGGCCGATATGGTCAATGTCGACGGGCTGCGCAAGCTGAAGGCTCAACATCCGAATGCCAAGGTCGTAACTTATATCAATTCATCGGCGGAAATTAAAGCAGAAACGGACATTTGCTGTACTTCGGCCAATGCCGTGAAGGTGATAGAATCACTCGACGCAGAGGAAATTATCTGGGTGCCGGATAAGAATCTCGGGCAATATGTACAGGATAAGACAGGCAAGAAGCTGATTATCTGGGAAGGGTATTGCAATACCCACGATATGCTTACCGTCAAAGATGTAATTGAAATGAAAGCCAAGTATCCGGATGCGGAATTTGTAGTACATCCGGAATGCCGCCCTGAGGTGGTTGCCATGGGCGACTTTGTGGGAAGTACGACAGCCATCATTGATCATTGCCGGAAATCGGACCGCCGGCAATTCATTGTGGGAACCGAAGACGGAACGGGCTATCAGCTCCGCCTCGACAGTCCGGATAAGGAATTCCATTTCGCTACCAAATTCCTGGTATGCCCTAATATGAAAGTCAATAATCTGAAGAAGCTGGTTAAATGCCTGGAGACAATGAAGCCGCAGATTTATGTACCGCCCGCTGTCGCCGACAAAGCCAGAACCTCCCTAGAGCGCATGCTACAAGTCCGGTAGCATGCGCTACTCTTTCGTTGAAACAGGTGAAAGCGGTCATGATTCCACAGTATTTGGTAGATTTCAATCTCGGCGAGCTTCCAGCGGTGCAGACAGATTGCATTGTTATCGGTTCAGGCATTGCCGGATTATATACGGCAATTAAGGCCAGTGAAGAACGGAAAGTCGTTCTGATTACCAAGAAGTCGCTTATGGAGAGCAATACCCGTTACGCGCAGGGCGGCATCGCTGCCGTATTCGCCGAGGATGATTCTCCAGAGTTTCATCTTCAGGATACCCTGATGGCCGGGGCCGGACTTAATTCCTACGCGGCGGTAGAGGTATTGGTTAATGAAGGGCCGGAAGGTGTTAGAGATTTAATCCGCCTGGGCACATTGTTTGATAAGGAGAATGGCGAGATCGCACTGACGCAGGAGGCGGCCCATAGCCACCGCCGCATTCTTCATGCCAATGGGGACGCTACCGGGTACGAAATTGTCCGCGCATTAGCTGAGCAGGTGTCGGCACACAGCAATATTGAGGTGTGGGATGATCATTATGTGATTGATCTCATCGTAGAGAATGGCGAATGTGCCGGTGCACTGGTGCAGCGTCCGGGCGGAGAGCGGGTGTTTCTGCAGGCGGGGGCAACCATTCTTTGCTCCGGCGGTGCAGGTCAACTATACCGGTATACGACCAATCCAGAGGTGGCGACAGGAGACGGCGTGGCGATTGCATACCGCGCCGGTGCCCATATCCGCGACATGGAGTTTATTCAGTTTCATCCGACAGCACTCAGCTATCCGGGAGCTCCGCGCTTCCTAATCTCCGAAGCCGTGCGCGGTGAAGGGGCCGTACTGCGCAATATTGAGGGCGAACGGTTCATGCAGCGGTATCATGAGCTGCTGGAGCTGGCGCCGCGCGATATTGTAGCGCGTGCGATTGTCAGTGAAATGGAATTGACGAAATCAACCTTTGTTTATCTGGATATTACTCATGAATCGGCGGAAATGGTTAAGCACCGCTTTCCGACCATATATGAGACTTGCATGAGCTATGGTTTGGATATTACGACAGATTGGATTCCCGTGGCTCCGGCTGCGCATTATATGATGGGAGGCATTAAAACCGACCTGAACGGGGAGAGCAGCATTCCGAGACTGTTCGCCTGCGGCGAGGTTTCATCAACCGGCGTTCAGGGAGCCAACCGTCTGGCGAGCAACTCGCTGTCGGAGGCTATTGTCTTCGGACGTCGGGCAATCGAACGCATTCGCCAGCTTCCGCAGCAGGGATTGGGCAACGTTACCGCAGGGGCCAATCTGGGGCGAAATGAAGCCCCTACTCAGGCAATTGTGGAACGCAGGCTCAAACTGCAAAAGGTGATGGTCCGGTATGTGGGCCTGCGACGTAATGAAGAGATGCTGCAGAAAGCGCTCGAGGAATTAAAGCGGCAGCTTCCTATCTTTGGAGCGCTCCTGACCAAACGCGAGGAATATGAATTTGCCAACATGCTTACCTGCTGTCTGCTCGTTGCCGAGGCGGCATTGGCCCGCGAAGAGAGCCGGGGGGGACATTATCGTGAGGATTATCCGCAGCGTGACGATGACGTATGGCGGAAGCATTTGCTCCAAATCCGTGAGCTGGGAATAGTGGAGGAATCAATTGATGATATTTAACGGTTATAATGAAGAGTTAGTTCAAGCGATTAAGGGCTGGCTGCAGGAGGATGTGGGATCAGGGGATATTACGACCCGTACCACCATCCCGCAAGGGCATGAATCCAAGGGGATTATCCACGCCAAGGAAGACGGAGTAGTGTGCGGACTTCCCGTCGCAGAGCTTGTGTTTGAAATCGTAGACCCTTCGCTGGTGTTTACGGCGTGTGTGCAGGAAGGCCAGCACATTGCCAAAGGTACCGTTATCGCCGAGGTGGAGGGCAGCACCCATTCCATTCTGACCGGGGAGCGGCTGGCGCTGAATCTGATGCAGCGCTTGTCGGGGGTGGCTACGCGCACAGCATCTTTTGTCCAGGAGCTTCACGGACTGCCCGTACGCCTGGTCGATACCCGCAAGACGACTCCGGGACACCGGATGCTGGAGAAATATGCTGTACGGGTCGGCGGCGGAGCGAATCACCGTTTTGGCTTATATGATGCCGTAATGATTAAGGATAATCATATCAAGGGAGCCGGAGGCATCCGTCAGGCCGTTGGACGGGCCCGGGCTAACATTCCACATACGATGACAATTGAGGTCGAGACGGAAAGTCTGGAGCAGGTTGAAGAAGCACTGGCGGCCGGAGCAGATATCATCATGCTCGATAATATGTCTCCGGGATTGATGAGAGAGGCTGTCAGCCGGATCAAGGCCAAATCGCCGCATGTCAAGACGGAAGCTTCCGGCAACGTTTCTCTGGAAACGGTACGTGCCATAGCCGAATCAGGGGTCGATGTCATCTCTGTGGGACGCCTGACGTACTCCTTCGCCAGCCTGGACATCAGTCTGGATTTGAACGCCAAGAAGGAGGAACCGGGCGTATGATGCTAGCAGTCGATATCGGCAATACCAACATCGTTCTCGGTGTATACCGGCAGCGCGAGCTGCTGCACCACTTTCGCCTGAGCACGGCGCGACAATCGACTGTCGATGAATATGGTGTGCTGATCCATAATATGCTTGGAATGTCCAACATTTCGTTCAAGGATGTAGAAGGGATTATTATCTCTTCCGTGGTTCCGCCGCTGGTGCAGGTTATTGTAGAGATGTGTAACAAGTATATCGGGAAGGAACCGCTGCTGGTAGGCCCGGGCATCAAGACCGGACTCAACCTGCGGTATGAGAACCCCCGGGAAGTAGGCGCTGACCGGATTGTTAATGCTGTAGCGGCTATTGAGCAATACCGCTGTCCCCTGGTTGTTGTAGATTTTGGCACGGCGACGACCTTTGATTGCATTGATGCCGCAGCTAACTATTTGGGGGGAGCAATTGTTCCCGGCTTGGGCATTTCCTCGGAAGCACTGTTTCAGCGGGCCTCCAAGCTGCCGCGCATCGAGCTGGAGAAGCCCAAAAAAGTCATCGGACGCAATACCGTGCATGCCATGCAGGCCGGGATTATATTCGGCTATGCCGGGCAGGTTGAAGGCATTGTAAGACGGATTAAACAGGAGATGAATGCACCATCGCTCAAGGTCATTGCCACCGGCGGACTGGCCGCGTTGATTGCCGGCGAAACAGATTGCATTGATGAAGTTAACCCCATGCTTACGCTGGAAGGTCTGCGTATTATTTATGACCGGAACCAATAAACTATAGAGCCTTAAGGCATAGACAGGAGGAGCGAGCAGCCCAATGGAAATCAAAAAAGACCGGCTGGTCCGGGGAACGGCCTTGGAAGGCAGAGTGAGAGCGTTCGCCGTCCGTACAACAGAACTTGTGGATGAGCTGCGGCGCAGGCATGATACGTACCCTGTGACAACAGCGGCTCTGGGTCGGACTGTAACCGCAGCAGCCATGATGGGTGCTATGCTCAAAGGAAAGGAAGAGCTGGTCATCACCGTCAAGGGTAACGGACCGGTCGGGCGGATTAATGCCGAAGCGAATGCATTCGGAGAAGTACGCGGTTATGTGCAGAATCCGCATGTCCATCTGCCGAGCAACAGTCTGGGCAAGCTGGATGTTGCCGGAGCCGTAGGGACGGAGGGCTTCATTGATGTGGTCAAGGACCTGGGCCTGAAAGAGCCGTACCGGGGCAGTGTACCGATTGTATCCGGTGAACTGGGCGATGACTTCACCTATTATTTCGCGGCATCGGAACAGACGCCGGCAGCGGTAGGGCTCGGTGTGCTGGTTGAGCCTGATAACTCGGTAAGGGTGGCGGGAGGCTTTATTATTCAGCTGCTCCCGGGCCTGAGTGATGCTGAAATTACGGATATCGAACGGGCACTGGGTACTTTGCCCTCGGTAACAACTCTGCTTGATCAAGGACTGGAGCCGGAAGACATGCTGCGTCGGCTGCTGCCGGATACAGCAGTACTGGATGAGCTGGACATCCGCTTCTCTTGCTCCTGTACCCGCGAACGTGTAGAGCAAACCTTGGTCAGTCTGGGCCAGCAGGAGCTGGAGCGCTTGATTGAAGAGGATGAGCAGACCGAAGTGGTGTGCCATTATTGCAACGAGAG
Organism: Paenibacillus tepidiphilus; assembly: GCF_008635795.1. Classification (GTDB taxonomy): domain Bacteria; phylum Bacillota; class Bacilli; order Paenibacillales; family Paenibacillaceae; genus Paenibacillus_AQ; species Paenibacillus_AQ tepidiphilus. The sequence goes on along the minus strand of NZ_VWRQ01000032.1, from coordinate 11,227 downwards.
GTATCTATTTAATCGGGACGAATTGCAGGTAATCCTGGATCAAGCGAAATCGTAGGGCGGATGATGATGACTAGACAGGAGCGCGCACTGCGCAATGCCGTGATCCTATTGGCTGCGGCGGCTCTGGTGCTCGGGGGGCTGCTGATCTGGAGTATGCGTACGGTAGCAACTCTTGAGGAGGATGCGGGGGAAGGCGAATCTCCCGATGTTGCCACTGCCGGCGGACAGCCTGTTACCGAAGAGGAATGGACGCTTGAGTTAAAGAAAAAGCATGGCGATGAGGTGCTTCTGGGCATCCTTAATCATATCGTGGTCGATAAAGAGGCCGCGGCGCTTGGCATCCGGCTCACGGAAGAAGAGATTGACCGGGAGCTTCAGCGTAATATGGCCGGTTATGCTTCGGAAGAGCAATATTATGCGCAAATGCAATCGGAGCTGGGACTATCCCGTCAGGAGGTACGCGAGGAAGCTGCTTACCGACTGACGCTGCAGTCCGTGGCTACCGCAGGCATTACCATCAGCGAGGCGGAGATCGACGCTTATCTGGAGGAGAACAGCGAACGGTTCACACCCGTGAAGCAGATTCAACTGTCGATCATCCGAACTGCGACCTATGAAGAAGCAGACCTGGTGATGGACCGTCTGGAGCAGGGTGAGGATTTTGCTGATTTGGCCCGGCAGGTATCCATTGATGAAGAGAGCCGGGAGCATGGCGGCAGCATCGGTATCGTGGAGGAGAATGATCCGTTCTGGCCCGAAGAGTTGCTTAAGGCTGCGGCTGAGCTAACCCCCGGCGATATCGCCGGGCCCCTTGAGACCGGCGACGATTATACCATTCTTCGCGTAGAGAATATTATTGTTCCCGAACCGCCAGAACCTGCGGATATCCGTGAGGAGGTCCGCAGGGAGCTGGCCCTGGACCAGGCAGCGCCGCTGGAGCAGGTCGAAAGCGGGCTGCGCCAGAAATATGATGCGACGATAGATATTGACAACAGCCTGCAAGATTGATAATATGAATTTAAATGGAAAACCTACTGTTTTAGTCGGATATAATAACGGCGGTTCATTCGTAGCGGTACCGCAGCTGCAAATTACGCGCCCATTATCAATCATTTATCATTTCAAGGAGGTTTTTGCTCATGGCTAAAGTCGTCAACAGTGTAACAGATTTGATCGGTGGCACACCGCTCGTTCGTCTCAACCGGATCGTTCCGGAAGGTTCGGCCGAAATTTATGTGAAGCTGGAATACCAGAACCCGGGCTCCAGCGTTAAGGACCGCATCGCCCTCAGCATTGTCGAAGAGGCGGAGAAGGAAGGTCTGCTTAAGCCGGGCGGTACAATTGTAGAAGCAACCAGCGGCAACACCGGTATCGGTCTGGCACTTGTGGCTGCAGCCAAGGGCTATAAAGCCGTAATCGTTATGCCGGAAACGATGAGCCTTGAGCGCCGCAACCTGCTGCGCGCCTACGGCGCAGAGCTGGTCCTGACTCCGGGATCGGAAGGCATGAACGGCGCGGTGAAGAAGGCCGAGCAAATTCTGAGCGAGAACCCGGATTTCTTCCTGGCCGATCAATTTAAGAATACGGCGAACCTGAAGATCCACCGCGAAACGACCGGTCCCGAAATCGTGGAGGCTATTGAATCCATCGGCGGTCAACTGGATGCATTCGTGGCCGGTATCGGAACGGGCGGCACGATCTCCGGTGCAGGCGAAGTGCTGAAGAGCCAGTATCCTGACATTAAGATTTATGCAGTAGAGCCTGCTGCTTCGCCAATTCTGGCCGGCGGCAAGCCAGGCCCGCACAAGATTCAGGGTATCGGCGCCAACTTCGTTCCGGAAATTCTGAACCAGAATATCTATGACGAAATTATCCACGTCGAGAATGATGAAGCATTCGAAACTGCGCGCCGTGTTGCCAAAGAAGAAGGCGTATTGTCCGGTATTTCCTCCGGTGCTGCAGTATATGCCGCGTTGAAGGTGGCCAAAGAGCTTGGCGCAGGCAAGAAAGTGGTTGCCGTCATTCCAAGTAACGGCGAACGTTACCTGAGCACACCGCTGTATAACTTTGAGGCCTAATTGACGGGCTAAGCCCGCTTCATGGATAGAGTCTCCGATTCCTTAACGGATTTTAAGGATGTCGGGGGCTCTTTTGTGTTTTTTTGTTTATCCTAAGGACAGAAGGCTTTTCAAGACGCTATGAAGTACAGTATACTGACAGGCAATACGATGAACGGGGCCCGCAGTATTTGTATCATTCAGGGTGTCCGAAATCTGCAGCAAGCGAACGTAGGAGGATGGCCTTAACATTGGAGATCATAACAACGCAGCAGGACTGGCAAAAGTGGGCAGAGGAAGATTGGGACCTGCTTCCCTTTATCGTAAAGACACGCCAGGCGGGCGGGCTGCCGGTGTCCTGGGCGAGGGCCTGGGCATCGGCTTCACCTTATTCTGTCCTGCTGGAGAGCGGCAAGGGCGGACGCTATACCTATATGGGACTGGCGCCGGTCTCCGTCCTGAGGGGGAAAGGAAACCAGGCCGAGGTAACCGGCAGCATAGCTGGCGGAGAAGCAGCAGAGCAGCCTTGCTTGCAGAACGGAAATCCGCTGGAGGTGTTGCGGAACTGGATGAGCGGATTGCGTGTGCCGCGTGCCGAGCAGGAGGAGGTGCCACCGTTTACCGGCGGCTGCGCCGGCTTTCTCGCTTATGATGTGGTCCGGTCGCTTGAGAAGCTGCCTGCCCAGGCAGCAGATGATCCTGGATTTCCCGATTATCTCTTTATGAGGTTTGATGAGCTATGGGTTTACGACCATCTGGAGGATGCACTGTACTGTGCGGTGCATGCCCCGCTTCAGCGGGAGGAAGCTGCTGACGGTGAGCTTGAGCGGCTCTATCAGGCTGCTGAAGGGCGGGCGGAGCAGATGCTGGCCGTGTGGCAGGACATCCTCTCTTTCCGGATAGACGATGAACAGGCGGCAGAGAAGGAAGACATCCTCGCTATGGCGGCTGAGTCCACCGGCGAATGGCCGGGAATGGCCTCTGCCTTTACGCCGGACAAGTTCCAGCAGGCCGTGCGGGAGGTTCAGGAATACATCCGGCAGGGCGATGTCTTCCAGGTGAACCTGTCACTGCGCCAAGAGGCGCCGCTGCGCTCAGCGCCCGAAGAAGTGTATGAGTGGTTGCGGCGACTCAACCCCTCTCCTTACATGGGCCTCCTGCGCTCGCCCGGCTTCGCGCTGTCCAGCGGCTCGCCCGAGCTGCTGGTCAAGCTGCACGGGCAGCGCATCAGCGCCCGCCCCATCGCCGGCACCCGGCGCCGGGGCCACACTCCCGCGGAGGATGCCGCCATGGAGGCGGAGCTGCGCGGGAGCGAGAAAGAGACGGCCGAGCATATCATGCTCGTCGATCTGGAGCGCAACGACATCGGGCGCGTCGCCGCCTATGGAACGGTCAGCGTGCCGGAGCTGCTGACCATTGAGCGATACTCGCATGTCATGCATCTCGTATCGCAGGTGGAGGGCATCATGGCCCCCGGCAAGGATGCGTATGATGTTATGGCCGCCATGTTTCCCGGCGGCACCATCACAGGAGCACCCAAGGTGCGGACGATGGAAATCATCGAGGAGCTGGAACCGGTGCGGCGCGGACCCTATACAGGCTCGCTGGGCTGGATTGACTACAGCGGCGATATGGAATTAAATATTATTATACGAACGCTGGCGGTCCAGGACGGAACCGGATATATTCAGACGGGAGCGGGCATTGTGATCGATTCCGATCCGTACCGGGAATACCGTGAATGCCATAATAAAGCCAAAGCAGTCGTGAAGGCGGTGCTCTGCAGTGAGCTGGAGCAATCGCGTAAGCGCCGGCAGGCGAAGGAGGAGCAAGCTTATGATCCTGGTCATCGATAATTATGATTCCTTTACGTTTAACCTGGTGCAATATCTGGGGGAGCTGGGGGAAGAAGTGAAGGTATTCCGCAACGACGAGATTACCCTTTCGGAGATTGAAGCGCTGGCACCGGACCATATTCTGATTTCCCCCGGCCCATGCACCCCGAATGAGGCAGGCATCAGCCTGGAGCTGCTGCAGCATTTCAAGGGCGTTATTCCGATCTTTGGCGTATGCCTGGGCCATCAGGCCATCGGAGCGGCCTTCGGGGGCAATGTCATCCGCGCAGAGCGGCTGATGCACGGCAAGACGTCTCCGATACACCATCACGGTACCTCCGTGTTTGAGGGACTGGAATCACCGTTTACCGCCACCCGGTACCACTCGCTGATTGTGGAGCGGGAGACGCTGCCCGATTGCCTCGAGATTACGGCAGAGACAGCCGAAGGAGAGATTATGGGCCTGCGCCACAAGGAATACCCGATTGAAGGCGTTCAGTTCCATCCGGAGTCGATCATTACCGATCACGGGCATCAGATGCTGCGCAATTTTCTGAAACGGAGAGCCGGGGAGCCGGCATGAACTATATAGGCTTAAACTATCAAGTCGTCGAGTCCAAGAACGCCGTGGTTTCCGCCCTGGATCACGGCTTTTTGTACGGGATGGGGCTGTTTGAGACCTTCCGTACTTACAGAGGTGAGCCCTTCCTGCTAGACCGCCATCTGTCCCGGCTGGAGCAAGGATGCAGGCTGCTGGGGATTCCCTTCCATCCGGCGGAGGCTTCGCTGAAAGAATGGATTGCCAGCGTTATGGAGCACAATGGATTAGAGGAGGCTTATATTCGTTACACCGTGACAGCAGGCGAGGATGTCCTGGGGTTGCCGGCAGGTGACTATACGAAGCCGAACCATCTGCTCTATATCAAGGAGCTTCCCCGCCTGCCCGGCGATTTATATACGCAGGGCAAAGGACTGCAGCTCCTCAAGCTGCCCCGCAACACGCCGGAAGGTCCAGTACGGCTGAAATCGCTCCATTATATGAACAATATAATGGCAAAGCGTGAATTGGCCGGCTATCCTTCCGCCCGGCTCGGTGCGGAAGGGTTGATGCTAACCGGGCAGGGCTATGTGGCCGAAGGCATCGTCAGCAATGTCTTTTTTATCGCCGGTGATTTGTTGTGCACGCCCTCCCTGAATACAGGCATTCTCCCGGGCATTACCCGGGAAATGGTGCTGGAGCTTGCCTCTGAAGCGGGGCTGCAGCCTGTAGAGGGGTTATACAGCTGGGAGGAACTTCTAGCCGCCGATGAGATATTCATCACCAGCTCCATACAGGAACTTGTACCTATAACAGGCTTATGGAATAGTGGCAGCAAGACCCTTGTGAGCGGCGGACACTGCGGAATCCGAACTGCCAAATTACTTGAATTATACCGTGAAAGGACGAACAAGAAGACATGAGACCGGTACTATATAAACGCAGCTACCGCTGTGGGGAGCAAGAGCTTGTGCTGGGTGAACGGACTTTGATCATGGGCATTCTCAATGTCACACCCGATTCGTTCTCCGACGGGGGACTCTGGAATGAACCGGAGAAGGCGGTGGAACATGCGCTGCGCATGGCTTCCGAAGGCGCCGACATTATTGATATCGGCGGGGAATCGACCCGTCCGGGCCATGAGCCGGTGAGTGCGGAGGAAGAGCTGGAACGCATCCTGCCAGTAATTGAAAGCATTCATCGTGCGGCACCGCAGCTGCCATTGTCAGTTGATACCTATAAAGCGGAGGTAGCCCGGCAGGCGCTTAAGGCCGGAGCGCATATCATTAACGATGTCTGGGGCGGCAAAGCCGATCCCGCAATGGCTGCCGCTGCGGCCGCGGCCGATTGCCCGTTCATTGTGATGCATAACCGGCATAACCGTGATTACGCCGATCTTGCTTCGGATATGACCTCCGACCTTCTGGAGAGCATCAATCTCGCGTTGACCGCCGGCGTACGTCATGAGAACATTATTCTCGACCCGGGAATCGGCTTTGCCAAAGACTATACGGAGAATCTGCAGGTAATGATGCTGCTGGACAAGCTGGCGGGACTTGGCTATCCGGTGCTGCTGGCCACCTCGCGCAAGAGATTTATCCGCACCGCTCTTGACCTTCCGGCAGATGATGTAGTGGAAGGGACGGCGGCCACCGTTGCCTTCGGCATTGCCCAAGGCTGCCAGATCGTACGGGTGCACGATGTGGCGAAGATTAAGCGCACGGTTCAAATGTGCGATGCCATGCTCTATGCAAGCGCTCCGCTGTTGTACGGGTAAGCTTTTTTTATATATTGAAGAGAAGGCGGTTGACCATATATGGATAAAATGACACTGCACCGCATGGAATATTACGGGTATCACGGGGTATTCGAAGAAGAGCGCAAGCTGGGGCAACGTTTCTATGTAGATTTGGAGCTGGAGCTTGATCTGTCTGCCGCAGGCAGGAATGATGACCTGGAACAGACGGTAAACTATGCCGAAGTTCATGAGCTGGTGAAGGCTGTTGTCGAAAAAAAGTCGTTCAAGCTGATTGAGGCTCTGGCTGAACATATTGCATCTGCGGTATTGGACACTTATACTATTATCAATGCTGCTACGGTCAAGCTGACCAAGCCGCATCCTCCGTTCGACGTTCATTTTCAGGGAGTAACCGTAGAATTGCGCAGAACGAGAAAGTGAGACAGAGTCCGATGAACAGACATTCCACCTCTGACGCAGCATCAGAGGCTTATATTGCTTTAGGGGCTAATTTGGGTAACCGTGAAGGGGCTCTCAGGGAGGCTTTGCACAGATTGGAGCAGCAGGAAGGCATTCAGGTGCTGCGCTGTTCCAGGATATACGAAACAGAACCTGTCGGTTATCTCGATCAGCCGCAGTTTCTGAATATGGCGGCGGCGCTGAGTACCACCCTGGCACCGGAGGTGCTGCTGCAAGTGATGCTGGAGATTGAGGCACAGTTGGGTCGGGTGCGGGATATCCGCTATGGGCCGCGGACCGTGGATTTGGATTTGCTCTGGTTTGAAGGCTACAGCAGCGACTCGCAGGAGCTCACCTTGCCGCATCCAAGGATGCGAGAGCGGGCGTTTGTACTGGTTCCGCTACAGGAAGTGGTGTCGTCAAAGCCGGGGATTTCCGGATTCCGCGAATGGATGCAGACAGCTGTGGACGATGTGGACGGAAAGGAAGGAATCCGCTTGTGGACACCAAACGCATAGGACTTAGGGTCCGGGCCTTTCGTAAGCTGAAGGGCTATACCCAGCAGGAATTAGCGGATTATGTCGGGGTCTCGTTGGCCGTGCTTGGGGCGGTGGAGAGGGGAAACCGACGTTTAGAAGATAAAATTTTAAATAAAATTGCGGATGTTCTCGATATGTCGGTTGCTGAGCTTATAGATATGTCTGAGTAGACGGAATTTTTATCATTCATATTATTGAAAGAGAGGAGTGAAAGCATGCTGAAAATCGGCGATATTGAGATGAAAAATCAGGTCGTGCTGGCTCCAATGGCCGGCGTGTGCAACCCTGCATTCCGATTAATTGCCAAAGAATTCGGCACCGGACTGGTCTGTGCAGAAATGGTCAGCGACAAGGCAATCCTGCACGGCAATCGCCGGACCCGCGAAATGCTGTTTGTGGATGAGCGGGAGAAGCCGCTGAGTCTGCAGATTTTTGGAGGGGACCGGGCGTCTCTGGTCGAAGCGGCTAAAGTCGTGGATAAAGAAACGAACGCCGATATTATCGACATCAACATGGGCTGCCCTGTGCCCAAAGTGACCAAATGCGACGCCGGCGCCCGCTGGCTGCTGAACCCCGACAAAATCTATGAAATGGTATCGGCCGTTGTCGAGGCTGTCGAGAAACCAGTCACTGTAAAAATGCGGATCGGATGGGATAGCGAGCATATTTTTGTCGAAGAGAATGCCCGGGCAGTTGAGCGTGCCGGCGGCAAGGCGGTCAGCGTGCATGGCCGTACCCGGGAGCAGCTCTATACCGGACATGCAGACTGGAAATATATCAAGATGGCCAAGGAGGCTGTGTCGATTCCCGTCATCGGGAACGGCGATGTGGCCACTCCGGAGGATGCCCGGGCCATGCTGGATCAGACCGGCTGTGATGGTGTGATGATCGGAAGGGGAGCACTCGGCAATCCGTGGATGCTGTACCGTACTGTCCAGTATTTAAGCACAGGAGAGCTGATGCCGGAGCCGGGACCTGCGGAGAAGATCCAAGTAGCTATATTGCATATGGACCGTCTGATCGCCCTTAGGGGAGAGGCAGTAGCCGTCCGTGAGATGCGCAAGCATATGGCTTGGTACCTGAAGGGGCTCAAGGGTGCAGCCCGCGTTAAGGATATCATTATGGAAGAAACCAAGCGCGACGGTATGGTTCGTTTATTGGAGGAATATGTCGCCCAGTACGAGTCCGATGAGGAAGCTGAGGCGTCGCTTTCGGCGGTATGATGACTCATGAACAGAAGGATGGATTGCGGACTGCCGCAGCCATCCTTTTTTTGGCGTAAATATCTCCGTGATAACTGTCGAATCGCTGATATTTCAGCCGCTTTGTCTGCGAAAATGTCCGGGTGTATGGCGCTTTCCCGTGTCTCATTGACATTTTGTAGCGGTTCCAATATAATTTTTCAGTATAAAATCAGCGTTAGGATAAGCAGCACTGCAGCAAGGGGGGTTCTTATCCCTCCAGATTCGCATATAGTATGGTGTTTTTAATAAATGTAAACGACAGGAGAATCGGTTGAGATGAGTGATAAAGAGGTCATCCTTACGCCGGACGGACTTAAGCGTCTGGAAGAAGAACTGGAGAATCTTAAATCCGTTAAGCGCCGCGAAGTGGCTGAGCGGATTAAGGTGGCTATCGGTTACGGAGATATCAGCGAGAACTCGGAATATGAGGACGCGAAGAACGAGCAGGCTTTTATTGAAGGGCGCATCATCACCCTGGAGAAAATGCTTCGCAATGCCCGTATCATTAACAGCGATGAAATCGTCACAGATGTGGTCAGCATTGGGGTAACCGTTAAAGTGGAGGATTTGGAGTTCGGCGATATTATGGAATATACCATTGTCGGCACCGCTGAATCTGATCCGCTGAACAATAAGATTTCCAATGAAAGCCCGGTTGGCAGAGCAATCATCGGTAAAAAAGTAGGCACCATTGTTGACGTTAGTGTTCCTGCAGGCGTTATTCAATATAAAATTCTAGACATCACCATGAAATAAATCCGGAGAAGGAATATAAAAAGCTTCCCTTGGGAAGCTTTTTTCGGGATTCGGAAGCCGATATTCCAAGGAAAGGAACGGGCTGCCCTTGCCTATAGGGGCGGAGCCGTTTCTTCTTGTGTATATGCGCAGGATGGTTTAAGAGAGGATGAAAGAAATGACCGAAGAAAACAACAATGTCGAGACAACCGAAACTGAACTGAGTGAGCTGCTGACAATCCGCAGAGGTAAATTGGACGAGCTGCGTGCGCTGGGAATCGATCCGTTCGGCAAAAAGTATGAGCGTACCGCAAACGCCGGCGATCTTTTGGCCAAATATGACGCACAAACGCATGATGAGCTGGAGGAACTGGGGCTGGAAGTCAGCCTCGCCGGCCGAATTATGGCTAAACGTGTAATGGGTAAAGCCAGCTTCGCCCACATCCAGGATCTGAGCGGCAAAATCCAGATTTACGTGCGCAAGGACAGTATTCCGGAAGAGCAGTACAGTGCATTCACCATCCTTGACTTGGGCGACATTGTCGGTATCCGGGGAACGCTGTTCAAGACCAAGACCGGTGAAACCTCCGTCAAGGTAAGCAACCTGGAAGTGCTGTCGAAATCGCTGCTGCCGCTTCCGGAGAAATATCATGGCCTGAAGGATGTCGAACTGCGGTATCGTCAGCGTTATGTCGATTTAATTATTAACCCTGAGGTTCAGCAGACCTTTATTGCCCGTTCACGGATTATCCAGTCGATGCGCCGTTATCTGGACTCGCTCGGATATCTTGAAGTCGAAACACCGACGCTGCATGCCATTGCCGGCGGGGCTGCTGCGCGTCCGTTCATCACGCATCACAATACGCTGGACATGCAGCTGTATATGCGGATTGCGATTGAACTGCATCTGAAGCGTCTGATTGTGGGCGGATTAGAGAAGGTATATGAAATTGGCCGCGTATACCGCAATGAAGGGATTTCCACGCGCCATAACCCGGAATTCACAATGATCGAGCTGTATGAAGCCTATGCCGATTATAAGGATATTATGAATCTGACCGAAAGCATGATCGCCCATATTGCCCAGGAAGTGCTCGGCACACAAACGATCAACTATCAGGGCCGTGAGGTGAATCTGCAGCCTGGGTGGCGCCGTGTAACCATGGTAGACGCCGTTAAGGAAGTAACCGGAGTGGATTTCGGAGTGCATATGACCGACGAAGAAGCCCATCGCCTGGCTAAGGAGCATCGTGTTCCGGTAGAGAAGCATATGACCTTTGGCCACATCCTCAATGCATTCTTTGAACAGTTCGTGGAGGAAACGCTGATTCAGCCTACCTTTGTCACAGGACATCCAGTCGAAATCTCGCCGCTGGCCAAAAAGAACGATCACGATCCGCGCTTTACAGACCGGTTCGAGCTGTTTATCGTGGCCCGTGAGCATGCCAATGCCTTCAGCGAGCTGAATGATCCGATCGACCAGCGTCAGCGCTTTGAAGCTCAGCTCCAGGAGAAGGAGCAAGGTAACGATGAAGCCCATGAGATGGATGAAGACTTCATCCGTGCTCTGGAATATGGTATGCCGCCTACAGGTGGACTGGGGATTGGTGTGGACCGCTTGATTATGCTGCTTACCAATGCGGCCTCTATCCGCGACGTATTGCTCTTCCCGCATATGCGGAATAAAGACTAATTCAATGTACTGACGGTAGTGATCAATCAAGGAAGCCGCTTCTGGCTTCCTTGAATTTGTTTATTGGCAATAAGAAGCGCGATACTGAGAGACTCAGGAATTAAAGAGTTAAATCAACTTCACTTTGATAATTAGTGTTACATGAAATTCAAAAAAGTACTTGCAATGATTCTGTATACATGGTATATTCTAATTCCGGCCAAGAAAGATCAAATGGTTGCTCGAAATAAGAAATTAAAAAAGAGCTTGCAATGATCGGTTGGATATGATATAGTATAAGAGTTGCTGGTGATGAGAAATTGATCGAACGCAACAATGTTGATCTTTGAAAACTGAACAACGAGTGAGTATCGGAAATCACTTCGGTGATTCCAAAATGAGAATTTATT
>NZ_VWRQ01000031.1 GCF_008635795.1 Paenibacillus tepidiphilus | reverse complement strand
GTATCGGTATGCGTCCGTCCCGACACCGGCGTCCCGACCACAATGTCGGTCTGCCCCGTGTATTTGTGCAGCCACACGTTATAGGCCGCCAGCAGCACCATGTACAGCGTCGCTCCGGTCTCGCCGGCAAGCTGCTTCAGCCCTTCCGCCATGTCCGCGCGGATCTGCGCATGAACCTGTCCTCCTTCGCTGCCTGGCACCGCCGGACGCGTCCGGTCAGCCGGCAGCTCCAGCACCGGCGCTTCCTCTGCATAGGCCGACAGCCAGTATGCCTCATGCACCTGCATCTGCTCGACCCCGAGCGTGCCCTGCTGCCAGACCGCGTAGTCTTTGTACTGAATCCGCAGCGGCGTCAATTCCTCACCGGCATACGCCGCCATGAGGTCCGACATCAGCAGATTCATCGATACACCGTCAGAGACAATATGGTGCATGTCCCACAGCAGCCAGTACCGCTCCGCCGCCAGCCGCAGCAGTACAGCCCGCAGCAGCGGCGCCTGCTCCAGCGCGAACGGCCGCACGAATCCCCTTGCGAGGTCCCGGGCTTGCCCTTCATCCGCCTCTCGGCACACCCATTCCAGCACCACGTCTTCGTGTACCCGCTGTCTCGGTTCGCCATCGATCCACGTGAACGACGTGCGCAGCGATTCGTGGCGGGCGATGACCGAGCGTATCGCTTGCTTCAGCCGATTCCCGTCTACCTGACCTGTGAGCTCCATGACCCCCGGCATGTTGTAGCGCGTGCTCTCCGGCTCCACCTCATGCAGCACATACATACGCCGCTGCGCCGAAGACAGCGGGTAGGATGCCTGCATCGCCGCCGGCTCGATCCGGCCGTAGCCGCTTTCTTCTATGCTGCGTACATAATCCGCCAGCGCCTTCACCGTCGGCCGCGCGAACAGCTCCCGCAGCGGCAGCTCCACCGCCAGCCGCTGGTGAATGCGCGACACCAGCGTCATCGCTTTCAGCGAGTGGCCGCCGCGCGCGAAGAACGAATCTCCGATGCCGACTTCCTTAACCCCCAGCACCTCGGCGAACAACTCCGCCAATTGCCTTTCCAGCGCATCCCGCGGGGCTTCATAGCCTTCAGTGTGCGCCTCCCGGTCCGGCGCCGGCAGCGCCTTGCGGTCTACCTTGCCGTTAGCGGTCAGAGGCAGCTTCTCCAGCTCCACGAAGTAAGACGGAATCATGTAATCCGGCAGCTGAGTTGCCAAATGCACCCGCAGCTCTGCTACCGGAACCGCTTCATCATTCACGAGATAGGCGCACAAGTACGCCTGTCCTTGCTCATCCTCACGGGCCATGACCACCGCTTCGCAGATATGACCATATGCCATCAGCCGGGCCTCAATCTCTCCGCATTCGATCCGGTAGCCGCGGATCTTCACCTGATGGTCGATCCGGCCCAGATACTCCACGTTGCCGTCCGGCAGCCATCTCGCCAAATCTCCGGTCCGGTACATCTTCGTCCCCGGCCCGAACGGGTTGTCTATGAATTTCTCCGCCGTCAGCTCCGGCCGGTTGAGGTACCCCCGCGCCAGGCCGTCGCCCGCGATACACAGCTCACCCGGGACGCCGATTGGCTGCGGTTGCCGGTTGTCACCCACAATGTACAGCTGCGTATTGGCGATGGGCTTGCCGATTGGCACCGCAGCTTCCGCGAAGGTCGAGGCAGTATCGTAATACGTAACATCCACTGTGGCCTCCGTCGGCCCGTACAGGTTGTGAAGTGTGGCTCCGCTCCCCTCCAACACCTTGTAGAACCCGGTCACATGCTGCGGCTTCAGCGCTTCCCCGCTGGCAAATACCCGGCGCAAGCTGCCCAGCTTCTCCGGGCTGAACACTTGCCCGGCCTGTTCCAGGAAGACGCTCAGCATCGACGGCACAAAATGCATCACCGTGACGCCGTGGTGCTCTATCGTCTCGGCCAGCACGGCCGGGTCTTTCTCTCCCTGCGGCGGAAGCATACTGACCTTGGCCCCGGTCATGCCCCACCAGAACAGCTCCCACACTGAAACGTCGAACGTGATCGGCGTCTTCTGCAGAATCACATCCCCTGCTCCGATGGGGTAGCGGTTCTGCATCCATTGCAGGCGGTTAACCACCGAGCGATGCTCGATCATGACTCCTTTCGGGTTGCCTGTAGTCCCAGAGGTATAGATCACATACGCCAGTCGCCGGGAATCCGGCTCCAGCGGCGTATTGCCCCCGGATGGCACTTGCTCTCCAGCTTGCCCTCCAGCTCGCCCTCCGGCAAGCCCTCCAGGCGTCAACTCGATGACCGCGCCTTCAAAGCCGCAAGCATTCTGGCCGGGCTGAGTCAGCAGCACCGCCGCGCCGCTGTCCCGGAGCATATACCGGATGCGTTCGGCCGGCAGCGCCGGATCAATCGGCAAGTACGCACCGCCGGCCTTCAGGATGCCATAGAGCCCGACCATCAGCTCCAGTGAGCGTTCCGCCAACACCGCTACAATCGTTTCCGGCCCCACACATTGCCCGCGCAGTGTCCACGCGAGCTGATTCGCCCGCGCGTTTAGCTCCGCGTAGGTCAGCTGCTGCTCCCCGTACACGACCACCACCGCATCCGGCGTCTTCTCCGCCTGTTCCTCGAATAAACCGTGGATCGTCGCCTCCTGCGGATACGCCGCCGCTGTGTCATTGAAACCGTGCAGCAGCTGCACTTTCTCCTCTGGTGTGACAAGCTCATACGAGCCGATCCTTGCTTCCGGCTGCTCCCCGATTTGGGACAAGAGCTGCACAAAGTGCACCAGGTACCTCCCGGCTGTATCCTCATTAAACAGCGCACGGCTGTATTCCAGCAGCAGCTGAAGTCCCTGATCGTTCTCCGCAACGTTCAGCGTCAGATCGAGCTTCGTCGCCCGGTGGTCCAGCTCGACCGGACGAACGTCTACTCCCGCCAGCCCGAAGCGCGCCTGCTCCATGTTCTGCAGCACCAGCATCGTGTCGAACAAGGGGTTGCGGCTCATATCGCGCCGCACATTCAGCTTCTCGACCAGCTCCTCGAACGGATAATCCTGATGCTCGAACGCCGCCAGCGTCCGCTCCTTCACTTCGCGCAGGAAGTCTATAAACCGCTTGTCCCCGGACGGGGCATTGCGCAGCGCCAGCGTGTTCACGAACATCCCGATCATGGGCTCTGTATCCCCATGCGTCCGTCCCGACACCGGCGTCCCGACCACAATGTCGGTCTGCCCCGTGTACTTGTGCAGCCACACGTTATAGGCCGCCAGCAGCACCATGTACAGCGTCGCTCCGGTCTCTGCGGCAAGCTGCTTCAGCCCTTCCGCCACATCCGCATTGATCTGCGCATGTACCTGCCCGCCTTCGCTGCTTGGCACCGCCGGACGTGTCCGGTCAGCCGGCAGCTCCAGCACCGGTGCTTCCTCTGCATAGGCCGACAGCCAGTATGCCTCATGCTCCTGCATCTGCTCGATCCCGAGCGTCCCCTGCTGCCAGACCGCATAGTCTTTGTACTGAATCCGCAGCGGCGTCAATTCCTCACCGGCATACGCCGCCATGAGGTCCGACACCAGAAGGTGCAGCGACACGCCGTCCGAGACAATATGATGCATGTCCCACAGCAGCCAGTGACGCTCTTCCGCCAATCGCAGCAGCCCGGCCCGCAGCAGCGGCGCCTGGTCCAGTGCGAACGATTGCACAAAACCCCGGGCAAGTTCCCGGGCTTGCCCTTCATCCGCCTCCCTGTATATCCATTCCAGCGCCACTTCTTCGTGCACCTGCTGTCTCGGTTCACCGCCAATCCACGTGAACGACGTGCGCAGCGATTCGTGACGGGCGATGACCGAGCGGATCGCTTGCTTCAGCCGACTCCCGTCTACCTGACCTGTGAGCTCCATAACCCCCGGCATGTTGTAGCGCGTGCTCTCCGGCTCCACCTCATGCAGCACGTATAGCCGCCGCTGCGCCGATGACAGCGGGTACGATGCCTGTACTGCCGCCGGCTCAATTCGGCCATAGTCGCTTTCCTCCGTACTGCGCACATAGGCCGCGAGCGCCTTCACCGTCGGACGCGCGAACAGCTCCCGCAGCGGCAGCTCAACCGCCAGCCGCTGGTGAATACGCGACACCAGCGTCATCGCTTTCAGCGAGTGGCCGCCGCGCGCGAAGAATGAATCTCCGATGCCAACCTCCTTAACCCCCAGCACCTCGGCGAACAACTCCGCCAATTGCCTTTCCAGCGCATCCCGCGGGGCTTCATAGCCTTCAGTGTACGCCTCCCGGTCCGGCACCGGCAGCACCTTTCGGTCCACCTTGCCATTAGCGGTCAGAGGCAGCTTCTCCAACTCCACGAAGTAGGACGGAATCATGTACTCCGGCAGCTGTGCTGCCAGTTGCGCCCGCAGTTCCGGTACCGGAACTGCTTCATCACTTACGAGATACGCGCACAAATACGCCTGTCCCTGCTCATCTTCACGGGCAATGACCACCGCTTCGCGGATATGGCCCTGCGCCATAAGCTGTGCTTCAATCTCCCCGCACTCGATCCGGTAGCCGCGGATCTTCACCTGATGGTCGATCCGGCCCAGGTACTCCACGTTGCCGTCCGGCAGCCACCTCGCCAAATCTCCGGTTCGGTACATCTTGGTCCCCGGCTCGAACGGGTTGTCGACGAACTTCTCTGCCGTCAGGTCAGGCCGATTGAAGTAACCCCGCGCCAGACCGTCCCCCGCGAGATACAGCTCACCCGCGATGCCTACCGGCTTCAGCTGCAGGTCGTCACCTACAATGTACAGCTGCGTATTGGCAAGCGGCTTGCCGATCGGCACCGCTGTTTCCGCGAAGAGAGGCATACAGTCATAATAGGAAACCTCGGCTGCTTCCGTCGGTCCATACAGGTTGTGAAGCGTCGCGCCGCTCCCCTCCATTAGCTTGTAGAACCCGGTCACATGCTGCGGCTTCAGCGCTTCCCCGCTGGCAAATACCCGCCGCAGGCTGCGGAGCTTCTCCGGGCTGAACATTTGCCCGGCCTGCTCCAGGAAGACACTCAGCATCGACGGCACAAAATGCATAACCGTGATGCCGTGGCGTTCTATCGTCTCGGCCAGCACCGCCGGATCCTTCTCTCCACGCAGCGAAAGCATGCAGACCCGCGCCCCGGTCATGCCCCACCAGAACAGCTCCGACACCGAAACGTCGAACGTGATCGGCGTCTTTTGCAGAATCACATCCTCTTCTCGAAGACAGTACCAATTCTGCATCCACTGCAGACGGTTGATCACCGCGCGATGGTCCATCATGACGCCTTTCGGGTTGCCGGTGGTCCCTGAGGTATACATCACATACGCCAAATGCCGGGAATTCAGCTCTTGCGGCGGGTTGGCCTCGGATTGTTCCTGCCTGCCGGAAGTCAACTCGATAACCGCGCCCTCAAATCCGCATGGATCAAGGCCAGCGTCAATCAGCAGCGCCGACGCGCCGCTGTCTCCGAGCATGTATTGGATTCGCTCCTTCGGGTAGGCCGGATCAATCGGCAGGTACGCCCCGCCAGCCTTCAGGATGCCATAAATCCCTACCATCAGCTCCAGCGAGCGTTCCGCCATAATTGCCACAATACAGTCCGGCTCTACACCTTGCCTACGCAGCGTCCACGCCAGCCGGTTCGCCCGTGCGTTCAGCTCCGCATAGGTCAGCTGCTGATCCCCGTACACTACCGCCACCGCATCCGGCGTCTTCTCCACCTGCGCCTCGAACAGACCGTGGATCGTCGCTTCCCGCGGATATTCCGCCGCCGTATCGTTGAATCCAAGGGTAAGCTGACGGGTCCCCTCTTCATCCAATAGCCGGATATCCTGGATCATCGGACTGGACTCCCCGAGGATATCCTGAAGCATGACAACAAAAGTGCTGAAGATCTGTTCTACAATTCCATCCGAATGGTCAGCCTTGTAATCAAAGGCCAATTCAAGTTCACCAGTCAGAGACCAGTCTTTAATCATTAGCTGAAATGGATAAAATTGATGCCCGTTGTAAACCTCGTTCGCTTTTACAGTGAGACCTTCCACATTCGTCACAAGTCTGGTGCCAAGATTATTTACAACAACCGAGAACAGCTGGTCTATTCCCTTTTTGCGCAGCTCCAATTCTTGCACCAGATTATCGTAAGGATATTTCTGATGAAAGTAACATGACATCAATTGCTGCTGTACTTCCCTGCTAAACGAGTCGAAGCTCTGCACTGCATTAACTTGAACCCGCAGCGGCATTGTACTGGCAAACATGCCAATGACAGATTTCTCTTTCGCACCGGAACGGTTTGAGACCGGAGTCCCGATGACCAAGTCGCTTTGCCCGGTCGTCCGGTTCAGATAAGCGAGCATTAATGCGACAAACCAGGCGTTTAGTGAAACCCGGTTCTCATCAAGCTTTTCCCTGATCCGCTCACTTAGCTCTTTGTTCAGCAGGAATGATTTCCGTGTGCCGGCCGAATCGCTGGTGATCCCTTTGGAGGTACCCATAACCGTAGGGGACTCATAATCCTGATAACGCTGTAACCAAAACTGCTTGTCTTTGATGTAGCGGTTAGACCTTAAATAATGATCTTCGTGATCTGCAAAATCCAGAAAATTGCTGGACCTGCCAACCGGGTGGCTTTCGCCTTTCGCCAGCTTCTCATAAATTGCCAGTGTATCTTGAAGCCAAGCCTGTCCTGACCATCCATCAGCAATGATGTGGTGGACCTTGATTA
This sequence comes from Paenibacillus tepidiphilus, assembly GCF_008635795.1. Lineage (GTDB taxonomy): Bacteria > Bacillota > Bacilli > Paenibacillales > Paenibacillaceae > Paenibacillus_AQ > Paenibacillus_AQ tepidiphilus. Next base: position 55,064 of record NZ_VWRQ01000031.1, on the reverse strand, counting down.
AATATCCGCACTCATCGTCGCTGACTTTGAAGAGGGCTATGTAATATAAAGGGTTATTCTCGAATTGGAAGGGGATTTTCGCTTGCTGCTGCGTCCAAAGCTCAAGCGCCTCATTAGGGTGATTTGAAGTACTGAAGTCGATTAGCGGGAACGGGGTTTTAGGATGGGGTACATAATATTGATAGGGCTCACCGTCCTGGTTGCGGGAGATTCGCAATCCAAAGCCAGCGTGGTTGCTGAGATTATAGTGGATGGCTGCTTCAATCCAGACTAAATTCGCTTCTCCTTTAAAAATAAAATACAGCGTTATATTATTGAGCGGAGTGCCCGGATAATGCTGCTCCATCATCCAAATCCGCTTCTGTGCGTGCGTTAATGAAACTGCAGATTCACTTCTGCCTAACTGTTTCATGCTTAGTGAAGCCCCCTCATTGATTATGCTGATTCTGAATGAACTGCATGCTTCTGAAGGCAACCGCAAACCAATCTGAGACAGTGAAGTTGAATTATGCAGGTTGAGGATTGGCATGATTATAGGTTCTTGTTGTAATAACACATCTTGCTGCGCCTAGCGGAAATGGAGAGCCTTCGTAAGTGCCTCTAGAACCGGTTGCGAATGACTATGAATAAAAAAATGATCTCCATCAAAACCGGCATACCTGCAAGCTTTGTCAGATATTTGATCCCACTCTTTGATATCTCCTGACAGGGTGTCATCCTTATAACCGAAGAATACGTTGACGTCACACCCGAGTTTACTGTTTCTCTCTTTGAACAGATAAGTCTCCGACAACCGGAAGTCCGACCTGATAATAGGCAAAAAGAGATCCATCAATTCTCTATTATCAAAAAACTGCGGCGGCGTCCCGCCTAATTCCCTTACGTGCTGTATAAACTTATCATCCGGGAGCAGGTGAACGATGGTTTTATCCATATCCCTTACCTGCGGGGCTGATCTGCCAGAGAAAAAAGCGACCTCCGGCTCCTGATAACCCCTGCTTTTCAGCTGATGAATTGTTTCATAGGCAAGAATAGCCCCCAGGCTATGCCCGAGAATCGCATAGGAATCTCCATTTAATTGCGGCACAATCATCGATGTAATATCTTCAAGCGCTTCTTCAAAAGTCCGGTAGAACGGCTCATGCACTCTCCTGCCTCTGCCAGCCAGCTCCACTGGAACAATCTCAGCGATTCCTTTTATATGGCTTGACCATTGACTATAGAAGGAGGCCGAGCCTCCGGCATAAGGGATACAGAATAATTTCATAGTCCATCTCTTTCATGATTTAGTGAATTCAGGAAGTCCAGAATATACCCCTCCAGCCCGCATCAGCGGGGGATGGAGGGGGACTTAAATAAGTAACAATTTATTGCAATTGTTCCGGTTTGTCTGCTCCCGGATGTTCAGCCTGCCCGTGGAAAGACACCAGCGATTGCTTCAGGCTCTCCGCCAGCTCCTCCAGCTGTCTGGACAACGTAACCAGTTCGCCGCTTACCGTCAATTGCCGGGAAGACATCGCCGCCACTTCTTCCGTAGAGGCGCTGGTCTGCTGCACTACAGAACGGACACTGCCCATCGACTCGCCAAGGCGTGCCTGGAAGATGGTCAGCTCCGAAACCGCCGCGGAAGACTGGCCCAGATATTCAATGAAATCTTCCATCTCCTTGCGTACTGCGGCAAAGATCTGCGAGGATTCCCGCACCGAACCGATCTGCTCACTGAAGAGCGGCGCCGCTTCGCCCACAACCTTGACGGTGTCCTCGATGTTCCGGCCGATCTCCTCCGTAATTTGCGAGACGGAAGCAATGGACTGGCTGGACTGGCCGGCCAGCGCGCGGATCTCATCGGCGATGACTATAAAGCCTCTGCCGGCCGCACCGGCGCGGACAGCTTCTATGGAAGCATTGAGCGCCAGAATGTTCGTCTGCTTGTTCATGGCAATCATTGGAGCGAGAATATTGCGGATGAGATGAGTGCTTTCCTGCAGCTTGGCCGAATTCGCTTCAATCAGCCGCATCATCTGCACCGTCGACTCACTTTGCGCTACCAGGGTCTTCATCAGTTCCGCTCCCTGCTCGCTGACCGCGATCACTTTCTCGGCTGCTGCATCCATGACCCGGTTGATTCCGTCCACTTCCTGCATCTTATCGCCCATCTGTTCCACGTCATGGTTGCTGCTGTCGGCTTCCGCTGCCAGACTGGCCGCGCCCTGGGCAATTTCTCCGGTCGCCGACGCCAGCTCGCGGGCATGGTCGGCAATCGTCCCGGAAGCATGGACCAGCTGTTCCGAGGTAGCCAGCACCTCCGTCGCCGAAGCGCCGCTCTGGCCGGCGAGGCGAGAAATCTGCTCCATCATCCGGTTGAAGCTGTGACCCAGCCGACCGATTTCATCTCGCCCTTTGAAATTGGTGCGGACCTGCAGATTGCCCTGCTCTCCTTCCTCCATCAGCCGGGCCAGCTTGCCCAGCGGCTTGCCGATCAGGCGCACCAGCACATACCCGATCAGGAGAGCGATGAGCGCCGCTGCGAGCACTACGAGCAGCGTAATATACAGCAGGCGGTCAGCCGACTTGGTGAAATCGCTGACCGGTGCGTAGCCAAGCAGTGTCCAGCCGCCCGTAGTCAGCGGCTGGTAGACCGCCAGCTGCTCCGTTCCGGCTTCATCGTCTGCCATAAAGGAACGATCCGCCTCCTCGTCCGGCTGCGGCTCCGCCACGGCCGGCTTAATGAACGAGGACTGCTCCAGGAGAGCGTCATCCGCTGCATACACAACATTTCCGGCTGCATTCAGGATGCGCAGCTCCCCGCCCTGACCGATCTTCAGGTTCGAAAGTGTGCCCTTAAGCGCATCCCGCTTGATCTCAATCAGCATATAATATTCTGCTTGCGGATTTTGCATATTGCGCAGAAGCCGTCCCATCGTGAGCGAAGCTTCCGAATATGTATCGAAGAAGCCCTTCGGCCGGACCGGGAACCACACCGGATTGCCCTTGGCCTCGTCAATCTGCTTGATTCTCGCCAGGATCCCCTCGTCGGTGCGGATTCCCGTAACGCCTGAGGTTTTATAGGATTCAACTTCGGCGAGGCTGCGGGAAACAAGACGGATGCCCATGAGACGTTCATCGGAGCCCTTGACGGCATCGAGCTTGCTGCGGATGCGCGCTTCGGCGGCAACCTTAGCCACGGTTCCGATACCGGGATCATTCACCGCCTCCAGATCCGCCTTAAGCGCCTGATCCACGGCAAATTGCCGCGAAAGCGCTTCATACTCGACAAAGAGAAAGTCGAGCTTGTCCGCGGCCTGGACAATGGATTGTGAGGAAGCGGCCGCCACCTCATTGGTGATAATGCCTTTTGCCGCATAATAGGAGGTCACACCAAGCACGGAAGACAATAACAGAATCGTACCGAACAGGATCACGAACAATTTAACGCCAACCGATTGCAGATGCAGGCTTCGTTGTCGTTTCATAAGTCTACTCTCCCCATAGAATAAAATAACGCCACAGTAGTGGGTTTTATCCTTGAAGCCTAAATCAGGCGCTCCGGCAGGAGTCCCTGAGTACCCACACTAGCGGGAATTTCCGTGAAAGCGAATTCAGGAGGTTTTATGTGATTCGCCATTTTTCGTCATATTTCGTCAAATTTTGGAACGAAAAGACACAAGGTACACCCTTCGAATCAAATGAAGGCTGTACCTTGTTCTTATTAAAGCACGTAAAATGGCAAAGGACCGATTAACCCTTGCTCGCCCCGGCAGTCAAGCCTTCGACGAGCAGCTTTTGCAGGAAGGCAAAGAGGATCATGATTGGGATAGAGATCAGTACAGCCCCGGCTGCAAAGGTCGTGAAATTGGTGTTCTGGTTCGTATTCACCATATCCCACATGCCGACGGCAACGGTCCATTTCTCCTTGGTCCGCAGGATGAGCCGGGCAAAGATAAAGTCAACCCAAGGTCCGACAAATTGCGTAAGCGCCATGTAGGTAATCATCGGTCTCGACAGAGGCAGAATCACTCTCCAGAAGATTCCGAAGTTGCTGGCACCGTCAATGCGGGCAGCTTCGTCCAGCGAACGCGGTATCGTATCGAGGAACCCCTTCGCGATCAGTGTCCCGCCAAGCGGAGCTCCGGCTGCATAGACGATAATCAGAGCCAGATGCTTATCCAGCAGATCAAATTCTTTCAGCAGCAGGTAGATGGCAATCATACTCATGAAGCCCGGAAACATTCCCAGCACCAGCAGTCCGGACATGGTGGTCTTGCGCGCCTTGAACCTGAACCGGGAGACCGCATAGCTGGTAAGCAATGTCAGGAACACGCCCAGAAGCATGGAGAAGAAGGCAATTTTAAACGTATTTAGCCACCAGGTAGGGAACAGCAGGGTAGGATCATAGAAGAGTGCCCGGTAATGTTCAAGCGTAAACGTTTCAGGAATCAGTGTTTTACTGTAAAGGGATTTGCCTGGCCGCAGCGACGATAACAGAATCCAAATGGCAGGATAAAGTGCTGCAACAGACAGAATAACCAGCATCAAATAACTTAATCCGAGCCGTATTCTTGTTTTAATTTTTACTCCGCTCATTGGATCATATCCTCCTCTTTGAATGATTTCGTCCGCCGGTAATTGTAAATCGAGAAGCTGGCCACGATGATGAAGATAATGATACCGACCGCAGATGCCATGTTGTATTTATTCTGGTCAAGTGTGAGCTTGTAGAGCCACGTCACGAGCAAATCGGTGGAACCGGCGTATTGATAATCCCCGTTGGGAGGACTGCCGGCTGTTAACAGGAAGATCGCATTAAAGTTATTGATATTGCCTGCAAACTGGGCAATCAGTGTAGGTGCCGTCGTGAATAGCACCATAGGCAATGTAACGATTCGGAATTTCTGGTAGTTAGTCGCTCCGTCCACTTCTGCCGCTTCATACATATCGCGTGGAATTGTGGTCAGAACCCCGATAATCAGCAGCATGGATACCGGTATACCAACCCACATGTTTACAACGATAACCGTTACTTTAGCCCAGAATGGATCCGTCAGCCAAGGAAGACCGCCGAGTCCGAAGAACTTCAGATATTGGTTAATCGGACCAAACTGGCCGTTGAACAGGTTACGCATGAGCAGAAGGGAGATCATCTGCGGAATAGCATACGGAACAATCAGAATAGCTCTCCAGATGCCTTTGAAACGGATGCCTTGCTGGCTGACCAGCATGGCGACCAGCATACCGCCGAAATAGGTAGTAATCGTGGACAGGACCGCCCAGATAATAGTCCAAGTAAGAACCCCGTAAAAGGTTTGGCTCCATGATTTAAGCACCACAAGATTACGGAAGGTTTCAAAGCCAACCCAGTCTACCAGCTTGGCCGGAGGCATATGGTTAGGCGCAGAATAGTTCGTAAACGCCAGCATGATCATGAAGATAATCGGCATTACTGTAAATAACAGAATGCCTACAGACGGCAGGATAAGAAATGTCTGCGCAAACTTGTAATCGAGGATATAGCGGATGCTCTGCTTGAAAGTACCCGGAGTATGCCCTGCGTCTCGCGCAGCCCCGGTCTTGCGAGCATCTCTGATATTCATATACCAGGCAACCACGAACAGAAGAAAGAATATAATCGTAATTAAACTCTCGATCAGAATGAATATAGAATGGTCACCTTTGACCAGTTTGGCGATTCCGTTGACCTTCTCGAAGTGCTGGGTAGCTGTACCCAACGTAACGACGCCCCAGACCGCGCGTCCCAGATTCTGAATAAAGTAAACTAAGCTTAAAGCCTCTACGATGATAAAAATAATACCTTTAATAAATTGGCGGTTATATATTTGTCCCAATCCCATAAACAAGGTCGACAGTATCGTAGCTCTAGTATGGTGTCGCTGCATTTCCCTTCCGCTCTCCTCTCCTGGGAAATCAGAGAATCGCCCGCCGCTACCAGGCGGCGGGCGATTTGATTTCATAAATTCACTGTTGGGATAGACCTATTGATGCTTACTGCGAAGCGCCGTCGTTCAGATCCTTGATCTGTTGGGCTGCTTTATCCATGGCAGTCTTAGGGTCTGCGCCTTTGTCCCAGATTTCCGGCAGGGCTGCATTTACAGGACTCCATACATTGCCCATTTCAGGAATGGATGGCATTGGCTGGGAGTTTTTAGCCTGTTCTGCAAAAGCGGATACATATACATCATCCTTGATTTGCGGGTCTTCCAGAGCTTCCAGGTTGGTTGGAATCGATCCGACCAGTTCGTTCAGCTTAAGCTGGGCTTCCTTGCTGGAAGCGAACTCAGCATAGAGCTTGGCGGCATTTGGATATTGGGTATAGGCGTTAACTGCAAAGATCTTGAAGCCGGCCAGAGTGATGGCAGTCTTTCCGCCGATAGTCGGCAGCGGTGCCAGTCCCAGGTTGTCACCGAGAGCAGTTTTGTAGCCGGCCAGTTCCCAAGGTCCGTTGATATCCATTGCGACATCGCCGGCGTTGAAGAGACTGCGCTTAATGTCAGGGTTAATATCGCCGCTGTTAATCGGCAGAATTTCTTTCAGTTTTACAAACTCGCTCAAGCCTGCAATTGCGCCATCGGTATTGATACCGATATCGTCTTTGTTGGTGCCGTTATCCCCGAAGATATAGCCGCCGTTAGAAGCGATGAACGGGTAGCTGAAGTACATGTTGCCGACTTCCCACATGATGCCGTAGCGGTTATTGGCTTTATCAGTGAAGGTTTTGCCGAAAGCTAGTACATCATCAAAGCTCTTAGGCGCTTCAGTGACAAGAGACTTGTTGTAGTACAGAGCATAAGTTTCAGCTGCACGCGGATAGCCGTAAAGCATTCCGTCATAGCTAGAACCAGTAATCGAGGCTTCAGTATTGTTCTTGATCGTTTCTTGCTCGAACACGTCGTTTGGAAGCAGGAGCTGTGCACTTGCGGCTCTGCCCAGGTTGTCATGCGGAATCAGAATAACGTCAGCAGCCAGACCGGAAGGACCGTCCTGGGACAGCTTGGTAACCTGCTCTACCGGCGACAGCTCTTCGATTTTTACAGGAACATTGTATTTTTCAGTGAATTCCTTCGCGATCGCGTCTGTAAAGGCTCTTTCTTCTTTACTTTCCCATACAACCAGAGATGCGCCATCCTCAGGTGTAATTTGCACGGTTTCAGTGCCAGCGTTGTCCGTGCCTGCGTTTCCGGCCGGAGCTGTGCTTTCTGTCGGTGCATTCGTTGCGGTTGTGTTGTTGCCCCCGTTATTTCCGTTGTTGTTGCTAGATCCGCAGGCAGTGACAGACAGTGCCATAGAAGCTGCGGCGGTGAGAACCATAAGCTTTTTCAACTTCATTGCTTTAACCCCTCCTAATTTGTGTACGCTTGCCAACAATGATGCTGCAGAACTTGCGCAAACGATTTCAGAAGATCCAAAAAAAACGTCTGTTTTGTTCTTCCAACCTTCTGTATCCGCTTTAGCCTAGTTCTAGAAAGCGCTTCATTACTAAATTCATAATACAACATGAATCTTGATTGTAAAAACGTTTGCACATAGTGTATTTGCCCAAATAACCGTTTTATTAGCATATATTAAGCTATTTGCTTCATATTTTACACGAATACTCCTAATTACTCTACTTATCACTCTTTTCTCTTTTTTTCGTGTTTTTTCTTGCTTAAATTTACTTATAAACGTATTTCTTAGCGTTTTTTCAGGCCTGCTTGTCCATTTGGATGTGAATTTTTCCGCATGTCATTTTGTGCAACGGTTTGAACAATAGTATTGAACAGCCATTTATTCCATGCTATAATCCAAAACATTATAAGCAGCCTGGCCTGCTGGACTCTCGCTGAAGAATCTGCGTTTATTACCGGCTTCGAAGGTCGTGATACTCACCAGGCACAATCCCTGGGCAAGCTCTTTGCCACGGATGTGCCTTTTTGCTGTGGGCAAATTTGGCGTTTAGTCCAAATTGCGCGCAACTGATGCACAGATATACAGCTCGTCCAGGCCGCTGTTGCATAAGCTTCCTACACAGTTGTTATCCACTGTATTGGAGGATTTATACATACACACCCTTATTTTTATGTGCAGCCTCCGTAAGCCGCTCAGTCTGACGTGGCTTCGGAGTTACTCATCCCATTACTTTAGGAGGATTCATCTATGTTACTTGAAGCTGTCTACCATCGTCCCCGGCTGAACTGGTCCTATGCCTATGACCGCCAGACCATCCATCTGCGCCTGCGCGCCAAGAAAGGCGACTTAACTGAAGTATTCGCTTGGGTTGGCGATAAATATGCCTGGGACGCCACTAAAGAGCTGATCCCGATGACGCTGTTCACCTCGGATGCGATGTTCGATTACTGGGAATGCGAATCCATTCCCAAGCTCCGCAGACTGAAATACGGGTTCTTGCTGCAAAAGGGCAGAGAGCAGATCTGGATGACCGAAAACGGCTTTGTTGCCGAACGTCCGGCTAATCCGCTCAAGCTGTTTGAATATCCGTTCCTCAACCCGGCCGATGTGTTTACACCGCCGGCCTGGGTCAAGGATGCGGTCTTTTATCAGATTTTCCCCGAACGATTCGCTAATGGCGATCCTTCCCTTAACCCGGAAGGTGTAGAGACTTGGGGTGGAACACCTACCCCGCATAATTTCTTCGGCGGAGATTTACAGGGGGTTATCGACCATCTTGATCACTTAAGCGAGCTTGGCATCACCGGTATCTACTTCACGCCGATCTTCAAAGGAACCACGAACCATAAATATGATACCGAGGATTATATGATGGTCGACCCGCATTTCGGTGATGTACAGACGCTGAAACGGCTGGTCGATGCCTGCCACGAGCGGGGCATCCGCGTGCTGCTGGACGCCGTATTCAACCACTCGGGGCGCACCTTTGCCCCGTTCGTCGATGTGCTGGAGAAGGGCGAAGCCTCCCTGTACAAAGACTGGTTCCATATCCGCGAATTCCCGCTGCAGGTGACGGACAATATCCCGAATTATGACTCCTTTGCCTTCGAGCCGCTGATGCCGAAGCTGAACACAGAGCATCCTGAGGTCAAGGCCTATCTCTTAAAAGTAGCCGAATTCTGGATTAAAGAAGTCGGACTCGACGGCTGGCGGCTCGATGTGGCCGATGAGGTCGATCACGCCTTCTGGCGCGATTTCCGCAAAGTGGTCAAGGCTGCCAATCCGGAGGCCTATATTCTCGGCGAAATCTGGCATGAATCTGCACCATGGCTTGAGGGCGACCAATTCGACGCTGTGATGAACTATCCGTTCACCGATGCGGTGCTGGACTTCTTCGTCCACGGAACGGTCGATGCGGAAGGCTTCTCCCATGCGATCGGCAGTCAGCTCGCACGCTATCCGCTGCAGGCCAGCGAGGTCGCCTTTAATCTGCTCGACAGCCATGACACGCCCCGGGTGCTTACCCTCGCAGGCGGCAACAAGAACAGGGTCAAGCTGGCCGCGCTCTTCCAGTTCACGTTCATGGGAACCCCTTGCATCTATTACGGCGGTGAAATCGGAATGGACGGAGAGAACGATCCCGGCTGCCGCAAATGCATGGAATGGGACCCGGCCAAGCAGGACCGCGAGCTGTTCAGCTATTACCAGCAGCTGATCCGCATCCGTGCCGAGGAGCCGGCGCTGCGGACCGGCGCCATTACCTTCCTGGAGGCCGGCCCGCAGGGCACCAAGCTGGCCTACGAGCGCAGCCTGGGCGATGACGTGATCATGGTGCTGATCAACACGGAGGAGACCACTCAAACCTTCCAGCTGAGCGTGGAGGAACGGGAGTGGAACAACCTCTTTACCGGCGATACCTACCGCGCCGAACGCGGCAGATTGTCGGTCAAGCTGCCAGGATACGGCTATATGGTGCTGAAAAAGGTATAACTGCAGAACGAAAAGGCACTCTTCGCGAAGAAGAGTGCCTTTGTTTATTGCATTTGCTTATTTGCTGCTATTCACAGCAAACCCTATAAGCCGAGCAAGCGGTAGATCACCTGCGCGCTTTCGGCGCGGGTCATCGCGGCCTGCGGGGCGAACCCGCCGGCTTCGCGGCCCTGAATCAGGCCGAGACCGGAGGCGGTATTGACGTAAGACGCAGCCCATGCGCTGATATCGGCGGCATCGGCAAATGATGCTGCCGCTTCCGCTGTCAGCTCACGTCCCTGTTTGACCTGCAGCGCGCGGATCAGCATAGCTGCCATCTCCTCGCGGGTAATCGTGCTATTCGGTGCGAAGCTGTTCGTACCGCGTCCGTTCACGATTCCCAGGCTGACCGCCGTATTCACATCGGCGGCATACCAGGCTCCCGCCGCTACATCGGCGAACGCACTCTGCCCTGTTCCTTGCAGCCCCAGGGCGCGAACCAGCAGCGCGGTAAATTCTGCGCGCGTTACATTGCCGCCGGGATTGAAGGCGTCTGCACTGATCCCTGTAACGATCTGCTTCGCGCTGAGCGATTTGACCGCCTGGAAGGCCCAATGCGTTGCCGGCATGTCCTTGAAGGTCTTATTAACCTCAAGCGCCGCGTATTGGCTGAAATGTGACACCTGGGCCGTGAGGGTCTTGTCTTGCAGAGCACCTCCGGCATATTCGAGTACTCCGCCGGTTCCCAGATGGAACACACCCAGAGAATCGCGGTCCGGACTTCCGCTCACCTGGAAGGCCAGCGTAACCGGTGCTGCAAAAGCAGTCGCAGGAACCGTAGAACCGTCCTTCAGAGTGACTTGCAGACGGAAGTCAAATACACCCGATACTGCATTTACTTGCGTATTGTTCTTATTCAACGACTGCAGCAGCGTCTTCACCGCCGCTTCTTCCAGCGGTGCAGCCGTGAAGGTAATGGATGCGCCATCCGCTTGTGCGGAGGTGAGCTGCTTCTGCAGTGAGGCCAGCACTTCATGCGGCAGTGTGACGGTCAGTCCATCCATTTGCAGCTCCAGGACGCTTGTGCCCATAACGGCAGCGGCATCAACCGGCAGCTGTACGGCATGCTTGCCTGTCTCCACCTTCACTGTTACCTTGCCGTCTTTGGCGGCAGACAGTACATCTTTGCCGATAGACTGGGCAGCGGCAGGCGCTGTCGGCGCCGGTGCAGGAGCCGGTGCAGTTGTCCCTCCGTCATAGAAGACGGCAGACAGAATTACGGTTCCTCCGGCATCTCTGCCCGGCAGGTCAAGGGTGACGGTACCATCCTGCCCCACACGGTACTGCTTGTTGTTGTACTCATCCTGCACAATGCTGTAGGCAGCATACGGTACAGGAATCGACGCATTAACCTTCTCCGCCTTCGTATTGATGACGGTCACGATATGCGTTCCGGCATACGCTTTGTCAAATGCCAGGTAGCCGGTCTCATCAGAGCCCGCCAGCTTCGTGCGTTCACCCTTCGAGAATACCTTGGAATATTTCGCACGGATATTCAGCAGCTTCTGGTAATGGTCGTGCAGTGCCTCCTCAGCCTCCAGCTGATCCCAAGGCATGTCGGAGCGGTTCTCGCTAAACTCGCCCTTGGACATATCACCGGCATTCTTGCCGGAACGTCCCAATTCTTCACCATAGTAAATGACTGGCTGGCCCTTGGCGGTAATTTGCAGTGCAGCAGCTGCTTTAAGCTTGCCTTTATCACCGTTTACAGTCTCCGAGGTCAAGAAACCATCTTCGTCATGGCTGCTCAGGAACTGGGCCATCATCTTCGTGTTGTCGAGCTTCGCTTCACGTTCCTGCAGGTAAGCGTCGACGGCATCGATGCTTCCGCCCACAAATGCCTTGGCCTGCTCCTTGAAGCCGAAATCAAGCAGACTGTCCATTTGGCCGGACTGCAGATAGCCGCCGTTGTTGTCGGCCGATCCGCCGAAATACTCGCCGACCATCTTGAACTCCGGAGCGATTTCGGTCAGTGCATTCTTGAAGGCTTTCCAGGTAGTGCTCTCTACATGCTTGACCGTATCCACGCGGAAATAATCAATGGTATCTCCACGGTCTGTCCGCGCATTCTCAAGCCACCCGGTCTGCCATTCAATGATCTGCTGGCGCACCGCCGGGTCTTCTGTCTTGAAGTCCGGGAGGCCGCTCAGTTCACCCTTAATGGCATCCTTGTCGGCAGACACTACGCTTCCTGTCCGCAGCATATCCGCAAAGCGCGCCTTGTCTTCAGCGGTTACGCCAGGAGCCGTATCGCTTTCTTTGAGGCCATAGCCGGTGTGGTTCAATACGACATCGACCATGATTTTGATGCCTTGATCATGCGCCTTTTCGATCAGCTCTTTGAAGGTCTCCATGTCGCCGAGATGCTCGTCGAGCTGGGTGAAATCCTTGGCCCAATAGCCATGGTAGGCATATTGCTTGCCAAAGCTTGTGCCCTGGTTGAAATCAATATTGTCGACAACCGGTGTAATCCAGAGCGTGTTGATGCCAAGCTCCTTCAAATAATCAAGACTGTCGATCATACCGCGGAAATCCCCGCCGTGATAGGCTTCAAGATGCGTCTTGTCCACGTTCTCATTGTTAGTGGCGTCGCCGTCTTTGAAACGGTCGGTCAGTGCAAAATAAATCCGCGCCTCATCCCAGTCGAAATCAAGCTCCGCGCCTGTATAGGTTCTGGCCTTCACCTCAAGCGTTGTCTGCTGCTTGTGACGGTTGCCGTACTGGTCTACCAGGGTAAACGGAATAGTTTTAATTCCTGCCGGAACGTCATCTTTAACCGCTATTGTCTGTTTCAGCAGCTCTGTATCCAGCGGGACTGCGGACGGGCCGCCCAGCTCGCTCAGATCCAGGTAAGCCGCTTTGTACGTAACTTCTTCTTCAGAGGCGGCATGAACTTCCAGCACCGCATTTTCGTTGGAAGTTACCGCCGCCGGGCTTACTGAAGCCGTAAGCGTTACTTCCGGATTTTGGTAATCAAATACAGATTCACCGTCTACCGTATTTTTCGGATCGGTAATCTCACTGGTTTCTCCATCCTTCGTGACAACAAAGCTGTACTTGTGAGAGCCTTCAGTCAAGCCCTCTAGAGTATAGCTGAACCATTCATGCTCCGGATCATAGGTCATCGGATATTCCACTCCGTCCACCTTGACCTTGATATCCGTAATCGGAGACACATCGCCCAGCCGGAACAGCTCCGGATCACGGTACAAGAACTGCACTGTACCTTCTTCAAGTACCGGTCCTGTGATGCCAGGAGTAATGTCCATTTCCTGCACCATGCTGGTTACTGTAACCTTGATATACCTTTCGCCTGCAGGCAGCGGAATAAAACGGTCATCCTGAATATCCTGCTTGCCGGTTAACCAGTCAGCGCCTTTCTTCAGCACAAACCCCATTTGAGTGGCAGTCTCATCCACTTCGAGCAGAACGGTAACCTTGCCGCCCTCGGCTGAGTCCAGGTCAACCTGGCCGTCGCTGGCACCGCTTAACCATACCCACATATTCCAGTCGGTATAATTCTGGTCGGGACGGATAAACGTAAACTCGACATAGCGTTTGTTGTCCAGTACAGGACGTTTCACCTTGACCGCTACGGTTACAGTTTTGCCTCCGTAGCTGATGGTAATATTGGCATTTCCGCCTTTAACTGCCTTGACCACACCTTTAGCGCTCACCGTCACAACTTCGGGCTTGTCGGAAACATAGGACGCACTGTTCGTGACCGTCCGCTTGCTGCCGTCATCATAATGTGCAGTTACCACCGTCCGGTGCGTCTTGCCGGTTTCCAGCTCATAGCCTTCGCTGTCAGCCTCCAGAGATGTCAGCACAGCGGCATCGCTATTGAGCTGAATGACGACCGCTGTCAGCGGTTCCAGCGTAATTGCCGAAGCCGTCAGCGTGAAGCCGCTCTGGTCCGCAGCAGGAATAGCCTGAATGCCAGCTTCATCGTTATCCACCAGCACGGTGCCGCCGGTCAAATCCTCGGACAACGACAGGGTTCTGGTTACACTGTCCGCATTTACAAATACATAATAAAGTCCGGTTCCATCCGTGGCTTTATTCTTGTAGCCAAGCAGCAGATCGCTATCCTTCACTTCAGGCGCCTGAATCAGGGTGACATTGCTGTCGGCAAGACTCTTGTCGCCCAGCCTGAAGGCATCTGTAGATTTTCTCAGCTCAATCAGCCCTGCGGTGTAATCCTTGGTCATATTCTGTACCGGATACTTGGCCGGATCGGTCACCTTGGACCAGTCAAACATGTTAACCGCATCCGAAGAATCATAGGAATCGTGGATGAAATAGCCGAAGGATTGGCCGCTCTCGTCAACCAGATCGGTATATTTCTGCTCGGGAACTCCCGCCGCCTTCCACTCCTTGGTGCGGCCGTATTCCTGGCCGGCCTGGATGAACGGCGTCCCCTGCGAAGTCATGACCAGCAGGTTGCCCAGACGGATACGCTGCTGAATCTCCAGCTCATTAGCTTCAATTGCCGGATCTTTCTTAATCGACTGCGCGATAACATCGTGCAGCGTCAGATTGTCATGGGCTTCAATATAAGAAATAATGTCGCCCGGATCATCGGCCGGAACATTGGACGGCTGGGCTTTAATCAGATCCAGCATGTAAGAAATCTGACGCGGGCCGCCTGTCAGGAAGCGCGGCTGGCCTTCGCTGCCGAAGCCGGATTTCAGCTCGTTGCGGAATTGATCGGAGAAGACGCCGACGTCGTCGGTCTTATCCATCCATTTCTGATCCGCCCCTTTACCCGTAAGGGCCGGATCGGAAGCGGCACCGCTGAAGGTCTCCCAGCCTTCGCCGAGGAACAGCGCGTCCGGATTAATTTCCGCAGCCGCATTGTAGGCTGCTTGAACTGCGTCCTGGGTGGCATCGCCCATCATGTCAAAGCGCATACCGTCGATTTTGTATTCGCTGAACCAGTATTTGACGGAATCGATCATCAGCTTCTCGGCCATCTGGTGGCTGGTCGCCAGGTTATTGCCGAAGCCGCCGACGAAATTGCCGTTCGCGTCCTGGAAGAAGTAATAGTTCGGAACGATATCGTTCAGGAATTCCTTCTTGGCCATATGAGTGTATACAACGTCAAAGATTACACCCATACCAGCCTCGTGGACTGCATCAATCAGACCCTTCAATTCCTTGATCCGCAGCTCCGGATCGGCCGGGTTCTCCGAATAGGCACCGTCAGGCGAGAAATAACTGTGCGGGTCATAGCCCCAGTTATACTCATTGTTTTGTGCGGAGTATTCGGTTTCCCGTTCACCCATCTTCGTCTCGTCGCCATAATACCACGACATTACCGGAAGAAGCTGAATATGGGTAACGCCAAGCGACTTAATATAGTCGAGCTTCTTGGCAAAAGCGGCATAGGAGCCCCAGCGCTCTCCGTCCAGCGTGCTCTCAATAGAAGGATCGGAGGTGAAGTCGCGGACATGCACCTCATAAATCACCGCATCCTCCCGCTTCTCGTATCCGGCGATATCCGCATGTGTGAAGCTGTCCGGGTTGGTAGCGCTCAAGTCGACGATTGCCGCCTTGCCGACTGTATCCCCGTCTGCACCTGCTGTACCCTCTGTATTGACGGTGAACACCGCCATTGATTTGGCGTAAGGGTCCAGCACCTGCTTCGTTTCGCCATTGTTAGTAACTTCATACTGATAATAGTAGCCGCGCACATCGTCCGCACCCGGCACTTCCTTCAGATCGGACGGCTGCAGCGTAGCCGACCAGACGCCTTTCTCGCCCTTCGCCAGGCTGATTTGCCCGACCTTCACGGAAGCATCGTCCTTGTCGAACAGATTGGCCACTACAGTGCTGGCCAGCGGCGCCCACAGCTTCAGCGCTGCCGTATGATCTGCAGCATTGTAGGTGGCTCCGAGATCATCGCCCGTATAGTTATAAAGCGAATCAATCATCCGCCATCCGCCAGCGGCAGAGACGGTCCGCCCGGAGTACGATACACTAAGCGGGGTTTTATCCAGATTGAAGGCTTCGGTTGTGACCTTCACCTGTGTGCCGCTGCTGATGGCCGCACTCTTGACCGCAATGGCCTTGCCGTCTGCATCAAGCACCGTAATTCCGGTTTTCAGTGCCGCTGTCTCCAGTCCGTCAGTCAATGTAAACCCGAGCAGCAGCTCGGTGGCGGAGATGACCTCGGCTGAAGCCAGGCTTATCGGCAGCTCACCAAAGGAAGAAACGTAAACATCATCCTTCTTCTCAGTAATCCAAAGCTGATTATAACGGTCCAGCAGGGAAAAGGTTTTGTTCTCGCCGTCCTTCACCCCGGTTGAACGATTGACGATCAGAAAGCCGATTTTTTGGGCCTGCTTGGTCAGCGGGACATCCACATAAGCGCCGTAGCTGTCCTCTTGACCTTCCGGAAACGCAGTGGCGGCTTCCGGCCATTTCCCTGCCGTCTCAGACGGCTGGTTAACATCTCCCCAGTGCCACACGCCATAAGAGCTGTAATCTCCATCCGCTCTGTTGTAATGAATGCGTACCGTGTCGGCTGGCAGCTCTACCGGTTCATAAGGGGTCACCTTATCCGAGCCAGTCTTGATCCAGACCTCATTGGTCTGCGGCGTGCCAATCGTATACAGCTTGTCGCCGCCGTCCTTCTCGCCGGTTACCTTGTTGACGATCAGGAACGATATTTTCTGCGCATGCTCCTTCAGTTGGATGTCAACATAAGCCCCATAGCTGTCCGTTTGTCCCTCAGGAATGGCAATCGCGCCGTACGGCCAACCCGTGGTTTCAGCAGGTACGCCTTCCCATATCCACACTCCCTGGTTCTCATAGTTCCCGTCCGTGCGCTGATAGTGAATACGCATATGTCCTTCCGGCACTGGAATGACTTCTCCCGGTTCAGGCTTTGGCACGGGCACCTTGAAGGCCGCATTCACTCCGTGATCCAGTGCGCTGTAGCTGAAGGTTACTGCCACATCCGCCGGAAGGCTGAGCGATTTCTCCGTTTCGGGGTAAAGCTTATCCGCCTCCGGTGTCGTGCCCGGAATATAGATCTGGTAAGTATAGTCGCCTTGCGGCAGATTCACTTTGTGCTCGTATACATTGTCGAAATTCGTGTCGCTTAAGCGAGCTTGCGCCGTCTGCGGCGATGAATCGGCAGCTTCGCCCAGTTCCGTCTGCAGTGTTCCTGTCAGAAGCGGAGATACCGGATGATAGTATGTTGAATCTGCAATTTTTTTCGTTATGTCGTTGTAATAGAACGTTACTGAAGTTTCCTCGGCCAGGGTAAGGACAATATTACCGCCCTTATCAACCCCGTTTGGATTGGTGTAGTTCCCGATGCCATAATTTTCAGTCCATGCATCGTTAAGAGCCACCTTATATTCATACACACCTGCCGGTAAAGTCCCGGTAAATACATAGGTGCCATTATCCTTGTATGTCATTTGTGTAACTGTGGATTTCTCATCCCAGTTATTGTCATTACCAAATGCAGTCTGCAAATTGCCCACCAGCGCAACCTTGGTTGCTTCCGCCGCCGCCGTTTTTGCCGGGTAACCTGTAAAGAAGGAGCATATCATTACGATAACCATGCTGATGGCAAATGCTTTCTTGCTCCATAACGCCCATTTCATCCGCTTAAGCCCTCCCTGTCGCTGTTTTGATTTGTTGAAACCATCCGTTGCTGCCGGCCTGTGCACTTTAACCCGTGCATACCGCCGCTTCGGGCTGCCTGCACCTCATCCAGAAAGTAGACGCTCACCCCCTCCAATCCCCTAAATCTCAGTAAAACTTAGCGCAAACGTTTGCAAAAATGGCTGGCCGTAGCCAGTTCCACCTTTGAAATTGCCCAGGCAGAAATACAGCCCCTAAACAGGCGTATGTAAGCGCTTTTAAACTCTTGTTCTCATACTAATCCTGACCTTTCAGAATTGTCAACGGGTAAAATTATTTTCTTCCGAGAAAAATTCAGCGCAATCTTCAGCCATCACTTCAGATATTTTTGCATAGAATTGCACAGAAGCTCACAAGTTCTGCTTGTCATTAGTGCAGTTTTCAACAAAAAAACGTTTGCACGATTCTATGGCATTTCGTCCGCCGCTTCTATATCACAAACTTACTTTAAATCCGGCTAACTGGAGAATTCTAGTTTTGCATGTAAAAATTCGGCTGCATTTTATTCTCTTTTGTTGCGAAAAGATTAGGAATTTGGCGGTTTAAAACAGTTTCACTATTTACAATTAACTGCTCTTCGATTAATATTACTTTGTAAAGCAAACGGTTCCATTAGGAGGTTTCTATGACAGTTACCATAAAGGACGTGGCCAAGAAAGCGGGAGTTTCTCCCTCCACAGTATCCAGGGTGTTGTCAGGCCATCCCAGAATTAGCCTAGAAACTTCCCGCAAGGTTAAAGGGATCATGGAAGAAATGGGCTACACGCCGAACATGATGGCGAAGAGCCTCGTTTCGAAGACCACCAACAGCATCTGCATCATTCTTCCGAAACCGGCAGAAGAACTTTTCTCCAATCTGTTCTTTATGGAGTTAATCCGCGGGATTGTCACACAGTCCAGCCGTTCCGGATATGATGTGCTGATTAGCTCCGGCGCGAATGAACGGGAAGAGCTTGAGGCGGTATCCCGCCTGCTCAAGGGGCGCCGTGTGGACGGCGTCATTCTGCTGTATTCGCGTAAAGACGACGCTGTGATCGATTTCCTGGAAGCCGGCGGTTATCCCTTCGTGCTGATCGGCCGAAGCGACCGCTATGAGGAAATCCTTTCCGTGGACAACGACAATATTAAGGCTGCGTTCGATGCAACGAATCATCTGATCGCCATGGGCCATGAGCGCATCGGCTTTGTCAGCGGACCGCCGAATCTTATCGTTTCCCGCGACCGTCTCGCAGGATACCGCATGGCGATGGAGAGCAGCGGGCTTGAAATGAAGCCGGAATGGATTGTGGAAGGCGAGTTCCTGCAGGACAGCGGATACCGGGCGATGTCATTCTTCATGAATCTCCCTAACCGGCCTACAGCACTCGTCGCTGTCGACGACATGGTCTCCTTCGGAGTCCTGCGAGGATTAAATGAGCTGAAATATAAGGTCCCCGAGGACCTGGCGATTGTCAGCTTTAACAACATCCCGCTATCCGAATTGTCCAGTCCGCCGATCAGCAGCATCGACATCGGAATTTATCATCTTGGCTATACGGCCTCCCAGGTGCTGATCCAGAGCATTCAGAAGCCGGATAACCATGACGGATATACGAATCGGTTTGTGATTCCCCACCGGTTGATCGTTAGAGAGTCATCCATGTACGCTCCCGGGAAGAAATGATTGTGGAAACAGGAATAAATGAAGCTTTGCAGCTTCATTTATTTTTTCACTTTTTGTACAAACGTTTGCGCTATTCAAGGGAACTATTCTTACAAAACTAAGTTTATGCTTCCGAAGCGAGTTCTGTACGATCGCCAATTCAGGAAGCTATGCTCACAAAACTTAGCCTATGCTTCCGAAGCCAGTTTTGTACGATCGCCAATTCAGGAAGCTATGCTCACAAAACTTTTAGGAGGATCAACATGTCAGAAATCAAGGCTTGTCTATTCGATCTGGACGGTGTGCTCGTCGATACGGCCAGATATCATTTTATCGCCTGGCGGGAGCTGGCGGAGCAGCTTGGCTTCGTCTTCACCGAGCAGGACAACGAACGGCTCAAGGGCGTCAGCCGGGCCGCTTCGCTGGACATCCTGCTGGAGATCGGCGGGCTCACCTTGGATGAAGCCGAGAAAGCACGGCTCGCCGAGCAGAAGAATAACCGCTACGTCCAGTACATCTCCAAGATGGACAGCTCGGAGATTCTGCCGGGTGCCCTGGAGTTCCTGCAGGAATGCCGCGCCGCAGGCATTAAGACCGCGCTGGGCTCCGCCAGCAAGAATGCAGCCACGATTCTGTCCAATACCGGGCTTACGCCATATTTCGATGCCATCATCGACGGCACACATACAAGCGCTGCCAAGCCTGATCCCGAAGTGTTCCTGCTCGGTGCACAGGCCGTGGGCGTAGCCCCTGCCCACTGCGTCGTCTTCGAGGATGCCGAAGCCGGCGTGGAAGCGGCTACCCGGGCCGGGATGCGCAGCGTTGGCATCGGCTCGCCGGAAACCCTGGGCGCGGCGAATCAGGTTGTCCCTTCCCTGGCGCAGGTCAGTGTCGCCGGGCTGCGGGAAGCTTTTGCCGCTGTTTGATTATCCTAAGGTTATATCGACTGCTGCACCCTGCAGTCCCTACTGTTTACCCGGACTATCGGTGGGAGTTATTCTTGCGGATTGGCCTGTCCCATAGTTCATTTCATATCAACCCTTAATCTAAAGGAGCCGGTAATTCATGAAACAATATTTAAAAATTGATGAATGGTCGATCATTGAGGAATCCTTTGATCCGAACACCCAGGAAATTTCCGAGAGCGTATTCAGTATCGGAAACGGCTACATGGGCGGAAGAGCCAACTTTGAAGAGCAATACAGCGGCCACAGCCTGCAGGGCAGCTACATGGCCGGAGTCTACTATCCGGACAAAACGCGTGTCGGTTGGTGGAAGAACGGCTATCCGGAGTATTTTGCCAAAGTGCTGAACAGCACCAACTGGATTGGCATCAATATCGACCTGGACGGCACAACGCTGGATCTGGCGGCAAGCACTGTAGGTGAATTCCGCCGCGAGCTTAATATGAAGGAAGGCACGCTCTCCCGCAGCTTCACAGCCACCCTCCCGGACGGCAAGGAAGTGAAGGTGGAAAGCATCCGCATCGTCAGCATGGCCCGTCACGAAATCGGCGCCATCCGCTATTCGGTGACACCGCTTAACTTCTCCGGCGTACTCACCGTTACTCCTTATCTTGACGGCGACATCAAGAACAAGGATTCCAACTATGACGAGAAGTTCTGGAACGAGGTCGAGAAGAAAGCGGCCACGGACGGCGGCCACCTGACGCTGAAGACCAAAAAGCTCGATTTCCACGTCACCTCCGCCTTCGCCTACGACATCGTTGTGAACGGTGAGAAGCTGGTTACCGACGAGGCTGAAGCCATTGAGCAGGAGAAATATGTGGGCAGCAAAGTGGCTGTGCCTGTGCAGTCCGGAGACCAAGTGGTTATTTATAAATATGCCGCGAATGTCACTTCCCGCAATTACGGCCTTGGCCAATTGGTGGAAGCCGCGCAAGCCGCGCTGCAAAGCGCCCGCGAAGCCGGTTTCGTCGCACTGCTTACAGAGCAGGCCGCAGCCTGGGGCGAGAAATGGAAAGAAAGCGACATTATTATTGAAGGCGATGTCTCGGCGCAGCAAGGAATCCGGTTCAATATTTTCCAGCTCAACCAGACCTATACCGGCGAAGACGACCGTCTCAACATCGGACCGAAGGGCTTTACGGGTGAAAAATACGGCGGCAGCACCTACTGGGACACCGAAGCGTACTGCGTACCGTTCTATCTCAGCACCGCGGATTCCAGCATATCCCGCAATCTGCTGATCTACCGCTACAAGCATCTGGAGAAGGCGAAGGAAAACGCCCGCAAGCTCGGCTTCAAGAAGGGCGCGCTGTATCCGATGGTTACGATGAACGGCGAGGAATGCCACAACGAATGGGAAATTACGTTTGAGGAGATTCACCGCAACGGGGCGATTGCCTACGCGATTTACAACTATGTGAACTACACCGGCGACAAGGCTTATCTCGGCCAATACGGCCTCGAAGTGCTGGTGGAAATCTCCCGCTTCTGGGAGGAACGCGTCCACTACGCACAGCGCAAGGACCAGTACGTCATGCTCGGCGTAACGGGACCGAATGAATATGAGAATAACGTAAACAATAACTGGTACACGAACCGTATCGCTTCATGGACGATGGAGTATACGCTCGAATCCCTGGCTTATCTGCAGGAGCAAGAGCCGGCGCGTTATGCCGAACTGGCCGACAAGCTGGATCTGCAGGGCAGCGAAACTGCGAAATGGCAGGATATCATCGCCAAAATGTACTATCCGGCCGATGAGGAGCTGGGAATCTTCCTTCAGCAGGACGGCTTCCTGGATAAAGAGATCATCCCGGTTAAGGAAGTATCGCCGGAGAATCTGCCGCTGAACCAGAAATGGTCGTGGGACCGCATTCTGCGCTCCTGTTATATTAAGCAAGCCGATGTCCTGCAAGGCCTCTACTTCCTGGGTGACCGTTATGATCTGGACACAAAGAAGCGGAATTTCGATTTCTATGAGCCGATTACGGTGCATGAATCTTCCCTTTCTCCTTGTATCCACTCCATTCTTGCCAGCGAGCTGGGCTATAAGGATAAAGCTTATGAGATGTACCTGCGCACATCGCGCCTGGATCTCGACAATTACAACAACGATACAGAAGACGGATGCCATACAACCAGCATGGCAGGCACGTGGATGTCCATCGTTCACGGCTTCGGCGGCTTGCGTGTGCAGGAAGATCGCCTGATCCTGAATCCATCCAACCCGGGACACTGGACTTCATACTCCTTCAAAATCATGTTCCGCGGCGCGCGCCTGAAGGTGAAGGTCTCCGACCTGCAGGTTACTGTGGTCAACGAAACCGATATTCCGGCAGCCATTACGATCCATGGCAAAGACTATACTGTGAACGGCCTGAGCAGCGTTACTGCCGAAGGCTCCTCCGTTACGGCATAACAACGCTTTTACACCGGCCCCGCAGGCATTTGCTTACGGGGCTTTTTTTCCTACCAAAGCCTATAAAATTTCGAATTGTGTTAATAAACTTGAAGGGTGGAGTGGCGGAAGGGAATTTTGGAACTGGAGGAGCGGTAGCGTCCGCCTGAAAGCTTTCCGCAGGAAAGCTCGCATCGGAAGCATAGGCAGTCTGCGGATTTCAACCACGATCGGCGGTATAAATCAAGAAATCTGCAGATGGGCAGCGGCCGGAAGTCCAAATATTCGCTGTAATCACGTTCTTACCTTATATAGGGAATTCTTAAGTTTACACCATTCCATTTCAAAGGAGCTAACCCAATGAACAGAGCGTTTTGGAAAGAAGCCGTCGTCTATCAGATTTATCCCCGCAGCTTTCAGGACAGCAACGGAGACGGTATCGGCGATCTGCGCGGGATCATCTCGCGCCTTGATTATCTGCAGAAGCTGGGCGTCGATGTGGTCTGGCTGTCGCCGGTCTATAAATCGCCAAATGACGACAACGGCTACGATATCAGCGACTATCAGGATATTATGGATGAGTTCGGCACGCTGGCCGACTGGGAGGAACTGCTGGCCGGGATGCACGAGCGCGGCATCAAGCTGATGATGGACCTGGTTATCAACCATTCCTCGGATGAGCATGCCTGGTTCGTGGAATCGCGTTCCTCCAAGGATAATCCATACCGTGATTATTATATCTGGCGTCCCGGCGGACCGAACGGAGAACTGCCGAACAACTGGAGCTCCATCTTCAGCGGACCGGCCTGGGAATATGACGAGAAGACGGACGAGTATTATCTCCATCTCTTCTCCCGCAAGCAGCCTGACCTGAACTGGGAGAACCCGAAGCTGCGCGAAGAGCTGTACAAGATGATGGCCTTTTGGCTCGATAAAGGTGTAGACGGCCTGCGGATGGATGTCATCAACATGATCTCCAAGGTGGAAGGACTGCCTTCCGTCACCCACGAAGGGCTGGCGCCCGGAGACCTCGCAGGGGGCGGCGAGTATTATATGAACGGTCCGCGTGTGCATGAATTCCTGCAGGAAATGAACCGTGAGGTGCTGTCCAAATACGACGTCATGACTGTCGGCGAGACGCCGGGGGCCAGCGTTGAGGATGCCATCCTCTATACCGACGAGGACCGCAAGGAGTTGCAGATGGTGTTCCAGTTCGAGCATATGGATGTGGACGCCGGACCGACCGGCAAGTGGGAGGTCACGCCGTGGAACCTGACGAAGCTGCGTGATATCCTGCATAAATGGCAGGTTGGACTCGCGGAACGCGGCTGGAACAGCCTGTATCTGAACAACCATGACCAGCCGCGGATGGTATCGCGCTTCGGCAACGACGGCAAATACCGTGTCCTCTCGGCCAAAATGCTGGCCACGCTGCTGCATACGCTCAAGGGTACGCCGTACATCTACCAGGGCGAGGAAATCGGGATGACCAACGTGAAGTTCCCGGCGCTGGAAGACTACAAGGACATTGAAATCCTTAATATGTACCGCGAAAAGGTGACCGAAGGCGGCGCAGACCATGATGTAATCCTGAACGCAATCCACGTGAAGGGCCGGGACAATGCCCGTACCCCGATGCAGTGGAACGCCGGAGAGAATGCCGGCTTCACTACCGGAACTCCTTGGCTCAAGGTCAATCCGAACTATACGGACATTAATACCGAGCAGGCACTGGCCGATCCGGATTCAGTATTCTACTATTATCAGCAGCTCATTGCCCTGCGCAAGAAGCATCTGATAATGGTTTACGGCGATTACGAGCTGCTGCTGCCGGAGAATGAATATGTCTACGCCTATTCCCGTACGCTGAAGAATGAGAAATGGCTGGTACTGCTGAATTTCAGCGATGTGCCGCAGGAAGTGGAGCTGCCGGAGGAGCTGGCCGCCGTGAACGGCGTGATCGTCGGCAATTATGGCGGCGAGCAGCCTGCAGAAGAACGCGGCACTTTGCGTCCTTATGAGGCTGTTGTATATTCGCTCAAGTCATAGCCCAAAGCCCTCCGCCGGCTTCTGCTGAGCGGGAATCACTTTACGGGCGTCCCTGAACATGCCATCATAGGAGAATAAGGCCGGTACAGCTGCCGGCCCATCCGTTGCCGGATTTGTTGTTCCGCACCTCTCCCGGCATCTGTCTCAAGTGAGCACAGAATAACCGGACTATGAAGCAGGCCGCATGATAGGATGAGTTCAAGGGGAGATGGCGATTATGGAATGGCTGAACCGCATGAAAGACACGCTGGATTATATGGAGAGCAATATGACGAAGCCGCTGCGTATTGAAGAGGTGGCACGGATAGCGCATGTCTCGCCCTTTCATTTCCAGCGAATGTTCGGAATGATTACCGGCTTCACAGTGGCGGATTATATCCGCAAGCGCAGGCTGACCTTGGCCGCCCAGGAGCTGGCCGTGTCTAAGGCCAAGGTGCTGGAGGTCGCGCTGAAGTACGGCTACGACACACCGGAAGCCTTCACCAAGGCGTTCCGCAAGGCGCACGGCATTACACCCTCCGCTGCGCGTGAGCCCGGTGCTGCGCTCAAGGCCTTCCCCCGCCTCTCCTTCCATCTGTCATTGAAGGGAGATCAGGAAATGGAATACAGAATTGTGGAAAGAGCAGCGTTTCAAGTGATCGGCAAGTCGTGGGTGGTAGACACCTGCGAGGGAGAGAACTTCCGCAAGATCCCGCAGCTATGGAACGAGGTCAACAGCGACGGCACCTCCGAAAGATTAGAGTCCATCGGCGTGCACCCGAATCTCATGGGCATCTGCAGCGACATGGACATGCAGAAAGAAACGATGACTTACTGGATTGCCGCTGAAGGCTCCGAGGAGACCGATCCTCAAGGCTACGAAGTAACGCTTATTCCCGCTGCAACCTGGGCGGTCTTCACATCGGTCGGGCCTATGCCGCATGCGATCCAGAAGATTTGGGAGCGTATTTACTCGGAGTGGTTCCCTTCCACGGGCTATGAGCATGCGAACGCACCGGAGTTCGAGCTGTACCTTCCCGGTGATCCCGGAGCTGAAGATTATGTATGTGAGGTATGGATTCCCGTTGTAAAAAAATAAGATCGCTTGCCCGAACCTGAAGGACTTCACCCGCTGAAGTCCTTTTTCCGCTATTCTTCCGTTCTCTCATTTACCGCAAATGCGGCATTTCTATTTTGAGAAACGCGGCAAGCTTGGTATAATGAATTGACACCATAGCTCATGCTGTGTGCAATAGTCATTTTGAGATCCGGTGAAGGAGACACTCATGTCAATCGTAAAAATCTTTTCAGACAGCACTTCCGATTTGCCGCAAGGCTGGAAGGAAACGTATGATATCGGGATTGTTCCCCTGTATGTTGTGTTTCAGGACGGTACTTACAAGGATGGTGTAGACATTACGCCCGAGGAAGTATACAGCCGCGTCGCCGTAAACGGTGCTCTTCCCAAGACGGCCGCTCCTTCTCCTGCCGACTTTATGGCCGCCTTTGAGCCGGTCATCAGCAGCGGTGGGGATATTGTCTATATCAGTCTATCTTCGGCATTATCTTCTACATACCAGAACGCCCTGCTGGCAGCGGGAGAATTTCCGGAAGGCCGTGTCCGCGTGGTTGACTCCGAGACGCTGTGCGGCGGAATCGCGCTCCTGGTCATGAAAGCGGCGCGGGCCGCAGCCAAAGGGCACAGCAGTACCGAAATTGTTGCCATGCTCGAAGCGTGCCGCAGCCGGGTAGAGACGGAATTTGTTGTGGATACCCTGGATTATTTATATATGGGCGGACGCTGTTCGGGCATGCAGAATTTCATCGGCAGCCTGCTGAAGATCCGGCCTGTGCTGCGCCTGATTGACGGCGCCATCGTCCCGGTCAGCAAGATCCGCGGCAAGAAAGAGAAGGCGGTGGAGCAAATGCTGCAGCACGCCCTCGTGCATGCCGGGGAAATCGACAAGGAGCTGGTGATTGTCGCCCATACGATGGCAGAAGAAGATGCCGCATATCTGGTAGCGGAGCTGCGCAAGCAGATCCAGGTGGATGAAATCGCTGTGATTCACGCAGGCTGTGTCATCGGCAGCCATTGCGGACCGGCTACTGTGGGACTTATGTATATCCGATAATTACAGGGCAAGGCCCCGGCTTTCTTACGAAGCCGGGGCCTTGCTCGTGTATAGAATGTTAATAGAAGTCAGACGGAAATCCGGATTACTGGGAAGCTTCTGCCTCCCACATCTCCACTCCCGACTCTGCCTTCAGGAACGGCAGCATGAACCGGAAGGTGGAGCCCTTGTCTTCTTCACTCTCCACAAATATCGTGCCGCCCATCAGCTCCACCAGCTGCTTGCAGATCGCCAGGCCCAGTCCCGTACCGCCGTATTTGCGGTTAATGAACGGATGCAGCTGCGAGAAGGACTGGAACAGCAGATTGAGCTTGCTGTCCGCGATGCCTACTCCGGTATCGCGGACCGAGAACTCCAGCAGATATTCCGGCGAGTACGGCAGCGGAATATTCTTGACCGAGAGGGTAACGCTGCCCCGCTCGGTGAATTTGAGGGCATTGCCGACCAGATTGACGATAATCTGCCGCAGCCGGCTCGGATCTGTGGTGACAAAAGCCGGCACACTGGTATCCGCCCACCACCGCAGCGCCAGCTTCTTCTCCTCCGCCTTGGGGGTAAAGAGGTCGATAATGCCTTCCAGCATCTCGCGCAAATCGAAGGTCTCGGACTGCAGTGTCATCTTGCCCGCTTCCATCTTGCTGAAGTCGAGAATATCATTCAGAATCTGCAGCAGGCTGTAGCTGCTGCTGCGCAGAATCTCGGCGTAGCTGCGCTGCTCCTCTTCCAGCGGCGTCTCCAGCAGCAAATCCGCCATGCCGATCATTCCGTTCATCGGGGTGCGGATCTCGTGACTCATCATCGCCAGGAAATCGGACTTGGCCTGTGCAGCCTGTTCCGCCGACTCCTTGGCCCGCAGTATCTCGCGCTCGTTGGTGATATCGCTGAAGGAGATGACTGCACCGCAGATTGCACCGCCATCCATCAGCGGGGCAATCCGGTAATGGACGAAGAAGCTCGTCCCGTCCTTGCGCCAGAAGATATCATCCGACTTGGTGCGCGTAATGCCGTCCTCCAGCGTCAGCCGGACCGGACAGTCCATATTGGCAAAGCGGAAGCCGTCGCCGCCGATCCGCTGGATCAGCTCCATCAGCGGTATCCCCGTCAGCTCGTAGGGATCATAGCCCAGCATTTCGGCAGCTTCGCGGTTTACGAAGATGGTCCGCCCTTGCGTATCAAGTCCGCAGATGCCCGACGCTACGGAGTTCAGAATCAGACCCAGCCGCCGGTCCCCGGCCATGTCCAGAATAAGCTCAGGCTGATTGCAATCCGCAGCATCGCCTTCGGCGGCGGCTGCCGCTTCCTGCTGCAGCTCACCTTGCTCCTGCGCTGCCTGCAATCCGTCCAGCCAGCGCAGCAGCGATACAGGCAGCGGCTGTGTCCCATCGCAGCGGATTACCGCAAATACGCCGGCCACCCCTTCCTCCGCCGTAATCGGAATGTAGTTCATGGCTGCCGTCTGCCCCGCAGAGTCCTCCGCCATAACAAAGCTGGAAGGCATGCCCTGCAGCGCATCGGCAAAATAAGCCTCTCCGGGAACCGGCGCCAAGACGGCCGCCGCGCTTCCTGAGGGAGAAGGCGGTGCGCCGGCAATCAGCCCGCTCATGGGACGGTTGCTCTCCACATAACGCCCCTGTCTGTCCAGCACGAGGATCAAGTCCGGGTGCAATTCATAGAACGCTCTGTAAGCACTGTCAGCGGTCAGCATTCGGCTTAGAATGGAAGCCCAGTCTTGTGGCATGGCACACCTCCTTTATTATAACTATCTATGGTCTGCTCCGAATTTGCGGAAAAGCTCTATCTATGTAAAAAGACCTGAATTATTTTCTATTATAACAAAAAAAGCGCTACCGGTCGCCACATTCCGCCCCTAAATATCGCGAATTCAGTGAAAAAAACCCGCTATTCCGGGCTGATTTGGAGAAGCCATTTGTATTCTTCAGCCCTATCGGATAACGAGCGTAAAGAGGCGCTGCTCTCCAGGGAGAACAGCGCCTTCAATGCATGTGTATGGCTGCGATAATCGGCCTTAGGCCACATCCTTCACTTCAATATCACGGATGGAAAGATAGGCGATCAGAACACCGACCAGCGACAGCGACAGCGCCACGCCAAACTGATTGCCCAGCCGGAATTGTCCGACGCCGGAGGAGAGCACGCTGACCAGGAGCACAGCCGATACGAGCGTCGCCGGCACCGACTTTTTACGCATCCCGAAGAACAGCGGAATCAGGGCAATTCCTGCGCCGTATACCGCATCCGCTGCAATACCCGGCAATTCATTAAGCATCATCCGGACAGTCAGATCGCCTTGGATCACATCCGAGATGTAATAATCAATGCCGCCCAGCAGCAGGCTCAGCACAATATCGGACAGAAAGATCGAGATGAAGGTAAAGCCGAAGACAATGATCAGCTTGGCGGACATCAGTCTTTTGCGGGAGACCGGATACATAAACAATACAGTAATGGTATTGTTCTTGTATTCATCGATCACCAGCTTGCTGAGCAGCACGGAGGCGAAAATGATAAATATCGCTGTGACGAACACATACAAGCCGTCAAACACATCGGCATAGGTGCTGAATTCCCCTTCCTCGGTAAATACAACGAGCACCATAAAAGCCAGCAGAATCAAATCGGCAATGAGCACTCCGCGCAGCAGCCTGGTCTTGTTCTTACGCATTTCCAGTTGGATCAGCTTAAGCAATGCCTTCACCCCCCATCAGTTCCATAAAATAATCCTCCAGCGAATGATGCTTCTTGCTGATGCTGTCCAGCTCCACATTGCCTTCGGTCATCGCTTTGTTGACCTCCAGTTGGGAAACGGCGTCGTAAATCCGGATGGTGCGTGCATTCAGCACCTTGTAATTGGATAAGCCCAGCTTATGCTGCAAAATATAAACCGCTTTGTTGCATTCGCCGGTTTCAAGCTCAATATATTGCGTATTCCGGGTACGGATCGTATCCATCGCCACTTCTTCCAGCAGGATGCCATCACGGATCAAGCCGACAGTATCGGCGAGCTGCTCAATCTCCCCCAGGATATGGCTGGAGATCAGCAAGGTCATCCCATAATCCCTGCTCAGCATGCGGAATATATCGCGCAGCTCCTTGATGCCCAGCGGGTCCAGACCGTTGATTGGCTCATCCAGAATCAGGAGCTCCGGCTTCGTCATGACGGCACGGGCAATGCCCAGCCGCTGCTTCATCCCCAGCGAGAACTCTTTTACCGGCTTGCTGTCCGTCCCTTTGAGGCTAACCAGCTCAAGCGCGTCCTGCATCGCCTTGGGGTCATAGTAACCCATATATTCGCCGTGCAGCTGCAGATTCTCCTTGGCCGTCAGCTTATCGTAGAAGACCGGGTATTCAATAATGCTGCCCATGCGCTTCAGCACTTCGTAAGACTTGGGGGCCAGCGTCTCGCCGAACAGCTCGATCTCGCCCGACGTCGGCTTCACCAGGTTGGTGATCATCTTCATGACTGTTGTTTTGCCCGCGCCGTTGGGCCCTAAGAATCCGTATATCTCTCCTTGCCTGATCTGCATGTTGACGTTATTGACGACTTCCTTGCCCCGGTAGACCTTGGTCAGATTCCAGGTCTGCAATATGTTTGACATCTCCGTTATCCCCTTTGCCGTTTCTTTGCTTCCTGGTTCTTATTGTACAGGGCGGAGCTTGCTTTTTTATTACCTGATTCTTACGTAAATCTTAAGTTGCTCCGCGTGCCGTTAATAATTGAGCCTGGGGAACGTCAAGGTGAACACGGTCTTGACATAAGGCTTGCTGTCCAGGGTGATGCGGCCCTTCATCTGTTCGGTTAAGCGTTTGGTGATGGTCAGGCCGAGGCCGCTGCCCTGGTAGAAGCGGTTGCGCGAATCCTCCAGGGTATACAGCCGTTCAAATACTTTGTCAAGCTGCGTGTCAGGTATGCCCTTGCCCCGGTCCCATACCTCGACCGTTACCTGCCGACCTTCTTGATCCCCGTACACCCGGAGACCCAGAACTCCTCCGGCATCGCCGTAAGCTATGCTATTGGAGATCAGGTTAGACAACACCCGGGTCAGCGCCTCTTCATTTCCCATCATGTAAAGCGGCTCCTCCGGAATCTCCACCTCCACCTTGCTTCCCTTGGCACTGAGCAGGTCATAGAAGGCGA
This sequence comes from Paenibacillus tepidiphilus, assembly GCF_008635795.1. GTDB lineage: Bacteria > Bacillota > Bacilli > Paenibacillales > Paenibacillaceae > Paenibacillus_AQ > Paenibacillus_AQ tepidiphilus. The sequence continues at coordinate 24,145 of NZ_VWRQ01000031.1, read as the reverse complement.
GAATGTTGCTGCGGCAGACTTCTCCCACATCGACCTTGGACAGCGGTATGTCCTTATCACCCGATTCCAGCTTCGCCAGGTCGAAAAAGCGGTTCATCAGCGCAATCACCTCTTCGGCTTTGCGCCGGATCGTCTCCAGCATCTGCTGCCGCTCGGCCTCCGGCATCTCACCCTGATCCTGCTGCAGTGTCTCAATATATCCAAGTACGACGGTAAGAGGCGTCTTCAGGTCGTGCGAAACATTGGCCAGCATATTCCGCATGGACTTCTCCAGCTGTGCCCGTTCTACTGCTCCCCTATGGCTGGCGTCAAGCAGCCGGTTAAGCGCAGCCAGCAGCAGCCGTATCTCCGGATGCTCGCTGAAGAGCAGCAGCCGCTCATGCGAGCCCGTCTCAACAATACGGTCCAGCTTCCCGTGGATGTACTGCAGCTCGCGCGCGCTCTGCCGCAAGCGGTAGGCCTGCCACCCGATCACAGCCAGTAAAAGCGCAATAATCACACCAAGCAGCGCGGCGATCATTCGGCCTCTCCCAGTTTGTAGCCAATGCCCCAGAGGGTCTTAATGATACCCGGATTGGACGGGTCCTCCTCGATCTTCTCGCGCAGCCGCCGCATATGTACGTTAATCACATTCTCGTCCCCGTAATATTCATCTTCCCAGACCTGCCGGTAAATCTGCGCCTTTGTGAAGACCCGGCCCGGGGAGGTCACGAACAGCTTCAGAATATGGAACTCCTTGGCCGTCAGCTTGATTTCCTCTCCGTTCTTCCAGACCGTGAAATTGTCCAGATCGATCGCCAGATGGCCCAAGGTAAGCACCTGCTTCTGTTCCTCCTGCCTCCCGGTCTCACCGGCCGGCGGCGCTGTATACCCGGCCCGCCGGATAGCCGCCTTCACCCGGGCCGTCAGCTCAATCATGGAGAAGGGCTTGGTGATATAGTCATCTGCGCCGAAGCCCAGGCCCAGCGCTTTGTCCACATCACTGTCCTTCGCCGATAGGATCAGCACAGGCACGAGGCTACGCTCCCGGATACTCCGCAGCACCTCATGGCCGCCGAGCTTCGGCAGCATCAGATCGAGCAGCACCAGATCAAAGCGTTCTCCGCTGCGCAGCAGCTCCACCGCCGCTTCGCCGTCGAACGCGGCGCTTACTTCAAAGCCTTCTTTTTGCAGATACGAGCTTACCATTTCGTTGATATCATGATCATCTTCGATAACCAGCACATGTTGCTGCACGACGCTACCTCCCTGAAATCTATCGCTTGTTCCCTAATTATAGCAAGAATTATCACCGTACAGCTGCTTCTGCCCATATTTCAGGTTCACTAAAGGTACGGCGCGTATCATGCTGCTTAAGCAATAAACAAATCGAGGTGATGCTGGAATGAAGCAAAAGAATACTAAACGAACAGGGAGCTTCAAACAGAATGTCGTTATAGGGATTATACTTGTTCTCCTGATCATCGGAGGCGTGGTCTATAAGCTGGCTGACCGTTACTTGATCGAGCATGTGGAAGTCGTCGTGGCCGATGCCGCTGCGGCGGACGAAGCAAGTGATACTTCCGCCGCTGAAGAGGTTAACGCCGTTTCCGATGACTGGAGCTACAGCAGTGAGGATATTCAGATCAAGATTGATGAGGTGCAGACGGGTTCGGGTTCGGACCAGATTACGTACTTTGTGGCGGATGTCGTGCTTGAGGATGCCGGCAGTCTGCAGACCGCTTTTGCCGATAACAGCTTCGGCACGAATATTACGGAGGTGACCTCGGAGATTGCCGAGAGCAATAATGCCATCTTTGCGGTTAACGGGGACTATTACGGCTTCCGGGAAGACGGGGTGATTATCCGTGGTGGCACGGTCTACCGGGACAATCCGGTCCGGGATGCGATGGCACTGCTGTCGGACGGAACGATGGAGACGTATAACGAGGAAGAGGTTGCCTCCTCCGAGCTGCTGGCGCAAGGAGTCACGAACACCCTTTCCTTCGGACCGGTCCTGATTCAGGACGGACAAATCACCAGTGATTTCAGCAATGTCAAAATCGATACCAATTTCGGCAACCGCTCGATCCAGAACGCGAATCCGCGGACGGCCATCGGCATGATCGCTCCGAACCACTACGTGTTCGTTGTCGTTGACGGCCGCAATGAAGGCTACAGCCGGGGCATGACCCTGACCGAGCTTGCACAGCTGATGCAGGACCTAGGAGCAACGGAAGCCTATAACCTGGACGGCGGCGGTTCCTCCACCATGTATTTTATGGGACGGGTCGTCAACAACCCGCAGGGTAAGAACCAGGAACGCGGCGTAAGCGACATACTTTACATCAAGGAGTGACCACAGCTATGACGATTCTAATTCCTGCTTATGAACCGGACGACCGGCTGCTCGATTTGATTATACGGCTGAAGGACTATCAGCTTGACCCTATTGTGGTCGTAGATGACGGCAGCGGCCCGGCCTACTGCGGACTGTTCAAGACGGCGGAGGCGTTCGGCTGCCATGTGCTGACGCATGCCGCCAATCTGGGCAAGGGAGCGGCCCTTAAGACCGGATTCCACTATATCCGGGATACCGGACTGCCTGGTTATGTCGTCACCGCAGACAGCGACGGGCAGCATCTCCCTCATGATATCAACCGGGTTGCCGGGGCGCTGCACAGCCAGGCCACACCCGCCATTGTCCTGGGCAGCCGCCGCTTCAGCGGGAGGATTCCGCTGCGCAGCAGCTTCGGCAACTCGGTGACCCGGGGTGTGTTCGCACTCACCACAGGCACAAAGATATATGATACCCAGACCGGGCTGCGCGGCTTCGCCCCTTCCATGCTGGAGTGGCTGTGCCGGGTCCCCGGCGACCGGTTCGAATACGAGATGAACCTGCTGCTGAACGCCCGCAAAGAGGGTTACGGCATTACCGAGGTGTTTATTGACACCGTGTATCTGGATAATAATAAATCCTCCCACTTCCGTCCGCTCGCCGACTCCTTCCGGATCTATCTGCCGATTCTGATGTTCAGCACCTCGTCCCTGCTGTCGGCGCTCCTGGACTTCCTGCTGCTGTTCCTGTTCCAGCGCCTGTCCGGTAACCTCTTCCTGTCGGTGGTCGCAGCAAGACTGTGCAGTTCCGTCTTTAACTACTCCGTGAACCGGAAATATGTATTTACCGGCGGTAAAAGTTCGCGGCTCCAGTCGCTGCCGAAATACTTCTCGCTCGTCATCCTCGTGCTGCTGGCCAATTACGGGCTGCTCTACTTCTATAACGAGAAGCTGATCCTCCCGCTGGCCGTTGCGAAGATTCTGACGGAGGCATCGATCTTCGTATTCAGCTACTGGGCGCAGCGGAGGTTTGTGTACTAGCGGCTGGCCTCGGCTCCTCGGCTCTGAGGCGGTAATCGGTCGGCGATACACCGTTCCGCTTCTTGAATGCCTTGCTGAATTGGTAGACGTCGGAATAGCCGCATGCTCTAGCAATATCTCCCACCGGATCTCCTGTGAACCGGAGCCGGCGGACCGCATGCTCGTTGCGCAGCTGTCCCAGATACTCCTTGGGGCTGCATCCGTACTGGGCTGCGAAGGCCCTGCGTAAATAGACAGGAGAGAAGCCAGTCTGCTCGCATAACTCGGTGATACGCAGCTCGGCGGCAAATCCCGTATCAAGCTGCTCCTTGAACCGGCGAAGCGTCGCTGCCATATCCTGCTCACTTCTCTTTATATCCCCTTCTTCTGCAGCTTCGTGCAGCTCCGGAAGCAGCCGGTACCACAATGATTTCACCCGTGCCTCCCGCACGGGATCTCCCGGTACCCATCCCCGCTCCGCTTCCCGAAAGAGTGCGCCGATCCTTCGTATACGCTCACTCTGCAAAGTCATCAGAAACGGAAGCCGCAGCCTGCTAATGGGCTCCGGAACCTCCCATCCCTCCACACTTCTCCGCAGCGACGCGCAATCAAACAGCAGCATTGTCATCCGTAAAGGATAGGCTTCGGAGGACTTCATGTATAGCGGCAATCCGGGCCAAAGGTATACTACAGTGCCAGCTTCAACTTCCCGGTCTCCTTCTTCGCACCGGAATACCCCTTTCCCGCTATAGATGTAGTAGAAGGTATGCCCGGAAACGTTCTGCCGTATGTCCTCCCAGCCCGGCACTGCCGGTTTGGCCAGCACCCAGTGGATATGCGCAGCCAAATTCCCCAATTCATATCCCATCCTTCTTCCTCCCAAGAACATTCTGTATCGTTTATGATAAATGATTCCGATTGGTTTTGCCATTGTCCCTTCGCAGCTCCAGGTGCTACACTCCCATCATAAAGGGTAGAAATCGCTTGGACCCTAATAAATTAATGGAGATGATGGATTTGATTCGAACCTTTCAACAGCACCGGCTGCGGGAGTGTCATCTGCTTGACGGATTGTGGGATTTCGTTTTTGACAAGGATAACCTCGGATTAGCTGAAGGATGGCATGCCGATTTTCCTGCCGTTTCCGAGCAAATGCCGGTGCCGGCTTGCTGGAACAACGAGCTTGGCAAATTTGAATACGAGGGGGTTGCCTGGTACCGCACCCGGGTAACGCTTGAGGAAAGCAGCCATGTGCGCCTGTTGTTTCATGCTGTGCTGGGACATGCCGATGTGTACTGGGACGGTAACCATTTAGGCTACCATTATGGAGGCTATACTCCCTTCCACTTTACAATTCCCACTGCCACGGCTGGAATCCACGAGCTCATCGTCCGCACGGACAGCACACTGGAGCTCAATACCATTCCGTACCATATCGTGGACTGGTTCCATTACGGCGGCATCATCCGGCCTGTGGAGCTGCAGCTTCTCCCGGACGTCTCCATTGAGAATATGCGAATTACCTACGAGATGACCGGTGATTCCAGCGCTGACATCCGGATGAAGATGAGCCTTCGCTCCCTGTCGGACAGCCCGGCGGAAGTGCCCGTGTCCCTGTACCGGAACGGAGAATTATTCCACACCGAGAACGTACGCCTTAATGCCGGTGAACGGTTGGAATTAAACATAGAGCAAGTCTGGACGGAGCTGGTCCGGTGGGAGCCGGAGAATCCCGAGCTTTACCTGATCCGCGCCGTAGCCGGCCGGGACGACCGGGCGGACCGCATCGGGTTCCGCACCGTGGAGACGCGGAACAAGAAGATTCTGCTGAACGGCAAGGAGCTGTATCTCCAGGGTGTCAACCGTCACGAGGAGCACCCGGAATGGGGCTTCGCCTTCCCTAACAAATTGATGACCAAGGACCTGGATATTATTCTGCAGATGGGCTGCAACACTGTGCGGGGTTCCCATTATCCTCAGAGCGAATACTGGCTGGATCTGCTGGACGAGCGGGGCGTGCTCTTCTGGGGCGAGATTCCGATCTGGGGTGCCGCTTTCCCGGCCGAGCATACGGACGATCCCTTGTTCGTTCAACGCGCGATGACGATGATGGGCGAGATGATCGAGCGGGATTTGCACCATCCCTCCATCCTGTTCTGGTCCGTCCATAATGAAATCGACACACGCTCCAAGCAGGCCTATGACTTGTCCGTCAAGATGACAGAGCTTGTCCGGGCCAAGGACTCGTCGCGGCTTGTCGCTTACGCCACCATGCACCCTATGACTGACATTTGCCTGGGTCTGTTCGATGTCATCGGTATCAACTACTATGACGGCTGGTATTTCGGCCACACGAAATTTGAGGAGATGCTCTCGACCTTCCATGAGCGCTGCCAGGCTTACGGAGCAGAGGAGACTCCTGTGCTGATGACCGAATTCGGCGGAGCGGGCATCCATGGCGATAGCGGCTGGGAGCCCCGTTTATTCAGCGAGGACTATCAGGCGGAGATCCTCAGCAAGGCGCTGAAGCTGTTCCGGAGCGACACGAAGATAAGCGGCACTTATGTCTGGCAGTTCGCGGATACCCGGGCTCAGCTGGAAAGTTTCCGCCCCCACTTCCGGGACCGCGCCCGTTCCTTCAATAATAAAGGTCTGGTCACCGAATACCGTAAACCCAAGCTCGCTTACCGGGTGGTCAAGGGCATTTATACGGAATGCTCCGATCCATACAGCTGGGGCTCGACATTGAAATAATCAATTCAGGAGCCTGTCTTAGTAAGACGGCTCCCTCTCCAATTCCGTGAACCCATCCAATCACCGCTCCACCGAAACAGTAGAAGGACTGACGGTGTTTAGTGCACATAGCCCCGGATTTCGGGCAGTGACCGGTAAACGTCCGTCTCCTCTGCCAGTCCGATGATATATTCGGCCAGACCGGTCATTTCCTGCCCGTCCCTGCTGTTGTCGCATTCGCTCCAGGTATAGTGCTGCTCCCTGCTGCCGAATGCAACGCTGAGCTCATAGCTGGCGTAAGGCTTGATATTGCAGGCTTCGGACACCTCTTTATCCGCCAGATAATCGGCCAATACCACTCTCCGGTAAATCTGCTGCATCTCATCCTGTGTATACTTAAACGGGACGGGACCTGCCGCAGTGCCATCCAGGAGGTCTTTGACCAATGTTCCGTCCGGTGTATTAATTTCATTTCCGCGGCCAAATCCATATTTCAGCACAAAGCCGAAGCTGCCTAACTGCTTCGGATCAAAATCCAGCCGCAGCAATTGCCGGTCAGGGACCTCTCCGTCGCAGCCCGTCAGCGTGTAACTAAGCATCGTCTCCGTCTCTTCGCGCTTCAAAGCGGAACAGGTATAGCTGCGGACCACCTTGGGTCCGTATGCATCTTCCGTCGTATCAAGGGTATACTCCAGCTTGCCGCGCTTATATTGCAAATCCTCAAAGATAGGATCGCCCTCTACCGTGAGCTGGACCACCCGCTGACTCCCGCTTTTCCGCTCCATAAACGTATCCAGCCGCTCCACATTTTTGACCTTGAAGCGGTATTTAATGATCACATCCTCCTCCCAATTGATCTCATGATTTGCAGACGAGACCAATTCGCGCTGGATGAGGTAGGCGACCAGCAAAATAAGGAGAATCGCAATCGCCGCTATTACCACTATCCCGGCCCTCCGGATTCGTGCTGATTTCGATTTCGCCTGAGTAGGCTCTGAGTAACGCCTTATGGGCATATACATATCCCCTTTTTCCGGAATACTTAAACCAATTATACTAAATGGTTATTTAGGTATGTACTAGCGTATATTCTGAATTTGAGGTGTGTGGTAAAGTAATGATGTGAAAGCAAAGGATAGTAGTGAGAAGTGAGCTTAAGACAAAAGAGGAGGGGAATTCATACGTAAGAATAAAGAATAAATAGATAGCTTTAGTCTTTTAATATTTAATACATATGGGGGTTCTGAAAGTTGCGGAAAAAAATAATTGCAATTATAACAGCCTTAATTCTTGTTATTACTTGTTTACCTGTTAATGCATTTGCAGCAACGGCACAGCAAAATGCAGCCGGCCAGTATTACTTTATCATTCAAGACATAATCAACAAATATAGAATTTGCACAGAGGAATATGCTGAATGCAGCAGCGGACTTGCGTATGCTGAACTTATTGATTTTAACAAAGATGGGCTGTCAGAACTGTTTGCTATCTATATGGAGGATTCTGGGGAGTATACTCTGGGAGTCTGGAGCTTTGCCAATAATAAAGTTAGCAGAATCTTTACATCAAAACAAATAGTCACACCTCAGAATGGAATTTCCTGGTACCTGCTAAACACCAATAAACAGACGTATCTGGTCGAGGATTTTGAATACGGAACAGGACTAGGTGACGCTCCTTATTCCACTGTGTATTTTTCAGACTATAAGTTTCACACAGTTTCCAATAATAAATTTGTAGCTGCCGGCCATACCGAATACAAACAAGAATATCACGATACAAACGGCAGCATGCGGGAAACCTATTCAATCAAAGTGAACAATACTCAGACCAAGGTAAATAAAGCAAAGTATGACCAATATCTCGCAAAATTTGATTTAAGTAAAGCTAAAACATTAATCAGCAACGATGTTGGATTGGTGGAATTTGGCTTCAATACTGCAAATAACGCTAAAATGATGCATGACTTTTTGTTAAAAAGTAAAGCAACTTATCGTGAGGGGACCTACAAGAATGTATTTAGTACCCAGCCTCTTCAAAAGAAACATGGAATTACAGCTTTCCTTAACTATTTTAATAACACAATGAATTCCTATTCCTATGACAATAAACAGAATTCGAATCAGCAAATCGTAGATTTTATTGTTTCAGCGAGATTTGAAGGTAAACTCAGCAATGATTCATTCGTGCAGGATTCGTCAAAAACATCTTATCAGGACAAAAATGGTTTCGAATACTATCCATACAAGAAAGCAACCGTCGACGCTTTAACCAAAAAGCTCTTTGGCATTACTCTTCAAGCGAAAAATTACGATTCCGCCGTATATAAAGACGGATACTATTATTTCCTCAGCCCTGAAATTGGTGGTGATCCCAGCTCTTACTCGTCTCAGGTAAATATGTTGATTTCTCTTGGCAGTGGGCTGTACTATGCTGAATTTACCACGTTCACCTTTGAGAATGATGCAGATGTTAATGAGGATAACCTCGATAAAATTATGGGAACATGGCCTGAATCAGATAGACAATTAGCTTATGATTCTTTACAATATGGCGGGCTACAAAACGGATATGCCATTGTTAAAGAGGTAACGATTAACGGTAAACAAACCTGGCAGCTCGTAAAATACAGTCCAAATGGCGGCTTATTAGGCAATGCACAATTGAAAGCTTATAAATAAATCATCTTAAAGCGAGAGTTCCCCAATGGACAACTGCTCCTCCAATAGAGGAGTGGGTGTCTTTTTTATTAAAAGTTCACCATCACTCTCGTTCACTTTCGGTCCAGCCTTCAGTTCTGGAGAACAGGGCTTCTATAGGCCGCGATGTTTATAATCAAACCCCATAGCAATTCCTGCTATAAGAGCTTCTTCCAGGTATTGCAAGAAAACATTAACTACAAGTTGAGTATATTTACCTCTGATTAGCTCAACAAGTTCGTTAATAATGTTACTAAGCTGCCGATCCTCTAATGGGGTAACCGTTCTACCATGGTATCCGATCATCCACCCTATCTGGTATACAGTGTAACAATAGTGGTGCTTGAACTTGTACAGGAGGTGAGTGTCTATCCGTAAATTTTTATATGATAAGGGGTCTATCCCAAGCTCTACTGCTGTTTCTAAGATGAATTCATCCATCGACTCTATGCTTGCGTAAAAAGGTTTCATGGCTGAATTTTCTAAGGGGGGATTATTTCTAAACTCATTAACAAGGCGAACTTCACTCTGATACTTTTTGAATCCTTGGTACGAAAAGTGGATGGTATCGACAACCACATCTACGGCAGCATCCGCAGCTTTAAATGTTGTCATGGCCGAATCAACCATTACACTGGCGGCCTTGTCTGTAACAGCTTCGAACGCATCCATTAAACCACCAACCAAACCGCCACCATATCTTTTCAGATCAACAAATCGCCTGTGGTCTTGTAGTGTAAACACATAACCACATCTGCAGGAATTGGGCAAATCCCTCATTTGAGAACGTTTGAATACGGTATTGCACCTATGGCAGACAAGTTTATCGTCTCCTTTTATTATTATGGGAGCATTAAGTACAGCATCGGTTTTTCCTTTAGTTAGCTCTAAGTATTCCGAATCCTCCAAATACCGGTGGAATGGCTTCCCGCAAGGAGAACACCATCTTGGTTCAGTCTCATATTCGGTTAAACAAGATCTGCATTTTACGGTCATGCTTATTCCCCCAGATGTATATTTTATCGGCTCAGTGTCTTTAATCCTTTGTTAATAATTGTAATCCTACCACAATAAAATTGCGATAGGTTTGTCATATACTTCAAGGCTTAATCCTCAAACACGCTTCGCCATCATACAACCTCCCGACTCCCCATATATATGAACAAGAGCATTTCACGGAGGGAGCGATGACATTTGTCAGGAGACGAAATCCGGGCGCTGGAGCGGTCGATTGCCGAAATTACGGAGATTGCTTCAGGGTTTGGGCTTGATTTTTATCCGATGCGTTATGAAATTTGTCCGGCCGATATTATTTATACGTTCGGAGCTTACGGGATGCCGACCCGCTTCGGGCACTGGAGCTTCGGCAAGGCTTTTCACAAAATGAAGTCGCAGTACGATTTCGGCCTCAGTAAAATCTATGAGCTGGTCATTAATTCCAACCCATGCTACGCGTTTCTGCTCGACGGTAATTCCCTGATTCAGAATAAGCTGATCGTCGCCCATGTCCTCGCGCACTGCGATTTCTTCAAGAATAACATGCGCTTCTCCAGGTCTAACCGCAATATGGTCGAGAGCATGTCCGCCACCGCCGACCGGATTGCCGATTACACCGTGACTTACGGCACCGATGCCGTGGAGAGCTTTATCGACTCCGTGCTGGCGATCCAGGAGCATATCGATCCCAGCCTGATCCAGCCGCATAAGCTCGGCAAAGCTGATCAGCTCGAAGCCAAGATGCGCGAGCGTAAAGGCCAGCCGCCGGGGAAATCCGTCTCCGGCCCCTACGATGAACTGTGGAATCTGGACCCTGACGACCCGGCCGCCAAAGCGCCGGACGCTGCGGCCAAGCGTGCTTTTCCCCCGGAGCCGGAAAAAGACCTTGTCTGGTTCATCCAGCAATACTCCACCGTCCTGGAGGACTGGCAGCGCGACATCATGACGATGCTGCGCGATGAAATGCTCTATTTCTGGCCGCAGATGGAGACCAAGATCATGAACGAGGGCTGGGCTTCGTACTGGCATCAGCGCATTATGCGCGAGCTCGACCTTACTTCGGAGGAAACGATCGAATACTCGAAGCTCAACTCCTCTGTGGTGCAGCCCTCCCGCCAAAGCCTGAATCCGTACTATTTGGGGCTGAAGATCTTCGAGGATATCGAACAGCGCTGGGACCGCGACAAAATGTTCGAGGTGCGCGAGCTCGATTCTGACATCTCGTTCATCCGCAGCTATCTGACGAAGCAATTGGTGGGCGATCTGGACCTGTATGTCTTCGAGAAGAAAGGGCCGGAATGGAAAATTACCGACAAAGCCTGGGAGAACGTCCGCGATCAGCTCGTGCTGGCCCGGGTCAACGGCGGCGCGCCTTACCTCGTGGTGCAGGATGCCGATTATGAACGGAACGGCGAGCTGCTGATCGTCCACCGCTACGAGAGCATCGAGCTCGATCTCAAATATCTGGAGCGCACGCTTCCGCATATCTATTCGCTATGGGGCCGCACAGTTCACCTGCAGACGGTGGTGGAAGACAAGAAAGCCCTGTTTACTTATGATGGGAAAAAGGTACAGCGCAAGTTCCTGTAATCTTCCTTCTGTAATACACTCCCCGCAAAAAAACAGCCCGCCGGCACATGAAGATGTGCGGCGGGCTTGATTATGGTATGATGCTGCCCGGCAAAAAATTCTGCTTATGGAATCTCAATGGTCAGAGTACCGCCAGGGGCGATCACGCCATCCGTGACAGTGAAATTGACACTGGGCTTATAATCCTTGAAGCTAATCATGTCATTCACCCGGGTGACCTTGTAGGACCCGTTAGGCAGATATACACTGAAGCTTCCGGCCGTGACTTGGCCTTGATAAGTATCGCCGTTGGCCGTATTCTCCAAGTATACAACCACCTTATCCATAGGCACGCCTCCCTTGGTGACGGTGCCTGAATATTGATGCGGTACAGTGATTACGAACGGCTGGGGCTCCAGCTGGCCTTCAGATACTGTAAAGGAATAGCTGATCTTTACATTTCCCGGAGCGGACCAGCCGCTTAAATAATCTACCGTATAAGTCCCATCCGGGAGATACAGTGAGAACTTGCCGTCTTTGACCACTGCACTGTAGCTCATATAGTTGCTGGTACCCGTGCTGTGCAGAAAGAGCGTTCCTTGGGCAACCGCTATTCCATCCGCACTTATCATCGAGCCTTCAAATTTGGGCGGGAGCTTCACAATATACGGCTGCGGGTTAAGCTTTCCTGCTGTCACTGTAATCGTTCTGTTTAGTGCTAAAGTTTCCTTGGTATCACTGTTGGTAAACGTCGATAATTTATAATTTCCATCGGGAAGATAAAAGTTAAACACGCCATTTTGCGTGACAGCATTGTAGCTTTTATAGGTCCCCCCTTCGGTGTAAATGTTTAAGACTGCCCGTTCAATGGCGGTTCCATCCGCATAGGTGATTTGGATCTCGGTCTTGAACGGGATGGTGACCTCCAGATGCTTCATCTGTTTATCAGCAATTTCGAACGAGTATGCCGGGATTACTGCATTGTTGTAGCTGTACACCTCATATTTACCCGGGGCCAAGGTAAGCGTAAATTGCCCGTTGACGACCTGGGCACTTGCTCCGGTAGTCTGGCCTTTAACTAATAATAAACCATCTTGAACCATAGACCCATCCGGATATTGCAGTGTACCGGTCACATTATGGTTAGGAATTCTGATATCCAGCACACCCGGAACCGGCTTACCGTTTACAACCGCAAAGCTGTAGGTAAAAAACTCCCCTTCCAGAGAGCCGAAGGGATAATAACTACTCGTCGTATACTTACCGTCAGGCAAGTATACGCTGAACTTCCCGTCTTTCACCTGGACATTGGTATAGAGCTTTGTAGTCTCTTCCATTAATCTTAGTGACCCGTCTTTGATCTTCGATCCATCCTCATACTGTAAGGTCCCGGTTACATTCTTAAGCTGTACGATGACAACCAAAGATGCAGGATCCGTTACCTTATTCACAACTTTGAACTTGTAAGAGAGCAGGACGTTCTCCTGGACGTTATCGGCATTATAGCTCGTCAGCTCATATTCGCCATCCGGCAGATAGACATTGAAGGTGCCATCCTTTACTTTGGCGCTCACTAAGCTATTACTGGAATTAATCCGGTCCTTAATATAAATGTTGCCATCCTCAATCATTCGGCCGTCTGAATACTTCACTGTTCCCGCAACATTCTTGGCCGGTACAACGATGTGAAGCGAATCAGGTACGGTTTGTCCCCCCGATACAGTGAATACATAGTTGAGTGGAGTCATATTGCTTTTGGCATCATAGTAGACCTCTACTTTATAAGTACCGTCCGGAAGATAGAAGGTGAATTGGCCCGCCTTGACGTCGGCATAAAGCTGAACTTTGGAAGCGGACTGCTGATTATACACGAATAACCTGCCGGCATTGACCGGCTTGTTCTCTTCATCCACTATGGTTCCCGTAATTTTCGCAGGAAGTACAAGCTTGCCTAAGTCTGGAACCGATTGTCCTCCTGTAACCGTAAAGCTGTAGTCCAGGGCAACCTGTTCGGAGTCAGCATAACTATAAAAGCTGGTTATCCTGTAAGTACCATCCGGCAGATAAATACCGAATCGTCCATCCTTCACATTGGAGCTGTAGCTGACAAAGCCGCTTCCTGATGCAGTGTTCTGCAAATGTAAATTACCCTCACCGACGGAGCTGCCATTCGCATAACTTAATGTCCCTGCCGACAGCTTCGGCAGCGTAATGTGTAACGGATCCGGATTAGGCTTGCCGTCATTTACGCTGAACGTATAGTGGAAGCCCATCATCTGTTGATCCGCATTAGCGAGGCTGGAGATTTGGTAATCTCCATTCGGCAAGTAGAACGTATATTTCCCATCTTTGATTTCAGCAAAATAATTAACCGAAGACTCACCCGTCCGTCCGGCGTACAGCCTGCCGGATTCAACCGGCGTTCCGTCCAAGTTATGGATGGTTCCTGTAACAGCTACAGGCAAATCAATATTCAACGGCTCCGGTACAGACTTGCCTCCGGCAATGGTAAAGGTATAGTAAATTCCGATATTCTCCTCAGCCTCGAAATCATACACACTGTTTATCCGGTATGTTCCATCCGGAAGGTATACACTAAAGGTTCCGTTTTCAATCATTACATTGTAATAGGTGTAAGTGCCATTCACTTCTCTGCCCACGTTCATGTTGCCTAACTTGATTGTGCTTCCATCCGAGAACTGAATGGTCCCTGGCACTTTCGGAGACAAAGTTATCTGCAGCGGTCCTGATTCCAGCTTTCCGCCGGCCACTTTGAATTTATGGTACAAGGCAATATTATCGTGATTGCTCTTGATATAAAGCTGGTTCAAGTAATACTCACCGTCCGGAAGTTCTATACCAAACCAGCCGTCGTTCACATCAGCTTTGTAGTTCTCTGCAGTATTGTCCTTCTTCAATTTGTAAAGATTCAGTACGGCATCATCAACCAGTGAGCCGTCGGCATACTTAAAGCTACCCTTTACATTGCCCTCTACCCCTGGCATTGCAGTTGCGGTTGCTGTTGGCGTGGCCGTCGCTGTTGCCGTTGCTGTCGCTGTCGGCGTTGCTGTCGCTGTTGCCGTTGCCGTTGCCGTTGCTGTCGCTGTCGGTGTTGCACTCGCTCCTGGTGTCGCGGTCGCGGCTGCTGTCGGCGTTGCCGTAGGCTCAGGCACCGACGGATTCGATCCTCCTCCACCCGCAACTACCGGTGCAGCTGTTGCTGCCGGCTTCTCAACGCCTCCGATTGTAACTTTTACATCGGAACTGCTGTCTTTGCCGGTCTCCAGCTTGACAGGTGCCGTCTCCAGCTTAATCCCTTGAGCGTTGATCACTGCTGTTTCAATCTTGCCCTTACCTGTAACATCCACTCCGGCATTGAGATCCAGCGATGTAATCGTGGCTTCGTTCTTCAGTTTATTGCCCGTGGCCTCTTTATCCACCTTCAGATTCTGGATCGTACCCTCGGGAATATCAACCGCAATATTGCGGGCCAGCACGTTAACTTCCTTAAAGCTGCCCTTCAGAATGACCTTGGAATTCTCCGGCAGTTCTTTGGACAGGGACAAATTAGCTACTGCCGCTCCAGTAGTCGACTCAATGGCAGCCGCAGACTGAACGTTGAGGTTCCCCACTGTGGTCGAGCCTTCAGCGACAATGCGCACACTTCCACTCTTCTTATCGACAACTACCGTACCTAGTGTGCTCTTATCAAAATGTACACTGTTGGCGCCGCCGCCCTGAACCGTTGTAATCCCCAGCACCTTGACGTTCTGCAGCAGCACATCCCCTTCGGCAATGCCTGCTCCCAGAAGCAGGTTGCCGCTGATGGTCATATTCCTGAGCGTAACATCCGGTGCGTTTACGGCCACATTTTGGCCAACGGCTTCGTTCCCGGTCTCCGGGCCGTAAATGCCGGAAGTATTATAGGCCACTGCCCCTTCGCCGTGCAGAACCGCAAGCGCTCTGTCCAGAATAACTACCGCTTCGGCACGGGATGCAGGATTAGCCGGACGGAAGGTATGATCGGCAAAGCCTTGCATAATCCCTTTTTCCTGAACGGCATTGACTGCGTCTTTGCCCCAAGCCGGAACAGCGGCAAGATCCGTAAATCCGGCATCTGCCGCTGGGCTTAAGTCCAGCAGCTTACTAACGATGACCGCCAGCTCCTGGCGGGTAATCTTCTTGCCCGGTCCAAACGAACCGTCACTGTATCCGCTGATGTATCCAGCGGCATTCGCCTTTAATACTTCCGGGTACACCCAGCTTGAGGAGGATACATCCTTGAATTGAATCTCTTTCGTCTCCGTAAATCCGAAGGACTTGTTAACCAGCGCAACCAGCTCGCCTCTAGTTATGTAATTGGCCGGCTTGAAACGGCCGTCCGGGTAACCCGATATGTATCCTTGCTCCATCCATTCGCGGATCTGCTTCTCCGCCCAGTTGCCGGTAATATCCGTTGCGGTAGCGGCGAACACTGAGCCAAAAGGCGCCAAAGTGAAACAAACCGCAAGAAACAGGGCCATACCTTTCTGCAAAATCGATTTTTTCGACATTTTTCTCCACCTCAGATGTAAGTATGTATACAGCACCTTATAAAGTTACATCTTTCTACATAATTCCACTATATGAAACAAATGATTTTCCCCTGCAAATATCGACAATTTTTCATATAATTAATTCCTATATCAATCTCATTTTCCATTTATAGATTAGTATTCATAATTATATCCTGATTTCAAACCTCAAAAAACAGGCAGGCCGCCGGGAATCAGCAGCTTGCCTGTTTCAGTGTAATTTAAAGTTTATTGACTCTGTACTACTGAGCCCATCTCTTTTTAAGGAACTGATATAGTCAATGGGCCACCAGAGACGAAATTGCCATCCTTAACTGTAATCTTGAGATTTAATGCATATTCGTAAGAGGCATCGATGTCATATATTTTCGTGATCTGGTAGTTTCCATCAGGCAGGAATAAGCTAAATCTCCCCTCTATTACCCGACCTTCATAAGGTTTCCCGTTATCTGTATTCTGCAGATATACAACAGCGTCCTCTAATGGAACACCGTTCTTGGTGACGGTACCTGCATATTCATGAGGTATAGTAACCACGAATGGTTGGGGCTCCAGCTGGCCATCCGATACGGTGAAAGGATAGTTAATCGTAACATTCCCCATACTGGACCAGTTAGATATATAATCTGCTGTATATTTTCCATCCGGGAGGTACAAGCTAAACTTCCCGTCTGTGACCTCGGTACCATATCCCTGATAGACAATGCCATCCATACGGTATACAAAAAGTCTGCCTTGGTTCACAGCCGTTCCATCCGCGCTGATGATCGTGCCTGCAAATTTCGGCGGAAGCTTCAGAATATATGGCTGCGGATTAAGCTGTCCATCGGTGATGGTAATGGTACTATTGAATGAGATACTTTCACTGGTACCACTGACGTATATATTCGATACCTTATAGGTTCCATCTGGAAGATAGGCACTAAATACGCCATTTTGTGTGGAAGAGCTGTAACTTGCAGCCGGTTCTCCATCATAGCTAATGTGGACGGAGCCCCTCTCAATGACTGTACCGTCAGCATAGGTTACCTTGAACTCACTTTTAAACGGAAGCTCAATATCCAGATGTTTCATCTGTTTGTCCATAACTTCGAATGAGTACAACGGAACAGAAGATTCATTGAAGCTAAACACTTCATACTTCCCCGGGGCCATGGTAGTCGCAAATTGTCCGTTGGTGACAGCTGTTCTGGCGTTCGCGCTGCCATCAAACGGCTGTTTTCTGATGGACAGTATGCCATCTGGAAGGTTGGATCCGTCCAGATATTTAAGTGTACCTGTTACATTAATATCAGGAACTTTGATATCTAGCACGACCGGCTGCCCGTTAACAATCTCAAAGCTATAAGTGATATTTATTAGTTCTTGAGTCATTGAGGCGTAAAGATCCTTCACTTTATATTGGCCATCAGGCAAGAACAGGCTAAACTTTCCACCCTTTACTTGAGTATTTATATATTGATTTGTGGCCTGTTCAACAATAGATAATGACCCGTCCTTGATCATTGAGCCATTCTCATATTGCAAGGTCCCGGTTACGTTCTTGGCCTGCACAATGACAGACAGCGGCGCAGGCTCGCTAATTTTATTTACAACTTTAAATTTGTAGGAGAACTGTGAAGACTCCTTGCCGTCATCGCTGTAATGACTGTTGATTTCATAATCACCATCTGGCAAATAAAGGCTGAAAGCACCGTTCTTCACCTTGGCACCGATTGAAGACATACTGGATCCATTCGTCTGGTTAATAATATATACTGTGCCATCCTCGACAGCCCGGCCATCCGAATACATTACCGTTCCCGCAACATTTTTAGAAGGAATAATAAAATGAAGGGCGGCTGGAACGCTTTGTCCGTCTGCTACTGTAAACGCATAGCTGATTGGAGTCGAATTGTTCTGGGCATCATAATACATTTCAGCCTTATACATACCGTCTGGAAGATAGAGCGTGAACTTGCCCTCTTTGACACCAGCAGAATATTGTACTGCGGAATTGGTCTGCTGATCATAGACATACACCCAGCCGCCGCTAACGGGCTTGCTCTCCCCATCTACTATCGTTCCCGTAAGCTTCTTGGGTAATATGAATTTGCTTGAATTCGAAGTTGGCTGGCCGCCCACAATCGTGATGCTGTAGTCGAGCGATATGGATTCTTTGTTATCATAATTATTGTAATTTTTCAACTTGTACGTGCCATCCGGCAGATAGAAGCTGAATTGGCCATCCGTCACGTTCGAGCTGAAACTGCTATAGCCAGTTCCGGTTACTGTGTTTAGCAGATAAACGGATCCATCACCAACAGGACTGCCGTCTGAATAGCTTAACATTCCAGTATATAGCTTCGGCAGCGTCACTTCTAACGGGCTTGGGTTAGTCTTGCCCCCGTTTACACTGAATGCATGGGACATACCAACCATCTGTTGCGCAGAAGAATAGAAGCTATAGATTCGGTAATTTCCATCGGGTAAATATAGTTTGTACTTGCCATCTTTAATTTCGGCGAAATAGCTTGGAGAGGAATTGATATCCGTCCGGCTCATGTAGATCCTTCCGGAAGCAACCGGTGTTCCATCATAATTATTAATTGTTCCTGGAACTGCTGTTGGGATAATAATGCTCAGTGGACTTGGCGTAGCTTGTCCTCCTGCAATAGTAAAGGTGAAGCTGGCTCCAATATTTTCTTTGGATTTCGAATCAAATATATTGTTTACCTGGTATGTTCCGTCTGGCACGTATAAGTTGAATTCTCCATTATGAAGCATAACCGTATAGTTAGAAAAAGAACCGTTCTCTTCTTTGCTAATACTCATGCTGCCTTCCTGGATTGTACTTCCATCTTGGAACTGAATGGTTCCTGATACCTTAGGTGACAGAGTCATTTGCAGCAGCCCTGAATCCAGCTTTCCATCAGCAACCGTAAACGGGTGGTACAGTGCAATGGACTCCTGATTATCTTTGGTTTCCAGCTGATGCAAATAATACTCGCCGTCCGGAAGTTCTATTCCAAACCATCCGTCATGCACTTCCGGCTCAAAAAAGGTTCCAATATTGTTCTCCATTCTGTAAAGATACAGGGTTCCATCCCCCACCAGTGAACCGTTGGCATACTTAAAGCTGCCCTTCACGTTGCCCTCTACCCCTGGCGGTATGGTGCCCGGCGTTGCGGTCGCTGTTGCCACTGGCGTTGCGGTTGCTGTTGCCACTGGCGTCGCGGTCGCTGTTGCCACTGGCGTCGCGGTCGCTGTTGCCACTGGCGTTGCGGTCGCTGTTGCCACTGGCGTTGCGGTCGCTGTTGCCACTGGCGTTGCGGTCGCTACTGGTGTTGCCGTCGCTGTTGCTGTCGGCGCTGGTGTAGCTGTCGGCACCGGACTAGCCGTCGCTGTTGCTGTCGGCTCAGGTGTCGACGGGTTTGAAGGTACCGACGGATTCGATCCTCCTCCACCCGCAACTACCGGTGCAGCTGTTGCTGCCGGCTTCTCAACGCCTCCGATTGTAACTTTTACATCGGAGCCGCTGTCTTTGCCGGTTTCCAGCTTGACAGGTGCCGTCTCCAGCTTAATCCCTTGAGCGTTGATCACTGCTGTTTCAATCTTGCCCTTACCTGTAATATCCACTCCGGCATTGATATCCAGCGAGGTGATTGTGGCTTCATTCTTCAATTTATTGCCTGTAGCCTCTTTATCCACCTTCAGATTCTGGATGGTGCCTTCGGGAATATCTACCGCAATATTGCGGGCCAGCACGTTAACTTCCTTAAAGCTGCCCTTCAGAATGACCTTGGAATTCTCCGGCAGTTCTTTGGACAGGGACAAATTAGCTACTGCCGCTCCAGTAGTCGACTCAATGGCAGCCGCCGATTGAACGTTGAGGTTCCCCACTGTGGTGGAGCCTTCAGCGACAATGCGCACACTTCCACTCTTCTTATCGACAACTACCGTCCCCAATGTGCTCTTATCAAAATGCACACTGTTGGCGCCGCCGCCCTGAACCGTTGTAATCCCCAGCACCTTGACGTTCTGCAGCAGCACATCGCCTTCGGCAATGCCTGCTCCCAGAAGCAGGTTACCGCTGATGGTCATATTCCTGAGCGTAACATCCGGTGCGTTTACGGCCACATTTTGGCCTACGGCTTCATTCCCGGTTTCCGGTCCGTATACTCCAGCAGCATTGTAGGCCACTGCCTCTTCGCTGTGCAGAACAGCAAGCGCTCTGTCCAGAATAACTACCGCTTCGGCACGGGATGCAGGATTAGCCGGACGGAAGGTATTGTCGGCAAAGCCTTGCATAATCCCTTTTTGCTGAACGGCATTGACCGCGTCCTTGCCCCATGCCGGAACAGAAGCAAGATCGGTAAATCCGGCATCTGCTGCCGGGCTTAAGTTCAGCAGCTTACTAACGATGACCGCCAGCTCCTGGCGGGTAATTTTCTTACCCGGTCCGAACGAACCGTCACTGTATCCGCTGATGTATCCGGCGGCATTTGCCTTTAATACTTCCGGGTACACCCAGCTTGAGGATGCTACATCCTTGAATTGAATCTCCTTCGTCTCTGTCAATCCGAAGGACTTATTAACCAGCGCAACCAGCTCGCCTCTGGTTATATGATTGGCCGGCTTGAAGCGGCCGTCCGGGTAACCCGATATGTATCCTTGATCCATCCATTCGCGGATCTGCTGTTCCGCCCAGTTGCCGGAAATATCCGATGCGGTTGCGGCTAGTACTGAGCCAAAAGGCGCTAAAGTGAAACAAACCGCAAGAAACAGGGCCATTCCTTTCTGCAAAATCGATTTTTTCGACATCTTACTCCCCCTCAGATTAAAGTGTATATACAGCACCTTTATAAAGGTACAGGCTTCTACATAATTCCACTATATGAAAGAAATGATTTTCCGCTAAAAATATCGACAATTTTATGTATAATTAATGACAATAAAACTCTATAATTCCAAGTAATATATTATTATTTGTAATCCCCCCAGTCAAAGCAAAAAAATAGGCAGGCCACCGAAACTCGGCAGCTTGCCTTTGGTACATTAAGACGAAAAGGTTTATCCGCGCATGAAGCTTAAGGAATGGTTATCGTCAAAGGACCCCCAGGGACGACAGCACCATCTTCAACGGTTACATTAAGATTAACGTTATACTCCTGTGAAGTATTCAAGTCCAGCACCTTATCAATATGGTAGTTCCCGTTGAGCAGGAAGACACTCAAATTGCCATTCATCACCCGGCCCTCATAGCTGATACTGCTGTCATCTGTGCTTTGGAAGTATACTACAGCGCTGCTCAAGGGTGCGCCGTTCTTGGTGACAGTGCCTGTATATTGAAGGGGGACAGTGATTACCAGCGGCGTCTGCTCCACTTGACCACCTGTCACTGTAAAGGAAGAGTGGAGAGTAACAGCCCACATGTGGTTCCATTCGGACAGAAAATCTGCTGTGTAGGTGCCGTCGGGGAGATACAGCGAGAATGCCCCGTCGTCGACATTGGTGACATACCCATTGGTTGTGCTGCCGTCAGAGCCGGTCAGATATAATCTGCCATAAGGAAGATCCGCTCCATCCGCAGTGACAATTGAGCCAACAATCTTAGGCGGAAGCTGCAAAGTATACGTCTGTGCATTTCCTCCGGACACGGTAAACGAATCGTAAAAGGTGATACTTTCCCAAGAAGTAAAGTCGGTTACGCCCGACACATTATACGTTCCATCAGGAAGATCGAATAGGAATACGCCATTTTCTCCAAAGGATGTGTAGGTGGAGTAGGACTCGTCATCCAGGGCAACATACAGAACTCCCTGGTCCATAATGGTGCCATCGGGATAGGCAACCTGGATCTCGACCGCTGAGGTTGTTGGCGTATCGTCGGCCGAGGCCTCTGCTGTAGCTGCAAACACCGAGCTAAAGGGCGACAACATGAAACAGAACATGAGCAGTAAAGCAGAGGCTTTCTTCAACATCACTTTTCTCAAAATCGTACTCCCCTTCACCAGTAAAATAAGTACCCTCTATAAAAATACATTATTTTTCCTCTTAATACCACAATATGCAAAAAATATTATCACAGGATAGACACTTTTTCAGATGCCGGTTGACAATAGATTCACGTAATGAATAACCGCCCTATTGGCAGTACTCATCGGCTAACCCCGTCCGCACCAGTACCGGCACATAAATCTCCATCACGGTATCCACGCGGGAATGGCAGCGTTCGTCATAGAATTCAAAGTTCGGTCTGCCCTCAGCATACACATAGCCGCTGGAAGGAAACCATTCTTCAAAAATATATTTCCACGTGCTCTTGATGACCTGCACAAAATCCTCCTGGCCCTCATTCCCCGACGTATCAACCGGCGGTGTGGTAAACACGGCATATTGCGCTTCGGGTACTTCAACGGTCAGCATTTCCTTCGTAACTCTGGCAAAATCCTCAACGATTACGCCCAGCAGATACTTCGCATGTCCCTCTTCCGTCGCCGGAATACACAGTCCGACCTCTCCGTGTTTGGGCGGATGAAGGATGGCATACATTCGGGCTTCCAGGTTCTCCCCGTCATATTGGCTCCAGAACGAAGCAACATCCTGGGTATAGCTGCCGGCAGTCACATTCGTCGCAATGCCGTAGCCGGCAACTTTAAAGGCGGGTTTATGCACAAACGCAGGATTCAGCATATAA
Source organism: Paenibacillus tepidiphilus (assembly GCF_008635795.1). Lineage (GTDB taxonomy): Bacteria > Bacillota > Bacilli > Paenibacillales > Paenibacillaceae > Paenibacillus_AQ > Paenibacillus_AQ tepidiphilus. The sequence goes on along the minus strand of NZ_VWRQ01000031.1, from coordinate 1,559 downwards.
CTACCGATCAAGCGAGGCGGCAGGGTGGGCCGAAAGCTTTCCATCCGCGCCGCGTAGTCGCTGGGACTGTAGCCGTAATTCTTGCGAAAGGCCTTAGCGAAGCCGCTTTGTGTCTCAAAACCGTATTCCAGCGCGATATCAATAATTCGTCGGCCGCTGAACAGCTCCATGGATGCCCGGGACAGCTTGCGGCTGCGCACGTACTCCATAATGGACATCCCATGGGTCAAGCTGAACACTCGGCTGAAATGAAACAGCGAATAACCGGCGACCGCGGCAATTTCATTGGCGGTTAACGGCTCCTTAATATGTTCTTCAATATACTCAATGCAGCGCTCGATATCCTTACTGTAATTCACATCGCACCCGGCCTTTCTCTCTCCAGTTCCTTTATTATATCAAGAACTGCCTTGCCAGCCGGTTCCAGCTTTGCGCAAAATAGCGGAACCTCAAGACAAGTGGCGTAAACCGTGGAACTTGACAGAAGCCGGGAATAACGTCTATTATGGACTCACAAAGTCTATGATTAAACTAATTGCAGACATTATATGTCCGCAAAGTTCATAATATAGAGGAGATGCTATTCATGCACAACCAATCTTTTGATGACCCTAAAGCCGGCCACCTCCATCCGGATATGACCACCAAGCCTGAAGCAGGCATCCTTGAGCTGCTGCAGCCTTGTCCGGGGGAGCGCATTCTCGACCTAGGCTGCGGAAATGGAGATCTTACGGCCAAGATCGCCTCTGCAGGAGCCGTGCCCTCCGGCATTGACCTGTCAGGGGAGCTCGTGCAGCTGGCCAGGCGGAAATATCCCGGCTTGCACTTCGAGGTGCAGGAAGCAAGCCAATACCGGACTGGCTCGCCCTTTGACGCCGTGTTCTCCCATGCCGCGCTGCACTGGATCGCGAACGGACCGGCAACTGCCCAGGCGGTTTGGCTGGCGCTGCGGGAAGGCGGCCGCTTCGTCGCCGAATTTGCCGGACACGGCAATACTGCAGCGCTTATGTCCGCGATGCAGCAGGCGCTCGAAGATCATGGCTATGCCTGGGAGGGGCGAAATCCCTGGTACCATCCCACACTTGGCGAATACGCCACGCTGCTGGAGCAGACCGGGTTTCGCGTCACGTATGCCCGGCATTTTGACGGTACCGCTCCGGTCAGAAGAGAAGGCTCCGCAATACGAAATTGGCTGGACAGCTTCTCCGGCTACTTCTTCCACGATGTTACAGCGGAGGACAAGGCGACAATATATGAGGCCATTGAAACACAGGTCAAGCCGCAGCTGTACCGGGACGGAGGCTGGCAGCTCGACACCCGGCGCCTGCGCATCGCTGCCATAAAGGTGCAGGGTTAGACCAGTGCTAACTATAGATTGTCTGCGTCCCCGGACGGCCGCTTAAGCAGCCCGGGTAGACGATGTGCATGCGGCAGTGTTATATCACCGTTTCACCGGAGTTAACGAATCAGGACCACCCGTCCAACGGGTGGTTTGCTCTAGGGGTATAACCCCTTGTTGCCAAACTGCGCCTAAAGACGCTAGCCTGACCATACAATTG
>NZ_VWRQ01000030.1 GCF_008635795.1 Paenibacillus tepidiphilus | reverse complement strand
TCCCTACTGCTGCCTCCCGTAGGAGTCTGGGCCGTGTCTCAGTCCCAGTGTGGCCGTTCACCCTCTCAGGTCGGCTACGCATCGTCGCCTTGGTGAGCCGTTACCCCACCAACTAGCTAATGCGCCGCAGGCCCATCCCTTGATGACAGATTGCTCCGCCTTTCATTCTCCCGCCATGCAGCAGAAGAAATTATCCGGTATTAGCTACCGTTTCCGGTAGTTATCCCAGTCCAAGGGGCAGGTTGCCTACGTGTTACTCACCCGTCCGCCGCTAACCAACAGTTTCCCGAAGGAAACTATTAGTCCGCTCGACTTGCATGTATTAGGCACGCCGCCAGCGTTCGTCCTGAGCCAGGATCAAACTCTCCAATAAGGTATTGAAAGAGCGATAGCTCATTTTGAAACTGACGAGAATAAATTCTCATTTTGGAATCACCGAAGTGATTCCCGATACTCACTCGTTGTTCAGTTTTCAAAGATCAATGTCTCTTTTTTCTTCACCGCCGTTTGTCAGCGGCGACTTTTATAATATATCATAACCTCGTTCGTTTTGGCAAGCTTTTTTTTAAAAAAAAGTTTTTTTCATTTAATTCTCGCCTGCGTTTCTCTTTTCAAATCGAAAAGGAGCGCGAGATATAATTTATCACAGCCGCTCCTCATTAGTCAACTATTGATTTGTTATTTCTCAAATCTCAATGTTTCATCTGCGATGAACGTCCACCCCACGCATACTTGGAGAGTTCCTTTTGAGGAGCAAAACGGGCATACATCCGGAATACGGTTTTATATCGATTGGCAATGGCATGCCTGATATTTTGGTCCAAGCGTTGATCACTTAAATCCAGAAGCATCTCGTCAAGCTCTTTTCGCAAGACATAATCCAGCTCCTTGCACTCCTTCTCATTGAACAACATTCCCAACATATGCTTGGCCTCCTTCATAAATTGGATTGATAAAGTCTCATATACCTCCGCTTGTGCGATCGAAGTTAGTCCATGTGGTGGGAAACACAGATCGATTTATCCGCTTACACTAGATTAACCGAAGCTAAGTTTTTATAACCATCATTGTCAAAAATCTCTTGGTTTCCCCCTGGTGCTTGCAACAGATTACAATCCGTACTGCGATGGCTTTATATGGTATGCTCATTTCTGCAGAAAATTATGACAGGAGCGCAAAGGTAATTGTACTCTCAATCAATGCAGCGATGAACATCAGCACCACTACCCAGAACGCGCCGGTCACAGTTTGTCTTAATAAATGCGATAACGGCCGGCCAGCGGTGCCGCTCATTTGTCTGATAACCTCTCTCCCGAATTGCAGCCCTATCGCGCAAGCAATTAAAAGGGCGGGGATTTCAACGATGCCATGGGGCAGCAGCCCCTTTACAATCAGTTCAAACAAATCTTGTCCCTGCTGCAAAGACAAATGAATGACATATCCGATTACCGCCCCGTTAATTAACAGAAAGACTGCCGGCAGCACTCCGAATAAAGCGCCAAGGTATATTACCGCAACACACTTAATGCTGTTATTCATAAAAATAAACCAAAAGAAGCTCCACTGTGGATGGGATGAATCCCTGAGCTCCCCGCTTATTTTGCTTAAGCCCTCTAATTGCCCGGCAAGAAGCCGCTCAATGCTTCCTGTCCCGAGCCATCCGGTTACTCCTCCCAGCAAGAATAAAATCAGCGCCAGCCAAAGTGCAGTGTCCATTCTTCTGAGATCTCTAATAAAAGCAGGCAGTGCAAACATAATGGCCTCCCGGTTCCTTCGATTCTCCCCTCCATGATTTCTTGCAGATTGGTCTAAGCTGCCGGTACGAGCATACATTTAGAGTAAACAAGCATTGTCATGGGAGAGGAGCGCTGTCAGTATGAATTCGTTTTATGTATTCAGCGGAAAGAAGATTAAACGGTTTCTTTATCTTTTTGCCGCTGCGCTTCTGGCCGCCGGTGTTGTATATGTCGAGAGGGGCAATATTACCGTATTCTCTGAATCGGGCCCATCCGCAATTTACAGTGTGCCGACGGAAAAGAAGCTGATCGCTTTAACGTTTGATATTAGTTGGGGAGAAAAACGGCCTGAACCGATTCTTAAGGTGCTGGAGGATAAAAAAGTGGATAAAGCCACCTTCTTCCTCTCCTCACCCTGGAGCAAAACCCACCCGGATATTGTCACCAGCATTAAAGATGCAGGATATGAGATCGGCAGCCACGGTCATAAGCATGTTAACTACAGCACACTCAGCAACGAAGAAATCCGCACACAGATTTCCACTGCCCATACTATCCTGACCGAATTAACCGGCAAGGCCCCGAGCCTTATCCGTATGCCCAATGGGGATTTTGATAAAAGAGTGCTCCAAGTGGCCAGCGACCTCGGCTACAAGGTTATCCAGTGGGATACCGACTCGCTGGACTGGAAGAACATCGGGGTAGAAAACATCGTGAAGCGTGTAACCAGCAAAGCCCATCCCGGTGATATTGTCCTGCTGCATGCCAGCGATTCGTGCAAACAGACCCATGAGGCGCTCCCGCACATTATCGACAACCTGCGCGCCCAAGGATATGAATTTGTGACGGTTTCCGAACTGATCAGCCAGGGCAGCGCTGAAGGTACCGAAGTGCGCGACTCCGCTTGGCTCGATGATAATCTGGAGGATGCAGCAGGCCTGTAAGTAGTATCACTTCTATTTTTCCGGTCAATCAATGCCGCGGGGATATCAGCTCGGAGATGTCCGGTGTTGGATCATCCAGCTTCGGATAACTCAGATCGAGCGTCTCCAGGGTTCTGACAACAATGCTCAGAGCCAGGTAATTGCGGTACCAGCGGTGATTGGCCGGAATCCAGTACCAGGGCGCTTTTTCCTGATGAGTCTCTTTAAAAACATCTTCATACGCCGCCTGATAATCATCCCAGTATTTGCGTTCCTGCAGATCGCTGGCATCGAATTTCCAGTGCTTCGCCGGATCATGCAGCCGCTCCTGGATTTTCTCCAGCTGCTTCTCCTTGGAGATATGCAGAAAAAGCTTGATAATGGTCGTTCCCTCTTCAGCGAGCATCTCCTCAAACTGCCGGATATAGCGGAACCGCCGCTTCAACTCTTCCTGGCCAAGCGCGCCATGTACTCGGGGAACCAGGACATCCTCATAGTGCGAACGGTTGAAGGCGGCAATATACCCTTTGGGCGGAGTCTTCATATGGATGCGCCACAGAAAGTCATGGGCCTCCTCCTCCAGCGAGGGCTTTTTGAAGCTGGTGACGATAAACCCCTGCGGATTGATGCCTGAGAAGATATGCTTTACCGTTCCGTCCTTTCCACTGGAGTCCATACCTTGAAGTACGACAAGTAAAGAATGCTTCTTTTGGGCAAACAGTATATCTTGCAGCTCGGCGAGTCGCTCCTTCAGCTTTTCCGTCTTGAGAAGCGCTGCTTCTTTATGCTTCAGATCACCGGTGTCATCCGGATCGAGCCGATGGAGCTTTTCGGTTGTGTCTTTTATCATATAACGGTTGATGTTCATATATTCCCTCCTCCAGATTCCCTTCATGCAAAAATCATTAACCGGCTTAGGCATCTGTTCTTAAAGATTAACCTTCATGCGGAGATTTTAAGCAAAACAGCCCCGTGCCATCCTTAGCGGATGTACGGGGTTATTTGCATTGCGGTCTATACATATTAATCTTGCCAAAGCTGCCGGGTAAAAACTGCAGCCATGCATCATAAATCCTGCGCCGTGCGGCATACTACAGTCAGGAATCTGATAAAGGAGGGCAGCGCAATGAAGTGGAGGCGTATAGGTGCTTGCGGCTTGGCGCTTACTTTGGTCTTAACCTTAACCGCATGCGGAGGAGAGCAGAGCAGTTCATCGGGTCAGATGGGATACAAAGAAATGAAGACCATGGTGGTCGACATTCTCAAAAGTGACGAGGGTAAAAAGGCGGTCGAGGAAGCCCTCGGCGGCGGATCCGGCTCGGAAGGAAGCAGCGGGCTCAGTATGAAGATGATGCCAATGCAAACCACGGAAGAAATCCGGCTCGCGGTTAAAGATACAATTACAGCTCCCGAGTACCAGAAGGAAATCGAGAAGATTATGACAGATCCGCAGTTTGCAGGCGATTTCGCCAAAGCCGTCAACTCACAGAGTAAAGAGCTGCATCTGCAGCTGATCAAGGATCCGACATATCAAAAATCAGTCGCTGAGATTATGAAGACCCCCGAAATGATGAAAATGTTCCTGGATCTTACTAAAACACCCGATTACCGCAAGCAATCGATGACCATCATGCAGGAAGCGATGCAAAATCCGCTCTTCCGCATGGAAGTGCTGGGCTTGTTAAAAACCGTCGTTCAGGATGAATTGCAGCCTAAAGTCGAGAAAAAAGGCGGCGAGCAGGGCGGCCAAGGCGGAGGTGAGCAAGGCGGCGGCGGTGGAGGCGGCGAAGAAGGCGGCGAGGAATCGGGATCATAGCAACCTCCTGCAAACTACATGAGTGCCTATTCAGGTACTTTGCTCGCACCCCGATCATCGTCCATTCTTACAGTATAAGAAGAGGCCATTCCCCTGTTCAAAGGAGAATGGCCTCTTCTGCTGCGGTATATCGCCTGCTGCCGTCTATTCTCGTTCTAGTTTGGCGATCAGCTTGTCCGCCACTTCGGCGAAAATGTCTGCTGTTGCCGTTCCCGCTTTATACACCGAGGGAGAAAAGTCGGGTTCCGAGATATGATTATCCGGTGCACCAAGCGGCAGCTGCGCCAGCAATTCGGTATGCAGCGTCTCCGCCAGACGCGCCCCGCCGCCTCTTCCGAACACATAGTCCTTCTTGCCGCAAGAACTGCACTCGTAGTATGACATATTCTCGATTACGCCCAATATCTCATGGTCTGTCTGCAAGGCCATAGAGCCGGCTCTCGCTGCCACAAAGGCCGCTGTAGCATGCGGAGTGGTAACTATGATCTCCTTGCTGCCCGGCAGCATCTGATGGACATCTAGCGCTACATCACCTGTTCCGGGAGGAAGATCTAGCAGGAGATAGTCGAGCTCTCCCCACCCTACATCGCCGAAGAATTGCCGCAGCATCTTGCCGAGCATTGGCCCCCGCCAGATGACTGGACTGTTCTCCCGGATGAAGAAGCCCATGGACATAACTTTTACTCCAAAACGCTCTACCGGAATAATCGTACCATCCTCTACAATCGGTCCTTCTTCAATCCCCATCATATCAGGAACACTGAAGCCGTAGATATCGGCATCAATCAAGCCGACTCTCTTACCCTTGCGGGCCAACGCCACTGCCAGGTTGACTGTAACCGTCGATTTGCCGACGCCGCCCTTGCCGCTGGCTACTGCAATGAAGTGGACGTCCGACTCCTCACTCAGCAGCTCATGGTCCTCAAGGCCCGCTGCGTGGCCTTTCAGCTTGTCCCCTTCATTATGTGCCGGTTCATCCTCCGCGCTCTCTCCGTGCAGGACAGCACGTTCATAATCGGTGGCATCGCGCAGACGGATATGTACATTGTCCGCTCCGCCCTCTGCCAGAAGATCACGGATTTTCTGTTCCAGCTGCATCCGGTTGTGCGCATCGTTATCAAGACAGGAGACCGACAGCGAGATCCGGTCTTCCTTAATCATAATATCCCGGATCAACTGCGCATCCACCAGGCTCTTCCCCGATACCGGGTCTGTAAGCGGCCGGAGTAATTGCTGAATGTCTTCTCTGGTCAGCATGGACAACACCTCTGTTTCTTCCGGATCGGATAACTCCGGGTAGTAGGTTTATTATAGCATTACCCTCTCCGGGAAGAGTAGTCTTCACTCAAGGCTGCTCCGCACTGTAACGCAAAATACCCCGGTAAATGGCGGTCGCCACCTTCCGCTGATAAACATCATCTCCCAGCAGAACAGATTCCTCAGGATGTGACAGAAAGCCCACCTCAACCAGCACAGCAGGCATTTTAAGAGCCTTCAGCAAATAGACGGTATTCGCCGTCTTGGCGACACGGTCTGTGTTTTCGAGCGTGACCTTAAGCTCCTCTTGAACATAATCAGCATATAATTTATTCCCTGCATTGGAGGGATAATAAAAGGTCTGTGCTCCGCTCCACCGGTTCGAAGGCACACTGTTCATATGCACGCTTACGAACAGCTCTGTTCCCTTTTCTTCAATGCTTCTGACCCGCTGCTTCAAGTCCTCGGTCTTACGTTTGGAGTACCCCTTTGTCTCCTCCCTGGCAAGGTCATGATCTCCTTCCCGGGTCATAACCACAATTGCACCGGCCTGCTGTAAATAGTCCCGCAAATAGAGCGATACCGCCAGATTGATGTCTTTCTCGATTAGCCCCTCTCGGCTGACGGCTCCTCCATCAGGTCCCCCGTGGCCGGCATCAATCGCAATAACCTTGCCGGAGAGCGGCAGACTCCAGTAATTCGCCGGCTTGGCACTTGGCATATCATAAGCGATAATGCCGATAATAGCGGCAACCAGTACCGCTCCCAGCATACTTTTCTTGATCCCGCTCCAGGTGATCCAGACCGATACCTTGCTGCGCTGTCGGCCAGACATAACAAAGACCCCCTCGTCCACATAGATTCTACTCATCTATATGGGACAAGGGGGGCAAATAGTACCGTTATGATTAATTTAAAGGATTCATTAGGCCGTAACTTCCTGCATGCCCTCAATCAGAATTTGTGCCACTTCCGGTCGCGTGAATTCCGGAGGCGGACATTCACCGGCGCGCAGCAGCGCCCGCACCTTGGTGCCGGACAATGTCAAATGCTGATCTGCCGGATGCGGACAGGTCTTATTAGATGCCATGTTGCCGCATTTCACGCAGAAGAAGCTATGCTCGAAGAACAACGGAGTAATCCCCAATTCTTCAGCCGTGAAGTTGGAGAAGATCTCCTGCGCTTCATAAGTGCCGTAATAGTCGCCTACCCCCGCATGGTCACGGCCGACAATAAAATGTGTACAGCCGTAATTCTTCCGCACCATCGCATGGAAAATGGCTTCCCGCGGGCCGGCATAGCGCATTGCCGCAGGGAATACGCCAAGGAACGTGCGGTCCTGCGGGTAATAGTTCTCCAGCAGCGTCAAGTAACTCTTCATCCGTACATTGGCCGGCACATCATCCGATTTGGTCTCTCCGACTAGCGGATTAAGGAACAGGGCATCTACGACTTCCATTGCACATTTCTGAATATACTCATGAGCCCGGTGTACCGGATTGCGTGTCTGAAAGCCCACAACGGTTCTCCAGCCTTTCTCGGCGAAGATCTGCCGGGTCTGGGCGGGATCATAATAAAAGTCTGCAAATTTCTCCGGCTGCGGTCGGTTCAATACTGTAATAGGCCCGCCGACATAGATATTGGAACGCGCCAGAAGCTTGCTGACACCGGGATGGGCTGGATCAGTGGTTTTGAACACATTCTGAGCTTCGAACTGCTGGTCTACACTGTAAATGCTCTGTACGTCCAGAATTCCGTACACCACTCCGTCAGTCTCACCGATCAGCGAAACTTTATCACCGATAGCCAGTCCAGAGGCAGTGCTCTCCTCAACAGCCAGTGTGACCGGTATACTCCATACGGTGCCGTCTGCAAGCCGCATGTTGGCTACGACTGAACGGTAATCCTCTTCGTTCAAAAAGCCGGTAAGCGGTGAAAAGGCTCCTACGCCTATCAAGTCAAGATCGGAGATCGTCCATGTGTTTATCGAGATGCTTTTAAGTTCCAAAGCTTCTTGAAGCAGCCGTTCTCTTTCTGCTCCCTCGGCAACCCGCTGAATCAGTGTTCCTCCGTGAGGAAGTATTGAAGTCATTTGTGTTCTCTCCTCCTGTGCTATTTATGAAGTCCGCATTCCGTCTTGTCCGAACCTGACCATCTGCCTGCACGCGGATCCTCACCGGGCATTACGGCACGTGTGCAGTATTCACAGCCGATGCTTGGGAAGTTACGGTCATGCAAAGGATTGTAAATTACGTTATTGGCACGGATGTAATTCCATACATCCTCGGTGGTCCAGCTGGCCAGCGGATTGAATTTGACAAGTCCGAATTTGCTGTCATATTCAATCTTCTTGGAATTGGCGCGGGTGGGTGCCTGATCGCGGCGGATTCCTGTGATCCAGGCTTCATATTGCCCAAGAATCCGGGTCAGCGGTTCAACCTTCCGGATGGCGCAGCATTGGTTGGCGTCCACAGTCCATAGCGCATCACCGTACTGAAGCGCCTGCTCCTCCGGAGTCATCTGCGGCGAGACACGGACGAACTCCATGCCATATTTGCCGACCATGGCGTCTCTCGTCTCATACGTTTCTTTGAAATGAAAATCGGTATCCAGATAAAAAACATCCGTCGACGGGCTGATCTTCTGCAGCATATCTACAAGCACCACATCCTCGGCTCCGAAGCTGCAGGCGAATGTTATATTAGGAAACGTCTCTACCGCATAGCGGATCACTTCCTCAGGTGATGCATTCTCCAACTCCTCGGCCTGAACCTTAATTAAATCTTCTTTCTCAAGCAAGTTCATTACGATACTCCCCCATATTCTTATTTGCAGCGGCTGATTATACTAGGCGAAATAAGGACAATTCCAACTATTTTTATATGAAATAGTATAATGCTTTCAGGAATGAAGTCAATGCTTTTATGGAGGAAAGTGCAAACAAAAAAGCCTCCGACCATAAGATCGGAGGCTTGGTGCACCGGAAACCGGTAATATTAACGTTTCGAGAACTGTGGAGCGCGACGAGCGGCTTTGAGGCCGTATTTCTTACGTTCCTTCATACGTGGGTCACGAGTCAGGAATCCGGCTTTCTTCAGCGATCCGCGGAATTCAGGATCTACTTTCAGCAAAGCGCGGGCAATGCCGTGACGGATTGCGCCGGCCTGGCCGGAGATACCGCCGCCGTGTGCGATTACCAGCACATCGTAGCTGCCCAGTGTTTCGGTCAGGTTCAGCGGTTGTTTTACGATCAGTTTGAGTGTTTCCAAACCGAAATATTCGTCCATATCGCGTTTGTTAATGACAATGCGTCCTTCACCCGGTACAAGGCGAACACGTGCTACCGAATGTTTACGACGACCTGTCCCATAGTATTGTACTTGTGCCATGAAACTGTCCTCCCCTATTCTTATCCGCGAAGTTCGTAAACTTCAGGTTTTTGTGCTGCATGTGGATGCTCGGCGCCGGCATATACTTTAAGTCTCAGCTTCATTTGGTTACCTTGACGAGTCTTAGGAATCATGCCGTGAACAGCGGATTCGATGACACGTTCAGGCTTGCTGTTCAAGAGATCCTCAGCAGTAGTAACCTTCAGGCCGCCTGGATACAAAGAGTGACGGTAGTATTTTTTGTTTTGCAGCTTCTTGCCAGTCAAATGAATCTTCTCCGCGTTGATAACGATAACGAAATCGCCAGTGTCAACATGTGGAGTGAATTGTGGTTTGTGCTTGCCACGGATCAGAGCAGCGGCTTCACTCGCCAGACGGCCGAGCGTTTTGCCTTCGGCATCAATGATATGCCAATTGCGCTCAACTTCGTTCGGCTTCGCCATATAAGTGGTACGCATGAAAGTATCCTCCTTAGTTCTCGTACGAAAATCTTGTTATTCGTATGTCAAGTTTCACGATTAGAATTACATTGTTGTAAGTGGGTAAAGCATGTTTTGGGCATCTTCTTGATCGGGGCTGTGGGATAGCCATCAAGAAAACACAACTTTTATATTACAGTATAACTACGCCAAGCGCAAGCGATTTTTAGAGAATGTCGGACATTTTTTTCGTAAAAAATACTGACGATTTTATAATTCAAGATCCTCGTATTCAACGCTCCAAAGCGCAAGGCCATTCGCTACTGCAGTCGGTCCTGCCGCCCCACGATCGCACGCAGCCAGAATATCCGCCATCCGGTGCGCATCAAATTTACCCTCGCCGACCTGCATCAGCGTCCCCATGATGATACGAACCATGTGCTGCAAAAAGCCGCTTCCCGTAATAAACGTATGAATAACGCCTTGATCCCGTGTACCCGGTCGGCAGAGACTAAGGTCCACTTCAATACGGGCCTCATAGATCGTCCTGACATGGGAGGTCTTCGTGGACTTGCGGGAGGCAAAGGAGGTATAGTCATGCGTACCGATCAGATAGGCCAAGCCCTGTTCCATAGCTGACAGATCCAGCTTACCCGGATGGTGGTACTGCCACCGCCGCAAAAATGGGTCGGGAAACTGGTTGGCGTTGATTGTATAACGGTAGGTTTTGCGCTTGGCTCCCCTGCGCGAATGAAATGACATCGCGACTTCCCGGGCTTCGGTAACTACAATATCCACGGGAAGCCGCGCATTCAGCGCGAGGCACCAGCGCTCCACCGGGATCTGAGAGGCTGTGGCAAAGTTAAACGGCTGTCCATATGCATGGACTCCTGCGTCCGTGCGTCCCGAAGCGGTAATCTTCAAGGCCTCGCCCGTCAGCAGCTGAATTGCCTGCTCCAGCCGGTCCTGAACGGTGTTGCCGCTAGGCTGAGTCTGGAAGCCGTCATAATTCGTCCCGTCATAGTTAACCTTCATAAACAGATTGCGCATGTCCCCCTCCTTTCCACCGGCTTCGCCGAAGCCATCCATTTCAGTAAACAGCCCCACGAAGTGGGGCCGTCTCACAGATACCCACCCTGGTACTCTGCGAAAAAAAAAGAGCCCCGGCGGGAGCTCCTTCTACTCTATACAAGGTGATTCCCGCGGTTATTGGTACGGCAGGGCCTGTAAGCCCCTGCTGCACAATAACAAAATGGATCATACCGGAAATCATTGCTTGCCTACTACGCGCGGTCTACCAGCTCAAGATATACCATAGGCGCAGCATCGCCACGACGAGGTCCCAGCTTCAGGATACGAGTGTATCCGCCTGGACGCTCAGTGTAACGAGGAGCAATGTCAGAGAACAATTTTTGGATTGCATCTTGTTCACCATCAACAGTCTCACGACGAACAAAAGCAGCTACTTGACGACGGGCATGCAGATCACCTTTTTTCGCTTTAGTGATCAGCTTCTCAGCGATGGAACGAACTTCCTTCGCTTTGGCTTCCGTAGTCTGGATGCGCTCGTACAAGAACAGATCCGTTACCATGTCGCGGAACAATGCTTTACGCGCACTGGAATCACGGCCCAATTTTTGGTATGCCATTTGTTTTCCCTCCTTTACTCAAGCAATCGCGAACTATTCTTCAGTACGCAGTCCCAAACCGAGCTCTTCAAGCTTCTCTTGAACTTCTTCCAAAGATTTGCGGCCCAGATTGCGGACCTTCATCATATCTTCTTCAGTCTTCGTGGTCAGCTCCTGCACGGTGTTGATACCGGCACGTTTGAGGCAGTTGTAGGAACGTACAGACAGATCGAGCTCTTCGATTGTCATCTCAAGCACTTTTTCTTTTTTGTCTTCTTCTTTTTCCACCATAATTTCGGCGTCTTTCGCTTCGTCCGTGAGGCCCACGAACAAAACGAGGTGCTCGTTCAAAATTTTGGCGCCGAGGCTGACGGCTTCTTCCGGTCGGATACTGCCATCGGTCCATACTTCCAGCGTCAACTTGTCATAGTTGGTCACCTGACCGACACGCGTGTTGTCGATCACGTAGTTCACGCGGGAAATAGGCGTGTAGATGGAGTCAACCGGAATTACACCGATCGGCTGGTCCTCGCGTTTGTTACGGTCAGCCTGAACATAGCCGCGGCCACGGCCTGCAAAAATTCGCATGTGAAGTCTCGCGCCTGGACCCAGCGTGGCAATATGAAGATCCGGGTTGAGGATCTCAACGTCGCTGTCCGCACGGATATCACCTGCGGTAACGATGCCTTCACCTTCAGCATCAATCTCGAACACTTTCTCTTCGTCAGAATGAATCTTGAGCGAGAGAGCCTTAAGGTTCAGAATGATCTCCGTTACATCTTCCATTACGCCAGGAACAGTCGAGAACTCATGCAGAACGCCATCGATTTGCACCGAAGTCACTGCAGCCCCTGGAAGGGACGAAAGCAGAATCCGACGAAGCGAATTCCCCAGAGTCGTGCCATATCCACGTTCAAGCGGTTCAACTACGAATTTCCCATAGGTTCCTTCATCATTGACTTCTACGGTCTCAATCTTCGGCTTTTCGATTTCTATCACGAGTTACCCCTCCTTCAAACGTCGCTCCTATATGAAACGTTCACCCATCAGGTGTATCATGTAGTATGCCTAAACACCTATTATTAGCAGATGCGTCAGAATTATACCACAATCACCATACTGATTTCACTATACGCGGCGACGTTTCGGCGGACGGCATCCATTGTGAGGAACTGGAGTTACGTCTTTAATGAGGTTAACTTCCAGGCCTGCGGCCTGAAGGGAGCGGATGGCTGCTTCGCGGCCCGCGCCCGGTCCCTTAACCATAACTTCAACGGACTTCATGCCGTGTTCCATAGCTGCCTTTGCAGCAGATTCGGCTGCCATTTGCGCTGCAAATGGAGTCGATTTACGGGAACCTTTAAATCCTTGGCCGCCGGAGCTTGCCCAGGAAATTGCATTGCCGTGTGGATCCGTAATGGTAACGATGGTGTTGTTGAACGTGGAACGGATGTGTGCCACGCCAGCTTCGATATTCTTACGGTCACGACGTTTGGTACGAACGACTTTCTTTGGTTTAGCCATTGTCTCTTATCACCCCTTATTATTTCTTCTTGTTTGCTACCGTACGACGCGGGCCTTTCCGAGTACGGGCATTGGTCTTGGTACGTTGACCGCGAACAGGCAATCCACGACGGTGACGAACACCGCGGTAACAGCCGATCTCAGTAAGACGCTTAATATTCAAGGAAATTTCACGACGCAGGTCACCTTCAACCTTAACCGATTTGTCGATCGTTTCACGCAGTTTGCTGACTTCATCTTCCGTCAAATCACGGACACGAGTGTTAATATCAATGCCTGTCTCTTTAAGAATTTTCTGGGAAGTCGTTTTACCGATTCCGAAAATGTAAGTCAAGGCGATCTCAACGCGTTTGTCACGTGGCAAATCCACACCAGCTATACGAGCCATTTACGCTACACCCCCTTCTTTAACCTTGTTTTTGTTTGTGCTTCGGATTTTCACAGATTACCATAACAGTCCCTTTGCGGCGGATGACTTTGCATTTTTCGCAAATGGGCTTTACAGAAGGTCTTACCTTCATGTTAATTCCCTCCTAATCGTTTTACACGGAGTAAAACTGGGTTCGAAACTTGCGCTTAGTTCACATCTATTTACGGTAAGTTATACGGCCTTTGCTCAGATCGTAAGGCGATAACTGCACGACGACTTTGTCCCCGGTCAGAATACGGATAAAGTGCATCCGCAGTTTGCCCGACACATGGGCCAGAATCTGATGACCGTTCTCAAGTTCGACTCTAAACGTTGCATTCGGCAGCGGTTCAATGA
This sequence comes from Paenibacillus tepidiphilus, assembly GCF_008635795.1. GTDB lineage: Bacteria > Bacillota > Bacilli > Paenibacillales > Paenibacillaceae > Paenibacillus_AQ > Paenibacillus_AQ tepidiphilus. The sequence continues at coordinate 53,655 of NZ_VWRQ01000030.1, read as the reverse complement.
CCGTGCCTTCCACTTCAATGACATCTTCCTTAGCCACAGTTAGTCTCCTCTCTCATTTGCACTGGATCCGGCGGAATCCCCATACTTCATTACCACAAAACGCAGCTTTCCATTTGTGACCCGGCCGGTTTCTTCCAAACTGTCTACAACCTCACTGCTGATGAAGGGTATGAGCTCCAAATGCTGAATATTCTTCTTCTTCGGGGCATCAAACCTGCGTTTGTCTCCATCGGCAATGTATACAAATCTGCTATCTATAACCTTGATAACAACGGCAGCCTCTCCGGCATCCTTGCCTTTGAGAATTCTCACTATTTGACCAACCTGCGGGCTGCTTCCAAGTTTCATGTGAAGTTCACCTACGCATTCAGTTTCGTGAAAATTTCCATGCCGTCCGGTGTAACCGCCACTGTATGCTCGAAATGAGCGCACAGTGAACCGTCAACCGTAACGACTGTCCAGTTGTCTTCCAGCGTTCTGACATTTCTTTCCCCGGCGTTCACCATCGGCTCAATCGCGAGTACCATACCCGGCTTCAGACGAGGTCCGCGGTCCGCTATGCCATAATTCGGAATTTGCGGTTCTTCATGCAGTTTTGCCCCGATGCCGTGACCCACATACTCGCGGACGACAGAGAATCCCGCCTCCTCGATGTATTGCTGGATCGCATGGGAGATTGTAAACAAGCGCACATCCGGTTTGACCAGTGCCAGGCCAGCGTAGAGGGAGCCTTCCGTCACATCCAGCAAGCGCTGGGCTTCTGCGGAAATTTGCCCTACCCCGTAGGTCCAGGCGGAGTCACCGTGATAACCGCGGTACTCGGCTCCGATGTCCAGCGTCACAATGTCGCCTTCGATCAGTTTGCGTTTCCCTGGAAATCCATGCACCAATTGTTCGTTGACTGAAGCGCAAATGCTGGCAGGAAAACCGTTGTAACCTTTGAAAGACGGCACAGCACCTTGACTGCGAATGTATTGATCGGCGATTCTGTCGAGCTCCCCTGTCGTAATCCCAGGCTCAATGGCCTGTTTGATCAACCGGTGAGACTCGGCAACAATTCGACCAGCTTCCCTCATAAAGGCAAGTTCCTGTTCGGATTTACAAATGATCATTACATTAACCCCGCAGCAACGATACGATTTCGGAAGTCACGACATCAATTTCGTTCTCTCCGTTCACCTGACGCAAAAGACCCTTATCTTCGTAAAACGCCAGCAGAGGCGCTGTCTTGTTGTCGTACTCATCCAGACGCTTGCCTACGCTTTCCTCGTTGTCATCCGGACGTTGATACAATTCGCCACCATCAATGTCGCAAATGCCTTCTTGCTTCGGCGGATTGAAAATCAGATGGTAGGATGTTCCGCAGGTGCTGCAGATCCGGCGTCCGGTCAGACGCGCCATCAGCAGGCCGCGGTCCACATTCAAGTTGACTACATGATCCAGCGAAGTATTGAGACGGCTTAAGATATTCTCCAGCGCTTCCGCTTGCGAAAGGGTTCTTGGAAAACCATCCAATAAGAAACCTTTTTCGCAATCGGACTGCTGCAGCCGTTCCTCAACGATTCCGATGGTCACATCATCAGGTACAAGCAAGCCTTGGTCGATATAGGATTTGGCTTTCAGCCCGACTGGAGTTTCCTGTTTGATTGCCAAACGGAAAGCGTCCCCTGTCGAAATATGCGGAATACCCAATTCTTTAACGATTACGCCAGCCTGTGTCCCCTTGCCTGCCCCGGGAGGGCCCATGAATAGTATGTTCACGATTCTCTCTTCTCCCTCCAAAGTTCGCCACCATGCAAGAAACAGCACAATAGGTGCCGGGAAGTCCATCAACCTTAAGCTTCGCCGGAACCTATCGCCTATTTATTGATGAAGCCTTTGTAATGGCGTTTGATCAGCTGGCTCTCGATCTGCTTCATCGTATCCAAGGCAACCCCGACTACGATCAAGAGTGAGGTACCACCAATCTGCACTTGCTTCGGCAGTCCGGACAGTGTTCCAAAGAATACCGGCAATACAGAGATAAACGCCAGGAACAGGGCACCGGACATGGTCAGGCGCGACATGACTCTGGTGAGATATTTCTCAGTAGGTTTCCCTGGCCGGATTCCCGGAATGTACCCGCCGTTCTTCTTCATGTTGTCGGCCATTTGCTGAGGATTCATCTGAACAAACGTATAGAAGAACGTAAATCCGATGATCATTACCACGTACAGGACCATGCCGAGCGGTTTCGTATGATCCAGATTGTTGGTAACCCATTGAGCCCATGCATGAGTCGACCAGAAGCTGGAGAGTACGATTGGAAATTGAAGCAGTGAAATTGCGAAGATCACCGGAATAACACCCGCCGCATTGATCTTAAGCGGAATATGTGTATTCTGTCCACCGTACATTTTGTTACCGACCACACGCTTGGCATATTGTACAGGGATCTTGCGGATACCCTGCTGTACGAAGATAACTCCGACAATAATCGCCACGATCACGAGCAGTACGATAACCACTTTAAGAATATTCAGGAATATCTGGTCCGGTTGGATAAAGCTCGATTCCGCCGTCGTCGTGATATATCCCGGAATGGCAGCGACGATTCCCGCAAAAATCAGGATCGAAATCCCGTTTCCAATTCCCTTTTCGGTAATCTGCTCGCCCAGCCACATCAAGAAGGATGTACCTGCCGTCAAGATTATCGCGATAAGCAGATAATCCGCAAAGGTAGCATTTGGAATCATCTCCGCGCTATAAATCCGGTTGAACCCGATGGAGGTTGCAAAGGCTTGAATCAAACCGAGCACCACGGTACCGTAACGTGTAACTTGTGCAAGCTGCTTTTTCCCGTGCTCCCCTTGCTTCGCCCACTCGGCAAACTTAGGGATAACATCCATCGACAAAAGCTGCACGATGATGGACGCAGTGATATACGGGTAAATACTGATTGCAAAAATGGAGAAGTTTTTGAGCGCTCCGCCCGAAAAGGTGTTCAAAAGACCCATCAAAGCGTCGCCGCTCTGATTCGTTGCTTCCAGTACTTCTTTATTCACACCGGGCACCGGTACAAACGAACCGATGCGGTAGATGATCAGGACGAACAGGGTGAACAGGATCTTTTTGCGCAAATCTTCAACATGCCAGATATTCTTAAGGGTCTTGAACATTAGATCACCTCGGTTTTACCGCCGGCAGCCTCGATTTTCTCTACCGCAGATTGAGAGAACTTATTTGCTTGAACGTTCAATTTTACGGTCAGCTCACCGTTGCCGAGGATCTTGATGCCGCTCTTGGAATTCTTGACTACACCAGTTTCAACGAGCAACTGTGGAGTCACTTCAGTTCCTTCAGCAAAGCTGTTCAGATCTTCAAGGTTTACAATCGCATACTCTTTACGGGTAGGATTGAGGAAACCACGTTTAGGCAGACGACGATAGAGTGGGTTTTGTCCACCTTCGAAGCCAGGACGCACACCACCGCCGGAGCGGGAGTTTTGACCTTTGTGACCGCGACCCGAAGTTTTACCGTTACCGCTACTTGGACCACGACCTACACGGTTGCGTTCTTTGCGGGAGCCTGGAGCTGGAGCAAGTTCATGTAACTTCATCGTTTGCACCTCCTTATTCTTCGTAATGTATAGTAGGCTGTTTAGCCTTCAATTTCAGTAACAGACAACAGATGGCTCACTTTGTTGATCATCCCGCGAATTGCAGGAGTATCATTGTGAACCACTGTGGAGTTAGTCTTACGCAGGCCGAGCGTCTTAACGGTAACACGTTGTGTTTCCGGACGTCCGATTACGCTGCGAACGAGGGTAATCTGCAGTTTTGCCATTGACGTTCCCCTCCTTAACCGCGCAATTCTTCGACAGATTTGCCGCGAAGCTTCGCGACCTCTTCAATGCGTTTCAGGCGGGAAAGTCCCTCCAGAGTAGCATTGACCATGTTCATGGAATTCGAAGAACCCAGAGATTTTGTCAAAATGTCGCCAATACCTGCCAACTCGAGCACCGCACGAACAGGACCGCCGGCAATAACGCCAGTACCTTCGGATGCCGGTTTCAGCAGCACGCGTCCTGCGCCGAAATGCCCGGTAACCAAGTGAGGAATCGATGTCCCAACGATTGGAATGTGGATCAGGTTTTTCTTGGCGTCTTCAATGCCTTTGCGGATCGCATCCGGCACTTCGCCGGCTTTACCGATACCTGCACCGACATGTCCGTTGCCGTCGCCCACAACAACAAGTGCGCTGAAGCTGAAGCGGCGTCCGCCTTTTACAACTTTAGCAACACGGTTGATGTGTACAACTCTTTCTGTCAGCTCTAAACTGTTCGGATCTATACGCAAGTCGTTAACCTCCTTTTAAGAATTGTTCTAGAATTCAAGACCAGCTTCACGAGCTGCATCAGCCAGTGCTTGAATCCGTCCATGGTACAAGTATCCACCGCGGTCGAATACTACAACCTTATGGCCGTTAGCCTTAGCGCGCTCAGCGATCAGCTGACCCACTTTGCCTGCAGCTTCAACGCTGCCGCCATTGCCGATGTTTGCGCTCAGTTCTTTATCTTGCGTGGAGGCGGATACCAGAGTAACACCCTTCACGTCATCGATCAGTTGAGCGTAGATGTGTTTCGAAGAACGGAACACGTTCAGACGTGGACGCTCAGCAGTACCCTGGATTTTCGTGCGCACACGCAGATGTCTTTTGAGACGAGCCTTGTTCTTATCGCCTTTTGTAATCATGACTTCCATTTCACTCCCTTCAGTTTGCCGTGGGCAATATCACATTAAGATGCAAGAAGTATCTTATCCCGGGTAAACGAGCCGTTATTATTTCTTCTTACCGGCTTTACCTTCCTTACGGATGATACGCTCGCCTTCATATTTGATACCTTTGCCTTTGTACGGTTCAGGTTCACGAACGGAACGGATTTGAGCAGCATATGCGCCAACGCGTTCCTTGTCGATACCTTTAACGATGATCTTCGTGTTCGAAGGAACTTCGAACTCGATGCCCGCTTCCGGTGTAATTTCAACCGGGTGGGAGTAGCCAACGTTCAGGACGATCTTATCTCCGGACTTGCTTGCACGATATCCGACCCCAACCAGTTCCAGAGATTTCGAGAAACCATCGGTCACACCGCTCACCATGTTATTGACAACGGAGCGGGTTGTGCCGTGAAGAGAGCGATGCAGTTTGTTGTCCGAAGGACGAACAACGTTGATTTCGTTATTTTCAATCGTGATCTTCATGTCTTTATGAAGCTCACGACTCAATGTGCCTTTAGGGCCCTTTACGGTAATAACGGTGTTGTCGACAGTAACGTCCACACCGCTAGGTACTGCGATTGGTTTGCGACCAATACGAGACATGTGTTGCACCTCCTTATCTTGTGACGTTAATTACCAAACGTAGCAGACAACTTCTCCGCCGGATTTCGATTGACGAGCTTCCTTGTCGGTCATAACTCCCTTGGACGTGGAGATAATCGCGATGCCCAGACCGCCGAGTACACGAGGAACTTCATTGCTCTTCGTGTAAACGCGAAGACCAGGCTTACTGATTCTCTTCAGACCGGAGATAACGCGCTCTTGGTTCGGGCCGTATTTCAGGAAAATACGGATAATCCCTTGTTTGTTATCTTCAACGAATTCCGCATCACGGATGAAGCCTTCACGCTTCAGAATGTCCGCGATTTGTTTCTTCATAGTAGAAGCAGGCATTTCTACTGTTTCGTGACGCACGATGTTGGCGTTACGAATACGAGTAAGCATATCTGCAATAGGATCAGACATAGTCATGTGTGTAAACCTCCTTCCCGTTTATAAACTTCTTACCAACTTGCTTTTTTCACGCCAGGAATCTGGCCTTTATAAGCTAACTCACGGAAACAAATTCTGCAAATTTTGAACTTTTGCAGTACCGAATGTGGACGACCGCAACGCTCGCAACGTGTGTATGCACGCACTTTGAACTTAGGCTCGCGCTGTTGTTTAACTTTCATCGAAGTTTTTGCCACTTTAGCCTGACACCTCCTAAACAGTTTCGGAGAAATGGATCAATCTTACTTGGCGAAAGGCATTCCCAGCTGATTCAGCAGCTCGCGGGATTCCTCATCCGACTTGGCGGTCGTTACGATAACAATGTCCATACCGCGGACTTTATCTACTTTGTCATACTCGATTTCCGGGAAGATCAGTTGTTCTTTCAGACCCAGTGTGTAGTTGCCGCGGCCGTCAAAGGCTTTGGTCGATACACCGCGGAAGTCACGAACGCGTGGAAGCGTTACGTTGAACAATTTGTCCAGGAAGTAATACATGCGTTCACCGCGCAGTGTTACTTTAACCCCGATCGGCATGTTCTCGCGCAGTTTGAAACCGGCGATGGATTTCTTAGCTCTGGTGATAACCGGCTTTTGGCCAGAGATCAATTGCATGTCGTTCACTGCAGAGTCAAGCACTTTGGAGTTCTGAACAGCGTCACCCACACCCATGTTGATGACCACTTTCTCGATCTTAGGTACTTGCATAACAGTGGTATAGTTAAACTTCTGCATCAGCGCAGGAGTAATTTCGTTCAAATACCGTTCTTTCATTCTTGCTGCCATGAAGATTAGCCTCCTTTCTTAAGGACTATATTAGTCGATAATCTCTCCGGATCTTTTCGCTACGCGAACCTTGTTTCCGTTGTCGAGCACTTTGTATCCGATACGTGTAACCTTACCGCTCTTCGGATCTACGTGCATTACGTTGGACACATGGATTGGAGCTTCCTGCTCGATGATTCCGCCTTGCGGATTCATCTGGTTCGGCTTCTGGTGTTTCTTCACCATATTTACGCCTTCCACCAGCACGCGGTTTTCACGAGGGTATGCAGCGATGACACGGCCTTTTTTACCTTTGTCCTTCCCGCTGATCACGATCACCACATCGTCTTTTTTCACGTGCAGTTGATTGCTATGGGATTCCAGAACTTTTTTCACTCTAGGCATTCATTACACCTCCTATGACACTGTTTGGGGCACGATCACTTTTTGGGGCGGTTTAGATTACTTCCGGTGCCAAGGAAACGATCTTCATGTAGTCTTTATCGCGGAGTTCGCGAGCAACTGGTCCGAAAATACGTGTTCCGCGCGGGCTTCTGTCTTCTTTAACGATAACAGCTGCGTTTTCGTCGAAAGCAATGTAAGAACCGTCCTTACGGCGTACCGAACGCTTAGTGCGAACAACCACCGCTTTAACTACATCACCTTTTTTGACAACGCCGCCTGGTGTTGCTTGTTTGACAGAGCAAACGATCAAGTCACCGATAGCCGCTGTACGGCGTCCAGTACCACCCAGTACGCGGATACACATCAGTTCCTTCGCACCAGAGTTGTCAGCCACATGTAAACGTGTAAATGGTTGAATCATTATTATTTTCCTCCTTCCGGAAAAACTATCAGATTATCTTAGATGATAACCGCTTTTTCAACCACTTCGACCAATCTCCAGCGTTTGTCCTTGGAGAGCGGACGAGTTTCCATGATTTTCACGGTGTCACCAATTTTCGCAATGTTCTCTTCATCATGTGCCTTGAATTTCTTCGTGGACTTGATGCGTTTGTGGTACAGGTCATGCTTCTTATATGTTTCCACAGCAATTACGATGGTTTTATCCATTTTGTCGCTGACCACTTTGCCGATTTGCACTTTACGTGCGTTGCGTTCTTCGCTCATAGTTAGCCTCCTTCCTGATTACGGATCTACATCCGGCCTCGCTTAACTAATGCCAAGTACTCTTTCATGGATAACGGTTTTAGCACGAGCTATTTCCTTGCGCACATCACGAATCCGAGTCGGGTTATCCAGCTGGCCCGTAGCCAGTTGGAAACGGAGATTGAAGAGTTCTTCTTTGAAGCCCGCGATCTTTTGTTCAATCTCGGCAGTGGTTAAGTTGCGAAGTTCATTAGCTTTCATTTGCTTCACCACCCAATTCTTCACGTTTCACAAACTTAGTCTTAACAGGAAGCTTGTGAGCAGCAAGACGCATCGCTTCACGAGCGATTTCTTCCGATACGCCTCCGAGTTCGAACATAATCTTGCCCGGTTTAACAACCGCTACCCACTTCTCTACGTTACCTTTACCACTACCCATACGAACCTCAAGAGGCTTCTGAGTGATTGGCTTGTCAGGGAAAATCTTGATCCATACTTTACCGCCACGTTTGATGTAACGGGTCATCGCAATACGGGCAGCTTCGATCTGACGGTTGGTGATCCAGGATGGTTCCAGAGCCTGCAGGCCGAATTCGCCGAAGTTCAGCTCAGTACCGCCTTTTGCCATACCCTTCATGTGACCGCGCTGTTGCTTGCGGTGTTTAACGCGCTTTGGTACCAACATGATTAGTTGCCTCCTTCCTGAGCAGCTTGTTTCTTAGCTGGGGGAAGAACTTCTCCACGGTAGATCCATACTTTTACACCGATACGGCCGTAAGTTGTATGGGCTTCAGCCGTTCCGTAGTCGATATCGGCACGAAGCGTATGAAGTGGAACTGTTCCTTCGCTATATCCTTCTGAACGGGCGATTTCGGCACCGCCAAGACGTCCGCCAACTTGAGTTTTGATTCCCTTTGCACCGGAGCGCATAGTTCTTTGGATCGCTTGCTTCAGTGCACGACGGAACGATACACGGCGCTCCAGCTGTTGTGCAATGCTCTCAGCAACCAGGATAGCGTCCAGTTCAGGGTGCTTGATTTCATTGATGTTGATGTGTACTTTCTTGCCGCCGGCAATTGCTGTAACCGCGCTGCGCAGCACTTCAACTTCAGCGCCGCCTTTACCGATTACCATACCTGGCTTGGCAGTGTGAATGGTAACATTCACGCGGCTTGCCGCTCTTTCGATCTCGATGCGGGAAACTGCGGAATCCTTCAATTTGCCTTTAAGGTATTCACGGATTTTGACGTCTTCCATCAAGAGTGTCCCGAAATCTTTGCCTGCATACCATTTGGATTCCCAATCGCGAATGATACCGATCCGGAGTCCGACTGGATTAACCTTTTGACCCACTAGTTATCCCTCCTTATTTCTCGGATACCACCAAAGTAATGTGGCTGGTGCGTTTATTGATCCGGCTGGCGCGACCCATCGCGCGCGGGCGGAAACGTTTCATTGTTGGACCTTGGTTAACGAAAATTTCGCTAATGAACAAATTGTTCACGTCCATGGAGTAGTTGTGCTCAGCATTGGCAATAGCCGAGTTGAGCAGCTTTTCAACTACCGGAGAAGCGGATTTCGGAGTGTGGCGAAGAATAGCGATTGCTTCCCCAACCTGCTTGCCGCGAATCAGGTCAACAACCAGTTTCGCTTTACGGGCAGAAATCCGCACCGATCTAGCGTGCGCTTTTGCTTCCATGTGTTTACCCTCCTCTCAAACGAAGACCTGTTAATTATCTTCTTGTTTTCTTATCGTCATTCGCATGGCCTTTGTAAGTACGTGTTGGCGCGAACTCGCCCAACTTGTGACCTACCATGTCTTCCGTTACGTATACAGGCACGTGCTTACGGCCGTCATATACACCAAACGTATGTCCGATAAACTGAGGGAAAATCGTTGAGCGACGGGACCAGGTTTTCACCACGACTTTCTTGTCTGTCGCGTTCAGTTCCTCAACTTTTTTCAGCAGGTAGCCATCAATGAACGGCCCCTTCTTTAAACTGCGACCCATGTGTAAATCCTCCCTTCATTCCGGTTCTTTCAAACCGCGAAACGACGCTTCGCGCTATCCTAACTTGCTAGAAGCGTCTTATTTCGTGCGGCGGCGAACGATATATTTATCAGATGCCTTGTTTTTCTTACGGGTTTTGTAACCAAGGGTTGGTTTGCCCCAAGGAGACATAGGCGATTTGCGTCCGATAGGAGCGCGGCCTTCACCACCACCGTGTGGGTGATCGTTAGGGTTCATTACTACCCCGCGAACTTCAGGACGTTGACCCAGCCAGCGGCTGCGACCGGCTTTACCGATCTTTATCAATTCATGGTCTTCGTTGCCTACGGAACCGATTGTCGCACGGCATACGCTCAGGATTCTGCGTACTTCGCCGGAAGTCAGACGAACGGAAACGTATTTTTCTTCTTTACCAAGAAGCTGAGCTTCTGTACCGGCAGCGCGCACCAATTGTCCGCCTTTGCCTGGTTTCAGCTCGATGTTGTGGATAACTGTACCTACCGGAATGTTTTCCAGAGGAAGGCTGTTGCCGATTTTGATGTCGGCGCTAGGTCCGGATTCCACTTTATCCCCAACTTTGAGTCCTTTAGGAGCGAGGATGTAACGTTTCTCTCCGTCGGCATAGTTGATCAAAGCGATGTTGGACGTACGGTTCGGGTCATACTCGATCGTAGCAACGGTACCTGGTATGCCGTCTTTCGTCCGCTTGAAGTCGATGATACGGTATTTACGCTTGTGTCCGCCGCCATGGTGACGAACCGTAATTTTACCTTGGTTGTTGCGGCCGGCTTTCTTGCTCAGCGGCGCAAGCAACGATTTCTCAGGCTGGTTTGTTGTGATTTCTTCAAACGTAGACACGGACATAGCGCGTCTTGCCGGAGAGGTCGGTTTGTACTTTTTGATTGGCACTTAAGTTCCCTCCTTACTTCAAGAGTATTATTCTACCGCTTCAAAAAATTCGAGCGGCTTGCTGTCCGGGCTGAGCTTCACGATGGCTTTCTTCCACTCTGGAGTGTATCCGGAGTATCTGCCGTAGCGTTTCAGCTTGCCAGGTACGCGCATAGTGTTCACACTAACTACTTTTACTTTAAAGATAGCCTCAACGGCTTGCTTGATTTCGGTTTTGTTGGCACGAATGTCCACTTCAAAAGCGTATTTCAATTCGCTCATATAGTCGGATGTGCGTTCCGTAATCACCGGACGTTTGATAATATCACGAGGATCTTTCATTACGCGAACACCTCCTCTACCTTCTGTACTGCTTCCTTGGTGATGATCAGTTTGTCGTGCGTCAGCACATCAAGAACATTGATGCCGTCAGCCGCTACAAATTTCACGCCAGGGATGTTACGGGCGGAAAGAGCAACGTTATCGTCGTAAGCAGGAGCCACAACGAGCGCTTTGCTGCCAACCTTCAGATTGTTCAGAATAGCTACGAAATCTTTCGTCTTCGGAGCATTCAGTGTCAGGCTGTCAAGAACAATGATATCTTGTTCAAGCACTTTCGAGGAGAGTGCGGATTTGATGGCCAGACGGCGAACCTTCTTAGGCAGTTTCCAGGAATAGCTGCGTGGAGTTGGTCCGAAGACAACGCCGCCGCCTTTCCATTGTGGAGAACGAATGGAGCCTTGACGAGCGCGACCTGTACCTTTTTGTTTCCAAGGCTTACGTCCGCCGCCACGAACTTCAGAACGTCCTTTAACTTTATGAGTACCGCGGCGCAGGGATGCTCTCTGCAGCAGCACAGCTTCATGCATTACATGCACATTCGGTTCAATACCGAATACTGTGTCGCTCAGTTCAACTTCGCCCACTTCGTTGCCGCTGATATTAAAAAGTGTTACTTTTGGCATTTCATGTTCCTCCTTTCTGCAATAGTTATTTCTTAACGGTTTCTCTTACTTTCACGAAGCTGTTCTTAGGGCCTGGAATAGCACCTTTAACGAGCAGCACATTGCGTTCTACGTCCACACGGATGATTTCCAGCTTTTGAACCGTTACAGTCGTATGACCCATATGTCCTGGCAGGCGTTTGCCCTTAGGAACACGGTTAGCTTGGATGGAACCCATGGAACCCGGTCTTCTGTGATAACGGGAGCCGTGAGCCATTGGTCCGCGGCTTTGTCCCCAACGCTTGATAACGCCTTGGAAGCCTTTGCCCTTGGTTGTGCCGGTTACGTCAACAAATTCGCCTTCTGCGAAAATGTCAGCCTTCAGCTCTTGTCCAACCTCGAGGGACCCGAGGTCAACACCGCGAATTTCGCGAACGTAGCGCTTAGGTGTTGCATTTGCCTTTTTGGCGTGACCTTGTTCAGGCTTGTTGGAGCGGCTTTCTTTCTTGTCGGAGAAACCGAGCTGTACCGCTTCATATCCGTCTGTGTTCAGGTCTTTCTTTTGCAGTACCACACAAGGACCAGCTTCGATAACAGTAACAGCTACCACGTTACCTTCCGGAGTGAACACTTGAGTCATACCGAGTTTTTTTCCCAAGATACCTTTCATGTTGACACCTCTTTTCTTTTCCTAGTTGCTTAAGATTTGGAATTACAGTTTGATTTCGATATCTACACCGGACGGCAGGTCCAAGCGCATCAAGGCATCCACAGTTTGTGGTGTCGGATTCACGATGTCGATCAAACGTTTGTGAGTCCGCATTTCAAACTGCTCACGGGAATCCTTGTACTTGTGTACCGCACGGAGAATAGTAATCACTTGCTTTTCGGTTGGCAGCGGGATCGGCCCGGATACGCCTGCACCGGAACGTTTTGCTGTTTCAACGATTTTCTCTGCGGATTGATCAAGAATTCTGTGGTCGTATGCTTTCAAGCGGATACGAATTTTTTGCTTTGCCATTTTAGTCCCTCCTTCTATCGCCCAATTTATTATCGGACATACTCCACGAAAATTTTCTAACGTCGACCTCATGGCAAAGGGGCCGGGTGTGTCAGTAACCTCTCGCTTCATCGCAACGTCTCAGAACAACATTTATTATTATATAGAATAGGCGAATACTTTGCAAGAGAAAACACAAAAACAATCTGAATATTTTCAAATTTATTCACACTCGGTGTTTCAGCTTCAAGTATTGCCCGCTTTTCAGCAAAAACGGCGATTTTCCTATTTAAATAATCACCGCGATTATCATTTTATATGTAGCAACATGTTTCTTCTATAATAGTAGTCTGATTCTTACAGGTTCTCCGTTGCTGAACGGAAATACGCTGCGGATTCAGCGGTCTGGGCAGTGGTTCCGCCGATCCCCTCAATCGTCTGGATCAGAACTTTGATTTCTTCCTCAACAACTACAATCTCCTGGGTACTGGACTGCAGCGCATTCACAATCTCAGTGAACAGCATGCTTGTCTCGACCGACTGCAGCTTGCCGCTGTGGGTCAGCTCCTGGACCTTTCGGATCTCCCCAACGACTTGATCTGTCAGCGCACCTGACTTATGGGTCAGTTCACCGATGCGGAGTACGGTATTCTTGGTATCTTCCGCCAAGCGGTTGACTTCCTGGGCCACTACGCTGAAACCTCTGCCGTGCTCACCCGCTCTTGCCGCTTCAATGGTGGCATTCAGCGAGAGGATCTTGGTCTGATCGGCAATCTCCTGAACAGCTGTTACGATCTTCTGGATTTGCCGTGAAAATTGACTGAGCTCTGTAACCGAACGTTCCATCTCATTGGTGCTTTCATAGATTCGTCCTATTTGATCGGCAAGCCCATCCAAGTAAAGATGACCGTTACGGGCCATCCCCTGCGAATCTTTGGCTGACTGGGCCGTGCGCTGGAAGGTGCTATTCACCTCATTGCTGCTGGCTACCAGTTGCTCCACTGCCGCATTGGTATCCATGCTGAGATCGATCAGTTCACCGCTGAATTCGGCGATCTTTTGTTTCAGCTCATTTTTGACAATCAGGTACTGCTTTTCCTTCTCCCTGATATTCTCTTTCTCATAGGCCTCCAGTACAAGCTGCTGCTCCAGATTAAGCAGTTTAGTAATGGTGTGGACTACACGGAGGCGTTCATGCTCTTGAAGCGGTTGCTCATAGATAGCAGTGATAAACACATTTTGCAGGTTTTGAAAAGCAGACAGGTACCATTTAGGCTCAAGGCCCACCCGCTTGTGAATCTTGGCGATATTAAGTCGTTTGGCGATATAGCTCTCATTAATATCACCGTCGAAGATTTCGATAATATGCTGCTTCAGCGTCTTCTTTAACCGCTCAATGCTGCTGTGCTCCAGGATAATCGCCTCGAGCTTGCCTACTCCCAGAACGGTATTATAGAACTGGTCAGTGATGAAGTCGATTTCCTGTTCAACACCCGGCTTCAGAAGCCGCAGCAAAGCCAAGTCTTCTTCGGTCAGTTCAATCATACGCATCTGTTCATTTAGCTCTTCATGCCCTTGTAGGGTATGAAAAGACTGCGTGGCAGTGGGTGCAAGCTTCTTGCTGTCCGTTGAGTGAGCCGCGGGAGATTCATCATTGTTGCTCCGTGATACTAAACCATGCATAAAAGAAAAAGGACATTTCCCCATACTTCCACTCTCCCTGAACTCCTAAAAAATAACATCGCAATCTACACACATTCTACCTTAAGAACTAAATAAAAGTAAAGAATTTTAAATATTATTTTGTTGAATATTGTAATTTAAAAGGATTTATTGCGATTATTATGTCTTATATTGTCGAAATGTGTGTTTTATACGATTTTACTTAGGACTATATACTCATTTCAAGGGCTAGTAGTGTACTAAGATACCTCTGATTATACCAACAGCTTAGTTACTCGATTCCGCCAATTGCTGCAGTGCGTTCAAATTCGTAAGCTCGATGCGCCGCCGATGAACCGTTATTAGCTTCATATCTGAGAATTTGCTAAGTTTCCTGCTGAATGTTTCTGCAGTAGTACCGATCATAGCAGCCACTTCCTTCTTGGCAGAGGGGAGGCGGATTTCCGGTGTCCCCGACAATTCTGTGCCTTTTCCATGTAAATCAAGCAGCAGCTTGGCCAGACGCTTCTCCACATCCAGCATTTGCAGCGCTCCCGCCTGTTCTTCTGCCTCATGTAATTGCTTGCTTAACGCCAGCACGAAATGAAAGGACAGCTCAGCATTCTCCCGCAGCAGCGGTAAGAACTTCTCCCTATGCAGCTGACAGATCACTCCACCCGTTATCACTTCCGCCGACACATCGCTTTCTTGAAGGTGGAGCAGGGCATATTGGCCAAAATAATCACCGGGGAACAAAAAGCGCACTACATGCTGCTTTCCCTCTATATTGCTCTGTGTAAGCTTGATCAATCCGCTCTTCACAATGAATAGTGAGTGTGAAGCTTCGCCTTCCCTGATCACAAAGCCGCCTTTATCATAATGAACAGAGTCCACCATGCCTTCCACCACCGCCAGATCCTTATCATTAATCAACCGGAATAACGGCACTTCCCGTACGCATGAATGTGAATCGCATGCCGTGCAGCCCATCTGCTCCACTCCTTTTTCTTAACGTTGACTTTATTTCAACATAACAGGATTTCGCAGCCCCCCTAGTGATTCCTCTCACTTCATTTCAAAAAACTTGACGTAAATCAAGGATTTCGTGCGCCCGCTCCTTCAGAATAAGGATATACAGAGAACTAAGGAGTTGGGCTGCAATGATGCAATACAATTTTTCCGATATGAAAAAAATGAACCGTCCCGTGCTTGGAGATACCGTTCCCCTGGAGTGGTTCCGGATGATTCGCCTGATTGGCCTTCAACAGGCTTTACCCCTTGGTGGAAAAGGGACCACTTTGACTATTGGGCGTAAAATCGGCGAGAGTCTGCCTGTCTCATCCGTCGAAGAACTGCTGCAGCTGTTTGAAGAACTGAAGATCGGTATACCACGGATTGTTTCTGCCGATGAACACAAACTGAATATTGCTGTGGAGGATTGTTTCTGTAAAGGATTGCCCTCCTTGGAAGAGGAGAAAATGATCTGTGACTTAGAGGGTGCGATTCTGGAAGGAGCGCTTACCAAGATTAAAGGGCGCCGGGTTACCGTCAGAGAGATCAAATGTAACGTAACCGGCCATGAGCATTGTGAATATGAGGTCAAACTGTAACGCCATATAATACATTATAAGGAGCGATTTTTTATGGAAAAGAAGTCTCTGCAAGAAGCAATGGAATATCGGGAGGAACGACTTACGAAGAAGATACTGTTCCAAAAAGGAGACAGCGTAGCCTTCGTGCTTAACCTGCTGCCCGGCCAACAGCTGCCTCCCCATCAGCATCCGGGAGCAGATGTGTATATTGTCGCACTTAAGGGGAATGGGAGCATTCAGGTGAATGAGGCCCAGGAGGCATTTGGTGAAGGAGACGTTATCCATGTGGCAGGCGACGAAACGTTTGCCTACCTTAATAGCGGGGATGAGCCAGCCAGCTTGTATGTCGTGTTGTCAAAAATCCCGAGTCCCGTTTATGCCCAGGGAGTATAACTCAGGAGCGTTTAAAGAGCATCAAAACAACAACAAGGCCCCTTCAAGTGAAGGGGCCTTGTCCTATTAATCCGGAACTATCCTGATGGATAGAGCCGTATTATTTTTGGATGGATGCTACAGTACCGGCGCCAACTGTACGGCCACCTTCACGAATGGAGAACTTAGTTCCTTCTTCGATCGCGATTGGCGAGATCAGCTGAACAGTTACGGTGATGTTGTCACCAGGCATAACCATTTCAGTACCTTCTGGCAGGTTGATGATACCAGTTACGTCAGTTGTACGGAAGTAGAACTGTGGACGGTATCCAGTGAAGAATGGCTTATGACGGCCACCTTCTTCTTTAGTCAGAACGTAGATCTGTGCAGTGAACTCAGTGTGTGGGTTAACGGAGTTCGGCTTAGCCAGAACTTGACCGCGTTCGATCTGGGCACGGTCTACACCGCGAAGCAGTGCGCCGATGTTGTCGCCAGCTTGAGCGGAATCCAGCAATTTACGGAACATTTCAACGCCCGTAACAACGGATTTCTTCTTGTCTTCATGAATACCAACGATTTCGACTTCTTCGCCCACTTTAACTGTTCCGCGTTCTACGCGGCCAGTTGCCACGGTACCGCGGCCAGTGATGGAGAATACGTCTTCGACTGGCATCAGGAAAGGCTTGTCAGTGTCACGTTCTGGCAGTGGGATGTAAGTGTCGATTGTTTCGAACATTTCAACAATCTTGCTTGCCCATTCGCCATCAGGGTTCTGCAGCGCTTCACGAGCGGAACCACGAACGATTGGAGTGTCGTCGCCTGGGAACTCATATTCGTTCAGCAGGTCGCGAACTTCCATTTCAACCAGTTCCAGAAGCTCTTCGTCTTCAACCATGTCGCATTTGTTCAGGAATACGACGATGTAAGGAACGCCTACCTGACGGGACAGCAGGATGTGTTCGCGAGTCTGTGGCATTGGGCCGTCAGCTGCGGATACAACCAGGATTGCGCCGTCCATCTGAGCAGCGCCGGTGATCATGTTTTTAACATAGTCGGCGTGTCCAGGGCAGTCTACGTGAGCGTAGTGACGGTTAGGAGTTTCATATTCAACGTGAGCTGTGGAGATTGTGATACCACGTTCGCGTTCTTCTGGCGCTTTGTCGATTTGGTCGAATGCTACAGCGGCACCGCCGTATTTTTTGGACAATACAGTTGTGATTGCAGCAGTCAGAGTCGTTTTACCATGGTCGACGTGACCGATAGTACCGATGTTAACGTGCGGTTTATTACGTTCAAACTTTGCCTTTGCCATTTGAACAGTTCCTCCTTATAATGGGGTTTCTTTATTTTAGAAGCCGCGCCGGCTCTATTGGGTCTAAGCTGACTGAGTGGAGGTGCCGGGCGGCGAGTGAAACGTTATTATTCAGCGCCTTTGTGCTTGGCTACGATTTCTTCTGCGATAGTCTTCGGCACTTCTTCGTAGTGCGAAAGTTCCATCGAGAATACGCCGCGTCCTTGCGTACCGGAGCGCAGAGTTGTGGAGTATCCGAACATTTCGGAAAGAGGTACCTTGGCACGGATAATCTGTGCACCACCACGGGAATCCATACCTTCGATTCTGCCGCGACGGGAGTTCAGCATACCCATAACATCGCCCATGTATTCCTCAGGAACAGTTACTTCCACTTTCATGATTGGCTCAAGCAGGACAGGTTTACACTTGTCTTTAGCTGCTTTGAGTGCCATCGAGCCGGCAATTTTGAACGCCATTTCGTTGGAGTCAACGTCATGGTAGGAACCATCAACGATAGTTGCCTTAACGTCTACCAGCGGGAAGCCCGCAAGTACGCCGTTCTTCATTTGCTCTTCGATACCAGCCAGTGCAGGAGCGATGTATTCTCTTGGTACAGAACCACCGACAACCTTACTTTCGAACTTGCTGCCAGTACCAGCTTCGAGTGGTTCGAATTCAACCCACACGTGACCGTACTGACCGCGACCGCCGGACTGGCGAACGAATTTACCTTCGACGCGTGCTGGTGCTCTGAATGTTTCACGGTAAGCTACCTGTGGTTTACCCACGTTGGTTTCTACCTTGAATTCGCGGCGCATACGGTCGATGATAATATCGAGGTGAAGCTCACCCATACCTGCCAGGATCGTTTGGCCGGTTTCTTCATCGGTATGTGCACGAAGAGTTGGATCTTCTTCGGTCAGCTTGCCGAGAGCAACGCCCATTTTATCTTGGTCAGCTTTGGTTTTTGGTTCAACCGCGATTTCGATAACCGGATCAGGGAAGTTCATCGATTCCAGGATAACCGGATGTTTCTCGTCGCAAAGGGTATCACCAGTGCTTGTATCCTTCAGACCAACGGCTGCCGCGATATCACCAGCGTATACGATGGAGATTTCTTGACGGCTGTTCGCATGCATCTGCAGGATACGGCCGATACGCTCACGTTTGCCCTTAGTAGCATTCACTACGTAAGAACCGGATTCCAGGATACCGGAGTATACACGGAAGAATGTGAGTTTACCAACATAAGGGTCTGTCATGATCTTAAATGCCAGCGCTGAGAATGGCTCTTCATCCGAAGAATGACGAACCGCTTCAGTACCGTCTTCAAGGTGACCTTGAATCGCCGGAACGTCCAGTGGGGATGGCAAGTAATCAATAACAGCGTCCAGCATCAGCTGAACCCCTTTATTGCGGTAGGAAGAGCCACAGATTACCGGGAAGATCTTAACTTCACATACGCCCTTGCGCAGTGCAGCCTTGATCTCGTCAACAGTAATCTCTTCGCCTTCCAGGTATTTCATAGTGAGGTCCTCGTCGAGTTCAGCTACTTTCTCGATCAGTTCAAGACGCAGCTCCTCAACTTGCTCCAGATATTCCGCAGGAATTTCTGTAACCTCAATGTTTTGACCCAGGTCATCCTTGAAGATGTGAGCTTGCTGCTCAACCAGGTCGATAATGCCCAAGAAATCATTCTCTGCACCGATTGGCAGCTGAATAGCAACCGAGTTGGCTTGGAGACGATCACGCATATCCTTAACTACGTTAAGGAAGTCGGCACCGATGATATCCATCTTGTTAACGTAAGCGATCCGTGGAACGCCATAGCGGTCAGCCTGTCTCCATACGGTTTCAGACTGTGGCTCTACGCCTTCCTTCGCACTGAATACGCCTACTGCCCCGTCCAATACACGCAGGGAACGTTCAACTTCAACGGTGAAGTCAACGTGTCCTGGGGTATCAATGATATTGATGCGGTGGCCCTTCCACGAAGCCGTAGTCGCAGCGGACGTAATCGTGATCCCGCGCTCCTGCTCCTGCTCCATCCAGTCCATTGTAGCAGCACCCTCGTGAACTTCACCGATTTTGTGCGTACGGCCTGTGTAGAACAGAATACGTTCAGTGGTAGTAGTCTTACCAGCATCAATATGCGCCATGATCCCGATATTACGTGTATTTTTTAAGGAGAACTCTCTTGCCATGAATGGGGTCTCCCTTCAAAATATAAGTTTGTTGAAACAGTTAATCCTACCAGCGGTAGTGTGCGAACGCCTTGTTGGCTTCAGCCATCTTGTGCGTGTCTTCGCGTTTCTTCACGGAAGCGCCTGTGTTGTTGGAAGCGTCGATGATCTCGGCCGCCAAACGCTCTTCCATGGTCTTCTCGCCGCGGTTGCGGGAGTAGTTCACGAGCCAACGTAATCCGAGAGCAGTACGTCTCTCTGGCTTAACCTCGATTGGCACTTGGTAGTTGGCACCGCCGACACGACGAGCTTTAACTTCCAATACCGGCATGATATTCTTGATGGCCGCTTCGAAAACTTCCATCGGATCTTTGCCCGTACGATCTTGAATCAGTTTGAACGAATTGTACAGAATGCTTTGAGCGACACCTCTCTTGCCATCCAGCATAATGCGGTTGATCAAACGAGTAACCAACTTGCTATTATAAACCGGATCCGGCAGTACGTCTCTCTTAGTCACTGGACCTTTGCGTGGCATGGATATCCCCCTTTCTTAAATGAATGGTTCTCATAATGTTTGTTGCTTATTTCTTCACTTTAGGACGTTTCGCGCCGTATTTGGAGCGAGCTTGCATCCGGTTGTTCACGCCTGCAGTATCCAGAGCGCCGCGAACGATATGGTAACGAACCCCTGGAAGGTCCTTAACGCGTCCGCCGCGGATCAGTACCACGCTGTGCTCTTGCAGGTTGTGTCCGATCCCTGGAATGTAAGCAGTAACCTCGACCTTATTCGTCAAACGCACACGGGCGTATTTACGAAGTGCAGAGTTTGGTTTCTTCGGAGTCATTGTGCCGACACGAGTGCACACACCGCGTTTTTGCGGGGAGCTGATGTCAGTAGCCTCACGCTTCAGGGCGTTGAATCCCTTTTGAAGAGCAGGAGACTTGGACTTGTCGATTTTGGCTTGACGGCCTTTACGAACCAGTTGATTAATAGTTGGCATTGTAGTGCCACCCCCTTCCTGAAATAATCATCCATTTACGAACTTTAAGTCCACAGACCCAGGTGGTTCATAAAAAGACAAATGAAAAGTTTTTGCTGCCGGAGCATACCCCCGGTACAAAAACGTTCCTGTCGCTATTGTTTTAAGACGGCTGCCATCGCAGCGCCAACTTCTATTCCGCAGGCTCTGCCCAAGTTCAGCATAGTGTCCACATAAGTGACCTTAACGCCTTGCTTGCCGCACAGCAACACAATCTTCGAAGTAAGCCGTGGATCTCCGTCCTTTGCCACATAGACTTCTGCGGCTTGGCCTAATTCAACCGCTTTGACGGTTTGCTTAGTGCCGATCTTGACCTGAGCATCTTGCAGTCCTCTATCATCAGTCATGATATTCATTGCCTCCAATGAACAAGAATAACAAGGCTACTCACGCACCTTAGACATATTAGCATTATCAGCTGACGATGTCAAGAAATACGAATAACTTTCTCTCAAAAAAAATCATAGCGGCGCCCCGCCACAGGACCTTTCAGTCTCTGGAGCGGGGACGGCTGCTATGCAGTCATTATTCTGCCGGAACAGTTTCCAGTGTTTCCTGCTCGCTTTCCGCATTCGGATCGCTCAGCTTGACACTGCGGTAACGGTTCATGCCGGTGCCGGCAGGAATCAGCTTACCGATAATGACATTTTCTTTCAGACCCATCAGTTTATCCACCTTGCCTTTGATGGCAGCGTCTGTCAGGACGCGGGTAGTCTCCTGGAAGGATGCAGCGGACAGGAAGGAGTCGGTCTCCAGGGAAGCCTTGGTGATACCCAGCAGGACCGGTTTGGCCACTGCAGGCTCTTTGCCCGAGAGGATCGCTTCTTTATTCGCTGCTTCATATTCATGGATATCAGCAAATGAGCCTGGCAGCAGATTCGTATCACCAGCGTCGATAATACGGATTTTGCGCAGCATTTGCTTGATCATAACTTCAACGTGCTTATCGTTGATTTCTACACCCTGGTTACGGTATACGCGCTGTACTTCCTGCAGAATGTAGTTCTGTACCCCGCGGATACCCTTGATGCGCAGCATTTCTTTAGGGTCGATCGAACCGTCGGTCAATTCATCGCCGGCTTCGATTTCCTGTCCTTCGGTCACGCGCAGACGCGAACCGTAAGAAATACCGTATACTTTGGATTCAGCTTCCCCTTGAACCTCGATTTCGCGGCGGTCCTTGGTTTCACGGATTTCCTTGATAACACCGTCGATTTCACTGATTGTCGCCTGACCTTTAGGGTTACGGGCTTCAAACAGCTCCTGGATACGCGGCAGACCTTGCGTGATGTCATCACCGGCAACACCGCCGGTATGGAACGTACGCATGGTAAGCTGGGTTCCTGGTTCACCGATAGACTGCGCGGCGATGATGCCGACAGCTTCGCCGATCTCAACGAACTTGCCGGTAGCCAGGTTACGGCCGTAGCACTTCTTGCAGACCCCGTGACGGGCACGGCAGCTCAGTACAGAGCGGATCTGCAGCTTGGTAACACCGGCATTGACGATTTCTTCCGCTTTGTCGGAGTCAATCAGATCGTTGCGGTGAACGATAATTTCTTTCGTCTCCGGATGCCGGACGGTCTCGAAGGAGTAACGGCCTTCAATACGGTCGTAGAGATCCTCGATAACTTCCTTGCCGTCTTGGATACGGCTGACAGTGAAGCCTTTGTCGGTACCGCAGTCTTCTTCGCGGACAATTACGTCCTGGGCCACGTCAACGAGGCGGCGGGTCAGGTAACCGGAGTCAGCGGTACGAAGCGCGGTATCGGCCAGACCTTTACGCGCACCGTGCGTCGAGATGAAGTACTCGAGGACGGTCAGACCTTCACGGAAGCTTGCTTTGATCGGCAATTCGAAGATTCGGCCGGACGGAGTCGCCATCAGTCCGCGCATGCCGCCGAGCTGGGTAATCTGCGATTTGTTACCGCGCGCCTTGGAATCAACCATCAGCATGATGGAGTTGAAGCGGTCCATCGACTTGAGGAGGACGTTGGTCAGGTCATCCTTGGTCTTCGACCAGATCTCGATAACACGGTCATACCGTTCATCATTGGTAATCAGACCGCGACGGTACTGGTTGGCAACCACGTTGACCTTGGCTTCGGATTCCTTCAGCAATTCGAATTTTTCTTCTGGAACGACAACGTCGGCCACGGCAACCGTAACCCCGGAACGCGTGGAGTACGTAAAGCCCAGCTGTTTGATTCTGTCCAGAATCATCGAGGTTTGCGTTGTATGATAGATTTCGAAGCAACGGGCAATGATCAGGCCCAGATATTCCTTACCTACAGCGCTGGCATCAGCCGCACCCATGATCCGTTCGCGGATATCCGCGCCCTTCTCATAGATGAAATACTTCTCCGGTGTGCCTTGCAGCAGATTGGCTTTGGTCGCTTCGTTGATATACGGGAAACTGCTCGGATAGATCTCGTTGAAGATGATCTTACCGATGGTTGTGATCAGCATGGCATTCTGCTGTTCTTCGGTAAAGCTGGTTTTGCCCAGAGCTTTAACCGGGATAGCTACACGCGCATGCAGACCTGCTGTTCCGCGCTGGTAGGCAGACACCGCTTCGTTGACGTTGCGGATAATCATGCCTGTTCCTTTTTCTTCCTTGTTATCCATGGTCAGATAGTACGTACCAAGGACCATATCCTGGGAAGGAGTAACAACCGGCTTGCCGTCCTTAGGGTTCAGGATGTTGCCGGATGCCAGCATCAGAAGCCGTGCTTCCGCTTGAGCTTCTGCAGACAGCGGTACGTGAACGGCCATCTGGTCACCGTCGAAGTCAGCGTTATACGCCGTACATACGAGCGGATGCAGACGGATTGCATGGCCTTCTACGAGAATCGGCTCGAACGCCTGGATCCCGAGACGGTGAAGCGTAGGGGCACGGTTCAGGAGAACCGGATGCTCCTTGATAACCTCTTCGAGCACATCCCATACTTCAGGGCTTACGCGTTCAACTTTGCGCTTAGCGCTCTTAATGTTATGGGCAAGGCCCTTGTTCACCAGTTCCTTCATGACAAACGGCTTGAAGAGCTCCAGCGCCATTTTCTTCGGCAGGCCGCATTGGTACATTTTGAGGTACGGGCCTACGACGATAACAGAACGACCGGAGTAGTCGACACGTTTACCAAGCAAGTTCTGACGGAAACGGCCTTGTTTACCTTTCAGCATATGGCTGAGGGATTTCAGCGGACGGTTGCCTGGGCCCGTTACCGGACGGCCGCGGCGGCCGTTATCGATCAGGGCATCGACAGCTTCCTGCAGCATGCGCTTCTCGTTCTGAACAATAATATCAGGAGCTCCAAGATCCAACAGTCTCTTGAGGCGATTGTTACGGTTAATTACACGGCGGTACAGGTCATTTAAGTCAGACGTAGCGAAACGGCCACCGTCCAGCTGAACCATCGGGCGCAGTTCCGGCGGAATAACCGGCAGTACGTCCATAATCATCCAGTCTGGTCTGTTGCCGGAGTTGCGGAATGCTTCAATGACTTCCAGGCGTTTGATCGCCCGGTTACGGCGCTGGCCTTGGGCGGTACGCAGTTCTTCTTTGAGGAATTCCAGTTCTTTGTCGATATCGATGTCCTGGAGCAGCTTCTTTACTGCTTCAGCACCCATTCCGGCCTGGAAGCCGTAGCCGTATTTCTCACGGTAGCTGCGGTATTCCTTCTCGGACAGCAGTTGCTTTTTCTCCAGCGGTGTTTCGCCTGGATCAGTAACAACATAAGATGCGAAGTAAATAATCTCCTCCAGCGATCTTGGGGACATATCCAGAGCCAGACCCATCCGGCTTGGAATACCTTTGAAATACCAGATATGCGATACCGGAGCCGCAAGCTCAATGTGACCCATCCGTTCACGGCGCACTTTGGCGCGCGTAACTTCAACGCCGCAGCGGTCGCAGACTACGCCTTTGTAACGGACGCGCTTATATTTGCCGCAATGACATTCCCAGTCTTTTTGCGGTCCAAAGATGCGTTCGCAGAAGAGGCCTTCCTTTTCGGGCTTCAAAGTACGGTAGTTGATGGTTTCCGGTTTCTTAACCTCTCCGCGGGACCAGGAACGAATCTTCTCTGGAGAAGCAAGCCCGATTTTCATAAACTCAAAATTGTTAACGTCCAACAAGGAGCAACCCTCCTTAACCTATATCCTGATTTAGTACCATAGCCCTCTAGTAGACGGTTAGTCAACAGAGGGCACGGTTCTTTATACTGATGCAATTGTGTCTGCCTGCAGATTAATCGATGCCGACTTCCGCGCCTTCAAGGTTGAGGCTCAGCTTGTCGCCGGCAGTCTCGTCTTCGTCGTCCAGTTCCTTCATCTCAATCTCCTGCTCGTCGCCGCTCAGGATCTTGACGTCCATACCGAGTGACTGCAGTTCCTTGATGAGTACCTTGAACGATTCAGGCACGCCCGGTTCAGGCACATTCTCGCCTTTAACAATCGATTCATAGGTCTTCACACGGCCAACAACGTCATCGGACTTCACGGTCAGAATTTCCTGTAGCGTATAAGCGGCGCCGTATGCTTCGAGCGCCCACACTTCCATTTCCCCGAAGCGCTGGCCGCCGAACTGGGCTTTACCGCCGAGCGGCTGCTGTGTAACAAGGGAGTAAGGACCGGTGGAACGGGCATGGATTTTATCGTCAACCATGTGCGCCAGTTTGATCATATGCATGACGCCTACGGTTACTTCGCGTTCGAAGCGTTCGCCTGTACGTCCGTCATAGAGAATGGTCTTACCATTGCGCTGCATGCCTGCTTCCTCCATCGTATCGAACACGTCATACTCGCGCGCTCCGTCAAATACCGGAGTAGCGACATGAATGCCGAGCTGCAAGGCAGCCATACCGATGTGGACTTCCAGCACCTGCCCGATGTTCATACGGGAAGGTACACCCAGCGGATTCAGAACGACCTGTACTGGCGTTCCGTCCGGCAGGAACGGCATATCTTCTTCCGGAAGGATACGGGCAACGACACCCTTGTTTCCGTGACGTCCGGCCATCTTGTCACCTTCGGAAATCTTACGTTTCTGGGCAATGTAGACACGCACCAGCTGATTCACGCCCGGAGGCAGCTCATCACCGTTCTCACGGGTGAACACCTTAACGTCAACGATAATCCCGTCGGAACCGTGAGGCACGCGCAGCGAGGTATCGCGAACTTCCCGAGCCTTCTCACCGAAGATCGCATGCAGCAGGCGTTCTTCCGCCGTCAGTTCAGTTACACCCTTAGGCGTTACTTTGCCGACCAGGATATCACCGGCATTGATTTCCGCACCAATACGGATAATACCGCGTTCATCGAGGTTGCGCAGCGCTTCTTCGCCGACGTTCGGGATATCCCGTGTAATTTCTTCAGGCCCCAGCTTCGTGTCACGGGCTTCGGATTCGTATTCCTCAATATGAATCGAGGTATATACGTCTTCCTTTACCAGCTTTTCACTCAGCAGGATCGCATCCTCGTAGTTATAGCCTTCCCAAGTCATGAACGCAACGACTACGTTGCGGCCCAGAGCAAGTTCGCCCATCTCTGTGGAAGGACCATCAGCCAGGATGTCACCCTTCTTCACAATATCCCCGCGTTTGGCCAGCGGACGCTGGTTAATACAGGTACCCTGGTTCGAGCGCATAAATTTGTGTAATTTATATTTAACGATATCGCCTTTGACTTCCTTGCCGTCAACCGCCTCAACCCGGCGCAGCCAGATTTCATTGGCCGAGGAGCGTTCGATAATACCGTCATATTTAGAAACAATACATACACCGGAATCCTTGGCGGATTTGTGTTCCATGCCCGTTCCGACCAGCGGAGCCTTAGGCACGAGCAACGGCACAGCCTGACGCTGCATGTTCGATCCCATCAGCGCACGGTTGGAGTCATCGTTTTCCAGGAACGGGATCAGCGCTGTAGCGACAGAAACGACCTGTTTTGGCGATACGTCCATGTAATCCACACGATTGCTCGGCATTGTCGTGATGTTATCCGAGTCCTTGTTATAGCGGACAATTACCTGTTCTTCCAGGAAGGTTCCATCTTCGCCAATCAAGGCATTTGCCTGGGCAACTACATAATTATCCTCTTCGTCGGCAGTCAGATAATCGATATGCTCTGTTACCTTGCCGGTATTCGGGTCTACCCAACGGTACGGAGCTTCAATGAAGCCATACTCATTGATGCGGGCAAACGTGGACAAGGAGTTGATCAGCCCGATATTCGGACCTTCCGGTGTCTCGATTGGACACATCCGGCCATAGTGACTGTGATGGACGTCGCGTACTTCAAAGCCCGCGCGTTCACGCGTCAGACCGCCGGGTCCGAGTGCAGACAGACGACGCTTATGCGTAAGTTCGGCGAGCGGGTTCGTCTGATCCATGAACTGGGACAGCTGCGAACTGCCGAAGAACTCTTTAATCGAAGCGATGACCGGACGAATATTGATCAAAGCCTGCGGTGTGATGGCATTGGCGTCCTGAATCGACATTCTCTCGCGAACGACGCGTTCCATACGGGACAAACCGATCCGGAACTGGTTCTGCAGAAGCTCACCTACGGAACGCAAGCGGCGGTTACCCAAGTGGTCGATGTCATCGGTGTTGCCGATGCCGTGCAGCAGATTAATAAAGTAGCTGATTGAGGAGATAATATCAGCCTGGGTAATATGCTTGACCGACTTGTCGATGTTGCCGTTGGCGATCAGCTTTACTACGCGACCCTCTTCAATCGGCGAGTACACATCAATCGTCTGCAAAGGAATGTCTTCACTGTCTAGAACTCCGCCGGTAACCCGGTAAGTCTTGGCAGCCACACTTTTCTCAAAGTGAGGAATCAGCTGATCAAGCAGTCTGCGGTCAACCATTTGGCCTGCTTCCGCCAGAATTTCGCCCGTAGTCTCATCTACCAGCGGCTGGGCCAGACGTTGATTGAACAGACGGTTCTTGATATGCAGCTTTTTGTTGATTTTATAGCGGCCGACATTGGCCAAATCATAGCGCTTAGGGTCAAAGAAACGTGCAACCAAAAGGCTCTTGGCATTGTCAAGCGTCGGAGGTTCGCCCGGACGCAGACGCTCATAAATCTCAATCAGCGCCTTTTCCGTGGAATCCGTATTGTCTTTATCCAGCGTATTGCGAATATATTCATCATTACCAAGCAAATCCAGAATTTCGGCATCACTGCCGAAGCCCAGCGCACGCAGCAGCACGGTCACCGGAATTTTCCGGGTACGGTCAATGCGGACATACATGATATCCTTGGCATCGGTCTCGAGCTCCAGCCATGCACCGCGGTTTGGAATTACTGTGGCGGTGTAGGTTTTTTTGCCGTTCTTATCGACTTTTGTGCTGAAATAGACGCTTGGAGAGCGAACCAACTGGCTGACAATAACCCGTTCCGCACCATTGATAATGAAAGTGCCGGTCTCCGTCATCAGCGGGAAATCTCCCATGAACACTTCCTGCTCTTTGACTTCGCCGGTCTCCTTGTTGATGAGCCGGACTTTTACCCGCAGAGGAGCCGCATAAGTCACGTCCCGCTCTTTGGCGTCGTCAACCGTATATTTCGGTTCACCCAGGCTGTAATCAATGAACTCCAGTACCAAATTACCCGTGAAATCCTGGATCGGCGAGATATCCTGGAACATCTCCCGCAGTCCTTCTTCCAAAAACCAATCGTATGATTTTTGTTGGATTTCAATCAGGTTCGGAACCTCGAGTACCTCTTTAATTCTTGCATAGCTCCGCCGAGTGCGTCGACCATACTGAACAAGATGTCCTGCCAACTTTACTCACCCCTCATGTCTACTCACTTAAAAATTGATTGCGAACCCTTGTTTGGACCCGTATAATGGAACCATAACAACCGAGTTCAGCCATAAATAAAGAAAAGCTCTTACCTCGAGATCTTCGAAAAAAGAGCGCATCTACCCACGGCCAAAATACTCCTTATCCTGTAGATTTGCCCAAAATGTACATATTATACGTCGTCAGGCAGCATTTTATGCAACATCCTCCGTCTCCCGGCAAATACCGCCATAAATCAGGCGCCCGGGTAGGATAATCACATACACCCGCCAATCGGCCATGCGCATGCCGCGCGACAATAAATAACTTGACATTTCAGCCAACTAAAGACATGGAGCCTAGCTTAATACTGACATTTTATAATAATACCACTATCAGTATTGCATGTCAACAATTTCTCTACCATTATTTTTGCGCTCTGAGAATCCAATATCCCTTGTCTTTCTCCAGTTCCTCTACCACCGGAAACAAACTCTCCAGCTTCGCCACCGCCGACGGCGCCCCTTGTTTCTTCTGGATAACCACCCACAGCGTACCGCCTTCCCGCAAATGCTCATAGGATTGCTCGAAGATTCGGTGGACGACCGCCTTGCCTGCCCGGATCGGCGGATTGGTCAAGATAACATCAAAGCTCTGGCCCTGGACAGCAGACAAGACATCACTTTCCATTACTGTAACATTGCCGGCCCCATTGCGTCCGGCGTTCTCCCGGGACAGCTCTACGGCGCGACTGTTGATATCAACCATCGTCACATGTCCCTCCGGGGCCAGCAAGGCAGCGCTGATTCCGATCGGTCCGTAGCCGCAGCCTACATCCAGCACCTTGGCATCCTGCGGGATTTCCATCTTTTCAATCAGTACGCGGCTGCCGTAATCAATGTCCCCTTTGGAAAATACGCCCGCATCACTGGTAAAACGAAGGCTTCTGCCCCGCAGAACAGTGGTCAGGTCCCGTCTGTCATGACGCGCTTCCGGCTGCTGGGAGTAATAATGCTGCGACATACTATCCGCCCTTTCATCATATCTTTATAGAGCAACCCCCTTGAACAAGTTCAAGGGGGTTGCCGTTACCAGGTTGTATATTTGCAACCCGGATCAAGTTCCTATTAATATGAACTATTTTACTTCTACAGCTGCGCCTGCTTCTTCCAATTTTGCTTTGGTAGCTTCGGCGTCTTCTTTGCTTACTTTTTCTTTGATTGGCTTAGGAGCGTTGTCTACGAGGTCCTTAGCTTCTTTCAAGCCGAGGCCTGTGATTTCGCGAACGATCTTGATAACGTTGATTTTGGAAGCACCAGCGCTAGTCAGGATTACGTCGAATTCAGTTTGCTCTTCTTCAACGGCTGCTGCAGCGCCGCCGCCAACTGCTACAGGAGCAGCAGCTGTTACGCCGAATTCTTCTTCGATTGCTTTAACCAGGTCGTTCAGTTCCAGTACGCTCATGCCTTTAATTGCTTCCAAGATTGCTTCTTTACTCATGGTTGAACCTCCATTTTATAATTAATTTTAGTTGGTATTCTTTGTTACGAAATCAGAATCAAAGGCTTACGCGCTTTGTTCTTCTTTCTCAGCGACTGCCTTAACTGCAAGCGCGAAGTTGCGCATTGGAGCCTGGAGCACGCTAAGCAGCATGGAGAGCAAACCTTCGCGGGAAGGAAGTTCTGCCAGTGCCTTCACCTGGTCAGCGTCAACTACGCGACCTTCAACAACGCCGCCCTTCAGTTTCAGAGCGTCATTCTTCTTAGCGAAGTCGTTCAGAATCTTAGCTGCGATCACCGCATCAGTTTCACTGAACGCGATAGCTGTAGGACCCGTAAGAACGGCATCCAGCTCAGTCAATTCGGTTGCAGCAGTTGCCCGGCGAAGCAATGTGTTCTTCAGAACTTGAAAGTCAACACCAGCTTCACGAAGCTGCTTGCGCAGTTCAGTCACCTGGGCAACGTTCAAACCGCGGTAGTCAGCAACAACAGTGGAGACACTGTTTTGCAGTTTGCCGGCAACGACATCAACCGCTTCCTGTTTAGCTTGGATTACTTTTGCATTTGCCAATTGTATACACCTCCTGAAAATTGTTGCGACAGATAACACGGGTTACCCGCCGTTCCTACGCAGGCATTAGAAAAGCCTCCGCAGAATCACGAAGGCTTGATAAATGGAAAGCACACGGAAACCGGTACTTCTTATATTATCACAACACCTCGGTAGGAAATTAAGCACTAGGCACCTACTGTCTACGGTAAGCATATTCGAATTTAAGAAGGATATCTTAAATCACAACTGTTACAGAATATCAAAGTCGACTGTATAAGTCAACACTTAATTATCTATAAGCAGCAGCATTGACGTGGGCGCTTGGTCCCATTGTCGAGGAAATCGCGATGCCCTTCAGGTATACACCCTTAGCAGCAGCCGGCTTCGCCCGGTTCAAAGCGTCAATCAGAGCTTTAAGATTATCGTTCAGTTGCGCAGCGTCAAAGGACACTTTGCCGATAGGCGCGTGAATTTGACCTGCTTTGTCGAGACGGTATTCGATTTTACCGGCTTTGATTTCTTGAACAGCCTTGGTAACGTCGAATGTAACTGTGCCGGCTTTAGGGTTAGGCATGAGGCCTTTACCACCGAGCAGACGGCCGAGTTTACCGACTTCGCTCATCATATCAGGTGTAGCTACGCAGACATCGAAATCGAACCAGCCCTGTTGAATTTTGTTGATCATGTCTTGATCGCCAACAAAATCGGCGCCGGCAGCTTCCGCTTCCTTCGCTTTGTCACCTTTTGCAAATACAAGCACGCGCTTGGTTTTGCCTGTGCCATGCGGCAAGACAACAACGCCACGAACGGCTTGGTCTTGTTTACGAGGGTCTACGCCCAGACGAACTGCAACTTCAACGGTTTCGTCGAACTTGGCAGTTGCCGCCTTCTTAACCAGCTCTACAGCTTCGGCAGGCTCGTAAACCGCCGTGCTGTCAATCAGCTTGGCAGATTCCAGGTATTTCTTACCATGTTTAGCCATGAAATTGTTCCTCCTTTGTGGTGATAGCGGAAGTTCCTCCCACATATTGCGGTCCATACCGGACCGTGCATCGAGACGATTAGTCTTCGATAGTGATGCCCATACTGCGGGCAGTTCCTTCAACCATACGCATTGCAGCTTCAACGCTGGCAGCGTTCAGGTCGGGCATTTTTTGCTCAGCGATTTCGCGCACAGCGGCACGGTTCAGCTTAGCAACTTTTTTCTTGTTTGGTTCACCGGATCCTTTTTCTACTTTTGCAGCGATGCGCAGCAGAACGGCAGCCGGAGGAGTTTTAGTGATGAAAGTAAAGGAACGGTCTTCAAATACTGTAATTTCAACCGGGATGATCAGACCAGCCTGGTCGGCAGTACGAGCGTTGAATTCCTTACAGAATGCCATGATGTTGACACCTGCTTGACCGAGCGCCGGACCTACTGGAGGGGCTGGGTTCGCTTTCCCTGCAGGAATCTGCAGTTTCACCATTTTAATAACTTTTTTAGCCATGAGTGACACCTCCTTGCAAAGATAGTGGTATTCGAACGCGGGGTCGCGTCCTCCCACAAGAAACCCTCAGGTACTGTTATATTTTCTCCACTTGAGTGAAATCCAACTCCAGCGGGGTTTCTCGTCCAAACATGTTGACATGAACCTTGATCTTGCTCTTGTCAGCCAAAATTTCTTCCACGGAGCCCACAAAATTCGCAAAGGGACCAACCATAATGCGTACAGATTCCTTGATTTCGAAATCAATCTTCGCTTTAGGCTCAACCATGCCCATGTGCTTCAAGATTTGCTCAACCTCTTCCGGAAGCAGAGGGGTCGGTTTGGACCCGGAACCTGTCGAACCTACGAATCCGGTAACGCCCGGCGTATTGCGGACCACATACCAAGAATCATCGGTTTGAATCATTTCGACCAAAACATAGCCGGGGTAAACCTTACGCATGACAGTCTTCTTCTTGCCATCCTTGTTCACCAGCTCTTCTTCCATAGGAACAAGAACCCGGAATATTTTGTCTTCCATGCCCATGGACTCAACGCGTTTTTCCAAATTGGCCTTGACCTTATTCTCATACCCGGAATAGGTATGAACAACGTACCATCTTTTTTCCATATCAAGCCACCTGGGACCTCTCTAAATAATCGCTTCAATAACAGCGGAAATACCGATGTCCAGAACCCAGAAGTAAACAGCGATAACTACAATTGTACCGAATACGATCAACGAGTAGTTCTTGAGCTCTTTACGGCTAGGCCAGCGAACTTTCTTAAGCTCGCTCCAGCTTTCAGTGAAAAAGGAAATCAAAGACTTGAAGCTACGTTTCACCCGACTACACCTCCCAAAAAACTATCTGGTTTCGCGATGAGGAGTTTGCTCGTTACAGAACTTGCAAAATTTCTTCATCTCCAAGCGGTCTGGGTGATTGCGCTTGTTCTTGGTAGTTGCGTAGTTTCTCTGCTTACAACTTGTACAAGCCAAAGTAATAATTACCCGCATGATTTGCACCTCCCGAAGACGTCCCTCTAATCATGAAATTAGAAGACGCAAATATTGATCCTAAAAAAACCTGCGAATTTAGGCCTACCTAAAACACTTTAGCATAATGTCAATGTCAATGTCAACGAAAAGAATTCCTGTCGCACGGGGTGTTTTCGGGTGCATAACCTGCCGCCAATCTGTCGTCTTTGCTTTTGCCTTTTTCTGAAACTGGCCGTCAATCCTGTCCTACTCTCCATTATGGAGCATTCCTGTCTTGAATAAACCTGACTCTATGGAATTCCTGCTATTCAATTCCTGCCGTCTGGACGAAACAGACCTCATCAGCAATTTCCGGACAATTAAAAAAAGACTCGAAATCCGAGCCTTTCTCATCCATTATATCATTAATTGTCACGCACTTCCAGATATCTTTCCAACTTCCGTTTGACCCGCTGCAGAGCGTTGTCAATCGACTTCACATGCCGCTTCAGATCCACGGCAATCTCCTGATAAGAGCGTCCATCGAGGTATAACATCAGGACCTTGCGCTCCAGGTCGCTTAGAATCTCCGCCATCTTATCCTCCAGGCCGATGAATTCCTCCTGGTTGATAATCAGCTCTTCCGGATCGAGCACCTGGGTTCCGCATATGACATCCATCAATGTCCGGTCGGAATCCTCATCGTAAATAGGCTTGTCCAAGGAGACATAGGAGTTGAGCGGAATATGCTTCTGGCGCGTAGCCGTCTTAATGGCGGTAATGATCTGACGGGTAATGCAAAGTTCGGCAAACGCTTTAAAAGAGGAAAGCTTGTCCCCCTTGTAATCACGGATCGCCTTGTAGAGTCCGATCATGCCTTCCTGAACAATATCCTCGCGGTCTGCTCCGATCAGAAAGTATGAACGCGCCTTAGCGCGGACAAAATTGCGGTATTTATTGATCAAATGCTCCAATGCGCCACTGTCGCCACCACGGAAGATCTCGACAATTTCTTCATCGCTTATGAAATCATACTCGGAAAGCATTATTTCCTTGAGGTCGACACTCACCAAGAATCCCCCCGGCTGCAACGCAAGACATCCCCGTTACTTCGCGAAATATAAAGTTAGTATATATTATGTCACCTTACACCGTCAACCGAATTTTGTCCAAAAACAATCTTCAATAACATTTTATGGTATTTCATTGTCTTCGCCAATCCTCCAGCCGTTTACGCATCTCCGGCGGCAGCTTATCCCCCAGCGAATGACGCTTCTCGCCGATACTCTTGGGTTCAAGCGCTTTGGACACCTGCTTCTGGCACTCTGCGATTTCCAGCCTGAGTTCTCTGGCCGATATCCGCAGCGCACCTTGGGCGAAAATCACATGCTGCTCCACAAAATCGCTGGTGGCCACATAAATCTGCCGGCGCCGGTGACTGTACTCACCCACCAGCCGTTCGATACATTCATCCGCGGTTTCCTTCTCCTTGGTGAAGTAGACCTGAACCTTGCCTTGGACGAACGACCGGCCAAGCCCCGGGACACGGTAGGCATCGAACACGGCAATGACGCGCCGTCCGGAGAACGCCTGATAATCGGCCAGGAGATCCAGCAGCCGGTCACGCGCCTCCTGCATGCCGATCAGCGCCAGCTCTGCAAGCTCGGACCAGCCGCCGATCATATTGTACCCATCGACAAGCAGCACGTCCCGCCAGTCAGCCATCGCTATTCCTGCCGGTGACGGCGGCGGAGAACTTCATACATTACTACACCTGCTGCGACAGAAGCATTGAGGGAATTAATTCGGCCAGCCATCGGAAGCTTCAGCAGCACATCGCATTTCTCGCGGATCAAACGGCCCATCCCTTTGTTCTCATTGCCGATGACAACCGCTACTGGTCCGCTGAAAATGTCGGAGTCGTACAGGTTCTGGTCAGTATCGACATCCGTGCCTACAACCCAGATCCCCCGCTCCTTCAAACGGTCGATGGTCTGGCCCAGATTAGTCACGCGGGCCACAGGCACATATTCAACCGCTCCTGCGGAGGTCTTGGAGACGGTGGCTGTAATCTGCGCGGAGCGGCGTTTCGGAACGATAACTCCGTGTACACCGGTGCAATCGGCGGTACGCAATATAGAGCCCAGGTTATGCGGGTCTTCAATTTCATCCAGCAGAATCAGAAACGGCGGTTCGCCCTTGGCTTCAGCAGCAGCCAGGATATCCTCCACCTCGGCGTAGGCGAACGGCGCCACCTGGGCAACGACTCCCTGGTGCTGTACTCCCGGAGCCAGCTGATCCAGCTTGCGCTTGTCCACATATTGAATAACAATACCCGCCTTGCGCGCTTCGGCGACAATCGGTGCGGTTAGGTGCTTCTGGGCGGTTTCGGCCACCCATATCTTATTCAGCGTCCGGCCGGCGCGCAGTGCCTCAAGCACCGAATGCTTGCCGGCCAGCACCTCTTCTTCTGTTCTTGGTTCTTCCATGTCATGCCTCCTGTTCTATCTTCCAAGGCCTTATTTAGGCCGGTTCATCATATGCTCTATGCTGCCCTGAACAAGCTCCTGAATTCGTACCAGCTGACCCGTATAATATAAATACCCGATCAGGCACTCAAAAGCAGTAGCATGCCGGTATTCCAGCACATCGGCGTTCTTGGGAATTGTCCCGGATTTGGCGTTGCGGCCTTTACGGACAATGTCCCGCTCATCTTCGGTGAGCTGTGGTTCCAGCAAGGCCAGAATCGTGCTCTGGGCTTTGGCCGACACCAAACCGGTCGCTGAGCGGTGCAAGTGATTCGGCCGGAGATTGGGCAGCGAAATCAGATATTGGCGCACAGCAACCTCATAAATGGCATCCCCGGCGTAAGCCAGCACAATCGGGGGCAGCAGATGGGCCGGCTTGGAGGGGCTGTACGGAAACCAGGCCTCCTCCGGCTTGAATGCCCCGCTCATTTGCGCCGCCACCGGATGCCCTGCGGCGTATCCTCCAGCAGAATGCCCATTGCGTTCAGCTGATCGCGGATTTCATCGGAGCGTGCCCAATTCTTATTCTTGCGCGCTTCCGTCCGTTCGGCGATCAGACGCTCGATTTCTTCCCCGGCAGCCTCTTCCTCCTGAGCTGGCACTAGTCCCAGCACGCTGTTCATGACGGCAAACGCTTCAAGCAGTGCGGCAAAATCAGCACGTCCTGCACCCTCTTCCGTCAGCGTCTGATTGGCAAGCTTCACCCAATCAAACACAGCGGTAATAGCGTCTGGCGTATTGAAGTCATCCTGCATCTTGCTGTGATAGGCCTCAAGAATGGAGGCGATCTTATCTGTCAGCTCCGTGCGCGCCGTATCCGCTTGCTCCGTTCCGGCAAGCTCCAGCCGGTGCTGCACATTGCTTACGGCAAGCGCGATGCGCTCCGCGCTCTTCTCGGCGGATTGCAGCGCTTCTTCCGTGAAATTCAGCGGATTGCGGTAGTGGGTAGACAGCATGAAATAGCGTAGCACACCCGCCTTGAAGCGCTGGCGGATATCCTTTACAAGCAGGCCATTGCCCAGCGACTTCGACATTTTCTCGTCCCCGATATTGAGGAATGCATTATGCATCCAATAGTTGGAGAGCGGCTTGCCCGTCAGCGCTTCCGTCTGGGCGCATTCGCACTCATGATGCGGGAATTGCAGATCGACACCGCCGCCGTGAATATCCATCGTATCGCCAAGATATTCGCGGGCCATCGCCGAGCATTCAATATGCCAGCCGGGACGTCCCTGTCCCCATGGGCTGTCCCAATGCACCTCGCCCGGCTTCGCTGCTTTCCAGAGTACAAAGTCCTCCGGATTCTCTTTGCGTGCGTCGACCTCCACCCGGATACCGAATTGCAGTTCCTCCAGATTTTGACGGGAAAGCTTGCCGTAATCCGCGAACTTGGCGGTCCGGTAAAAGACATCGCCTCCATTTTCATAGGCATAGCCCTTGTCTTCAAGCTCTTTGATAAAATCGACAATCGTCCCCATACTCTCGGTAACCCGCGGGTTCAGGCTTGCCGGCTTTACGCCCAGCCCGGCGATGTCTTCTTCGTAAGCTTTGATGAACATTTCCGCGACATCGGCCACTGTGATGTTCATCTCTTCCGCTTTGCGGATCATTTTATCATCTACATCCGTAAAATTCGTGACATACCGCACCTCGTAGCCGATTGACTCCAAGTAATTGCGTACGGTATCAAACACAATGACCGGTCTGGCATTCCCGATATGCATATACCCGTATACGGTTGGTCCGCATACGTACATCTTGACTTTGCCCGGTTCCAGCGGAACAAATGCTTCCTTGCCCCGCGTCATTGTGTTGTAAATTTGCAATGCCATGCTCTTCCCAATCCTTTCTGTTGTCCGGCTATCCGGTTTCAGATCTGTATTCTATAATCCTATATTTCATAATCCCCCAGGTATTGCAGGCTTTCCAGCCGGCGCTCATCAGCCTTCTGCTTGTCTTCGTGCCCAATCTGCTCCCGGAGCTCCTCAATCTCTTTCTGCAGGAAACGCAGCGTATCAATGAGCGGGTCCGGCATCTTCGTATGATCCAGCCGGTCGGATACCCGCTCGCCGTTACGCTTCACGATGCGGCCGGGGTTGCCGACCACCGTGGAATTGCTCGGTACCTCGCGCAGAACAACACTATTAGAACCGATATTACAATTATCGCCGATCCGGAACGATCCCAGTACCTTAGCGCCTGAACCAATAACCACATTGTTCCCGATGGTAGGATGGCGCTTGCCCTTTTCCTTACCAGTCCCGCCAAGGGTCACTCCCTGATAGATGATTACATCGTCGCCGATTTCGCAGGTTTCACCGATGACAATCCCCATACCGTGGTCGATAAAGAGACGTTTGCCGATGACCGCTCCGGGATGAATCTCCACACCGGTCATGAAGCGGCTGAACTGTGAGATCATGCGGGCAACCGTGAACCACCGGCGCTTAAAGAAGCGGTGGGCCATCCGGTGGGCCCAGATCGCATGAAGGCCGGCATAGGTAAAAACAACCTCAAACGTGCTGCGTGCGGCAGGATCGTTGTCGAATACTGCCCGAATGTCCGACTTGATATGCTTAAACATCACGGTTCCCCTCTTCTTTCAGCTTCCCTCCTCCTGTGAACAGGTGCGCCAGGGAAGGTATTGTCACGGGCCCGCTCTCTCTATATGTATGCCGCGGGCCTTGGGCGGTTCCAGGCCCCCGCAAAGCTGCCTGTGTAAAGATGCCGAATCAGTTGCTTTGCGGGGACCCCTACTCCTTGCTGGTGGAGCAACACAAACAAAAAACGCCCCTGCAGCTTATGCTGCAGAGGCGTGTAACCGCGGTTCCACTCTGCTTGGATGACACTGTAGCCCGGCCGATATACCGGCATCAGCCAGCCTCATCCCACTTGTTCGTCTATAACGGCAACGTTCCGGCGACGCCTAACCTCCGGTTAAGGATGGCTCAGCCCCGCAGCTCACAGGCGCATGTTCGGCGCGGACAAATGAATAACTCTCAGCCTGCCACGGAAATCCTCTGGCGGTTATTCTCTCTGGAAATTGCCCGATACAGTCGCGTACTTCTCCTGATCACAGCTGTTGAATATCTTCTATCTTAGCGAAAAGACCATGGCCTGACAAGTACTTGTCAGGCCACAAGGAGCCCATTAAGCCCCTTTAATCTGCGATTTCAGCCGTTCAATAACACGGCTGCGTCCCAGAAGGGCAATCGTCGCGTTCAAATCCCGGCCATGCATCTGCCCGGTCAGCGCGACACGGATCGGCATAAACAGCGCTTTGCCTTTATGCCCGGTTTCCTTCTGCACCTCTTTGATCAGCACCGCCATGTTCGCGGCGGTGAAGTCTTCGGTGGCTTCCACCTTGGCGAGGAATGCCGAGAGCACCTCACTCACCTGGCTTTCCGCCAGCACCTGAGCCGCTTCGGTATCCAGCTCCACATGGCTGCGGAAGAACAGCTCGGACAGGTTCACAATATCGGAAGCGGCTGTCAGCTGTTCCTGATACAGGGCCACCAGCGTTTCGGCCCATGCCTGCTGCTCATTGTCCAGCTCGGCAGGCAGACGGCCCGCCTTCTGCAGGTGCGGAATAGCCAGCGCGGCTATCCGCTGCGGATCGGCGTGCTTGATGTAATGGTTGTTCAGATGCGCCAGCTTGTTCGCATCGAAGAACGCCGGGCTCTTGGAGAGCCGGTCGGCTGTAAAGATTGAGATCAGCTGTTCCCGGGTGAAGATCTCTTCCTCGCCTTCCGGCGACCAGCCCAGCAGGGAAATGAAATTGAACAAGGCTTCCGGCAGGTAGCCGAGCTGCTCATATTGCTCGATGAATTGAATAATTGATTCATTGCGCTTACTCAGCTTCTTGTGGTCCTCGCCGACAATCAGCGTCATATGCCCGAAGAGCGGCGCCTCCCAGCCCAGCGCTTCATAAATCATCAGCTGGCGCGGGGTATTGGAAATATGGTCTTCACCGCGCAGCACATGGCTGATTGCCATCAGATGGTCATCAACGGCTACTGCGAAGTTATAAGTCGGAATACCGTCCTTCTTCACAATGACAAAGTCGCCCATATCCTGGGTCGTAAAGGAAATAGGACCCTTGACCATATCATCGAACGTATAAGTGCGGTCTTCAGGTACCCGGAACCGGATACTGGCGATGCGCCCTTCCGCTTCAAAGGCCAGCCGCTGTTCTTCTGTCAGGTTGCGGTGTTTGCCGGAATAACGCGGAGTTTCGCCGCGCGCCGTCTGTTCCTCGCGTTCTGCTTCCAGCTCTTCCTCTGTGCAGTAGCAGCGGTAAGCAAGGCCGCGGTCCAGCAAATCCTGCCAGTATACCTTATACAGGTCCAGACGCTCTGTCTGGCGGTAAGGGCCGTATTCGCCGCCGACATCCACGCTCTCGTCCCAGTCGACACCCAGCCATTTCAAGTACTTCAGCTGGCTTTCTTCGCCGCCGGCGATGTTGCGCTTGATGTCCGTATCCTCAATCCGGATAATAAATTTGCCGCCCAGATTACGGGCGAACAGATAATTGAATATTGCCGTTCTGGCATTGCCGATATGTAAATGTCCCGTAGGGCTCGGTGCGTAACGCACCCGGACTTGATCCGCCATGTCATTCCCTCCGCTTCCATAATGGTTAATTCAGGATGCTCTCACGCCATCTCAAGATGATATCACATCTTGAACCAGGCAGACAATAGATTGCGCGGCAATTCCCTCGCCGCGGCCGGCGAAGCCAAGCTGCTCGGTTGTCGTCGCCTTTACGTTAACCTTGGCGACGTCCGCCTCCAGCGCGCGGGCGATAATCTCCGCCATCTGCGGAATGTAAGGGGCCATCTTCGGCTTCTGGGCGATAATGGTCGAATCGATGTTGCCGAGCTTGTAACCGCGCTCGCGGGCCAAGCCCCATACATGCTCCAGCAGCTTCAGGCTGTCGGCATCCTTAAAGGCCGGATCGGTATCGGGAAAATGACGTCCGATATCGCCGAGTCCCAGTGCGCCCAGTATGGCGTCGCTGACTGCGTGCAGCAGCACATCCGCATCGGAATGTCCAAGCAGCCCCTTCTCATAGGGAATGGTGACTCCGCCAATAATGCACGGTCTCCCTTCCACCAGCTGGTGTACGTCAAACCCTTGTCCTACTGCAATCATGCTTTAACCTCTCCCCTGTTTCACTTGTGTATATTCGGCATATTCCAGATCTTCCGGCGTCGTGATTTTGATATTGCGGTAGCTGCCTTCCACTACGGCCACGGGAATCCCGCTGCGTTCCGCCAGACTGGAGTCGTCGGTCCCCAGGTATCCTTCCCGCTCGGCGGCCTCATAGGCTGCAAGCAGATCGGACAGACGAAAAGTCTGCGGGGTTTGGATCGCCCACAGACTTCGCCGATCGGGGGTGGAGACGACCATTCCGTCCTTGTCCACCTGCTTGATCGTATCTTTGACCGGAACGGCCAGTACGGAGGCCCCGGTTTCCTTGGCTTTTGCATAGCATGCATCAATTTCCCCGGCGGCCACAAACGGCCTCACACCGTCATGCACCATTACCCACTCCGCGTCCAGTTCACGCAATCCCAGATGCACGGAATATTGCCGTTCGGAGCCTCCGGTCACGATCGCCTTTACCTTATCCAGGCCGTAGGTCTGCACCCACTCCCGGCAGCGCTCCACATCCTCGGCCCCCGTTACCAGCACAATCTCAGTGATGAGCGGATGCCGCTGAAATACTTCAAGCGTATGAGCGATGATCGGCTTGTCCGCAAGCCTCAGATACTGCTTGCTCTCCGCCGTCCCCATGCGCGTTCCTCTGCCCGCCGCCACAATGACGGCTCCTACACTGTTTGACATTCGTTATAGGCTCCTGTCTTTCCGTATATCCCCATCATACCGTGTTTGCCGGGCATTTCCAAGGCCCTCTTCACGGCGGGCGGGCTACAGCAGAAGCTTTACTGTGCCTTTTCGAGCAGCTTGGGCTTGGCGAAGATCATCCGGCCCGCCGAGGTCTGCAGCACGCTGGTCACCAGAACCTCCATCGTCGTTCCGATGTAATCCCTGCCGCCTTCTACAACGATCATCGTTCCGTCGTCAAGATAAGCTACACCCTGGCCGTGTTCCTTGCCGTCCTTGATGACCTGGACAATTATCTCTTCTCCGGGGAGCACCACAGGCTTAACCGCATTGGCAAGATCGTTGATATTGAGCACGGAAACCCCCTGCAGCTCGCATACCTTGTTCAAATTGAAGTCATTGGTCACGACCTTGCCGTGCAGTACCTTGGCCAGCTTAACCAGCTTGCTGTCCACCTCGGAGATTTCCTCGAAATCTCCCTCATAGATCAGCACTTTCACGTCGAGTTCCTTTTGGATTTTGTTCAGGATATCGAGCCCCCGGCGGCCACGGTTGCGCTTGAGCAGATCTGAGGAATCGGCGATATGCTGCAGCTCCTCCAGCACAAATTCGGGAATAACAATCGTCCCTTCGATAAAGCCGGTTTTACAGATATCGGCGATACGACCGTCAATAATCACGCTTGTATCCAGAATCTTATGTTCTTCGAGTCCCCGGTCCTGCGGCTCGCCGGCCTGTCCCCAGCGCCCGGTGTTCCAGAAGGAGGCAAGCTCCGTCTGTTTCTCCAGCGCGATTCTCAGGCCCAGATAACCTAGCAGCAGCGTCCCGAATACTTGCAGAAGTTCGCCAGCCTGTCCAAGCCAGGACAGCGCCGGGTAGAGCAGGAGCGACAGCAGGAGCCCGCCTGTTAATCCGGCCGCTCCCGCCGCCAGCTCGCCCATGGGAATGCGTGCAACGTACGCGACAGCCTCGCGCAGCTTGCTGCCCCCCCAATCGGCGCATAACGTTCCTGCAATCAAAAAAATAATGGCACCCAGCACCGTAAATAAAATGCTTCCGTTCACAGGCAAGCTATCCCCAAGTTTCCCCATGCCTTCCGGGAACCCTATTTCTGCTGCATGATAGAGCGAGTATCCGGACCAGGCTCCCAGGCACCCGGACAGCGTCAGCAA
This sequence comes from Paenibacillus tepidiphilus, assembly GCF_008635795.1. GTDB lineage: Bacteria > Bacillota > Bacilli > Paenibacillales > Paenibacillaceae > Paenibacillus_AQ > Paenibacillus_AQ tepidiphilus. The sequence continues at coordinate 11,138 of NZ_VWRQ01000030.1, read as the reverse complement.
CACTTTTTTCCACATCTTCTTGCGCACCTCCTTGAAATCTTCCTGAATGAAATGATCTATTCCTCACCAGTATGTTCCAATTTTTAGGATGATAATCGGGAGCGCAAGGTAATTTTTAAAAAATCGTTATTCCTCACCCGGCCTGTTAGGCTTGCCATAAACTTCTATTCCTTGTTGAAATCGGGTGAAGGCCTGGCATATAATGAACTCAATTACGAAACCCAGGGGTGAATGGAAAATGAGCGCACCAAGTTTACAGGCCTTTCAGGATCAAGTCTCCGAACTGCTGCTCCGTCACCGCAGCCTGCTCGATGTGATGTCCAAGAATGGACAGAGCAGTGCTTCCGTCAATCGCGCCGTCGTTAAAGCCATCACAGAATGCGGATGCATTCAGCTGCATGCCAAGAAACAGGTGTTCGAGCCGGAGCTTGGACTTGAACAGGCCAAGGAGCTTGCCGGGACGCATCTGGAAGGCCATTTATGCGAGAACTGCCGTGAGGTGGTCGCCTCCGAACTGGGCCGCGAGTTGTTCTACATGTCCGCTCTTTGCAATCTGCTTGACATCAATATGGACGAGGTCGTCAAGAAAGAGTCACAGAAGTGCGCGACGCTCGGCTTATTTAATTTATCCTGACCGGGCATGCATCCTTTCTAACCTAATGTATATAAAACAACCCCACAAAGTGAAGTCTTGCATCGAAGCTGTTTCAGGTACTTTGCGGGGACCCCGAACACTTTTAATAAATAAAAAGGCCTTGCCTAATTCCGCATTACGGAATCAGCAAAGCCTTTTTTGGTATGATGAAATAATTCAGTCCGGTGGAACTTCATGTTTAGCCGTTCTTGGAATGATACATCTTGTCATCCCCGCGTCTTCTGCGCCGTTTGCGGCGGCGTGCAGTCAGGCGGTCGATATTCTGCTTAAAGCCATACAAAGCGTACAGCGCGAGCAGCACAAAGATCAGCTTGGCAATCTGCTCCGGAAACATTACCGCTACCGCTACGGCAACAACGATAACTACCGGCGCGCCAATTACCGCTTTCTTCGGAAATCCTACCTTCTTGAAATTCGGATATTTCACGGTGCTGACCATCAAGTAAGACAGCAGCAATGTGGCGACAATCATAAATGGGGCTGAAACATCTTTATGAAAAAGGGCCAGTGTGGCCAGAACGCCTCCGGCAGCCGGGATCGGCAGTCCGACGAAGTAGCCGGGAATACCGGGGCGGACATTGAAACGGGCCAACCGCAGCGCCCCGAACACCGGAAAGATCGCCGTCACGGTCCAGCCGAGCGCGGTGTTCACATCCTGCAGGCTTGTAATGTACATAATGAGCGCCGGAGCCACTCCGAACGATACCACATCGGACAGGGAATCCAGTTCTTTGCCAAATTCGCTCTCACATTTCAGGGCACGGGCGACACGGCCATCCAATCCGTCAAGCAGCATAGCGATAATCACCATGATAGCGGCCATGCTCAGCTTTCCGTCAAACGCCATCATGATTCCAAACATTCCAAGCATCAGGTTACCAATGGTAAAAAGACTCGGAATTGATTTTTGGATCATTTCTTCACCTCTGTGTTATTACTTTGCCTAACGGCAATATTACGTGATTGTATGTTATTTACATTTGTCTGTCAATAAGAACTTGCTTCTGCAGCCGCTTCAATCCGTCCTGAATATGGCGGGCACGCACCTCTCCAATGCCGTCAACCTCATCCAGCTCCGAGATACTTGCCGTCATCAGATTGGGCAGCATTTCAAAGCGTTCGACCAGGTTATGGATAATGACATTGGGCAGACGGGGAATTTTGTTGAGCAGCCGGTAGCCGCGCGGCGTAACCTGTTCTTCGGAAGCAATGGCCGTCGAAGCATACCCGAGCAACCGGGCAATATGGTTGTCATCCATCAATTCATCATCGCTCGACCGCTTCAGCCCGGCGATAATTTCACGGATTTTGTCCTCCTGCTCCTCTTTGGCATAGTCTCTGTACAAGAGCCAGGCTTCTTCCTCTGTATTTCCCACCAGTTCTTCCATCTGCATGCTGATCAGGCGGCCCTCATTGCCGAGCTCGTTGATATAGCGTTTGATTTCCATCTTGATCCGCAGCACCATTTCCACCCGCTGGATGACCCCAACCACTTCGGCAACGGTAACAATCCCCTCATACTCGGAGGCCGACAGATTGGTCAGTCCCTGATTCAGGACCGCTTTATATTTCTCCAGCGTCTGGATTGCCTGGTTCGCTTTGGCCAGAATGGCGCCGATATCCTTCAGCATATACCGGATATTCCCTTGATAAAGGGTGATGATATTCCGGCGCTGGGAGATGGACACCACGAGCTTGCCCGTCTGCTTCGCGACGCGTTCAGCCGTACGGTGGCGGATCCCGGTCTCGATGGAGGAGATAGAGGAATCGGGAATCAGCTGTGTGTTGGCATACAGTATCCGTTTCAGATCCTCACTCAGAATAATCGCCCCGTCCATCTTGGCCAGTTCATATAAATAGTTCGGGGAAAAATCACAATTAATCGAAAAGCCACCGTCGACGACTTCCATGACCTCCGGGCTGTAACCGACCACGATCAACGCGCCGGTCTTGGCCCGCAGCACATTCTCCAGACCTTCCCGGAAGGGCGTGCCCGGAGCCGCCATCCTGAGCAGATCGTTCATATTATCTGTTTGGTTATATTCTTTCATGTCCTTTATGCCCCCTAATCTAACGCGACCGATAGTGCATCTGCTACAGAGCTGACGCCGATGATCTGGATATCCTGCGGATGCTTCCACCCTTTGAGGCTCTTCTCGGGCATAATGACCCGGCGGAACCCCAGCTTGGCGGCTTCCTTGACCCGGGTTTCCGCCCGTGAGACACCTCTGACTTCGCCGGTAAGACCTACTTCTCCGAAGAATACATCATAGGCTTTGGTCGGAATGTCACGGAGACTGGACGCGATGCTGACCGCTACCGCCAGATCGACCGCAGGTTCATCCAGCTTGACGCCTCCGGCGACATTCAGATAGGCGTCCTGATTCTGCAGGAACATGCCCATCCGCTTCTCCAGCACGGCGATAATGAGCGCCATCCGCTGATGGTCCATGCCGGTGCACATCCGCCGGGGCGATGGGAAATGGGTGGCGGTGACCAGCGCCTGAAGCTCCACCAGTACGGGGCGCGTGCCTTCCATACTGGCCACTACAGCCGACCCGGCCACCCCAAGCGGCCTTTCCGACAAGAACAGCTCGGAAGGGTTGCCTACCTCTCTCAGGCCATCCTCGCCCATTTCAAATATGCCGATCTCGTTCGTGGAACCGAAGCGGTTCTTCACGGCACGCAGCAGTCTGTAGGTGTGATGCCGTTCGCCTTCAAAATAAAGCACACAATCCACCATGTGCTCCAGCATGCGCGGGCCGGCGATAGCCCCCTCCTTGGTAACATGGCCGACAAGTACGGTAGCGATGCCGCGGATTTTGGCGATGCGCATAAACCGGGTCGTACACTCGCGGACCTGTGCCACACTGCCGGGTGCACTTGTCACCTCAGGCAGGAAGACCGTTTGAATCGAGTCAATAACCAGGAACTGCGGTTTGATCTGCTCAATCGCTTCCTCTATGCTTTCCATATTTGTCTCGCATAGTACATAGAGCTCAGGTGACAAGGCACCGAGGCGGTCAGCCCGCAGCTTAGTCTGCCGCACCGATTCCTCCCCTGAGATGTAGAGCACCCGCAGGTTTTGGGTGGTGAGAGCATGTGAGGTCTGGAGCAGCAATGTTGACTTGCCGATGCCGGGGTCGCCTCCGACGAGCACCAGTGATCCGGGCACGATACCGCCGCCCAGCACACGGTTAAGTTCGGCAATGCCTGTCAATATACGCGGCTCTTTGTCACTTTCTATATTTATGATCGATTGCGGCGTTTCTTTACTCTGAAAAATCGGCGCGTTCATTCCCTGGGTTTTGACTACGCTTTCCGTCTCTTCCACCATGGAATTCCACGCTTGGCAGCCCGGACATTTCCCGAACCATTTGGGCGATTCGTAGCCGCATTCGGTACAAAAAAACTTGGTTTTCGCTTTGGCCATGGGTTCTCCTTACCATATTAACTTGCTAAAATTGCGGATAAAAAACTCCTACTCAAAGTTTACCATTTCTGCCCCTTGAACGAAAGGTCACTTGAATTTTACTTTTGAAAAGCATACATCTGGACTATAAAAAGATCCCGCCTTTCGCTGAGCGAAAGGCGGGATCCTGACTGATGCATGCTGCAGCTTATTCTGTTTCCGTTTCCTGGGTGAGCGAAGCCACAATGGCAGGACTCACGGTGCTTACCTGTAATTCACCGCCGACTTCGTCAATCTTGACAGAATCACCCTTCTTGATATTGCCCTTCAGCAGTTCTTCGGAAAGACGGTCCTCAATATGCTTCTGAATCGCCCGGCGCAGCGGACGAGCACCAAAGGCAGGATCATAGCCCTCTTTGGCGAGGAAGGCCTTCGCGGTATCTGTAAGGGCGAAATCCACATCGAACTCACGCAGCCGCTTGCGCAGCTCGTCGGCCATCAGCGTGACGATTTCGGCGATATGCTTCTCTTCCAGCGAGTGGAAGACGATAATTTCGTCGATACGGTTCAGGAACTCCGGACGGAAGCTCTTCTTCAGCTCTTCCATCACTTTGCCCTTCATGCTGCTGTATTCTGCTCCGGCATCCTGTACGGCAGTAAAGCCAAGCGTCGAGTTCTTCTTGATCGCCTGCGCTCCGACATTGGAGGTCAGAATGATCAGGGTGTTGCGGAAGTCGACAACGCGGCCCTTGGAGTCAGTCAGACGTCCGTCTTCAAGCACCTGCAGCAGAATATTGAACACTTCCGGATGGGCCTTCTCGATTTCGTCGAGCAGCACTACCGAATAGGGCTTGCGGCGAACTTTCTCGGTCAGCTGGCCGCCTTCTTCATAACCAACATATCCCGGAGGCGCTCCGACCAGACGCGACGTGGAGTGCTTCTCCATATATTCCGACATGTCGATGCGGATAACCGCATTCTCATCGCCGAACATCGCTTCAGCCAAAGCCCGTGCCAGCTCGGTCTTACCAACCCCTGTAGGGCCCAGGAAGATGAACGAGCCCATTGGACGTTTCGGGTCTTTGAGGCCGGCACGTGCCCGGCGCAGCGCCCGGCTGACTGCCTTGACGGCCTCATCCTGACCGATAACACGTTCATGGAGCAAGGCTTCCATGTTCAGCAGGCGGTCGGTCTCTTCTTCCTTCAGCTTGCTGACCGGAATACCGGTCCAGCTGGCCACCACTTGGGCGATATCCTCAGGTGTAACCTGGGAATCGGTGCGGCCCTGCTTTTCCTTCCACTGATTCTTGGTGGTATCCAGTTCCTCGCGGATCTTCTGCTCGGTATCACGCAGTGCGGCCGCTTTCTCGAATTCCTGGCTTTGTACAGCGGAATCCTTCTCCTTGCGGATATCGTCCAGCCGCATTTCCAGTTCCTTCAGATTCGGCGGGATGGTGTAGGAGTTCAGCCTTACCTTGGAGCCCGCTTCATCGATCAGGTCAATCGCTTTATCCGGCAGGAACCGGTCCGAAATATAACGGTCCGACAGCTTCACAGCTTCCACAATCGCTTCGTCTGTAATCTTTACCCGGTGATGTGCTTCATAACGGTCACGCAGTCCGTACAGAATTTGTACGGCTTCCTCCGGTGAAGGCTGATCCACCGTAATCGGCTGGAAGCGGCGCTCCAGCGCGGCGTCTTTCTCGATGTATTTGCGGTATTCATCCAGGGTCGTTGCCCCGATGCACTGCAGCTCACCGCGGGCCAGAGCCGGCTTCAGAATGTTGGAGGCGTCGATAGCTCCTTCTGCGCCGCCTGCACCAATCAAGGTATGCAGCTCATCAATGAAGAGGATGATGTTTCCGGCCTGGCGAATTTCGTCCATGATTTTCTTGAGGCGGTCTTCGAATTCACCGCGGTATTTGGTACCGGCTACTACGGAACCCATATCCAGGGTCATTACACGCTTGTCGCGCAGCGTTTCCGGGATCTCATTGTTGATAATCTTTTGGGCCAGACCTTCGGCAATCGCCGTTTTACCGACCCCAGGCTCCCCGATCAGCACCGGATTGTTCTTGGTGCGGCGGCTCAGAACCTGAATAACGCGTTCAATTTCCTTGCTGCGGCCAATGACCGGATCAAGGTTGCCGTCTTTGGCAAAAGCGGTCAAATCGCGGGCCAGCCCATCCAGTGTAGGCGTGCTGACATTAACCGGTGCTCCGCTGTGGCTGGAGCTGGATTCGCTGCTGCCGAGCAGCTGCAGCACCTGCTGGCGGGCTTTGTTCAGGCTGATGCCGAGATTGTTAAGCACGCGGGCGGCTACACCTTCGCCTTCACGGATCAGTCCCAGCAGAATATGCTCGGTGCCGACGTAGGTATGGCCCAGCTTGCGGGCTTCATCCATCGACAGCTCAATGACTTTTTTAGCGCGGGGAGTATAGGCGATGTTGGTCGGCTGCTCCTGCCCTCTGCCAATCAGCGTTTCCACTTCGTCCTGAATCTTCTCAAGTCCGAGTCCCAATCCGATCAGTGCCTTGGCGGCAATGCCGTCTCCTTCACGAATCAGTCCGAGCAAAATATGTTCTGTGCCAATGTTGTTGTGTCCCAAACGAACGGCTTCTTCCTGCGCCAGCGCCAGCACTTTTTGCGCACGCTCCGTAAATCTTCCAAACATCATATCTCCTGCACCTCCACGAAAAATAAATATCTATAATTAATGTTGTGACCCCAGTGTTTCCCGGAGCAGCTTCGCCCGGTACATATCGCGTTCGGTGGAGGTCATTTCATCGCCGAACATTTTTTGCAAGAATCCCGGCTGCGTCTTTACATTCAGTTCATTCAGCACAGAGATCGAAGGATTCTCCAGAATCCCCAGGTCGACACCCAGCCGCAAGTCGGACAAGCGCTGCGCAGACTCCTTAAGCTCCATCACTGCCGCGAAGGATAAAATACCGTAGGACCGTTTGATCCGGTCGGTAATCCGCAGCGGAGATTCGGCCAGCAGGCGCTCCCTCGCATTGCGTTCATGTTCAATAATCTGGGTAACAACGCCATGCAGGTTCTCGATAATTTCGCTTTCGGTCTGGCCCAGCGTAATCTGGTTGGAAATCTGAAAGATATTCCCTACAGCTTCGCTGCCTTCCCCGTAAATTCCTCTAACGGTGAGGCCGACCTGATTAACAGCGGTTAGAATCCGGTTAATCTGCTGGGTCATCACCAGCGCCGGCAGGTGAACCATCACCGAAGCACGGAGGCCGGTCCCCACATTGGTGGGACAGCTCGTCAGATACCCTCTTCTGTCATCAAAAGCATAATTGACTGCATCCTCAAAGATATCATCAATTGCACTGGCCCGCTCCCACGCTTCCTTCACCTGCAGTCCCGGGAACAGGCACTGAATCCGCAGATGGTCTTCCTCGTTGATCATGATACTGACCGATTCGTCCTCATTCAGGATGACGGCTCCGCCTCGTGAATCGTTGGCCAGATTGGGGCTGATCAGATGCTTCTCGACAAGTACCTTCTTATCGAGTTCATCCAGCTCATCCAGCTTGACCAGCTCGAAGGTGCCTAAGCCGGGAGCAGGACTGGACTCAAATACCGGTGCCAGTTGGCTGAGCGCCTCTTCCGCCTGCTCGGCGGAGGCCAGAAGCGGAAAGGGCAAATGCTCCAGGTTGCGGGCAATACGCATACGGCTGCTGATCACAATCTCGGAATGGCTGCCGCCGCAGCGCATCCAGGTACTGAGGGCTTGTTCGGTAAACCGGAGACTTGACATGTCGTATCCCCCCTATATATGAAAGACTTTACTATTGTGCCATTTCTTTTTCAAGTTTACGGATCTGATCCCGCAGCTGAGCGGCCGTTTCGAATTCTTCCTCCACGATGCTCTGCTGCAGTTCCTGCTTCAGTTCATCGATCTGCCGCTTGAATACAATCTGCGCTCCGGCACGTTTCGGAAGCTTACCCACGTGGGAAGTGCTGCCGTGTACTCTGCGGAACAGCGGATCAAGCGCATTGTCAAAATATTTATAACAAGAGCTGCAGCCAAAACGCCCCAGCTTGCTGAACTGCGAGTAAGTCATACCGCATTTCTCACAGTGCAGGCCCTGTGCATTCGTGGCCGCTGCTGCTTTCCCCTTGCCTGCGCCTTCCAGATCAAGCAGGCCGGACAACAGGCTGTGTATCGAGAAGCCCCCGGCAGTTCCGGGGATCAGCTCCCCTTTCTCACGGGCGCAGCTCTCACATATATGAAATTCGGTCTTCTCCCCGTTCACAATCTTGGTGAAGTGGAGTGTAGCCGGTCTGACGCCGCATTCCTGACATTGCATAAGCGGAGTCCCTCCCTTTACGAATGACAATTATTTGCCGAGCAAAGAAATCAGCATCGCCTTCATAATCTTGGCGCGAATCTCATCCCGGTACGGTAAATTGACCGTAATGCAATCCCGGGAAACAGCAGCGCGCATAAGACACGCTTCTCGTTTGGAGAGGAAGCGGGCTTCCTCCAGCTGATAAATCAGCCCTTCGGCAGAGGTCTGATCCATTTCGTTGCCGATTGCGGCCTTCAAGTGCGCGTAGAGCGCTACATTCTGCGGCAGCTCGAAGCGTTGAATACGGATATAGCCTCCGCCTCCCCGCTTGCTCTCCACCACATAACCCTTTTCCAGTGTAAACCGCGTGCTGATAACGTAATTGATCTGCGACGGCACACAGGAGAATTGGTCCGCGAGCTCATTGCGCTGAATTTCCACCGTACCTTCGGGACTTTCATGCAAAATATTCTTCAGATATTGTTCGATAATATCGGAGATATTGCGCATCACTCATCCTCCAGTATTAGCATTATAGTGCTTCATGTTGTGCATCCGTCCGGCGGTGATCTTTATAGAACTTAACCCGTGAGCCACAGGGCGAATCGGTCTGCGTTCAGGATGCCGTTGACTTTGACTTTCTTTGACTTTTCTCATATTATAACATATTTTTTCGGAATGCCAAGGGGTTGAGTTTATTTTTTACGCTTTATGCCGTTTGTATTCCATGGCTGGATGCAGAACACGGATCCCCCGACCCGCCAGCAGACGAAGGACCCCCTATTTCTTCTAGAAAAAGTCAAACAGCGCTGTCTGCGCCGCCGGCACTCTCGCTTCCAGCCATTGCAAGGACTGTTCTTTCCCTGTTAAAATACCGGACCGTGCCAATTCAGCAGGGCGCTTATACCCCAGCAGCATGGCCGTCAATACACCGATTCCGCAACGCAGGTCCGCTTCCAGATTGTCTTGGTCTAGTGCGGCAGTAAGTGATCCTTGACCCTGTTCATCAACAGCCAGCTTCCACAGGCCATTGTTCCATGGAGCATGTTCGTCTTCTATATAAATCACGGCTTCGCCGGGTTCAGCGGATTTCACAAAGCTGTAATCATTCACAAAAGCCTGCGCATTCACAAGACGCGCCATAAAATAAGGATGGCTGTGCTGCTTGATCCGCGGATCAGGAAGCAAGAAGGGCAGAAGATCATCGGCAGGCACTCGTGTCAGCTTCACCTGATCTACAGTGGCTTCATGATTACGGATAAAGGTCCAGAGTCCTTGCCGCGCAGTTTCATTCAGGTAGACGAACTCTTCGACCGTCAGCTCCCGGTTTCCTATTTTATATAGAATATAGCCTTGAGGTTCCCCTGAAATGGTATAAAAAACAGCCGAATGCCTGTCCTCTTGTTGCAGGAGGTTCTCCCACCAGTCCCGATCACGCATTAATGTACCATTATATCGGGCCGCAAAGGCATGATAAAGCGGCTCTAATTCCCCGACTGTTGCCCGGTCCCGCTTTACGGTGCCCTGGATTTCCTTCCTGGCCGGATATTGCTTAGCCGAAAGCACATATTCCTTATGCTCACAGTATACTTCCCAGCCAAACCGGCGATAAAAAGGTATCAGAAACGGATGGAGCATCGAGATCGTCTGGCCCGCATCCTTCATCGTGCCAAGCACATGGGTCAACAGCTTCGCAACCATCCCTTGGCGCCGGTTCTCCGGCCAGGTGGATACTCCGGCAATCCCGCCCATTGGAATTACTTTACCCTGTATGTACAGCGACAACGGAAGTAATGTGAGCTGCGCTCCCAGCTCCCCGTCCTCATAAAATCCCCAGTTCCGCTCCGGCTTGTACCGCTGTTTCTCCCGTACCTTGTCTTCTTCTGAGAGTTTGAAATGAAATGCGTACTCATCAAGAGCTAATCCCGTCTCGAACTCCTCCATCGTCAGTTGTCTGATCACCATTAGACTCCCCCTCTCACAGCTTCTTCCATACTTAAAATGAGTATATCAAGCTCTGAGAGAGATAGCTAATTTCCGAAGATCAAATTGAGCATTAAAGTTATTCACAGATTATCAACAGTAATTCACAGTTCAGACTGAAATCATACTAAAAATAAGACTTATCCACGTTTTCGCAGTACTTATACACATATTCAACTTTTTATCCACAAAAACAGTGGATTACCTCATTTTTTTCTTGACTTTTCGAAAAACAGATTCTTTGTCCACAGAGGATAGCCATCATCTTGATATGTTCCTTGTACGCAAATGTAACTTTTTTCGATATTTACTGAAAATTATCCACAAGTTTTGCACAGTTCTGCACAACGCAAAAAACCACCGTCGAGGTTATCAACAGTGGTTTAATTTTGCTTGGCGGCGTCCTACTCTCCCAGGACCCTTCGGTCCAAGTACCATCGGCGCTGGAGGGCTTAACGGTCGTGTTCGGGATGGGTACGCGTGGAACCCCTCCGCCATCGCCACCAAACGGCAGGCTTGATCGCCTGAAAACTGGATCGAAACGAATTTGTGTTTGCCCTTCATCTCTTCGGGGCCCCCGGAAAGTATTCGGAATCCGCTTCGTCAGCCTCTTCTTCACTTTTTGGGGTAGTTTTTGGATAAGCCCTCGACCGATTAGTATTGGTCAGCTCCATGCATTGCTGCACTTCCACCTCCAACCTATCTACCTCGTCGTCTTCAAGGGGTCTTACATACTGGGAAATCTCATCTTGAGGGGGGCTTCACGCTTAGATGC
>NZ_VWRQ01000003.1 GCF_008635795.1 Paenibacillus tepidiphilus | reverse complement strand
CGGCTGGAGCAAGCGATCCGCACGGTCATTGCCCGTCACGAATCGCTGCGCACGTCGTTCACGTGGATCGACGGCGAGCCGAGACAACAGATACACGAAGACGTGGAGCTGGAATGGGTGTGCCGCTATGCAGAGGAAGGGCAGGCCCGGGAGCTCATGCGGAGCTTTGTGCGGCCATTCGCACTGAATCAGGCGCCGCTGCTGCGGGCCTGGCTGTTGCAACTGGCAGAAGAGCGACACTGGCTGGTGTGGGACATGCACCATATCGTGTCGGACGGCGTGTCGATGAACCTGCTGGTATCGGACTTCATGACGGCGTATGCCGGCGTAGAGCTGGCACCGCTGCGGATTCAGTACAAGGATTACGCGGTCTGGCAGCAGGGCACGCTCGAGGTGCAGCGGATGAAGATGCATGAGGCGTACTGGCTGTCGGTTTATGCAGAGGAAGCGCCGGTGCTGGAGCTGCCGACCGACCGGACACGTCCGGCGGTGTCAAGCAGTGAGGGCGGACAGGTATACACCGAAGTGAACGTCAAGACGGCAGAGGCTCTGAAGCGAATCGCCGCGGAGACCGGAGCGACGCTGTACATGGTGCTGCTGGCGGCCTATAACGTGTGGCTGCACAAGTACACGGGGCAGACCGACATTGTGGTCGGAACACCGGTGTCAGGACGGACGCATGCGGATACGGAGCCGATGATCGGGATGTTCGTGAACACGCTGGCGCTGCGCAACGCCCCATCGGGTGACAAACGGTTTATGGACTTCCTGCGCGAGGTGAAGGAGCGGACGCTGGCGGCGTTCGAGCATCAGGACTATCCGTTCGAGGAACTGGTCGAGAAGCTGAACGTACGGCGCGATATGAGCCGTAACCCCTTGTTCGACACGATGCTGGTGCTGCAGAACATGGAGCAGGCGCGTTTTAGACTGGCGGATATTGACGTGCGTCCGGTCGAGCTGGAACACAGAGCGTCGAAGTTTGACCTGACGCTAAACGTCGCGGAGAACGATCAAGGACTTCAGCTGCTGCTGGAATATAGCAGCGCGCTGTTCAATGAGGAGACAGCCCGGCGTTACCTGCAGCACTTCGTGCAGCTCTTGCCGCAAGTCGCCGGGGAGCCGGAAGCAAGGATCGGCTCGTATGGGCTTGTCACGCCGGAGGAGAAAGGGCAGCTGCTGCATGCGTTTAATGATACTGCGGCGCCGTATCCGCGGGAAGCGACGATCCATGATCTGTTCGAGGCGCAGGTGAAGAAAACGCCGCAGGCGGTGGCGGCCGTACATGGCGGTCAGCAGTTGACCTATGCGGAGCTGAATGCACGGGCGAATCAGCTGGCGTGGATGCTGCGTGGGCAAGGAGTGGGGCCGGACCGTATCGTGGCCATCCTGATGGACCGCTCAGTAGAGATGATCGTTGGGGTGCTCGGCATCCTGAAGGCCGGCGGGGCATACTTGCCGATTGATCCGGGATATCCGGCAGAGCGCATCCAATACATGCTGGAGGACAGCGGCAGTCAGTGGCTGATCGGCGATGAGGCGCTGCTGGCGGGAACGGCCTTTGCGGGAGCGAAGCTGGGACTGAAGGCAGCAAGGGCCGAAACCGCTGCCACCAGTACAATGCACATCAGAGAAAGCAGCGGTATCGATGGTTGCAATATAGGAGCGGTCAGCGGGCCGGAGAATCTGGCATATGTCATCTACACTTCAGGCTCGACGGGGCGGCCCAAAGGAGTGATGGCCGAGCACCGGAGTGTGGCCAACTTGACGTCCATGTTTCAACGTACACTGCGGATTACCGGAGATGACCGGATTCTCCAGTTTGCGTCGCTCTCATTTGATGCCTCTCTATCAGAAATCGTGATGAGCCTATGCAGCGGAGCCCAATTGCATACCGTACCGATGGAAGTGATTCATAACCTCGGGGAGTTCGAGCAGTACATCCGGGAAAACGGCATTACAATCATCACCCTGCCGCCTGCGTACTTAACGCGAATGAACCCGGAGCAAGTCCGTCCGTTAAGATCGGTCATCACGGCGGGCTCGGCATGTCCGCCGGAGGTGGTGCGGAAGTGGAGCCCTTACGTCAACTTAATCAATGCGTACGGGCCGACGGAAACGACGGTGTGCGCTACGATGTGGCCGGCAGATGGAGCGGAAGAAGAGTTGAGAACCGTTCCGATCGGTAAACCGGTGTCCAATGTGCGGGTGTATATTCTGGATCAGGAAGACCGGTTACTGCCCATGGGTGTGCAGGGCGAAATCTGTATTACGGGAGCCGGCGTGGCCCGGGGCTATCTGAACCGGCCGGAGCTGACGGCAATGAAATTTATAGACAACCCGTTCGAGCCAGGTGAGCGTATGTACCGGACCGGGGATTTGGCGAGATGGCTGCCGGATGGAAATCTGGAGTACCTGGGCCGGATCGACCAGCAGGTGAAGATCCGCGGCTACCGGATCGAGTGCGGGGAGATCGAGGCGCAGCTTCTGGCACATGCGCATATCTGCGAAGCCGTCGTAATCGACCGGAAGGATGAGCAGGGACAAACGTATCTATGTGCATATCTGGTATGCAGCATGCCGTTGACGGTAGCGCAAATACACGCTCACCTGTCCGGGTACCTGCCGGATTATATGATCCCGTCCTATTTTGTACAAATGGACCATATCCCGCTGAATAATAACGGTAAAGTCAACCGGACACTCCTGCCTGCTCCGGATGCAGCCATGCAGGATCAGGAAGAGAGCCTGCCGCCGGCTACAGAGATGGAATCTGACATTTTGAAGGTATGGCAAGAGGTGCTTCACAAAGATGATATCGGGGTTACGGATAACTTCTTCCACGTAGGCGGTAACTCACTGCGACTTGTGGATATATATGCCAAGTTAGACCGGAAGTATCCTGGCGTCCTCGTTGTAGCGGATTTGTTCGGAAATCCGAATGTGCGGCAATTGGCTCAATATATCGAAACGGTCCAGATGCAAAAACAAACACCAGCATGGAAGCCCCTTCCCCTCGCTTTCCCGACTTCAGGAAGGGCTGGGCAAGGCGTCTACATTCCGGGCGATGTCCTGCGCTTTGTGCTTCCGGAGCGGACGGGTCAAAGCCTGGAACGCATTTCGAGTCATTACAGCATTCAGAAGATGGCTGTGCTGCTGACCGCTTTTGCATATTTAATGTCGGAATACGCAGACACAGAAAGGGTTACATTGCCTTGCCTGATCGAAGGCGGCGATTTATGCCGGGTGGAGGTTTCATTCCGGGAAGCCGAAGAGCTGGAGGATGTTTTTGCCACAGTAGACAGATACCTGAGAACGGAAAGCCGGTTTCATTGGGAGCAGGTAAAGTATGCTGCTTATGAGCCGCAGGAAGGCCATATCCTTTGTGCATTTACAGGCGCTGTCCCGTTGCCGGCAGGCTTTGCTAAGCCGTTTGATCTTGTGCTGGGCTGTGGAGAGGATGGACTTGTCCAGTCGATGACCTGTGAGTATAACCAGGGCCGGATTTTACAGGCATCTGTGGAGAGATTGCTTCGCCAGTTTGTAGGCTTATTGGCTAAAATGCTGGAACAATGCGAAAGAAAGCTCGGCCAGCCAGAGGCTTGAAGTGAACAGGTGCAGTGAGGGGAAGGCAAGCGGTTGTCCTTCTCCTCTATGCCACCGATGATACATCAGGTGTGGGCTACCGAATTGGAGGGTATGTTGTGAAAAAAAGACTGGTAGATTTTGATGCTTCCGAAATGCTAATTACGGACGAACATATCAAGTTTGAACAAATCTCAAGTAAGGATATTGCAGTGATTGGGGTGTCCTGTCAGATTGGGAGCGCCAAAAATACAAATGAATTCTGGGATAGTATGGTTGAAGGGAAGTGTCTGGTTGAAGACATTCCGCCAGCACGCCAGAAAGATATTACAGATGCGCTGAAGCAAAGCGGCATTGCGCAGCAGGAATTTAAGAAAGCAGCTTATCTTGGCAGCATTGACACGTTCGATTATAAGTTTTTTTCTCTGCCGGCTATTGAGGCTCAGTTAATGGATCCGCACCAACGTCTCTTTCTGGAGACGGTCTATGCCACCATGGAGGATGGGGGATACGGGGGAAAGGAGCTTGTTGGCAGCGAGACCGGCGTATTCGTCGGATTATCCAGCGATGAGATCAATGAATACAGAGCATTCGCGCAAAGATCTGCTCCCGAGCTTGTGGGTCTGACAACTTCAGGTAATCTGAAGTCGATTATTGCCGGGAGGATTTCCTATATATTTGATTTTAAAGGCCCCAGCAGTGTGGTGGATACGGCATGCTCTTCCTCTTTATCCGCACTTCATCTGGCATGCCGCTCTATTCGTGCAGGCGAATGCAATACTGCGATAGCGGGGAGCGTCAGAATTAATATGTTACCGGCCAATCAAGCGAATGCCTATAAAATGGGAACAGAATCCTCAGACGGGTACACACGAACCTTCGATGCAGAGTCGGATGGAACAAATTCGGGAGAGGGAGTGGCGGCTGTTCTGCTCAAACCGCTGCATCAAGCAGTGCTCGATCATGATCATATTTATGCGGTCGTGAAGGGCAGCGCATGGAATCAGGACGGCAGCTCGGTGGGGCTGACAGCACCGAATCCGGCCGCTCAGGAGCGGGTTATTCTGCGGGCATGGCAGGATGCGGGAATCGATCCCGAATCCATCTCTTATCTGGAAGCCCATGGAACGGGAACTAAGCTGGGAGATCCTATTGAAATCCAAGGAATCCATAATGCGTTCCGCAAGCATACCTCCAAGATGCAATTTTGCGCCGTCGGTTCCGTCAAGACGAATATCGGCCATTTGGATCATGCAGCGGGAATCGCCGGTTTTATTAAGGCCGTGCTTGCCTTAGAGCATCAACAAATTCCGCCGATGCTGCATTTTAGACGGCCCAATCCTAATATATCGTTTATTGATTCGCCCGTTTATGTGGCAGACCGTTTAATCCGCTGGGAGCGTGCAACAGATGCACCAAGACGATGCGGGGTAAGCTCGTTCGGCTTAAGCGGGACCAATTGCCATGTCGTATTAGAGGAGGCTCCGGAACGAAAAGAGACTTTCCCGGACCAATTACATCATATCTTCACCTTATCCGCTATGGAACAAACAAATCTGTTAGATATGGTGGACAGATATATACATTTCCTGTCAAGTTCTGCCGGCAAGCATAACATCGGAGATATTTGCTGCACTGTTAACACAGGGAGAGGCCACTATGCTCACCGCCTGGTGCTGAAGGCATGCAGCACAGATGATCTGATTCTGCAATTGGAGCGGTTCCTTAATACCCCGTTCGTAACAATGGAAAAGCATCACATTTATTACGGCAGCTATAACGTCAGCGCGAACAAAGCCACCTGGCCGAATTCGGAAACTGCGTCCGGTTTCGCTTCCGGGCAAGTCAAAGAACTGCTGTCCAAGATCAGCAAGGATTCGTCCGATGCAGGAAGAACATTTCATGATTTCGCTCTGGCTTATATACAAGGAGCTGAGGTGAACTGGAAGCTGTTATATCCGGCCCGTTCTTACCATAAAGTCAGTTTGCCGACCTACAGTTATTCGAAGAGCAGATGCTGGATAAGCATTCCGGAGAAGCATATACAGACGGTTGAGAGAGACGCCGCTTTAACATCCCTGCATGAAGAGAAGCAAGGCTATTACCAGCCCAAATGGGTACCCCAGCAGAGGGATGACAAGCACGCGGAACCCGTGGACGGGAAGACGCTGTTCTTCCGGACAACCGCTCCGGTGTGCAACCAGATCCGGACTACTCTGGAACAGCAAGACCGGGATTATATTGAAGTTTATCATGGACCCCGGTACAGCAAAGTAACGGATCGTGAATATGTGATTTCAGGCAATGATGCCGACTATCTCCTGTTACTTGAGCACGCAGGCAAGGTTGGGCATATCATCCATGCCTTTGATCTTGAAGAACGGCAGCCGGATCATCCCCTGGAGCTGCAGGAGCGCCTCGGCCGCAGTGTGTACAGCCTTGCTTCTTTATCAAAAGCCTTATTCAAGAAGCAGCGAAGACAGGAAACGGTGATTTCTGTGCTTACAAGGTGGGCCAATGCTGTGACAGGGGATGAGCAGCAGATTCATCCGTCCGGTGCCGCGATGCTCGGGATGGCGAAGGTGATTCACCAAGAGCATCCGTACCTGTACACCCGCAGCTTTGATTTGGACGATACGGTTGAATCCCTTGTACTTGAACAAGTGTTATCTCCAATCAAAGAGGCGGCAGAATGTGCATACCGAAACGGTGTCCGATATATTGAAAGCCTACAGGCAGCGGAGCTAGGAACAACCGAGGCCGGACCTGTTGCCGTCCGGGCCAATGGCGTCTATGTCATTACAGGAGGACATGGGGGAATTGGCTTAGAGGTGGCCAAGCATTGGGCGAGACAGCAGCAAATCTCCATTGCCCTGGTAAGCCGGACGCCACTACCGGGCCGCGACGAATGGGCCTCCATTAAAGCGGGGGATAGTCCTGAACGTAAACGCATCATTGAGAGCATAGAGGAAATGGAGAGCATGGGTTCTTCCATACATTCATACAGCGCGGATGTTTCCGATTTCGGGCAAATGGACGTGCTGTTCCGGCAGATTAGAGCCAGCCTCGGCAATATCAATGGCGTCTTCCATGCTGCAGGCAGTGCAGGAGACGGTATGCTGTTCAGAAGAACCCGGGAGCAAATGGACGAGGTCCTGTCTCCAAAAGTAATGGGGACATGGAACCTGCACCTGCTTACGAAGGACGATCACCTGGACTTTTTGGTGCTGTGCTCGTCGCTTGCTTCACTTATTGGGGGCGCGGGTCAAGGGGACTATACGGCTGCCAACCGGTTCATGGATGCATTCGCCGCCTACCGATCCGGATTAGGGATGGCAGCTTGCTCGATCAATTGGCCTTCCTGGAAGGAAGTCGGCATGGCTGCCAATTACGGCGTCAAAGAAAGCGACAATCTGGTTAGCCATATCTCAACCCGTGCAGCGCTGGCTGCGCTTGATCACATCCTGTATTCGAACCGGTCCAGAGTGATCCTGGGGCAAATGAATTCTGCACAGGCCAGTCAAGTACCGGTTACCGGACAGCTGCAGGAGCAACAGTCCTTCAAGAGTGTACAGTTGGCAGGAAGAGAATCCGGTAAATACACCGAGCTTGAGCAATTACTGGCAAGCATTTGGGGAGAGCTGTTCGAACGTGATGTGATCAGGGTGGATGACAATTTTTACGACTTGGGGGGACATTCTTTGCTGCTGATCCGGGTCGAGGTTATGTTGGAAAAACATGGAGTGGCAGTGGACCGTTTAAATATTGAACGGGACCGGACGCTTGAGAAAATAGCGGGTGCTCTGGAAAGTTCGCAAGCTTGAAGTGAAAGCGGGGAAAAAGGGATGCCAACAATCATTGAACCGATAGAGCCTTTTAACGAAATCTATTATCAAAGCTGCTTGTATAATTCCTTGTTTCCGGTTATAGGGCATTTTCAGCGGAGTATATTGCCGTTACTGATTAACGATTGGGCGGTGTATGAAGCTGCCCGGACAGGGGAAGACCTTCTTTGCGGAATCTCTTACCGGAGCAATAAGGGGCTGATGGAAGCTCTTGCAGGGCTTGGAATTGCTGCCGGGAGGGAACGGTTTGCCGGGGCCGGAACAGTCGTTGGCCAGATCAAACGTGCGGTAGATAAGGGGCGGCCGGTCATACTATGGGTGGATTGTTACGAATTGCCGATTCGCATGGATACCTTTCGGAGAAAGCATTCGCCGCACACCCTCTTAGTCCATGGATATGATGATTGCACCGGCCATTTTCATATTATTGAACATTTGCAGATGGAGAACCTCTCCTATGATAAAAAAACAATCCGGATGGAAGACTTGGAGCGGGCCTATATTGGATTTGATCAGGAATTTAATCAAGGAGGGCCGAAGCTGGATTCCTACTATGAGTTCTATAAGCTGGATCAAGGGGCTTCCAGCATTTCCGGCGGAGCTGATCAATACCGGGAACTTATCCGGTCCAATATGAATGCAATTACAGATGGCCTGGACCAGCTGCTGGAGGTGTCGGAGCTGCTTTATGGGAGGTTAATGCAGCAAACGCATCTATCCATAGATTTCGCTTCACAGCAGCTCGATAAGCTGAATTCAATCATATTGGCGAAGCAGGCGGAGAGCTACAAGCTGAAGCTGTTACAGATGGAGCAGGAGCCATTAAGTGCCATTCTGCAGAGTATTACCAATGAGTGGAGCATGATTAGAACAACCGTGGGCAAATATGTGTATTCCAGTCAGTTTCATGCCGAACAATTCGCCGAGCTGCCGGACCGGATCAACAATATTTATGATGCCGAGTTAAAGTTTTACGAAGCATTCTTAGAATAGGACCATACAAAGGAGCGTCTGCTATGCTTTCCATGGATACAATTACTCAGGAATTACTTGAAATCATTAATGCCCATCTCCTGCAAAAAGCGGAAGAAGCGGGAGTACAGGGTGAAGGCGGATTACTGACCAGCCTGGAAGGTGACCTGGAATGGTCCAAATATCTGAATTCTCTTGATTTCATCATCATCCTTGCTGCAATTGAACGAAAGTTTAACGTGGTGCTGAAAGGTGACCTGAATATCCTGACCGACCGCAGCTTTATCCGAATTGCTGAATTCATTGCAAATAACAGGAAGGAAGAATGTTAGACCCAGGATAATCTTCTTCAAAAGAGAAAGCACGAAGAACCTTCCCGGATTTCTCTGGGAAGGTTCTTCGTGTCTTTAGGGCTGTATCTGTGCGTCTGTTGCTTTAGAGCCTTCAAGAGCATGAAGTAGCCTGGCCGGGCGCCTGCCCTTGACGTATGGTCTGCTCACGATTTCGCCGTCTCTCTCTTGCCGAAGAAGCTTCTTAGCGCCTGATAGACTTCCTTCTTATCCTTGATGACGTAGTGCATGAACTGGTCCTGCTTCAAATGGCGGTAAGCGGACATCAGGGTGCTGCTGCGGTTGTACTGGTTGACCTCTCCGTAGCCGAACATGTTGCTGCGCTTCAGCAGCTCCCCGATCAGCTTCACACAGCGCTCGTTGTCCGAGGTCAGATTGTCGCCGTCCGAGAAATGAAAAGGATAGATGTTGTATTTGGCCGGCGGATAGCGGCTGTCGATAATCTCCAGCGCCTTCTGGTAAGCCGATGAACAGATGGTACCCCCGCTTTCGCCGCGGGTGAAGAAATCATGCTCGCTGACCTCTTTGGCCTCCGTATGGTGGGCCAAAAAAACAATCTCCACCTTCTCGTACTGGCGGCGCAGGAAGCGGGTCATCCAGAAGAAGAAGCTGCGGGCGCAGTATTTTTCGAACGTGCCCATACTGCCCGAGGTGTCCATCATCGCAATAATAACGGCATTGGAGTGGGGGACAGTGATGTCATCCCAGGTCTTGAAGCGCAAATCGTCGGGACTGATGCTGTGGATGCCTGGACGTCCGCTGCTGGCATTACGCCGCAGATTCTCCAGCAGTGTGCGTTTCTTGTCAATGTTGGACATCATGCCCTTCTTGCGGATGTCATTGAAGACGATGGACTTGACCTCGATCTCCTCTTTATCCTTGGGCTTCAGGTCCGGCAGCTCCAGCTCCTGGAACAGAATATCCTCCAGGTCTTCTATATTCACCTCGGCTTCGACCGTGTCTTGCCCCGGCTGGTCTCCGGCTTTGTCGCCTTTGCCGGGCTGGGAGGACTGCGAATCGCGGCCGAGCACATCGCCTACCTGGCTCTCGCCGTCGCCTTGGCCCACATGCTTCTGTTTCCGGAAATTATAAATAATCCGGTATTCATCCAGACTGCGGATCGGCACCTTCACAATCTGTTTGCCGTCCGACATGATTATATTCTCTTCGGTCACAAGGTCAGGCAGATTATCCTTAATCGCTTCCCTGACCTTTTGCTGATGGCGTTCCTGATCCTGATGGCCTTTGCGGTGCAGGGACCAGTCTTCTTTGGACACGACAAATGTAAATGGACTTGGCGAATCTGGCAAATGGACCACCTCCCATGGAAGTTCATGCGGTACAGGCTGTTGCGGCACTGAGCGTCAGGTGCAGATGTAAGAAAAGTATATTCATGGGGATGGCGAATATGTGATAAGACTTATTCACTGATTTCTTCAATAATAAGCTTGTAGGTGTTGGACATGGTCTCGCCGCTGAACCGTCGCCCGTCGATCTCATAGGTGTAGACGGCCGTCGACGAACCCTGCAATGATCTTCCCATGTAATCGGAATTGATCCGCACGTAATATTGAAGGTGAACCGATTGCTCCGGTTCCAGGCGTCCCAGCGGCACGGTTCCCCTGGAGGCGGCTTCGGGAACGGTCAGCGCGCTGATGGTCACGATATCCGGGTCAATCACGCTGCCCCGAGGCACGATATGAAGGATGGATACATCTGCGGGGTAATTGCCGCTGTTGTGCACATAGATGTTGAGGATGGCAATACTGCCCGGCTCAACAATCGGCGGTTCTCCGGTCATACGGATGGTAATGACCGGGGAGAACAGCAGGGTCGTTACAGTATTGGACAGGTCTGTCTCCTGCACGCTCCGGCCGTCGGGCAGCGAATACGTATACTGGACACTGCCCTGATTCTGCACGGCCGGCAGCAGCCTGACGTCCGTCGATTCCGCAATGGCAGCCTCAAGCACCACGCTTGTGGCTACTGCCGGCCGGAGCGTGCCCAGCGGAATGCCCTCTCCCGGCCGGACGCCCTTGAGCGGAGCGCCGTTCAGCCGGACGCTGTCCCAGACGAACAGCGTACCGGCAGGTACGGCGTCGAGAAGCACGGCTTCCACCGCCTGATTGCCACTGTTCCACACGGTGAATTCATAACGCAGTGTTTCTCCCGGAGCGGCGGCCGGAACATTGACCTTAAGGCTGACGGTAACGCCCGGGACAATTACCCGGACCTGCACGCTATTGCTCTCGGTGTGCTGAATGCTATTATTCACTTCATAAGCGATTTGCGCAGCGGTAGATAATACGGAGCCCGGAGGCTCCTTGATTACCCGTACCCGGAAAGTAATATCGGCGGATGAGCCGGCATTTAGTGTCCCCAGCCGGATTCCGCCCAACGGGCTTACGCCCGGCGAATAAATTCCGCGCGCGACAACACTGCCCGGAATGAACTCCGCTCCTTCAGGTACGGGAATAATGGCGGTGACGTTGTTCAGCGGCAAGCTGCCCTCGTTCCGCAGGGAAAGTGTATAGGTGACGGCGTCTTCAAGGAAGGTCGTTGCCGTGCTGGCCGTCAGCCGTGTGAAGAGCTGGAACGTGAGCAGGGACACTACGGCTTCATTGGAGGCCAGTTCACCGCGAACCAGCCGGCCTTCCGGGGTGACGAAGGAATATTGTGCCGCCGCCTGGTTGCGCAGCTCCGGAACCGGAGGCAAGGTAACGACGATCGCCTGAAACGCAGCGGTAACCCGGCCTCCCGGAGCCACGTTTCCGAGCGGTATTCCTGAGCCCGGCACGATCCCCGGAAGAGGAACTCCGTCCCGGATGACGCTGTTGGCAATGAAGGAGACGCCCTCCGGCAGCGGATCGAGCACGGTAATCAATGCAGGCACATTGCCGCTGTTGACGGCGGTCAGAGTGTAAACCAGCGTCTCCCCGAGGGAGACGCTGGTTTTGTCCGTGCTTTTGGTTAAGGACAGCACGGGGCTGAGGACGGGCGTGACGACCGTATTGGAGAAGGTAATGCTGTCTGCGCCCGTCGCCGAGTTGAACAGGATCATGGACTGGTTCGTCACAACAGGCTGCAGGCGCTCGGATAGGCTCATATTTCCACAACCTGGACCTGGAAGGTTACGGTTACGGAAGCGCCGGGCGCGATGCTGCCGATGGTGACGCCGGTTGCCGGATTGGCTCCGGGACGCGGCACGCCGTCTACAGTAACGCTGTTTGGAACGAATACGCTGCCGGCAGGAATAGGGTCAACCAGCACGACATTGTTGACGGTGGCGATGCCGTTGTTGGTAACTACAATGGTATACGTAATAATGTCGCCGACTACGGCGTCAATGGCCGGTGTGCTCTTCACGGCGGTAACATCCGGCGAAGACACCGGAATGACCAATGTATTGGACAGCGAGGTTCCGCTCAGCAGACGGCCATCCGGCGGTGTGAAGGTGAAGCTGGCCGAGGCCTGATTGACGAGCTGCTGGGACGGCGGCAGCGTGGCGATCGTTACCTGGAGCGAGATGGTTACGGTAACCGTGGCGCCTGGAGCTACGGTGCCGATGCCGATGCCGGTGGTCGGGTCTGCTCCCGGTACCGGCACTCCGTTGACCAGCACGCTGTTCGGCACGAATACGCCGCCTGCAGGAATCGTATCGGTAATGGTCACAGCGGCCGGCAGGTTGCCGGTATTGGTAACATTCACGAAGTAAGTGACAGTGTCGCCAACGGTTGCATTGGCGGTGTCGGCGCTCTTCACCACATTAATGATCGGCTGGAATACCGGCGTGGTCAGGATATTGGAATAAGCTGCACCGGAGAATGCACCTGAAGTATAGCTGACCGAAGCCTGGTTGTTCAGATTGGCCGGATTCGGCAAGGTGTTGACCAGAATATTGAAGGTAACCAGAACCGACGCTCCCGGAGCGATGGAGCCAAGCGCGATGCCGCCCGCCGGATTGGCTCCCGGCGCCGGTGTACCGGCGATTACGACGCTGCCGGGGACAAAGCTGCTGCCGGCCGGAATCTGGTCGCTGAGCACTACATTGTTGATTGGGGCGATGCCGCTGTTGGTGACCGTAATATTGTAAGGAACGGTATCTCCCGGTACCGCGTCAATGACCGAGGTCGTCTTGAGGACAGCCACGTCAGGCGAAGAGACGGGAATCAGGTTGATGTTGGAAACCACCGACTCGTTGAAGGTACGTCCATCCGGCAAGGTGTAGGCGAAGGCGACGGTAGCCTGGTTGCTTAATTGCTGGCTGGCCGGCAAGGTATTGATGACAACAGAGAAGGTAAGCGTATGGGTAGCTCCTGCAGCTATGCTGCCCAGAGGTACGCCGGTTGACGGGTCGCTGCCCGGAACCGAGAAGCCGTCCAGCAGTACGCTGTTCAGTACAAGCGAGGTCCCGGCCGGAATGGTGTCGGTCAGGGTTGCGGTGGCCGCATAGTTTCCGGTATTACTGACAACGACGGTATAGGTAATCGTATCGCCTACGGTCGCAACTGCGGCACTTCCCGATTTCACTGCTGACAGAATCGGTTCATAGACAGGCGTCGTGACAATGTTGGAGAACGTGGTGCTGGCCAGCGAGCCGGAGGTGAAGCTGACCGAAGACTGGTTGTTCAGCACGCCGCTGGCCGGAAGCGAAGTTACGGTCACGGCGAAGGTGACGAGGACTGTCGCACCCGGAGCGATGCTGCCGATGGTCACCCCGGTTGCCGGCGAGGTTCCCGGCCGCGGTGTGCCATCCACCGTTACGCTGTTCGGCACAAAGGCCGTACCTGCCGGCAGCGCGTCCGTGAAGATGACGTTATTGACGGTGGCTATCCCGTTGTTGGCCAGCAGGACCGAGTACGTGATGGTATCGCCAACAGTCGTAGCCGTAGTAGTTGTGGATTTGGTTACACCCAGATTGGGGTTGGATACGGGAATCGTCAGGGTGTTCGAAAGCGCTGTGCCGCCAAGCGTCCGGCCGTCCGGCAGTGTAAAGCTGAAGGCCACCGACCCCTGGTTCACCAGCAGCTGCGGCGACGGCAGGGAGGTGATATCCACCGAGAAGCTGACCTGTACGGCCCCGCCCGCCGGAATAACTCCGGCAGCGATGCCTGTTGCCGGATTGGCCTGCGGCAGCGGCTGCCCGTTGACCAGTACGCTGTTCGGCACAAAGGTGGTGCCGGCCGGAATATTATCGCTGACGGTCAAGCTGGCGGCGTAGTTGCCGGTATTGCTGACATTCAGGAAGTAGGTGACGGTATCGCCTACGGTTGCATTGGCGGTGCTTGCGCTCTTTACCACAGCGATGCTCGGCTGGAAGACCGGCACGGCGACCGGATTCGACCAGGTGGTTCCGGAGAACACTCCTGACGTGTAAGTCACGGTCGCCTGATTATCGATGGACGCATCTGTCGGAACGGCTGTGACCAGTACGTTGTAGGTAACAGTGGCAGTGGATCCGGAGGCCAGCGTTCCGATTGCGATGCCCGTGGCCGGATTGGCCGCAGGGAACGGTACACCGTTAACCGTTACGCTGCCCGCGACGAAGGTGGAGCCATCGGGTGTCGGATCACTGAGCAGTACACTGGTGACCGGGTCGATGCCGGTGTTGGTGATGGTTACCGTGTAAGGAATGGTATCGCCCACTGCGACCGCTGTGAACGTCGTGCTCTTCACCACGTCCAGATTGGGTGCAGAGACGGCTACCGTTACGGTGTTGGACAGCGCGGTGCCGGTCAGCAGCCTTCCGTCTGGCGGCGTAAAGGTGAAGGTTGACGAAGCCTGATTGACAAGCTGCTGCGGTGACGGCAGGGAAACGATAAAGACGGCAAAGCTGACGGTAACGCTGGTGCCGGGTGCAACGGTGCCCACGGCAATGCCGGTGTCCGGAGCCGCCCCCGGCTGCGGAAATCCGCCGACGATGACACTGTTCGGCTCAAAGACCGTTCCGGCCGGGATGTTATCGGTCAGCGTAACATTGGCGGCAAGATTGCCGGTGTTGCTGACGACAACGGTATAGACCAGATTTTGGCCGACGCTTGCATTCTGGTCGCTCGCGCTTTTGACGAGCGAGATCTGCGGCTGGATCACCGGTGTCGTGGTGATATTGGACGATGAAGAGCCGGAGAAGATGCCGGATGTAAAGCTCACCGTGGACTGGTTGTTAATCTGTGATGGAATCGGCATGGTTATCCTCACCTCGAATGTTACGGCGACTGACGCCCCTGGGGCCAGACTGCCGATTGGAATGCCGGCGGACGGAACTGATAGCGGCTGGGGAACGCCGCCCACAATTACGGTTCCGGGTATGAAGGCCGCATTCTCAGGCAGCGGATCGCTGAGAATGATGTTGCTGACGGCGGCAATGCCGGTGTTCGTCAGGACGGAGGTGAACGTCAGGACATCGCCGGTAACGGCGTCGATGGCGTTGACGCTCTTGACGACATTGACATTGGGCGCGGAGACGGGGACGGTCAGCGTGTTCGAAACGGTGTTGCCTCCAAGCTGGCGTCCGTCCGGCAGCGTGAAGGTGAAGGCGGCGGCAGCGGAGTTATTGAAGCTTTGGCCCGGCGGCAGGGAGGTGACGGTCGCCACGAAGCTGACGGTGACGCTGTCTCCGGGAGCAAGCGGACCGACGGGGATGCCCGTCGCCGGATCATAGCCGGGCAGCGGGGTGGTTCCGACAATGACACTGTTGGGTTCGAATACAACCTGCGGCGGCAGGATGTCCGTCAGATTCAGCGTGGCGGCTATATTGCCGCTGTTGCTGACCTGGATGAAGAAGGCCACGGTGCCGCCGACCGACGCCTGCTGCACGTTGGCGCTCTTGACCAGACTGATAACCGGAATGAAGACGGTGGTGGTAAAGGTGTTCGAGATGGCCGTCCCGCTGAACGCGCCGGCGGTGAAGGTCACGTTAGCCCGGTTGTCGAACTGGGCCGGCGCCGGTAGGAAGGCGACGTTCACCTGGAAGGAGACCGTCACGGATGCTCCGGCCGCCAGTGAACCGAGCGCGATGCCGTTATTCGGACTTGCGGCAGGCACAGGCGTGCCGTTCACAGTGACGCTGCCGGCAACAAAGCTGCCTCCGGCGGGTACCGGATCGGACAGAATGACATTATTGACCGTTACGCCGCTCGGATTGCTTACGGTGACCGTGTAGGTGATATTTTCACCTACCGCAGCGGAAGTGCGGTTTCCGGTCTTGGAGATGCTGAGATTGGGTGCAGAGACCGGAATGCTGACGATATTGGATACGCTGCTGCCTGACAGAGCGCGGCCGCTCGGCAGGGTGTAGGTGAAGCTCCCGGTGCCCTGGTCCGTAAGTACAGCCGGTGAAGGCAGACTCTGAACTGTAGTCTGGAAGGTTACCGTTACGGTTGCACCCGGGGCTACCGCCCCCAGGGGGATGCCGGTCAGCGGAGAATCCCCCGGCCGGCTGACGCCGTTCACGGTGACGCTGCCGGCCACAAAGGCGGACCCCGCCGGGATGGTATCGGTCAAATTAACAGTAGCTTCCAGATTTCCGGTATTGCTTACCTGCAGTGTGTACAGCACATTTCCGCCTACGGTGGCGCTGGCGGTATTGGCGCTTTTGGCAATACCGATCACCGGGCGGTATACAGGTGTCAAGGTTGTGTTCGACTGCGTGATGGCGGAAAAGGCGCCGGAATTATAGGAAACCGATGAACGGTTGGACAACTGGCCTGTGCCCGGAACAGAAGTCACATTGACCTGGAAGGTGATTGTTACACTGTTGCCGGGCGGGATAGCCCCGATGGTAATACCTGCCGCCGGGTCAGCGTTCGGCCGCGATGCTCCTCCTACCGTCACGCTCCCCGCGACAAACGTGCTCCCTGCAGGAATGGGATCGGACAATACAACGTTCGTGACCGCAGCAATGCCGTTATTGGTAACCACCGAGCTGTAGGTTAAGATGTCCCCGACCGTCACATCGGGCAGGCTGGCGCTCTTGGCCACAGCCACACTGGGCAGTCTGACCGGAATGGTCAGCGTATTGGAAGCTGCCGAGCCGGATACGGTGCGTCCATCGGGGACCAGGAAGGTATAGGCGGCAGTTGCCTGGTCCGTCAGCTGCGGCGGAGAAGGGAGACTGTTCACCACAACCTGGAAGGTGACGGTGGCGCTGGCTCCTGCGGCGATGGTCCCGATGGCGATGCCTGCCGCCGGATTCCCGGCAATCGGTGTACCGTTGACGGCAAAGCTGCCGGCAACATAGCTGCTTCCCGCCGGGATGTTGTCTGTGAAAGTAGTAGTGGCCCCGATATTGCCCGTATTGTTAATCTGGACGGTATAGGTGATGGTATCGCCGACGGTTGCATTGCTGGTGCTCGCACTCTTGACCATTCCCAGAACAGGTGAATACACCGGAAGAGTAACGGTGTTGGAGGGGATAACTCCCGAAACCGTCGGCCCGCCGGCAACGCTCTGGAAGGTGAATGCCGCATTCGCCGAGTTCGCAATCGTCTGCGGGCTGGGCAGTGAGGTCACCCTGGCCTGATATGTAATGGTCACAGAAGAACCAAGGGCCAGGGAGCCCAATGGGATGCCGGCTGAAATGTCGAAGGTGGGTCTGGACACGCCTGCAACGACCACGCTGCCGGTAACGAAGGTGAGGCCCGGCGGGAGCGTATCGGACAGAACCACGCTGGCTGCGCTGGCCGTGCCGCTGTTGCTGATAGTGACCGTGTAGGTGATCAGGTCTCCCACGATGGGACTGGTGACATTGGAGCCCTTGGTCAGACTGATCACCGGAGCATTGATATTGACCTGGATTGCATTGGCGTTGACCACATAGGCATCGCCGGAGGTTGTCAATGTCAGCACGGCGGAGGACTGGTTGTTCACTAGCCTTGCCGAGACATCAACGTTGGTAATATCCCAGCCCTGGCGGCCGCCTACAATATTCGAGCCTGGGCTGCCGTTCGTTTGATTGCGGTTGCCGAACGTTCCGGTCGTATTCAGATTTCCGGCATCGTTGTTGATCTGTGATGCAAAGAAATTATTCGCAAAGTTGTTGGGACCGGATAAGGCGACCTGGGTCGCGGAGGTCGGTCCGAACAGCGCCTGGTCGCCGGAACGGTTGGCGTCGCCTTCCTGTGCGCTGAACAGGGCGCGCCCGCCGAGTGCTCCGGTAACCGGTGTGGCGAATCCTGTAATCGTCGTTACCACGGGCGCCGAGGTTGATTGCACCAGCACCGCTCCGGCCCGCAGCGACATGTTGCGGAAAGGCAGGGACGGGTTCTGGTAAATAACGCCCAGGGTCCAGCCGGCATGATTGGCCGTCGGATCACCCGAGACGACGATGGTCCCCACTACTCCGCCCGTGATATAGGTTCCGGCTCCGGACGCCTGAATTATGCTCGTTACGTTGGCTGAACGGACAAAAGCAAATGCGCCGTTTCCCAGATCGACCGTATTGGCGGTGGCGGCGTCGGGCGTGACGCTGACGGTATTTCCTAGCGGTGTCGTAAAGGAGACGGGATTGTTGATGGCCGCGCTGAGATTGACCGAGCCGTTGATATAGGAACCGCCCCAGATCAGTTCGGCGTATAGCACCGTGCTTCCGGCAGGCAGCGTCAGAATGGCCGCCGAGCTGTTGTTCTGGTACAGACTGGTAGTACCCGCAGGGTAGGTGCCGAAGACGGAGGCTGTATTGACTGTGCTGAACGCGCCGATGCTGTCCTCGGTGCCGGGAACGCCGGTGGTGCCGGAACGGCTTAAGCCCAGCGTATTCCCGGTAAATGTGATGGCGCCTGTAGCGTTGACTGTAGCCCGAACGACTAGAGGAATGATTCTCACCTCCTTCTGATGAGTGTTGTCCTGCAAGAAGTCCCGCACGTACCTGAAAGCAGACCGCCCCCAGCCCAAACCGGCGTCCGCCTCTCGGATTTTACAGGAGGCATACACCAGGGACTTTGCAAAGCACCTGAATCCGCATGCAGTAACGGCTCCGCCTTTTTCGGGTTATCTTGCCGGGGTCCCCGCAAATAATCTGAACCGGCATTCTGTGAAAGCTCCGCTTTGCGGGGATTGTTTTGTGCTATATTAGCCTATGAAGGGGGATGTACGGATTTGTATGTCCCAGTGCATTTTTTCCTGAAATATATGATTTACCGCGAAGCCGGACCCCGCAGCACACAAAAAAAGAGAACAGCAGCTTATCTGCCGTTCTCTCCGGGCAGGCGTCTGTAGCGCAGAACCCGGGGCTCCGGGTAGGCTTTGCGGCTCATGGCCTCCAGCTCTTCCAGAGAGATTTCTTGTTTGATTACGGCAAAATGATACATAATTTCATGCACCACATTGGACTGCAGCGTGCGCAGAACCTCCAGCTCCTCCGCTTCGTACAGCGTGTCGTTGAACGGATACTGATAGAACACCTCCATGCGCAGCAGCCTGTAATCGAAGGGAGGAGCGGGCGAAGGGTAGTCGGGAACGGCCGGAGACGGCATACCTAGGGAAGGCTGGAAGAACTGGGCGGTGAGATGCCGCGGCGTGTATTCATCGAATTTTTGCCTAAACAAGGGATTGGAGACATGGGGGAAGCTGTGGGCGTATGGCGCAAGAATGCATACAACGGCTTTATGGGCACTGATGCGGTATATTTCTTTCATTACGGCAAACAAATTGCGTACGTAAGGCAGCACACGGCTGGCCATAACAAATTCGGCGGTATTGTCCGGCAGCGGGATTTCCTCATTAATATCACAGACGATATCCACGCCGGGATAGGCAATGCGGTCGATTCCCAGATAACCGGTTTCTTTGGCGGAACCGCAGCCGATATCGATTCTCACGGAAATCACTCCTTCGCGAAGGCTGTAATCAGGCTCATCATCATTGTATTAATCCCGCCCCGGCCTGCTTCCGGCTCTTGCCTAAGCCCCCTCCGGAATCGCAGGCAAAGTATATATAACGATATAAAAAGGAGAGTGGAGCAATTGAAAGCAACCTTGTTCACGAATGGCAACCTGTCCCTCAGCGGTCATCCGGAATCCGATGCCGTGTATGTAGAAGCTGGAGTAATCACGGCCGTGGGCAGCGGCAAGGACCTTGCCCTGCAGGTTGGCGGCAAAGACGTTGAGCACGTAGACTGGGAGGGCGCTCACGTGCTTCCCGGCCTGACCGATGCGCATGTGCATCTGGGCATGCACGGAATGAAGCTGGACATGCTCGATTTCAGCGGCATGGCTTCCAAGGAGGAGATGCTGCGCGCGGTTGCGCAGCGCGCGGCCGTCACGCCGACGGGAGAGTGGATTCTCGGCCTGAACTGGAATGAGAATGAGTTCGCTCCGAAGCTTGCACCGTCGATGTCTGAG
The DNA here is from genome assembly GCF_008635795.1 of Paenibacillus tepidiphilus. GTDB lineage: Bacteria > Bacillota > Bacilli > Paenibacillales > Paenibacillaceae > Paenibacillus_AQ > Paenibacillus_AQ tepidiphilus. Next base: position 401,495 of record NZ_VWRQ01000003.1, on the reverse strand, counting down.
CTGGATGAGGTCACGGACCGGCATCCGGTCTTTCTGACCCGGACCTGCTTCCATGCCTACCTGGGCAATAGCGAGGCGTTCCGGCGGGCCGGCGTGAGTGAAACAACGCCGGACTCTGCCTCCGGTGCATATGGCCGCGATTCTGCGGGCAAGCTGAACGGCTGGATCTATGAGGATGCGGCGGCACCGTTTCAGGCGGTTCAGCCCGAGCCGGATTATGCCGCCAAGAAGAAGGCGGTCCGCCGGGGCATCCTGGATGCGTTGTCGCTAGGCCTGACTGCGGTCCATACGGAGGACTTGCGTCTCCTGGGCAGCGTGGAAACGATGCTGCGGATTCACCGGGAGCTGCGCGAGGAGGGATTGTGCTTCCGCACCCACCAGCTGCTGTATTATGAGTTCCTGCAGGAGGTGGAGGCGCTGGGACTTAGCGCCGGGCAAGGCGACGAGTGGCTGCGGCTCGGAGCGGTCAAGCTGTTCGCCGACGGGGCGATCGGCGGGCGGACGGCGCTCCTCGAAGCGCCATACAGCGACGCTCCCGGGACAAGGGGCATCGCCATCCATCCGCAGGAGCAGCTGGACAGCATCGTCGCCGCAGCCCGCCGGCTCGGCTTCCCGGTCGCGGTGCATGCCATCGGGGATGCGGCGGCCCGTATGACGCTCACGGCTATGGCCCGGCATCCGCTGCCGACGGCTGCGGGACTACCGGACCGCTTCATTCACGCGCAGGTGCTGAGCCGCACTCTGGTAGAGCAGATGCAGCGGCTTCCGCTGATCGCCGACATCCAGCCGCGCTTCGTTGCCAGCGACTTCCCGTGGGTGCTGGAGCGGGTAGGGCCGGAGCGTACGGAGGTTCTGTACGCCTGGAAGAAGCTGCTGCAGGCGGGCATTGTCTGCGCCGGCGGCAGCGACGCGCCGATTGAGCCGCTGAGTCCCTTCCTGGGCCTGCATGCCGCCATAACCCGGCGCAAGCCGGGCGAGACGCATGCCGGGTATCTGCCGGAGGAGAAGCTGAGTCTCGGCGAGTCGCTGGCGATCTTTACTGCCGGCAGTGCCGCAGCCGCCGGCGAAGCAGCGGTGCGGGGCGGTATACAGCCCGGCCGGTGGGCGGACTTTACGGTAATTGACCGCGATATCTCTGCAGATCCTGAAGCGCTGCTCGAAGTAAAGGCAAGGATGACGGTAGTTAATGGAAGAGTGGCTTATACCGCAGGATAAGGGTCAGCGGGAGCGCCCGGCAGCAGAGTCTGGCCAAGTTTATGCAACCCTTAATACGGGTTAAACGTTATAAGGGTAAGCACATCCCAGCCATTACGCGAATACAAGAGGAGGCAATCATCATGAAGCACAAACGTTCACTGCCGGCCATCTCCGCGGCTCTGGTCTTAACGCTGGCTCTTACCGCCTGCACCGGCAACTCCGGTGCGCAGGCTCCCTCAGAAACGGTGGACCCGGCTTCTCCGGCCCCGGCTTCGAGTCCGGCCGCTACACCGAGCCCGGCACTCTCGCCCAGCCCGTCTCCAGAAGCGGAGTCGGAGGTCATCCATGACACCGGGATATATGTGGGCCAAATTGACAATCATTCCGTGGAGATCGAGACAGAAGCCGGACCGACAGCCTTTGAGCTGGGCGCCGGAATGGAGAATGCTCCCGAGGGTCTTGAAATGGATGATCAAGTGGAGTTTGAATATGTAGAGAAAGCCGTGGAGGGCGATGAAAGCGTCGTTCAGCGGGTGTTGTCCAAACTGGTCAAAGCCGGTGAAGATGCCGGCGGGGTTGCAGCGCTGCCCGGGACGAAGACGTTCAAGCTGACGCTTGAAGGGATGGAGGAGGAGAAGACGGCAGCCCTGGCACAAGGCGACGGTTACGCTCTGTACGTGTTTGACATCTTTGATTTCGATGCGGCGGCCAACCGGTTGTCCATGAAGGTCGATCCGGAGTATTACGCCGAAATTACCAAGCTGCCCTCCGATTTCAATCTGGACGCCCTGGAAGAAGAAGGACGGGCCGAGCTGTCCGCCGTCGGCAAGGTCAGTGCACTCAGCCAGAGTGAGCGGGACAAGCGGATGAGCAGCCTGCGGCTATATCTGAGCGCCATGAAGACCGGCCTGACCCGGCAGTATATCGTCAAGGAGATAGACGGCCAAGGCTACATCATCAAGCTGAATATCCCGCAGCGCGAAGCTTCCGAAGGCTTCGGCCCGCATGTCTATGCTTCGCTTGACTCTATGATCGACCAATAAGCCGAATACCGGATAACAGAACCCCGCAAAGCGGGAGACGGCTTCCCGGCCGCTCCGCACTTTGCGGGGTTCTCTCTCCGTGTGCCGGGCAAGAACGGTCAGGAAGCTCCTGCGTTCACCAGCACGGCGCTGACCATCAGCATGAACAGCAGCACGAACAAGGCGTTGAAGACGGTGCCCAGCACGGCAAATACTTTGCGCCGGCCCCGGAGTGTCAGGCCGATAATGCCGACGATGCCCCCGATAATGTTGAGGGCGAGCAGCACCAGGACAGACACTCCGAGCAGCATAATAACCTCGGAGGAGCTGGCAATGGGACCGCTGCTCGACTCCAGTATAGTTGTAGCTTGCACGCCGGCATAAAGCAAAGTAACAATGTATCCGATGAGCGTTACCATCGAGATAACGAAGGAAGCGATTCCCGGGCCGGAATGCTTCATGTCTTGCTTGCTCTGCCGGTATTCGTAAGGTGTCTCTTGCGGCTGCTCCGCGTAGTATCCGGGCATGGGGTGTTCCGGCTGGAAAGCGGAATCGGGCGGTTTAGGCGGCGGATGATTGTCCATAGGCGGCACTCCTTGCTTTTAGTAATATACTGTTGCTGCTGATTCCACTTTTTCACAAGATGACGGCAATTGCAAGCCCCCGGCCGAAAAATCATCCTCCCCCCAGCCGCTGGCTTTGTCTGGCCGGAATACGTTAATATAGGAGAAGCCTATAATCGATGAAGGAGTGGATCTATCCATGCAGCGAAGATTGACGGCCTGGGGAGCGCTGCTTGCCATGCTGTCGGTGGCAATCGGTGCCTTCGGTGCACATTTGCTGGAAGAGCGGATCAGCGAGCATTATATGCAGGTGTATGAGACTGGCGTCCATTATCACATGATCCATGCGCTGGGCCTTATTCTGATCGCGCTAACGGCAGGAGCGTGGGGGGAGAGCAGGCGGCTGCTCTGGGCCGGACGGCTGCTCATTCTGGGGATTATTCTCTTCTCCGGCAGCCTGTACGTGCTGAGCATCAGCGGAATCAAAATTCTGGGTGCCATTACGCCCCTGGGAGGCGTGAGCTTCATCGCCGGCTGGATCTGTCTGGCCTCGGAGGCGCTTAGCCGGGGCAAGTCCTGACAAAGAAAACAAGCACCGCTTCCGCATGCTATTGGGCGGGAGGGGTGCTTTGTCGGTTTTTTGACAAGAAAACGGCTACATAAACTCATCGATTTCATTAAGATGAAACGTATATACCTGCTTCTCGTCCACATGGTAGACGCTGATCGTATTAGCGGCTTCGTCGAAGTTCAGAATGCGGCAGGGCATGGAGGATTGCTTGCCCCTCTGATTGGTTCTGAGGCGTACAAGCTGCTTGTTCTGGATGTATTGCCTGATGGTATTATACACATCAAGCGGCCCTTCAACTGGAGGCTTGGATGCAGCCGGCGGCTGTTGCCGTTTCTCCGCTTGCTTCACTGGCAGCCTGATGGCTTCGGGAGCTGCAGCTTCTTGTTTCAGGGCAATCTTGGCCGAGCGCAGAAGATGGTCGATCGTCCTCCCCAGCTCGAGTCCCGAGTTAATGTTGAAGTCAGTGATTTTCTCATTGCTGTTCAACATCTCAAGCAGATACTGCAGCGCAAGCGGGTTGGTACGGGCATTGACCAGGATGTCGACATTAAATAAATAATTGCCGTCTGTATGATGTAATTTCTTGTCCATGGCTCCCCCAGCTTCATCGTAAACACGATTCATAAAGTAAATAAACTATATCATTATTTTAAGTTTTAGCATATACCCGAAAGGGAAGAACTTAGGACATTGTCCCCAGGAAATTGGCTCCATTCGTCCACACGCCGATTCCAATGGACGCATACACATACTTTGTGATTATGCTAAAAGGAGGAGCTGACATTGGTTACATTGGAGCCTGTTCAGGTAGGCGATCATACTCTGGTTGGCGTGGAGGTCAAACTTCCCAAGACGACGTTGCTCAGCATCAGCACCAGCCGCGGATATATTATGTGCGGAGCACTGGATGTCGGCCTCTTGAACACGAGGCTTGCCGACCGCGGCATTATTGCCGGACGGGCGGTAGGCGTAAGGACCCTGCAGCAGCTGCTGGAGGCGCCGCTGGAGTCGGTTACCGCCGAGGCGGAGAAGCTGGGGATTGTGCCGGGAATGAGCGGCGCGGAAGCGCTGCTCCGTATGCTGTAGAATGCAGATCCGCCCGCGTCCATATGGACATTGGCAGATCTTCGCGGAGAGACCCGACCGGCCTGCCGGCGGGTTTCTTTTTTTGATTAAGCAGCAGAACTCGCAAAATAGCTGAACCGGCTGCTGGCCTGCTGCAGCCGCAGGCGAGTATAATGAAGGCAGGAATGCCGCAAGCTATACCGCATGGGGCAGCCGTGCCTCCGGGGGCCGGAAATTGTTTCGACCCGCGGGGCCAAGGGTAAATGGAATATAGACAACGGCGAGGCCGGACACCGGATAAGCAGCCGGCAAATTTAAGGATAAGGAAGGGATATTGCAATGGCTAAAGCATCGAACAAAGTGGACTCTGCAACACTGGAACAAGTACTTAACCGTCAAGTGGCGAACCTGAATGTCTTATACGTCAAAATTCATAATTATCATTGGTACGTCAAGGGAGAACAGTTCTTCTCGCTGCATGAGAAGTTCGAGGAAATCTATAACGACGTTACCCTGAAAATGGACGAGGTTGCCGAGCGCCTGCTTAGCATTAAAGGGGCCCCGGCCGCAACGATGAAGGAATATCTGGAAATTTCTTCGATTCAGGAGGCTTCCGGCAAGGAAGACGCCCGCGGTATGGTGCAGGCGCTGATCGAGGACTTCGCAACGGTAGGCGAAGAGCTGACTGAGGGCATTGAGCTGGCGGAAGGTCTCAGCGATCAGCCTACGGCAGACCTGTTTATCAAAATCCGTACCGATTTTGAAAAGACACAGTGGATGCTGCGCTCTTTCCTTGGCCAATAAGCTGCTGAAATCATGCATAAAGCCTCTCCTGCGGGAGGCTTTATTTCTTGTCTACAGGTCAGCCGGAGTATTCCGGCTGACCTGTTTTTATAAAGACGCTTCGGGATGCCCCGCTACGATTTGTGGAACCCTGATACGGGTGTGGTACTCTGCAAAGGCTAGTTGGGGGACTCCGGCAGCTTCGGCAGCGGAAAATGCTGAAAGCCCAGGAAAGGCATGGATGCGGCTGGTTGAAAATTGAAAATAGATGTTTGTAAAAACGTATGCTTTGTAATAAAATTAGTGAGAATCATTGATAATCAGTTCATTCTACTTTATAATTATTATAATGTGATATAAAGTATAACTGTGCTGCAAGCAGGTTTATCCTGTCACAATACACTTTCTAGATTTCGCAAATTCATCAATGGAGGGAAAATTAACTATGGCAGCAGAATTCGTCATTGAGGGTCTGAAAGCGACGATTGAAGGCAAGGAGATTTTGAAAGGCATTAACCTGCAAATGAAGGGCGGCGAGATCCATGCCATCATGGGTCCGAACGGTACCGGCAAGAGTACCCTGGCTTCCGCTTTGATGGGCCATCCGAAATATGAAGTAACCGAAGGCACCGCGCTTCTTGAGGGTGAGGATCTGCTGGAGATGGCCGTCGATGAACGTGCCCGTGCCGGATTGTTCCTGGCTATGCAGTATCCGAGCGAAATCAGCGGTGTGACGAATTCCGACTTCCTGCGCAGTGCAATCAACTCCCGCCGGGAAGAAGGAAAGGAAATCTCGCTGATCAAGTTCATCCGCCAAATGGAAGCGAAGATGAAGGAACTGGAGATGAATCCGGAATTCCTGCACCGCTATCTGAACGAAGGGTTCTCCGGCGGGGAGAAGAAGCGCAATGAAATTCTGCAAATGATGATGCTGGATCCGAAGATCGTCATCCTGGACGAAATCGACTCCGGCCTTGATATCGACGCACTGAAGATTGTCGCCGAAGGCGTCAACGCGATGCGCAGCCCGGAACGCGGTTTCCTGGTCATTACCCACTATCAACGCTTGCTGAATTACATCAAGCCTGATTTTGTTCATGTCATGATGCAGGGACGTATTGTGAAATCCGGCGGTCCGGAGCTCGCAGAGCGTCTGGAAGCCGAAGGCTATGAATGGGTCAAGGAAGAGCTTGGCATCGAGGACGAAACTGTAGGACAAGAGGCTTAATCAAAGACGCCAGGAAGGAGGAAATCACTTATGACGACGCAAACCATTCTTCCGGTGGACGCTGCCCGGATTTCGGAGCTCTCCCAGGCTGGCGGCGAGCCGGTCTGGCTGAAGGACAGCCGGCTCAAGGCGCTGGAACTGGCAGCAGCTCTGGAGCTGCCGAAGCTGGAGAAGACGCGGCTTGACCGCTGGAACATTAATAATTACGGAAGCCACAAGGCCGGTGCAAGTCTCGCTTCGCTGGCCGAAGCACCATCATCCGTCGCCGCTTTGATCGCCGGACAAGAGGAAGGCAGTCTGGTTATTCAGCGCAATTCTGGCGCAGTATACACACACCTGTCCCCTGAGCTTGCAGCTCAAGGCGTAATCTTTACCGATCTGGCGACAGCGGCGAAGGAACACGGCGACCTCGTGCAGAAGCATCTGCATAAGGCCGTATTGCCGGATGAGCATGCCATCGCTGCGCTGCATGCGGCGCTTTGGAACGGCGGAGTATTCCTGTACGTTCCGAAGAATGTGGTCATTGACACTCCGCTGCAGGCGATTCTGCTTACAGACGATGCCGAAGCGACGTTTGTACCGCATATTCTGATCGTTGCCGATACGAACAGCTCTGTAACCTATGTCGATAACTACGTGTCCGACAAGACAGAATCCGGTCTTCATAACGGTGCGGTGGAAGTATTCGTCGGGGCAGGTGCGAAAGTGCAGTACGCATCAGTGCACCAGTTCGGCACTGATACCACGGACATCACTTACCGCCGTGCGGTCGTGGAGAATGACGGCACAATCGAATGGATTGTGGGCGAAATGAACTACGGCGACACTGCGAGCGATACGAAGTCAGTGCTCAAAGGCAACGGCGCCAGCTCGGATGCGAAGGTAATTGCCGTCGGCTCCGGCTCGCAGAAGCTGAACTATACGACACAGGCGCAGCATTTCGGCAAGAACACGCCGAGCGATATGATTACCCGCGCCGTTATGCGGGAATCCGCCACCTCGATCATCAACGGCGTCACCAAGATCGAAAAGGGTGCTACCCGGGCCGACGGCCAGCAGACGGAGAAGGTCCTGATGCTGAGTCCGAAGGCGCGCGGCGACGCCAACCCGATTCTGCTTATCGATGAAGACGATGTTACCGCAGGCCATGCCGCTTCCGTAGGACAGGTCAATCCGGAACAGATCTATTACCTGATGTCCCGGGGAATTTCACGGCATGACGCAGAAAAACTGATTATATACGGCTTCCTTGCGCCTGTAGTGTCGCAAATTCCACTGGAGGGACTGCGCAATCAGCTGCAAACTCTTGTGGAAAGGAAGTTGGGACAATGATTAACAGCGCCATCCGGGAGCAATTTCCCATCCTGAACCAGAATATTAACGGGCACCCGCTCGTCTACCTGGACAGTGCGGCAACTTCACAGAAGCCGCTCCGGGTCATTGAAGCGGTCAAAGCCTATTATGAGCTGGACAACGCCAACGTTCACCGCGGCGTGCATACGCTCGGCAGCCGGGCAACCGACGCCTATGAAGGAGCCAGAGAGAAGCTGGCGAAGTTCCTGAATGCGCGCAGCACGAAGGAGATTATCTTCACACGCGGCACCACTACGGCGCTCAATCTGGTAGCCTCCTCTTACGGTGCGGCCAATGTGGGCGAAGGCGACGAGATCGTCATCACCCAGATGGAGCATCACAGTAACTTTATTCCCTGGCAGCAGCTGGCGAAGAAGACAGGGGCGACTCTGAAATTCCTTCCGCTGCAGCAGGATGGAACAGTTACGCTGGAGGATGCCGAGAAGACGATTACGCCGAAGACGAAGATTGTCGCTATCGCCTATGTCTCCAACGTTATGGGCGTAACTCATCCGGTCAAGGAGCTGGCGGCCATTGCCCACCGCAACGGAGCGGTGATCGTGGTCGACGGTGCCCAGAGCACGCCGCATATCAAGGTGGATGTCCAGGATCTGGACTGCGATTTCTATGCCCTCTCCGGGCACAAGATGCTTGCTCCAACCGGGATCGGCGCGCTGTATGGCAAGAAAGCGCTGCTGGAAGCCATGGAACCCGTGGAATTCGGCGGTGAAATGATTGACGATGTCGGCCTGTATGACTCTACCTGGAAAGAGCTTCCCTGGAGGTTCGAAGGCGGAACGCCGATTATCGCCGGGGCTGTCGGCCTTGGCGCGGCGGTCGACTTCCTCCAGGAGGTTGGCCTCGACAACATTCATCAGCATGAGATGAAGCTGGCCGCTTATGCCGAAGCACGGCTGGCCGAGATTGAAGGGCTGTCAGTCTACGGTCCCAAGGGCCGGCAGGTTGGCGTTGTTACCTTCAATCTGGGCGATGTGCATCCGCATGATGTAGCGACTGTACTGGACGCGGAGGGCATTGCCATCCGTGCCGGGCATCATTGCTGCCAGCCGCTGATGCGCTGGCTGCAGGTCAGCTCAACGGCGCGGGCCAGCTTCTACCTGTACAACACGGAGCAGGATGTTGACGCACTGGTGAATGCGTTAATCAAGGCAAAGGAGTATTTCGCCTATGAACTTGGATGATTTATACCGTCGCGTAATTATGGATCATTATAAAAATCCCCGGAATCGCGGCTTGTTCGCAGATGACGCACTGAACATCGAACTGAACAACCCGACCTGCGGCGACCGCATTACGCTGCAGCTGAAGGTGGAGGACGGCATCGTACAGGATGCCCGCTATACGGGCGAAGGCTGTTCCATCAGCATGTCCTCGGCTTCCATGATGACGGAGGCGGTCAAAGGCCAAACTGTACAGCATGCGCTGGAGCTGGCCGAACGCTTCTCCGCACTCATGAAGGGTGAACCCGCAGAATTCGAAGAATATGAAGATATCGAAGCACTTTCCGGTGTTAATAAATTTCCGGCGCGGATCAAATGTGCCACTCTGGCCTGGAACGCGCTGCGCAAAGGGATCGACCCTGATAGAGAGCAGCAACAACATTAGAACAAGGAGGCTGACACCATGGCTAAAAAAGCGCCTGAAATGGAAGAGTACCAGTACGGTTTCCGTGATGAGCACAAGTCGATCTTTCAGTCTGGCAAAGGTCTCACCGAAGAGATCGTTAGAGAAATCTCCAAGATCAAGAATGAGCCCGATTGGATGCTGGAATTCCGCCTGAAATCTCTGGAGCAATTCCGCAAAATGCCGATGCCCAAGTGGGGCGGCAATCTCGACGAGCTGGATTTCGATGACATTCAATATTATGTAAGACCTTCCGAGAAGCAGGGCAAGACTTGGGAAGAGGTTCCTGCCGAAATCAAGGAGACCTTCGACAAGCTGGGGATTCCGGAAGCTGAGCAGAAATTCCTTGCCGGCGTCTCGGCGCAGTATGAATCCGAAGTCGTCTATCACAGCATGCAGAAGCAGCTGGAAGATCAAGGCGTCATCTTCACCGATACCGATACCGCGCTGCGCGAGCATCCGGAGCTCTTCAAGAAGTTCTTCGGCACGATCATCCCGCCTACGGACAACAAGTTCGCCGCGCTGAACAGCGCTGTCTGGTCCGGCGGCAGCTTCATCTATGTGCCGAAGGGCGTCAAATGTGAAGTGCCGCTGCAGGCCTACTTCCGCATCAACTCGGAGAACATGGGACAATTTGAGCGCACACTGATTCTTGCCGACGAAGACAGCTTCGTGCATTATGTTGAAGGCTGTACGGCTCCGATCTACAGCACGAACTCCCTGCACAGCGCCGTGGTTGAAATTCTGTGCATGAAGAACGCCCGCGTCCGCTACACCACCATCCAGAACTGGGCACCGAACATCTACAACCTCGTAACCAAACGCGCGGTTGCTGAAGAAGGCGCCAATATGGAATGGGTAGACGGCAACATCGGCTCCAAGCTGACGATGAAATATCCGGCTGTTGTCCTGAAGGGACGCGGCGCCAAGGGCTCCGTGCTCTCCATTGCCGTTGCCGGCAAAGGCCAGCATCAGGATGCCGGCGCCAAGATGATTCACCTGGCACCGGACACGACTTCGACCATCGTCTCCAAGTCGATCAGCAAGCACGGCGGCAAGGTGACTTACCGCGGTCTGGCTTCCTTCGGCCGTCAGGCGGAAGGCGCCAAGGCCAATATCAAATGCGATACGCTCATTCTGGACAATGAATCCACTTCGGATACGATTCCATACAATGAGATCATGAACGACAACATCGTGCTGGAGCACGAAGCGACCGTCTCTAAGGTCTCGGAAGAGCAGCTCTTCTACCTGATGAGCCGCGGCCTGACCGAGGCCGAAGCCACCCAGATGATCGTCATGGGCTTCATCGAGCCGTTCACCAAGGAGCTGCCGATGGAATATGCCGTTGAGATGAACCGTCTGATCAAGTTCGAGATGGAAGGAAGTATAGGTTAACCAATTGCTTTAATGTATAGCCGTCGTACACATACAGAGCCCTAAAAGGCCGTGTATGTGTACGGCGGCTTTTTTATTAGGAACTATTTAAACTGTGATCCATTAATTTACAAACCTATCCCTTCTAAGGTATAACATAACTAGAAAGGAGGATAAAAATGTCATTGAAGAACAAAACAATAATGATGCTATGTATTTTTGGTGTTTTGAACATGGGACAAGTATCTGCTTGGCGAGAGACAAGCATGAAGATTTATAAAATGAACGATTATTTTCGAGCGTGGCAAGGGGTTGGCGTTGACCGTGAGAGAATGTATGTTACTTCCGACAGGGATGCTCAGTTTCATTTAGCCAATTCAATCTCCGTGTACGACAGGAAAGGGCGCTTCCTGAAAATAGCACTTAACGCATATACAGGAACAGATGCAAAAGGACGCTTTATGTCATTTGGCGATTGTTTTGCTTACAATAATAATCTATATATAACAGCTTATAACTTTAATGTAGCGCCACCTAAAGATCAACGTGAGAGTAGAGTTATTCAGTTTCGTTTAACAGATTTACACAAGATAAATGAGTATCAGATCGGGGATGGCGTCGCGGAGTCCATCGCATACTACAAGAATTCCTTTTGGGTTGTCTATCATGATCGCAATGAAGTTAAACAATTTGATACGAGATTCCACTTTCTCCGGTCTTACTTTCTGGAGTCTGAGTTTGGGACAGAAGGAGGATATCAGGGGGTTTTTTTTAAGGGTGATGATATGTATGCGAATCTTCACGGCTCCAATAAGTTCAATCAGGAATACGCACAAGGGCTTGACCGCTATCATTTTGACGGGCATACGTTTGAATTTATAGAAAGAATAAAGCCGCCTACCTATGGCTCTGGTCAGGGAATTGAATTCTTTGACAACACTGTTTACTGGGCGGACCGTCCGGGCAATCAAATAGTAATGACTCCGGGGTTTCTTAATGCAAACTAAATATATACATGTTAATTATATTAAAAATTTTTGGCACGGCCACGAAGGTTCATCTTCTCGGCCGTGTTTGACTTTGACGATAGTCATAAAACTCTTAATAAATTATCCAGGATTCTGTATTTTGTTAATTGAACAGAATTAACGAGGAAATGGAAGCAATTTAAGCCTGAGGGTTGTTTTTCCACCGGGATGACCCCGCTTTTCTCGCGAATAAACCGGAATATGACCCATTCTCCGCTTTGCCGCAGCAAAACATGGATGGTAAACTGCTTAAAGTCGCTCAAAATGGAAGCGTTCAATTGATGGCTTGCGGTGCTGGAGAAATCCGGCATGGCAAGCCAAATGTGTCCTATGCGGACTATGAGGAGGAGAGACATGGATGTTCTCAGGCAACTGCGAGGCTTTTACCGGGAGAAGCGTCATTATTTGCTTCTGTCGATTCTAGCTTTAGCCGCCGCCACTGCAGTGGGGCTGATTACCCCCAACCTGTTAAGAAAGCTGATTGACGAAGTAATCGTGCCCCTGAAATTTGACGAGGTGCCGATGCTGGCCCTGTCCGTTCTGGCTGTAGTCATTGTAAAAGCCTGCCTGCAGTTTGCGCACGGCTTCTTTGGAGGAAGGCTGGGCAATTATCTGGCCTACCGGCTGCGCAATGCCTGCTACGAGAAGCTGCAATTTCTTTCCTTCCGTTATTACGACACGGCGAGGACAGGCGACCTGATGTCCCGTTTGACCGGGGATTTGGAAGCGATCCGTAACTTTATCGGTTTTGGCTTCGCCCAATTGTTGAATGTGTTTTTTATGGTGATTTTCGGTTCGGTGATGATGTTCTCGATCAACTGGCAGCTGACACTGGTAACGCTGATTACGATGCCGTTTCTGGCGGTGGTCGCACTCCGGTTTGAGTCGAAAATCCATCCGGCCTTTCAGGAGATGCGCCTGGCGCTCAGTTCGCTGACCACAGCGGTCCAGGAGAATGTGACCGGTGTACGGACGGTCAAGTCGTTTGCCAGAGAGGCTTATGAGGTGGAGAAATTTTCGCACCGCAATGAGCGTTACAAGGATAACCAGATTTTTGCCGCCGAGCTGTGGAGCCGGTTTTTTCCGATGATGGAATTGCTGGCTTCGGTGAGCGTCGCCATCCTGCTCGGAGTCGGGGGGACTCTGGTTATCAAAGAGCAGATGTCGCTTGGCGAGCTGGTCGCATTCTTCAGCCTGATCTGGTACATTATCGGTCCGGTCTGGGGCCTCGGCTTCCATATCAACAACTATACGCAGTCCAAGGCTTCGGGAGAACGCGTGCTGGAGGTGCTGAATCAGCCGATTGATGTACGCGACAAAGAGCATGCACTTGACCTGGATGCCTCACGTGTAAAAGGCGAAGTGGTGTTCGACCATGTTACCTTTGCTTACGGCAACAAAATGCCTGCGGTTAAGGATATCCATTTCACCGCCAAGCCGGGCGCAGTGATCGGCTTCCTCGGCGGCACAGGTTCCGGCAAATCGACGATCATTCAACTGATGATGCGCGCCTACGACGTGAATCAGGGCAGCATCCGGCTAGACGGTGTCGACATCCGTGAATTCAAGGTGCGCAGCCTGCGCGCCCAGATTGCGACGGTGTTCCAGGAGACGTTCCTGTTCTCGTCCACCATCCGCAATAATATTGCTTACGGTATGAAGCAGGTAGATATGGATGATATTATCCGTGCCGCCAAGCTGGCCAAAGCCCATGACTTTATTATGGAAATGCCGGAAGGCTATGATACGGTCGTCGGTGAGCGGGGAATGGGCCTCTCCGGCGGGCAAAAGCAGCGGATCGCCATCGCCAGAGCGCTGTTGAAGAATCCGCGGATTCTCATTCTTGACGATGCCACAAGTGCGGTAGATATGGAGACGGAGCATGAGATCCAGTCCGGCTTCCAGGAGGTTATGCGCGGCCGGACGACGCTGATTATCGCCCACCGTATTTCCTCGCTGCGCCATGCCGACCAGATTATCGTCATGGATGAAGGGCGGATGGTGCAGTCCGGCACCCATGCTGAGCTGATTGAGGTTCCCGGTCCTTATCAGGATGTATACCGGATTCAATATGCAGACTACCTGGCCAGAGCGGGCGGAAGAGGGGAGGGACCTACACATGAAGCTTGAGACCTCGAAGCAGACCGCAGCTGCGGATGCCAAAATAGAGACGGAGCAGGATCACGCCATTGAGGAGCGCTTCGTTTATAAGGACGACGACCAGATTGACAAGGCGTTCGACTGGAAGCAGTTCACCCGGCTGTTCGGCTACATGAAGCCCTATGCCAAGCAGATGCTGCCGCTGGTAGCGGCGCTGATGATACTGGGTACAATCACCAAGCTGACGGTTCCTTACCTGACGAGTATGGCGATCGACAATGCCCTGAGCCCGGTCAATCCAAGTCTCAGGCTGCTCTATTCGCTGACTGCCATCGTCATCGTGCTGTATTTGGTCCAGTGGATTGCCGGGATTTACCGGATCAAGTACACCAATATTATCGGGCAACGGGTCATTTATGATCTGCGCTCCGATTTGTTCCGGCATATTCAGAAGCTGTCGTTTAACTTCTTCGACAAGCGGCCGGCCGGATCGGTGCTGGTACGGGTGACCAATGACATTAACTCCCTGCAGGACCTGTTCACGAACGGGGTGGTCAATCTGATGATTGACTGCGTACAGCTGCTCGGGATCACGGTCATTCTGCTGCTGATCAATTGGAAGCTGGGCCTCGCCGTTATGGTTACCGTGCCGATCATGTTCCTGATCTCCACGAAGCTGCGGCAGAAGATCCGGATTGCCTGGCAGGATGTGCGGATGAAGAATTCGCGGATCAACTCCCATTTGAACGAATCCATTCAAGGAATCCGGGTAACCCAGGCGTACACGCAGGAAGAAGAGAATATGCAGTATTTCGATGCGATGAACATGGACAGCCGCAAATCCTGGAACAAGGCTTCGGCGATGAATCAGGCGTTCGGTCCGATTATCGAAATTACCGGCGGCTTCGGAACAATGATCCTGTTCTGGCTCGGGGCTTATCTGATTCAATCCGGGGAGCTGACCGTCGGCTATCTCGTCGCCTTCAGTACCTATGTGAGCAACTTCTGGGACCCGATCAACCGGCTGGGGCAAATGTACAACCAGCTGCTGGTGGCAATGGCTTCTTCGGAGCGGATCTTCGAATATCTGGATGAAGAACCGGCCGTACAGGACCGCGAGGGAGCGCTGCCACTGCCGAAGATCGCCGGAGACATCCGGTTTGAGAAGGTTATCTTTGAATATGAGCCCGGCAGGGCAGCGCTGAAGGGTATCGATCTGGAGGTAAAGGCGGGACAGTCGATCGCACTGGTCGGCCACACCGGATCAGGGAAGAGCACCATTATCAACCTGATCGGGCGCTTCTATGACATTAAGAGCGGTACGCTGACGATTGACGGCAAGGACATCCGCGGAGTGACCCTGCAGAGCCTGCGTGAGCAGATTGGCATCGTGCTGCAGGATACGTTCATCTTCTCGGGAACGATCCGCGACAACATCCGCTTCGGACGGCTGGATGCCACCGATGCGGAGATCGAAGAGGTGGCCAAGGCGGTAGATGCCCACGAGTTCATAATGAAGCTGCCGCGGGGCTATGACACGGAGGTTGAGGAACGGGGCAGCGCCTTGTCCATGGGCCAGCGGCAGCTGCTGTCCTTCGCGCGGGCCTTGCTTGCCGATCCGCGCATTCTGATCCTGGATGAAGCGACGGCCAGCATTGATACGGAGACGGAGATTAAGATCCAGGAGGCGCTGAAGATTCTGCTTAAGGGCCGGACCTCCTTTATTGTCGCCCACCGGCTGTCGACCATCCGTCACGCGGACAAAATTGTCGTGCTTGACCACGGCGAAATCAAGGAAGTGGGCAACCATGCCGAGCTGACCGCGCGGGATGGCATCTACAACGGACTGATCGAAGCGCAATTCAGGTTCCTGTAGACTGAATACGGCAGGCAAAGACAGTAAGCGTAACAAAGAAAGCCTCTGTCCGCGCAAGTGCTAATAAGTACTTGCACTTGCGGGCAGGTGCTTCTTTATCGTTATATTTACTTGAGGCAAGAGGGCTCCTGAAGGGTCACTTCCGGCCGTGCAGCTGCTCCCATTCCTCCCAGTACATCATCCCGAGTTCCGGCCGGGGATCATCGGGCAGCATGGCAATCAGCTCTAAAGAATGTCCGTCGGGATCATCGAAGTAGATGGAGACTGCCGGCATGAACGGAAAGACAATAAGCTTCTCCGCGCTTTCCCCCTTGAAGTTCTCAGGCTGCAGTCCCAGCCCAAGAAGCCGGTTCCTGGCTTCCGGCATGTCGGCAAGCGCAATCCGGAAGGCAAAATGCTGGCGCTGGACCAGCGGTGAAGGATAATTCTCGCGCAATCCCAGCATCGCTTCTCCCGGCTGTCCGATCCAGTAAAACCTGGACTTGCGCACTGGATCATTATACAGCGGTAGGACGCCGGGAAGCTGCTCATAGAAAGCAGCCGATCTCTGGACATTGCTTACATTGATATGAGTTTCAAAAAGGCCGCGAATCATAGATGTCAACTCCTCCTGAAGGTGAATGTGATAAAATACCTCACTGTACTGTAACATCTATTTCCGCCTTTTGCCTACCTTCCCCTTGGTGCGCAGCTCCGCCATTTGGGCGACGATCTCCTGCTGCCAGGCTAAATCCTGTGTATCTGCTGCCAGCAGGGATTCGTTGTTCAGCCGGGCCATTTCCCAGCAGTATAGGGCATTGGCCTGCAGGCAGTGCTTCTGTTCGGTCTTCTCATCTTTGGTCAGCGGACGGGCCATACTGAGCATGTACAGCTCCGCCAGACGCTGATGTACCGCCAGCATAAAGACTCCCCCTTGTGATTCATCCTAAGAATAGCCTCGACAGCAATGCGGATTTTCAAACCCGAATATTGATTGCTGACACAGCACTGCAGCAACAAAAAAGGAGGTTCCCCGGGCTCAGCAGAGTCCGGGGAACCTCTTCTTGACATGCAGCAGGGCTATTCCATATAGATCTCAATGACCGATACATTGCGTTCGCGGGAGAGGTCAAGAAATTGGCCGTCACACTGCACAAGCGGCCGGAATACATCTACGGGATTGTTCATTATAATGACGCCCAGGTCGCCGGTGCTGAGCAGCACACGCTTGCCGATGAAGCCCGGCATCAGGTGCTGGATGAAGGCCTGAACCGGTACGGCGCTGAGCTTGCCGAAGCTGAGCGAGTGAATCTCGCGCAGCACGGAGATGAGCTCTTGCTTGGATTGATAGACACGGTGGGAGGTCATGGCGCTGTAGATGTCGGCAACGGCAGCGATCTGGGCATACGGATGGATGTCTGTCTTGGTGAGGCGGTGCGGATATCCCGAGCCGTCTTCCCGCTCATGGTGCTGTAGGGCGGCAAGCGCGGTATAGGAATCGTTCATGGAGTTCCTGATGATGTCATGGCCGTAGATGGTATGCAGCTTGACTTCCTCATATTCCGCTGGAGTCAGCTTTCCCGGCTTGTTCAGGATAGCCGGGGAAATGCGGCATTTACCGATGTCGATCAGATACCCGGCACGGGCAATTACGTAGCATTCCTGCTTGGAATATCCCAGCCAGGATGCTATATAATAAGAAAGCATCCCTACCTGCAAAGAATGGGTATATGTATAATTGTCGCTGCGCTCAAGCAGCAGCAGCAGCGTCACTACATCCTTCTGCTTGTCGAAGGATTCAAGGGAGGGACGCAGAATATCGTCGACTACCGACTGGTTGAAGCTCCCTTTGGTCAAGGCTTCCATATAAACCGATTCGAAGCCTTCAATGGCGGTATCGAAGCCGCGGGCTACCGCCTGAATCATCGAGGTTCTGATGTTCGGCGCGGGCGGCTCCTGCAGTTCCTCGATATCCACATAGTCGACGCCATGCTGTATCAGCCTGGCAATCTCCTCCAGCTGCAGACGCGATCCTCTCGGCAATACATGCAGTCCGCGGGCGCTGAACGTATCCGCTTGCAGGAAATCGCCAGGTTTTAGGTCCATGACATGTACTCTCAATGACAAGGCCACCTTACATTAGCGTTTTTTTCCAGCATAGCAACAAACTTCGTATTATTCAATGATTCAATTAACGGTTTAGGTGTTATGAAACTTCGCGGCCGCAGGATCGGCTCCGACCCACTGTTCCCCGGATTCGCCCAGATCCTTCTTCCATACAGGAACAGTGGCTTTGAGCTGCTCAATGGCGTAGCGGCTGGCTTCATAGCAGACGTCTCGGTGCGCAGCGGAGACTGCGATAATCACGCTGGCTTCCTTGAGGCCGACGAGGCCGATACGATGGGCAATGGCGCAGTGCGCATTCCAGCGTTCACGGACTTCGTGCCCGATTTGCTGCATTTTGCCGAGAGCCATTGGCAGGTATGCTTCATAATAGAGTGCGGTTGTCCGCTGCTCACCGGTCATTTCCCGTGTAGTGCCGACGAATACCAGCGAAGCGCCGTGATTCTGGTCAAGCACCTTGTCAAGCAGCGCCTCGGCGTCCAGCGGCTGATCGTTTACACTGAACAATCCATCAGGTGTTTCACCGCAATCCGGTACGGATTCACCGCCGGAAACAGGGGGGATCAGCGCAACCTCGGCATCGCCGGTAATTCTGGTATCACCCGGGGCGTATTCACGGTTAATGGCGACCATGGACACCTGAATCTGTGCGGCGGCGTCGGGATAAGCGGCGGACAGCTGCTCCTTCAATTGATCGGCGGTTGCTTCCTCGTTATGCATGTGGAAACTGAGGGAGGATGTGCCGATGACTTCGGCCAGACCGGCAAATAACCGGATGTTGATATGCATGCTTCATTCACCTCAAGGTTTATAATGATTCCAATATACCATAATGGGCATGAAAATGTTATGCTAGGCTTTGTAGATCACAGCTTGCCGCTTCGTTTAAGAACGGCATAAGGGATAGGAAGGACAGAAGACGCATGGACCTGCTTCCGCAACGTTTGACTATACTTCATACCAATGATATTCACAGCCATTTCGAGATGATGGGCCCGCTAGCCGCCGAGATTACAGACATCAAAGCCGCTGCCGGGGAAGATCCGGTGCTGCTTGTGGACATCGGCGATCATATGGACCGCTCCGCCGTTGAAACGGAAGGAACGCTGGGCCAGGCCAATATCGACATGATCAATTTAACCGGCTACGATGCGGTCACGATCGGCAACAACGAAGGATTGACCTTTTCCAGAGAGACGCTGTCTGCCATCTATGCCGGCATTCAGTGCCCGGTAGTCTGCTGCAATGTGCTGGAGTCGGCAACCGGCAGGCCGCCGGAATGGATGGAGCGCAGAGTTATTGTAGAGAAGGACGGAATCAGGATCGGGATCACCGGGGCGACCGTTGCCTTTACCTCCTTCTATTCACTGCTGGGCTGGGAAGTGGGGGATCCTGAGATTTCACTGGAAGAACAGTGCCGGGAGCTTGCTGCGGAGACGGATATTGTGATTGTGCTGTCGCATCTGGGATTGCCTGCCGATCAGCGGCTGGCGGAGAAGCTGGAAGGGGTGCATGCCATTCTTGGCGGACATACCCACCATATGCTGGAGAAGCCGCAGATCATCAGCGGCACGGCGGTTTGCGGTGCAGGCAAGTTCGGGCGTTACCTGGGGCGGCTGGTGTTTGAAAGACCGGCGCCGGGTGAGCCTTTTACCTTGCGTGAAGGGGAATGCAGGGCTGCCGATCCCGCTAGATCGGATGAGGCCGTCCGTCAAGCCCGCGTTATCCATGTGCAGCATGCGCAGGAGAAGCTGGCGGAGACGGTAGCGATTATCGACCGCGAGCTTCCGCTTGATGTATACGGAGAGTCGCCGCTGGGTAATCTGCTGGCCCAGGCTGTACGCCATTTTACCGGCTGCGAACTCGCTTTGGTCAATACCGGACAGCTGCTGGGGCCGCTGCCGAAGGGTGAGATTACGGCGGGAATGCTGCACGGTCTGTGTCCTTCGCCGATCAATGCCTGTATCCTGAAGCTGATGGGCAGGGATATCCGCACAGCGCTTGAACAGAGTCTGACGGAGGAGTTCCGGGGCAAAGCCATCTACGGATATGGCTTCCGCGGAGAAGTTCTGGGAAGTCTGGCCGTGGACGGATTAAAAATCTTGTACGATCCCCGGGCCATGCCTTATGATAACGGTATTGCCGTTTCAGTCGGCGGGGAGCCGCTGGCAGACAACAAGGAATACACGGTAGGGACCCTGGATATGTTCACCTTCCGTGTTGGATATGAGAGTATTGCGGGCGGCCGTGATCCCGTTTATTTAGTGCCGCACTTTATAAGGGATTTGCTGCGGATCGAGCTGCAGCGTCCGGAAAGCCTCGATGAGGCTGCCGTTGCCCGCTGGGAAGCCGAAGCCTATTAAGGCTTCTTTTACATAATAGATTTACTGCGCCGCGCATTGGCTGGAACAGGTACTCCAATAAATATAAGAATGATTTGCGTAATACTGGATTTTTGTATTTTTGACAGCAGCAAAAAGTTGTACTATTTATACTATCGCAGTAAACAGGAGGAGCATATGGATACGATTACGGCAATTATACTTGCCATTGTGGAAGGCATTACCGAATTTATTCCGGTTTCATCGACCGGACACATGATTTTAACGAGTAAGCTATTAGGATATGACGAGCAGGAACCGATTATGAAGACATACGAGATTGTCATCCAGCTCGGTGCCATTCTGGCGATTGCGCTTGTCTACCGCCAGCGAGTCGCTGATCTGCTCGGATTCGGCCGCCGCCGGAGCAGCGGCAGGGGCGGGCTCATGCCAGCCTCCCGGCTGAACCTGATCCATGTCATTCTGGGCATTGCGCCGGCGCTGGCCGTGGCCTTCTTTGCCCGCGATTTCATTAAGGGATTGTTCGGGGCAAGCACGGTGTTGTGGGCGCTGGTTGCGGGCGGGATTCTGATGATTGTAGCCGAATGGGTGAACGGACGCAAGGTGCGTGTAACTGCACATGAGCTCGACGACCTCTCTTACGGGCAGGCACTGGCCATCGGGCTGTACCAGATTATCTCCGTGCTGTGGCCCGGCTTCTCCCGCTCCGGCTCCACCATTTCGGGGGGGATGCTGAGTGGCGTCAGCTACAAGGCTTCGGCGGACTTTTCGTTTCTGATCGCCATTCCGATTATGTGTGCAGCTTCGGGATACGAGCTGCTGGACTCCTACAAGTATTTTACCAGTGATACGATCTGGGACTTTGCCATCGGCTTTGTCATTTCATTCATTGTCGCCTATGTGGTGGTGGTACTGTTCATGAAGCTGATCCAGAAGATCAGACCGACACATTTTGCGATCTACCGTTTTATATTGGCGGCGGTATTCTGGCTGTTCATTATGCGTTAAGCATTCACCCCCCGGCAAACCGGCAGGGCCCGTCTGATTATCGCAGATGCACTTGCCGGTTCAGAGTAACGGTACAGGCATAGCGTGTGACCCAAAGATTTAGAAGCAGAGTAGAATTTACCGTTAAGGGCAGGAGTGAGCCAAGGTGCGTTTAGTATCCGTGAATCGGCTTCAGGCGGGCATGAAGCTGGGGAAGAAAATTTATAATGATGAAGGACTGGTTTTGCTTGCGGACGGCATGGAGCTGACGGATTCCCTGATCAAGCGGCTGGCCAAAATTGATATCGGTTATATCTATATTGAGGATGCTGTTACCGATGATATCGAGATTAAAGGCATGCTGCAGGAAGAAACGCGCCATCAGGCCCTTAAGATTATCCGTAACCAGTTTCAGGAAATGTCAAATGCGTCGGGAATCACCAAGGGGTTCTATCATCTGGATAAGAAATTCTCCAGCATCATGGATTCGATCCTTGACGACATGTCCTCGCAGGAAGACCCGATGATTATGCTGGCGGATATGAACACTGCGGATAATTATCTCTACGTGCATTCCCTGAACGTCTGCCTCTATACGCTGGTACTGGGAATTGCCCATGGCTACAGCAAGGAAGAGCTGCGTGTCATCGGCCTCGGATCGCTCCTGCATGATATCGGCAAGACCCAGATTCCGGTCAAAATTATCCAGAAGCCGGGTATGCTTACCGATGATGAATTCCGCCATATGCAGGCTCACACCGAGATCGGGTATAAGATCCTGAAAGAAGAGCCTAATATTCCGCTACTGGCCGCTCACTGCGCCCTGCAGCATCATGAACGGATCAACGGATCGGGATATCCGCGCGGACTGACCGGCCCGCAAATTCACGAGTATGCCAAATGGCTGGGGGTTGCCGACTCTTATGACGCCATGACCTCGAACCGGATTTATAAAAAAGCGATGCTGCCCCATCAGGCGGTTGAGGCGCTGTATGTGGGCTCCGGCACACTCTACGAGCAGAAGCAGCTGGAGCTGTTCCGGGACCGTGTGGCGATCTATCCGCTGGGGCTGACGGTCAAGCTCAGCACCGGCGAGACCGGCGTTGTGGTCAAGATTGACCCCAGTACCCCGCACCGGCCGGTGGTGCGCATTATTAGCGGCCCGGAAGGGGAGAAGGTCACTCCATTCGAACGGGATCTCTCGACCGCGCTGTCAGTCGTAATTATGGGAGTTGACGATGTGGATTCCCCTGCGGTGAATTCCACATCCATTTGAAGTGAAGGCGGCGGGAAGAATCCGGCAGGCGCGTAAGTCAAGCGGCGCCCGGGATTCGTACCCGCTGCCTTTGCATTTTGCCGTCCCGCCGGAAATGCAGCAGGATGGGGTGTTCCGGGAGAATGTGCAGATTTTTTGACGAGCATGGTATGATAAGAGTTAGGTTATCGTGCTTTATGTAAAGTTTTCGGTTAATAATAAGAAATACGCATCAAAGGAGACACTGAATAATGAGTATACTAGATCCTTCATCATCAACTGTGGCCAGGAGGCTGTCGCCTGCTTACGATCCATGGGATCCGATCACCTCACTGCGCGAGCATGGGCGTCATGTGCTGACCAGTGTGGAGATGACGGTGACAAATCTGTGCAATATGCGCTGTGAGCACTGTGCAGTTGGCGACAGTCTGACGATGAGAGAAGCGGAAATGCTGCCGCTGAAGACCATGCTGGACCGGCTGGAGGAAGTGGAGCATCTGCAGACGATCAGCATTACCGGCGGTGAGCCGATGTTCCGGGCCTCTACCGTAGACAACGTTATCGTGCCGCTGCTCAAATATGCCCGTGAACGGGGCATCCGTTCGCAGATTAATTCCAATCTCACCATGCCTTATGCCCGGTATGAGCAGCTGCTGCCTTACCTGGATGTTATGCATATCTCCTTCAACTATGTGAATGGCGATGATTTCCATGAGGTCGGCTTCGCCAACAGCGGACATCCGGTAGCCAAGGAGGCCGCTTACCGTCTGTATGATACGATGCTGGAGAATTCCCGTCGGCTTAGCGAGGACGGAATGCTGATCTCGGCCGAGTCGATGATCAACTACCGGACCCACCGTAAATTGCCGCAGATTCACCGGCTCATCCGTGAAATGGGCGCGGAGCGCCATGAAGTGCATCCGATGTATGCTTCAAGCTTCGCCTCTTCCCTGCCCGTGTTATCGCTTAAAGAGATGAATGCGGCCATTAATGATCTGCTGGACCACCGTGATCCGGAGCTGTGGATGCTGTTCGGCACGCTGCCCTTCTTCGCCTGCAGCTTCCTGGAGGAAGACCAGCAGCTGCTGCGCAGACTGCGCAGTGAGAAGAATGTAACGGTCCGCAATGATCCCGACGGCCGGAACCGGGTGAATGTCAACCTGTTTACAGGGGATGTATTTGTCACTGATTTCGCCGATATTTCGGCCTTCGGTAATGTGCATTCGAGCAAGCTGGACGATATCTTCACGGAATGGCAGGAGAAGCATCCGCTTAACCAGAAGGTGAATTGCCACTGCGATGCCGCTGCCTGCTGCGGACCGAATCTGCTGGTGGCCGACATGTACTATCCGCAGGTGGACTTCAAGACCAGACAAGCGATCAATTTGTAGAAATGGGGCGCTATTATTGTGCATACGGATTTTGATATAGGAAAATTGCTGTTTAATCTGGCTGTAGTCATTGTGCTTGTGTTCCTTAACGGTATATTCGTTGCCGCGGAGTTCTCACTGGTTAAGGTCAGGCAATCGCGCCTGACCCAGCTGGTCAGTGAGGGTAACAAAATGGCAGGCTATGCCCTGAAGGTCAACAAGAAGCTGGATGCCTATCTGTCCGCTACCCAGTTCGGGATTACGCTCGCCTCGCTCGGCCTCGGCTGGGTGGGCGAACCGGCAGTCTCGGAGCTCTTGATTGAGCCGCTGATGTTTCAGCTGGGTGTGACCGATGAGACACTGATTTCCACCGTATCCGTAATTATCGGGTTCTCCATTATTACATTCTTACATATTGTACTGGGCGAACTGGCGCCGAAATCGCTGGCGATCCAGAAGACAGAGGGCTCTGCGCTGCTCCTGTCCGCACCGCTGATGTTCTTCTATAATCTGTTCTTCCCGTTCATCTGGGTGCTTAATGCCTCGGCTAACGCCCTGCTGCGCCTGGTTGGCGTCGAACCTGCCAGTGAAGCAGAGGCGGCGCACTCCGAAGAGGAAATTCGGATTCTGATGAATCAGAGTGCGAAGAGCGGGGTCATTGACCAGGATGAAATGAAGCTGATGGACAATATCTTTGAATTCTCCGATCTGCTGGCCCGTGAAGTGATGCTGCCGCGTACAGATATGGATGTGCTGTACAGCAACCTGTCCCTGGAAGAAAATATGAGGATCATTACAGAAACGAAGCATTCGCGTTACCCTGTCGCAAATGAAGACAAGGACCGGATCATCGGGTTCGTCCATATTACCGATCTGCTGTTTGCCCCGCCGGAGCAGCAGAATGATCTGGCTTCACTGGTCCGCCCGATCCTGAACGTACCGGAGTCCATGGAGATCAGCCATGCGCTGCGGATTATGCAGAAGAACAAGGCGCAATTGACGCTGGTGGTCGACGAATACGGCGGGACCGCCGGACTCTTGACGGCCGAGGAGATTCTCGAGGAAATCGTCGGTGACCTGCACGACGAATTCGAGGATGAGCGGCCAAGCGTGGAATATAACGGCGATTATATCTCCGTTGAGGGCCGGATGCTGATCGAAGATGTCAACGATCTGACCGGGGTCATTATCGAGGATGACGAGGTGGACTCCATCGGAGGCTGGCTGTTCAAGGAGCTGGAAGGTAATCCGACCAAAGGCAAGAAGGTCGTCATCGGAAATGTGACCTTTGAGGTGGAGGAAGCGACAAGGCTGCGGATCACTCGGATCAACATCCACAAGGAAACGCCCGAGGAGAGCGAAGAGACAGCTCCGGCCGAAGAAGAGGATAACGAAAGGGATTAATCCGGTTACCCGGAGGATAGACAACCCCGCCTGCACAGATGCAGTACTGATCTGTGCAGGCGGGGTTGCTTTGTGTTGTTCGTTGACAGTTCTAATCGTCCGCCGACGGCATAGATTTGTTACGAAGGCAGTGCCAGAGGACTGCTTAACAGCTTTCCGGAATGTAAACCAAAGGAGGGTATAGCCGTGGAATCGCAGGAACGTGTATGGAAGCCGTACAGGGGGCCGTTCGATCCCTGTCCGCCGATCCCGTTCAAGACGTATATCGTGCCGCCCAATCTGTTCATTCCCTTTCAACCGCCGGGTCTTCCGCAATTTCCGCTGAATGAAGCGCTGAAGGCGGGAACGCTGTGGCCGGCCTTGTTCAGTCCCTATGAGTCCAAAGCCTGTGAAGGAGGGGGTAAAGGATGACGGAAGCAAATCCTTGTGATTCCCGGTACTACGAGCTGCTGGAGCAGCTGCAGGTGCTGGATTTTGCGCTGGTTGAGCTGAATCTCTATCTGAATACGCATCCTGAGGATCTCAAAGCGATTGAGCAGTTCAACCAGCTGACCCAGGAACGGACCCGGCTGGCTAACCACTTCCAGGAGCTTTACGGACCCCTGCAAAATTTCGGGCGTGCCTATTCGAAATGTCCATGGGAATGGAACCAGCCCCCGTGGCCATGGCAAGTTTAATTTAGGGGAAGGAGGGGGACTATCCAATGTGGGTTTATGAGAAAAAGCTGCAATATCCGGTACGCGTCAGTAAGTGCGATGTCCGCATGGCCAAATATTTGCTGGAGCAATACGGCGGTGCGGACGGAGAGCTCTCGGCGGCGCTGAGATATTTGAATCAGAGATACACGATTCCGGATAAGGTCATCGGTGTACTCAATGATATCGGGACGGAGGAATTCGCGCATCTGGAGATGATCGCCACCATGATCTATAAGCTGACGAAGGATGCCTCGGTCCATGAGCTGGAGGCAGCCGGGCTGGGGGCCAACTATGCACAGCGCGATCACGCGCTGTTCTACCAGAACGCCGCAGGGGTACCGTGGACCGCGTCCTACATCCAGGCCAAGGGTGATCCGATTGCCGATCTGTATGAAGATATTGCCGCCGAAGAGAAGGCCCGGGCTACATACCAATGGCTGATTGATATGACTGACGACGTTGATTTGCAGGATAGCCTGAAGTTCCTGCGTGAGCGGGAAATTATACATTCGCTGCGGTTCAAGGAGTCGGTACAGATCCTGATTGATGAGCGGGATAAGAAGCGGGTGTTCTAACGGATGAGGTTTAAGACCAAGGAGTAAAGCTGCCAGAAGGCTGCTTTACTCCTCTTTTTGAATGTAGAAAATTTCACCAGATCACTCAGTCGTTGAGGTGCTCTTTTTCATAAACACGATTCCTTTACCACCGAACATTTGGAAATAGTTGGCGGAGATTAACAATGTAATGACAAATCATTCATAGGTATTTTAACTCATCGCAACTAGGAGATAAATGCGTGAAATTGTTGTCGATGGAAAAGATTTTAATTGTTGAATCATTATAGCGATAAGAGTATTATAGGAAAAAAATATTTTCAAAAAAATGTTATTACTTTCTATTGTTTAAATAGAAAAAAGAAACTCTGGAATGGTGGAAGAAAACTAGAGAAAGTAGTGAGTTTATTGAATCGTTCGTATCATAATGGACTTCAATTTAATCTGAACAATTCGTTTGATCGATTTGTTTACTGCAGTTATGAAATTGAAACTGTAGCTGGTGAATTTATGTCACCATCTGTAATGCTTGATGGAATAACAATAATTTAAATTTAAATAATTGGAGAATACCAAATGCAAAATAATAGGAGAGCAGAATTATTGACGTTAGAATTTCAACGGTATGGGCTGCTGTTATTAAATGAAAATCCTACTTTACCGAGTGTAATTGGAGTAGGAGGAGACTGGAACTCTTTAATGAGTCTAATAGAATCACGTACTGTATTTTATAGTAAAATCTACAAAAACAAAGTGACTTATCTGTCTAGGGAGTTGTATTTTCATCTTAAACCTTTTCGCCAAAGAAAACTTTTCACAGAGTCGGAGAGAAAAATCTATGATTTCTTGAATGAGGTAGGAGAGGCTGAAAAAGATGAAATAGAATCTGTACTTTTGCTGAGTAAGGATTCTTATAATTATTCGATGGATGCTTTATTTAAAAGTTTAAATGTTACCGCAATACGGCGTGGAAGAACTATTAATCAGCATTGGAGCACATTAATCTGGGGAACGAGTGACCGATGGGAGGAAAATCTTACAGAAGAAAACAAAGATTATTCAATAGAAGAGAGTACTCGTTTTATATATGAAAAGTTAAAAGGTAATTTTTCAGAAAGACAAATTAAACAATTTATGTACAAATAGCTGGAGGTGACATGCTTTGGACTACAATTTAGCAGAATTATTTGAATATCCTACGTGGATCTCGTGGGAACTGACAGAACAATGTAATTAGCGGCTTTAATATTTCCAAAAGCCGGATGATTGGTTATGATTGGAACATGCATGTGACAATCATCCGGCGGGAGGCTTGCTTGATGAAGACCATTCGGAAGCTTGTAATGACGATTGTATTAATCTGCATCTGTTCGGCTTGTGCCGGCCAGGCCGAAGGCGGGGATGAGACCGGGCTGTCCCTTGACAGACTCCGAGATCTGGCCGGGAAAGGCGAAGCGCTGACCTGGGAGGATTTCACTGACTATCCGTATGAAGATGTCGGTTCAGGCCTGTACGTGCGCCAGTATCAGGTGGAGGGCGGTTACCGGCTGCTGATTAACGGCCCAAGCACCAAGGAGGCTCCCTTCTGCATTTGTCTGGTCAATCCGGAGGATGAGAGCAATATTGATATCCGCTATTCTGACATCGACCCGTGGATAGACGGGCACAACTAAAGAGGATGCCAATCCAGCCTTCCGGCTGGCGGCATCCTCTTTGTTGTCTAGGCGTGTACCGGCTCCGGCTTCTTCGCCAGCAGCGGCGGAGGGATAAGCCAGCCCTTCTTCTTGTTCATATGCAGAATTTTCAGGCCCAGCGCAGCCTTTGTTGCATGGTACTTGCCAAATAGCGTCCCGATATCCTCGCGGATGCATTGGGCCATCACCTGGCTGCAGGCCACCATTCCGGCACCGTTTCCTGCGGCCACCATGGCGGCGATTTCCGGGTCAGTGAAGCGGGCGCCGACCGGAATGTCCTCCAGCCGGGCTTCCGGCCGGTTCGGCATTGCCGGCGCAGCTGCGAGCCCGTTGTCGGCCAGCAGTGCATCGCATTCGCTGACTTCCAGTTCGGCTTGATTAATGAGCTCACCGAGCAGCTTCTTCAGATCATGATCGCCCGCATGAAACTGATATGCCCGGTAACCGGAGATCGCGCCTTTGGCCAGCATGGAGGTCTGCCAGATGCTATAGATCTCCCCGTAGTGCAGCGGTTCTTCCTTCGGGTTACCTCCAAGTATCCCTGTCATTATTGATTGCTCCTTTGTGGATGGGATAAGGTACCGGCTTAGTATTGCGTCTGACCGGCGATCTATGCCCCTCGGCAAACATTGCTTGATTATGAGCGAATTTGCCAAATTGAAATCAGGCCAGCCGGGAAGTCTAGGGAAGCGGATCAAAATATAAACAAGCGAGGAATGAGCTCATGGGCAAGGCATCCGGGAATGCACAAGCGAAGCAGCAACAACTGAAATGGTGGCAGCTTACCCTGCTGGGCGTTGCAGGTACGATTGGAACGGGCTACTTCCTGGGCTCCAGCCTGGCCATCTCCATCGGCGGTCCGGCGGTTCTGATCGCCTATCTGCTGGCCGCTGCCGGCACTTATATTGTATTTGACGCTCTTGCACGTATGACGGCCAAGCAGCCGGAGCAGGGCTCCTTCCGCTCCTACGCGAAGCAAGCCTTCGGTAATTGGGCAGGCTTCGGCAGCGGCTGGGTATACTGGTTCTCGGAGCTGCTGATAATGGGGAGCCAGTTGTCGGCGCTGGCGATCTTTGCACGGTTCTGGTTCCCGGCAGTCCCGATGTGGATATTCGCCGCCGGGTTCGGACTTGCCGGCATGGCCATCGTTTTTTTTGGCAACAAAGGCTTTGACCGGGTGGAGAATGTACTGGCCGTAATCAAGCTGGCGGCAATGGTGATGTTCCTGGTGCTTGCGGTCGCCCTGCTTGCCGGCTGGATCGGGGGAAATAAATATACCCCCAAGGTTCCGCTCAGCGGAGCAGCGATTTTCCCTGCGGGTGGGGTGGGCTTGTGGTCGGCTTTTTTGTTTGCCTTCTACGCCTACGGGGGAATTGAAGTGCTCGGCATTATGTCGTACCGGCTGAAGAAGCCGGAGGAAGCTCCGAAGGCCGGGAAAGTCATGCTGGTGACTCTTGCGTCGCTGTATGTGGTCTCGATTGGGCTGGCGGTAACGATGGTGCCGCTCAAGGCCTTTAACCCGGAGAAAAGCCCCTTTGTGCTGGCGCTGAGCAGCGACCGCCTGGCCTTTATACCGCATCTGTTCAACGGAGTGCTGATTATTGCCGGCTTCTCGACGATGACCGCTTCCCTGTATGCCGTGACCTCCATGATGATTACACTGGCCCAGGAAGGGGACGCGCCGCGGCTGTTCTCCCGGAAGTGGAAGGACAAGTATCCGCTGCTGGCCTTGAGCCTGATTCTGTGCGGTCTGATCGCTACGGTTGTGCTGGCCCTGCTTCTGCCCGGAAAGGTGTACGAGTATATCACTACGGCTGCGGGGATTATGCTGCTGTATAACTGGGCCTTTATTCTGCTGTCGTCGGGCAGGCTCCTGGAGTCCTCCGGATGGAGCAGCTTCAAGCGCTGGAGCGGCCTTGTGCTGATCACTGCGGCGGTAACGGGAACGCTGTTCCACAAGCTGAGCCGTCCGGGCTTCTTCATCAGTCTCGGCCTTGTTGCCCTTATTGCCGTATGTGATTTCATTGTGCAGCGAGTCCGCAAGAAGCGGCAGAATCCGGATGCTGCCGAAGCACAGGAACAGCAGGACTCCTTGGAGCTGCAGGCGCTGCCCGGTGGCCTGACGTTTCGCATAAAGGGGATTCGCCTGCGCAAGAGCAAAACCTAAGGGAATAACAGCTGGTAGGCCTGTACACCAAAATACAAGCCAAATCCGATCAGCGACAAGCCGGAGATCACCGATATCGACCGCAGCACCCGAAGCGTGAGGAAGCGGCGGAACATGCTGGAGGCGGTGGCCATCGTCACATCCCAGAGCAGAATACCCAGTACAATACCTCCGCTATAGATCAGCAGCTGCTGCAGCGGATATTCCGAGGAGGCTTTGGCCAATACCGAGCCATAAATACCGAGCCAGAACAGGATAGACAGCGGGTTGAACAGCGACATCAGAAAGCCGGACACAAACGACTTGGCATAGGACTCCTCCTGTCCCCGGCTGTCAGCCGCCGAGATGCTGCCTGCATCCCTGATGCTCTCGTAACCTGTGTAGATCAGCACAAAGAACCCGAACAGCCACAGGAATGCCTTGATGAACGGAGCATCCAGTACGTGGACCACACCGAAATAAACCAGCAGCATGTAAATGACATCTGCGCAGATGGCCCCGAGCCCGACCAGCCAGGCATGCAGAAAGCCGCCGCGTATCCCTTTATCGAGCTGCGAGGCGTTAATGGGGCCAATCGGTGCGGATAAGGACAGCCCCAGCAATATGTATCCGATAAAAGCGTTGATAGATATCACCTCCTCCTGTCTTCATACCTAAAGCTATTCCTCCGGCAGGAGATTTAGGACAGGTTCGAAGGCAAAAGGGTTCAATAGACTAAGAGGGTTGCGGACCGCGTAGATTGCTGCTCTGGAAGAAGCAGTGCATCATTTGGTGCCTGCATAAGTTTTTCCCGGAATGCAAGCTGTGACCCGGTGCATAATTAATTTCGGAAATACCCACACTAAGCAGCATGTAAAATGATAAAGGTGGTCAACTCATGAAGAGTCAAAAAGGGGCTCTGCTTGCGCTTGCCTCCATTCCGCTGATCATGACACTCGGCAATTCCATGCTGCTGCCGGTGCTGCCGCAAATATCGAAGGAGCTGGGAATCGGCGCGTTTCAGGTGAGCATGATTATTACGGTTTACGGGCTTATCGCTATTGTCATGATTCCCATCGCCGGGTATTTATCCGACCGCTTCGGGCGTAAAAAGGTTATTATTCCGAGTCTTGCACTTGCCGCTGTCGGCGGTGCGGTCTGTGTAGCGGCAGCCTGGTTCATGGACGGGATCGCTGCCTACGGAGTGATTTTGGGCGGAAGACTGCTTCAGGGAATCGGGGCTGCCGGAGCTTTTCCCATTGTGATCCCCTTTGTCGGTGATTTATTCAAGGATGAGAAGGAAGTCAGCAAAGGGCTGGGAATTGTGGAAACCTGCAATACCTTCGGAAAGGTCCTGAGCCCGATTCTGGGGGCATATCTGGGGCTTCTTCTTTGGTATGCTCCCTTCATTGCCATCCCTGTGCTTTGCCTGCTGGCGCTTCTGCTCGTCGCGCTGCTGGTGAAGGAACCTGAAAAGAAGGAAGGCGGCGAGCCGCAGAAGCTGAAGCAGTTCTTAAAGGGGATCAAGGAAATTCTGCATGAGCGTGGACGCTGGCTCTATTCCATTTTTGCCATCGGCGGCATCTGTATGTTTGTGGTGTTCGGCGTGTTGTTCTATTTATCGGAAACGCTGGAATCCAAGTACGGGCTGCACGGGGCTTCCAAGGGCTATGTATTGGCGATCCCGCTGGCTATGCTATGTCTAGCTTCCTATATCGGCGGCAAGATCATCGGACAGAAAAAGAACCGCATGAAATGGCTGGCATTCGCCGGAATGGCGCTGCTTACAGGAGCGATGGTGCTGACGATCTTCTCCAAGCAAATTGTGTATATGGTCAGCTTCTTAAGCCTGGGAGGAATCGGCATCGGCCTTGCTTTGCCATGTATGGATGCCCTGATTACCGAGAGCCTGGAAAAAGAAAGCCGCGGCACGATTACCTCGCTGTACAGCAGTATGCGGTTTATCGGGGTAGCGCTGGGGCCGCCCGCTGTCTCGCTGCTTATGCGGACAGGGCATTGGGTGCTCTTCGGCACCATGGCTGCATTGGGCGTCATTGGTGCGCTGCTCATTCTGTTCGCGGTAACTCCGAGCAAGAGCGGTGAAGAATCAGGTAAGCGGGCAAAGCCGGAGAAACGGGAAAAGCTGATATCCATCAAACCTGGAACCAGACAGCGGGCGAGGTAGTCAGCGACATATGGCCATAAAAATAAACGGCTGCTTCCGTCTGATAATGACGGGGCAGCCGTTTGGTATAAATCGGGCTCACTCTGCAGGTTGTAATATCAGGCCTTCTTGAGGATCGCGTAGCCGTATGGCGCAAGCTCCACCTGTACGAGGCCTTGCGCCAGGCCCTTCGCCGAGTCAGCGGGTTGACCGGTAAGCGCATCCCGCCACTGGCCTTCAAGCTTAAGGGACAGCCGTACGGTCTGGCCGGAAGGGTTCATCCAGACCGTCAAATGCTCTTCCTTGTCGAACCGTTCATAAATGAATGCCCGCTCGTCCTCTCTCGCCCGCAGGAATCCGAATTCGCCCGTGCTCAGTGCCGGGTGCTGATGTCTCAGCCGGATCAGCTCGCGATAGCTGAGCAGCAGGTCGCGGTCCTGCTGCTCCTCCTCCCAGAGCATGCATTTCCGGCAGTCCGGATCGCCTTCACCCTCCAGCCCGATTTCATCGCCGTAGAAGATGCATGGCGTTCCGGTAAAAGTGAACAGGAAGGCGGCAGCGAGCTTCAGCTTCCGCTTGTCTCCGCCAAGCTGGGTCAACAGACGCGCCGTGTCATGGCTGGCCAGCAGATTGAACATGACTTCGTTGGCCTGCTGCGGATAACGCATCAAGAGATGCCCGATATAAGCGGCGAACGTGTCCGCATTAAGGGATTCATCCCCCAGATATTCAAGCAGCCGGTCCGACAGCGGGTAGTTCATGACGGAGTCGAATTGATCGCCGTCCAGCCAGCGCAGGGAGTCTGTCCATACCTCACCGATAATATAGGCCTCCGGATTGATCGCTTTGATCCGCTTGCGGAATTCCCGCCAGAAGGTATGGTCAATCTCGTTGGCCACATCGAGCCTCCAGCCGTCCATGCCGATTTCCTTCAGCCAGTATTCGGCAATATCGAGCAGATATTCCCGGGTCTCCGGATTGGCGGTATTCAGCTTCGGCATTTGCGGGAAGAAGCCGAAGGCATCGTAATTCGGCCGGTCCTCCCTGACCTCCACCGGGAAGCTGTGGATATGGAACCAGTTGGCATATTTCGACTGCTTCCCGTGCTTGACGACATCCTGGAACTGCGGCGAATCTGCGCCGATGTGGTTAAAGACGGCGTCCAGCACGACCCGGATGCCTTTGGCATGGGCTTCCTGCACGAGCTGCTTCAGCAGCTCCAGATCGCCGAAATGAGGATCAACCTTCTTGTAATTCAGCGTATCGTATTTATGGTTGGTCGGTGCTTCAAAGATCGGGGTCAAATACAGCGCAGTGATCCCCAGATCGGCCAGATAATCAAGCTTGCTGATAATACCCTGCAGGTCTCCGCCGAAAAAGCTTTCTCTTGTCGGGGTATCGCCCCATTCGGAAGTCTCTTCCGGATCATTGTCAGGATCGCCGTTGGCGAAGCGGTCCGGCATGATCTGATAGAAGACAGCCGATTTAGCCCACGCAGGGGGATCGAACATGTCGATGACATGAACATAAGGCTGGTCAAAAAAGCCGTCCGGCGCATCCGGTTCTTCGGTATATACGCCGGTCTCGGTCAGCCAGACCGTCTCCTGTCCGGCGTGAAAGCGGAAAGCGTACGAGAACCGCCGGTGATCCGGGGTCACACCGGCCTGCCAGTAGTCAAAAAATCTGTCGCTGGCCACCTTGCGCATCGGATGCTCGTGGTGGAAGCTTTTCCAATCGTATTTATCGCCTGTCAGGGCGAAGGCCCGGTCTACATCGCCTCTCTTGGTGCGGACTCGTAAATGGAAGACATCCTTGTCATAGGAATAGGCCCATTTGCTGTGGGAAAGATGATGCAGGCACTCCAGATGAATCCGTGTAGGATGATCGGGTTGAATCTTGCGCTGATTGGTTATCATAGCTGACCCTCCGCTGTGAGTAGTTATATTTCCATTGTTGTCTGCGTCCGCAAAAATCATCCGCAAAATATAGTAAACCCTAAATTGGTTATATTAAACACTTTAACTAAATTAATTCATCTCGGCGGCGGAGATGCCGGTAAAGAATGCAGCCGCAGACTGCGCTAAGCAGTGCGCATAATCCGATAAAGGCGTACCCCGCCTGAAGCCCGCGCAGAAGACCGCTCGGGGTGGAGCTCCCGACGGCGCGCTTGACCCCTTCAATGATTCCGCCGATGGCGTAATTGCCGATCACACTGCCGAGTCCCATCAGCGTGACCGTAAATGTAATGGCTGTATCACTGCCATGCGGATAGCGCTTCGCGATAAAGGCCATGACAGTCGGGTAAATCATGGCGATGCCAATGCCGGCAGCGGCGAAGAGGAAGGCCAGAGATTCTCCGCCCCAGATCGCCGCGAAGGTGCACAATGCCGACAGTGCCGCGAAGATGATCAGCGACAAGGTAAACCCGATGCGGTCAGTAATTGGCCCCAGCAGCAGGCGGGCGAGCGCAAAGCAGAGGAAGAAGGCCGAGAGCATGCCTGAAGCCTTGACCGGCTCCCACTCGTAGGCTTTCTCCAGAAAGTTGACCAGCCAGCCGCCGACGGCCAGTTCGGACACAACACCGAAGGAGAGGATCGCCACCATCATCCAGATGACCGGATCACGGAGCAATGTCTTGAAGGGCAGGCGGTCCTCATGGGGAATATCATCGCCCGGAAAGGAGCTGAACCAGGCCGAGAGAATCGGCAGCAGGGAGAGGGAGAGCATCACCAGATACATTCCCCGCCAGTCCAGGACATGTCCGAAGAGGCTGACCGACATCAGGCCGGTAGCCATCAAGGGAGCCAGCGTGGAACTGAAGCCATAGAAGAAATGGGACAGATTCATCATGGTCCCGGTGTTCTTGACGAAGATGCGCGCACCCAGGATAGCGAGTGCGATCTCCAGCATTCCGTTGCCGATGTACATCAGGAAGTAGGAGGCGGAGAACAAGGAATAGCTATGCGAGACGTAGATCAGCACTCCGGAGATCAGCATGGAGGCGAAGGCCAGAATACTGACGGCCTTGATTCCCCATTTGCGTACCAGGATAGCCGTAAAAGAGCAGGCGATGAGGTACCCCAGCGCATTCAGGGACAGCAAAGTGCCGAGCTGTTGTTCCCCGAGTGCAAAGTCGAACTGAATCCGCGGAATCGCCGGGCCTTTAATATTCTCCGAGATGCCGAATACGATAAAGCCCAGAAAAATAGTTGCCAGCTGCAGGGCATAGCTGTTGCTGCGTTTGCCTTGTTGTTTCAATGTGCGACCCCCTGGTATGTTTGAATACATGAATATAGCTTTAGAATAAATATGGCTCAGCGCCGCTCGACCAGCTGTAAATGGTATGACAGGCTTTCGAGTGTCATGGCAGTCAGTCCGGACACATATTCCGGCTCCGTATCCTGCCTGATGATCAGCAGCGGCATATGTTCGGCGGGAATCTCCCGGCGGCAGCCCGCTTCCAGCGCTTCCCGCATGGATTCGCGGAATAAATCGCCGGTCAGCACAATGGAGAGCGGATTGATGATGGCGATGATCGAAATCACCGTCTTCACAGCAAGCTCCAGAAACCCGCCCGTGGTGTGCATTAATTGCAGCTGCTCCGCGCGCGTAATTCCGAAGGGCAGATAAGACACCTCACCGCCGAAGCGGGTGTTGCCCGCAAGGATGCGGCCGTCGACAATGAAGCCCGCGCCCGGAAAGTGATTTCGCGGAAACGTGACAATGGCGAGTGTCTTCTCTTCATCGTAGTTCTGCATCCGGTAGAAGCCGTAAATGGTCAGGTTCATGTCGTTCTCAACCGTAACCTTCAGGCCATACTTGTCTTCCAGGCGTCCCCCCAGATCGACCCCGGACAAGGCGGGAACGTCGCAGATGCCGATGACGCCGCTGCGGGCGACTCCCGGAATGCCGATTCCGGCCGCCTGCACATTAGGGTGTTCCGATATATAGCGCTCCACCAGCGCCTCAATGGTCCCGGCATCAATCTCAGAGTAGGTATGTGTGTCTTCACGGGCAGGCTCGCCCAGCATATTGGCCAGCACCGCCTTGATGGAATGTACACCGCCTTCTGTGCGTACAAGCAGCAGAAGCACATAGGCGTAATCGGCATTGTACTGATACTGCTTAGCCGGCCGTCCGCCGCTGGATTCCCCGGATTCCGTCTCCAGTACTTCACCAGTCTTCAGCAGTTCGTTAAGAATTGTGCTGCAGGTAGCTACACTAAGAGTGGTGGTTTGGGCAATCGCGGCCTTGGTAGCCACGCCCATCGCCTTCAGGGCATTGCGTACCAGCTCCACATTAAGACGTTTGAGCTGAACCGTGTTATGGGTAACAGGCTGCATAAGCTATCTCCTTATCGGTTTAATATACTACTTTTGATAACACTTATAATAACATTAATAAAATAACTTCGTTCGCGCAGACTGTCAATACATTATGCTGCAGCGGCCTGGAAACGGCAAAAAAGCCACTCCCTGATGGAAGTGGCTTCGAGCATGCGAATGGTTATTGGCGCAGTGTCTTGAGAGCCCCGCTCCAGGCCAGAACCTGGTCCAGCATGGCATTAACATTGGCCTTGTGCAGATCGGCCGGCTTGAACACCGTGCCGTTCTCAAAGTCAGTGAACAAGGACAGCAGCGGATGCACCCGGACATCGGCTACCTGCAGTTCGCCAAGGATGCCGCGCAGATGCTCTGCGGCGCGGATTCCGCCGCCGGAGCCATAGCTGACAATGCCGGCCGCCTTGTTGTTCCACTCGTCTCGGGCCGAATCCAGCGCATTCTTCAGCGCCCCGGTGAGGCTGTGGTTATATTCCTGCACGATGAATACGAAGCCGTCCAGGGTTGCCAGCTTCGCCGCCCAGGCCTTGGCCGGTTCGATGTCGTCTGTCTCGCCAAGCAGCGGCAGCTTGAAGTCGGCGATGTCGACAATCTCATAGCTGGCGTCGCCCCGTTCGTCGGCGATGCCCTTAACCCACTCTCCGACTTGCGGGCTAACCCGTCCCTGACGTGTGCTTCCCAGAATAATTCCGATGTTTAATTGGCTCATTTAAATTACCTCCCAAGAGTATGTTTTGGTTGCCAGTGCTTTTCTTCTGATGAAACTAATTATAGCATATTACTTTTATTAAGCAAGTATATTTTTGAAACTATTAATTTGGGTGTTTTGATAGCTTCATTCATAGACTTTCATAGACATTCTACAAATGGATAGAAATGTGAGACAATCTGCTCTAGAATAAAAGGGCATGAACCAACCGGTTCCTCCGGGGAACCGCAGATAAGGAGAGGAGTGTTCAGATGAAATACCGCAAATTGGGCGGCACCGGACTGAGGGTCAGTGAGATCAGCCTGGGCAGTTGGTTAACGTACGGAGGCTATGTAGAGCGGGAGAATGCCGTCAAGGCGATTGAAACCGCTTACGGCCTCGGCATCAATTTCTTTGACACGGCCAATGTGTATGAGCGCGGAGCGGCAGAGAAGCTGCTGGGCGAGACGCTGCGCGGCTTCCCCCGTGATTCCTATGTGCTCGCCACCAAGGTATATGGCGTAATGGGCGAAGGACCCAATGACCGGGGCTTGTCACGCAAGCATATCACCGAGCAGTGCCATGCCAGCCTCAAGCGGCTGGGTGCGGACTATGTCGATATTTATTATTGCCACCGCTTCGATCCCGATACACCGCTGGAGGAAACCCTGCGCGCGCTGGATGACCTGGTCCGCCAGGGCAAGGTGCTGTATGTCGGGGTCAGCGAATGGACAGCGGCGCAGATGACGGAGGCCTTGGCGGTCGCCGACCGCTATCTGCTGGACCGTATCGTCGTGAACCAGCCAATCTACAATATGTTCAACCGTTATATTGAGAAGGAGATCATTCCGCTCGGCGAGAGCAAAGGCATCGGACAAGTGGTGTTCTCGCCGTTGGCCCAGGGCCTTCTGACCGGCAAGTACAGCGCCGGGGGCGGCATTCCCGAGGACAGCCGTGCAGCCAAACTGGAAGGGCTGCGCAAGAATATAACGGAGGAGAAGCTGGCCAAGGTGCAGGCGCTCTCCGGCATCGCCGGAGAACTGGACATTTCGGTCGGCAATCTGGCCCTGGCCTGGGTGCTGCGCCAGGGCAACGTGGCCAGCGCGCTGGTGGGCGCAAGCCGGCCGGAGCAGGTCGAAGAGAATGTACAGGCTTCGGGTATCGAACTTCCGGAGGAAGTATTGACCCGTATCGAAGAAATACTCGGCTAAAGAAAGGAGCAGAACGGGATGAAGGTATTGTTTATCGGAGGAACGGGATTGATCAGTGAAGCAGTGTCCAAGCTGGCTGTCCGGCGCGGCATTGAGCTGTATCTGTTTAACCGCGGCGAACGCAGCGACCTTGTGCCGCATGGGGCGCAGGTCATCCGCGGAGACATCCGCGACAGCGCCGGTGCGGCCGAAGCGCTCAAGGGCTATGAATTCGATGTCGTCGTGGACTGGATCGCATTTACTCCCCGGCATGTGCAGCTTGACATTGAGCTGTTTGCCGGCAAGACGAAGCAGTACATTTTCATCAGTTCGGCCTCAGCCTATCAGAAGCCGCAGCGTCATTACCGGATTACGGAGGAGACGCCGCTGGCCAATCCGTACTGGCAATATTCACGCGACAAAATCGCCTGTGAGGAGCTGCTCCTGGAAGTGCACAGAACCAGCGGCTTTCCGGTGACCATTGTCCGTCCGTCGCATACTTACGGCATTACTACCATTCCGGCGGCGCTGAACAGCTGGAAGCACCCGTGGTCGCTGATCGAGCGTATCCGCAAGGGCCAGCCGCTGGTCATTCACGGGGACGGCACCTCGCTGTGGACGCTCACGCATAACGCCGATTTCGCCAAGGGCTTTGTCGGCCTGCTCGGCCATCCGGAGGCGATCGGCGAGGCGGTTCATATCACCTCGGACGAGGTGCTGAGCTGGAATCAGATCTATGCCGCCATCGGCGAGGCGGCAAGGCGGGAGCCCAAGGTGGTCCATATGTCCACCGATTTCATTGCCGCCCATGCACCGGCGGGAACGGCGGACGGACTGATCGGGGATCAGGCGGTCAGCTCTGTATTCGACAACAGCAAGATCAAACGGCTGGTGCCGGATTATGAAGCGACCGTTCCGTTTGCCGAAGGCATCAAACAGTCGGTATTATGGTTCGAGAACCACCCGCTGCTGCGCACGACCGATCTGGCCTGGTCTTCGGTGCTGGATATGCTGATCGGGAAGCATGGCGTGGACGCCAAGCTCTTGTCTTATTATGTATAAGCTTGCCTGATCCCGGCGGGCAGGAAGGAAGGCGGCGGTCCGCTGCAGGACCGCCGTCTTTGCTGTGCGGTGAGGTTATGGCATGATTCAAGCTTTCCTGAATATACTCTCACTACCGATAACCCCTGATAAAGGAGTCTTGGCCATGCCGACACACCCTTACGTCTCGCGCTTTTTTGTAACGAACGATGCCCGCCGCGACAAGCTGATTTATGATCTGCCGGAAGCCTGGTGGAGCAGGCCCTATGAATATGCATGGTGCACCAACTTTATCTCGCCCCATGATACTGTTCTGGATGCTGCCTGCGGTATTTCCCACCCGCTCAAATTCTATCTTGCCGGCTTCTCCAGCGAGGTATATGCCTGTGATCTCGATGCCCGGATTTTGTCCTGGGATGCCGTTATCCAGGAGATTGCCGACGATATCGGCGTAGAGGCAGCCGCTCAGGTGGATGAACGGAAGCGCAGCCGCCTGCATTTTGCCCAGGCAGACCTCACGGCACTGCCCTATGCCGATGAGAGCTTTGATACGATATTTTGCATTTCCGTGCTGGAGCATCTCTCGCTGGCCGATGCGGTACTGGCCGTGGGTGAATTTTACCGGACACTGAATGGTGAGGGTCTTCTGGTACTGACCTTCGACCATCCCACAGTCAACCTGCCGCAGATGAATGATGTGCTACTGCAGGCCGGCTTTCAATACTGGGGGGATACAGATTTCACCCTGCCGGAGGATGCCGTACGTACAGAACAGTGGGGAGGCCTCCATTGCTTCCGGGCAGTGCTCAAAAAAGCGCCGCGGCAGTAACCCCGAAATTAGAGAAGAGCGCAAGCGTTATGCAGGACTTTGGGCTCTTCATACGGAAATCGTCCTCTATTATAGTAGAGAAAAAATATAAAGGGGAACGCGCACTTGCGTAAAGGGGTTATTATACTATTTCTTGTTCTGCTGCTTGTTCCCGCACCGGGTGCTTACGGGGCCAAAGCTCCAGGTGCGGAGAAGGATATTACGCTGGCCTTTGCCGGCGATATTCTGCTGGACGGCTTCGTCGGCGAGCAGATTGCCGCATACGGCGTCAAGTTTCCGTTTGTGAAGGTGGCTCCCGCGCTGCAACAGGCGGATCTGGCCTTCGCCAATCTGGAGACCCCGGTCTCCACCAGAGGCAAGCCCGCCGCCAAAAGCTTCGTCTTCCGCTCCCGCCCGGCCACACTTGCCGGGCTGAGCTTTGCCGGCATCGACGGGGTGACGCTGGCCAACAATCATATTCTCGATTACGGGCCGGATGCGATGCTCGATACCTTGAGCTATCTGGACCAATACAAGCTCGGCCATACGGGTGCCGGCAAGAATGCGGCAGAGGCCTTTATGCCTTACACTAAGCAAATTAAGGGCAAACGCATCGCTATTCTGGGAGCCAGCCGGGTGCTGTCCGGCCCTTCGTGGCATGCCGGGGCAAGCCGTCCGGGCGCAGCGTCGGCTTATGAGCCTGAACCGCTGCTCCAGGCGATCCGGAAATCAGCCCAAACAGACGATTATACCATTGTCTACATGCACTGGAATGAGGAGTTCAAGGACTATCCGCTGAAGGAATCGCGGACGCTGGCCCGGCAGATGATTGACAGCGGTGCGGATATCATTCTCGGGGCGCATAGCCACACGCTCATGGGGATCGAATATTATAAGCATAAGCCGATCTATTATTCGCTCGGCAATTTTGTCTTTAACCGTTCCACCCGCGGCGGCGAGAAGACCGTGCATTCCATGCTCCTGCGCTTCACCATCAGCGGGGAGGAGCTATCGGCCAGGATTACGCCGGTCAAGATCATCGGTGGTCAGCCGAACCTGATGGGGGCGGCGTACAACAAAGAGACCATCGGACTGCTGAACCGTCTGTCGTACAATGCCAGGATCGGGGCGGACGGCGCCGTAACAGAGAAGCAGTAGGTAGGGTAGGTGAACTCTCCAAGAGGGAGACAGAATTCGATAGCGGCTGCTCTACCGTGTAAGTTGAGGGAACCCGTGTCCGGGAACACCGGAACGGGTTCTTTCTTGTGCATGGGCTGCTACAGATTGCATAGCATTGGCTTCACGCTTGCCGTGAGCGGTAAAGTACGCGTATAACAGTACATTACCGAGAATGGGCAGCATCACCTGTGTTAATCTGTATCCGTACGATTAAGTTATATTACACTGCCGAACGGAAAGAGGCGTTCTCATGATTCTATGCAGCACAGAATATAAAGATAAAGTAATTAATCGGACAAGCTTCAACAGGCTTGCCGGTATGGTCTTCGGTCTTGATTTTGAAGAGTGGTATCAAAGAGGCTGCTGGGATGACCGCTACATCTGCCATTCCATCGCCAGCGGCGACGAAATCATCGCCAATGTGTCCATAAGCAAGATGGACCTTGTTATTAACGGAGAGCTGCGCCGCGCCATACAGATCGGCACGGTCATGACTCATCCCGATCACAGGGGCCAGGGGCATTCCAAGCGCCTTATCCAGGATGTGCTGGATACCTACGCCGGAGACTTCGACCTGTTCTATTTATTTGCCAATCGCAATGTGCTGGATTTCTATCCCAGATTCGGCTTCACTGCTGTAGCGACTACGGAGTATGAAATGGACGTGCCAAATGTCTCCGGAGCGGCCGCCGGACTATGCTTCGTCAAGCTGGATCTCTCTTCGGAGGAGGATTGGGAATTGCTGCAGCGTAAGCTGGCAACGCGGGTCTCTGTCTCCCGGCGGCTTGGTGTGGTCAACAACACCGGATTGTTCTCCTACTATGCCTTGGGTGCATTTCCGGACGCCCTGTATTATTGCGCGGATGAGGGGGTCATCGTCGTTGCTGAGCATGAAGGGGAGACGCTGCATCTCTATGATGCGGTAAGTGCCGCTCCGGTCCGGCTGGAGCGGCTGCTGCCGGCGCTGTGCACCTCACAGACTCGACATGTCCGCTTTCACTTTACGCCGGATTCACTGCTGGAGCGGGTGTACCCGGTGGACCCGGGCGCTTCGGACGAAGTATTGTTCGTCAGACCGGCCCGGGAGCTGGACAGTATCACGCCGCTCTGCTATCCGAAGCTGGCGCAGGCTTGAGTCCATGCTGCATAAACAAAGGGATGTTCCCGGCGAGCCTGAAGTATGGCTCGCGGGGAACATCCCTTATTTACATGCAGTTTATCCTTTCACCGCACCGGCGACAACGCCCTTGACGATGTATTTCTGCAGGAAGATGAAGACTACAATGGACGGCAGCACGGCCATGACCATGGCGGTCATTGCATATTGCCAGTCGGAGGTGTACTGTCCGACGAAGGTATAAGCCGCGAGCGTCAGCGTCTTGGTCGTCGGCGAGCCGTTGACCATCAGCAGCGGTAGCAGGAAGTCGTTCCAGATCCACATCACGTCAATGATGATGATCGTCGTTGTGACCGATTTCAGCAGCGGGAAGATGACGCTGAAGAAGAGACGGAAGCCGGAAGCGCCGTCGATTGTCGCGCTCTCATCAATTTCCAGCGGGATGCCCTTGACGAAGCCATGATAGATGAAGACGGCGAGCGGGGCACCGAAGCCCCAGTACAGGAGGCCGAGGCCCCAGGTGCTTTCTGACAGATTCAGATTCTTCGAGGTCTGCAGTACTGTCAGCATGATCGACTGAAACGGGATCAGCATCGGCATAATGCAGATGAAGTAAATGATTCCGCTGAGGCGCGATTTCGTCCGCGCCAGCTTGTAGGCGGCGATGGAAGAGACGAGGATAATCCCCAGCAGGCCCAGGCCGGTGATGATGAAGTTGTTCAGGAACAGGCGCGGGTAGTTGATAAACTCCCACACATAGGAATAGTTGCTGAACTGGAGCTTCTGCGGCAGGGCGATGACGTCGGTCATGACCTCGCCGAAGCTTTTGAAAGAATTGATAACCGTCAGGAACAGCGGATACAGGAACAGGAGCGACAGAAGCACAAGTACGACTTCGAGAACAATCCGGCCTGCTTTGTTGTTGGTATTTGTCATTATGCCTCAACCTCTCTTCGCTTAAAGAACGTAAGCTGGATGACCGTAACGATCAGGACGGCAACGAACAGAATGAGCGCTTTGGCCGTACCGTAGCCGTACAGGTTGTTCTGGAAGGTGTCGCGGTAAATATCATAGGCGATACTGTAGGTCGTTCCGCCCGGACCGCCGCCGGTCAGCGACAGAATGACGTCGAACACCTTGATCGAGTTGGTCAGCGCCATGAACACCGAAATCGTGATGGACGGCGCCAGCAGCGGCAGCGTAATGCTGAAGAACCGGCGGATTGCGCCTGCACCGTCTACCGTAGCGGCTTCCTTGAGATCATCCGGCACGGATTGCAGACCGGCAATATAGATAACCAGGTAGAACCCGATGGATTGCCAGATGGATACGCCCAGAATCGAGATGAAGGCGAGTCCCGGCGTCCCCAGCCAGCTGAGATCGAAGATTCCCCAGCCGGTGCTTTCGCCTAGTGAGTTGAAGCCCTGCATGAAGATAAACTTCCAGATGAAGCCGACAATGACCAGACTGAGAATATAAGGAATGAAGAACGCGGCTCTCAGCCAGTTAGTCGTTCTCAGCTTCATATCGAGCAGCACGGCCAGCAGAATCGCCAGCACATTGACGATGATGATATACAGGACCGCATATTTGATCGTAAACCAGGCGGAGCTGGTGAAATTGGCATCACCCGTAAAAATCTGCTTGAAATTATCCAGCCCGACAAAGGTCGGATTCTTGGAGATCCCGTTCCATTTCGTCATGGAATAACGGATGGTCATGACAAAGGGGATGTAGAATGCCACGGCGACACAGATCAGAACAGGGAGGGTGAATAACCCGAATTCTGTTTTGTCGCGCCATTTTCTGCCGAGTGATTTGAACATGGTTGCACCTCTTCTTGGTTTATAGGGTGGAGTCATGGCCTGCTTGCCACACATAACCATTCCGGTTAGTCTATATTGTGTATTATAGAGCAGGCCCCTATACTCAAAAATGGATTTAAGAGTACAGTTAGGGGTAAAAAGGTGAACTGAAAAAAGCGTTATCATTTTACTGGACGATCAGGAGGGCTGGACATCAAAACGACATTACGGGGAATCTTCGAGCCTCTGCGGGAGCGGATCACACGGCGTCTGGCGAACAAGCTGATC
Organism: Paenibacillus tepidiphilus; assembly: GCF_008635795.1. Taxonomy (GTDB): domain Bacteria; phylum Bacillota; class Bacilli; order Paenibacillales; family Paenibacillaceae; genus Paenibacillus_AQ; species Paenibacillus_AQ tepidiphilus. The sequence continues at coordinate 356,515 of NZ_VWRQ01000003.1, read as the reverse complement.
CTGCTCTTCACGACCATCATCATCCTGGTGGTGGCTTCGCTGACCTTCATTTCATACAGCATGCTGCGCAAGGAATCGGTGAATGCCAGCATTGCCAGCACAAGCAATAATCTGCTGCTCGTCGGCCGCAACCTGGAAAGCTATCTCGCCGGCATTGAGCAGCTGTCGCTGCCGCAAATCTCCTACGACGAAATTACCTACGCCATCATGCATGAATCGGAGAATTACGCCTCCAGAATGTATGTGGAGGATTATCTGCGCAACCTGTATTTCTCCAGGAACGATGATTTGGAGGCAGCCTATCTCTACATTATCAAAGAGCATAAATACTATGTGGTGACCAAGGAAAACTACAATATCACGGTACGGGTGGTCGAGCATCCTTCCATTGAACAGCTGTCCTGGTATCAGCGTGCGCTCCAGAGTCCCTTTAACCGGTCTTACCAATCCCTGCTCGGGGGTGCGGATGAACTGGAGGAAGGGGATTATACCACCCGGACGGACCGCAGCTTTATGGGGTATCACCGGCTGCTGCGCTCGATTGTCTCCCGGGAACCGCAGGCTGTACTGTCGCTTTATTTCAACGCTTCGCGCGCCGATGAGATTCTGAAGGATATTCCGCTTGAAGCAGGGGAGCATCTGATGGTTCTCGGTGCGGACAATGCGCCGTTCAGGGTGGATGACGAAGACTTTTATGAAGAAAGCCGGACGGCGGGGCTTCCGGAGCAGCTGACGCCGGGCAAGGACGGCCGGGTTACCTGGTCAAGCAGGGAAGAGAAGTATCTTGTCAGTTACAATATCGGGGAGAAGGAAGGCTGGAAGCTCGTCAAGCCCATTCCTTACAAGGAAATCTATGCGGCGGCCACGACGACCCGTCAGCTGAGCCTTATCATTGGGGTGTTGTTTCTAATTGTATCGGTGGTCCTGGTGAGCATTATCTCCAATAAAATCACGAACCCGCTGAAGAATCTGTCTCTGCAGATGAAGCGCTTCAGCACGGGCAGCTTCGATGCCGAGACCACGGTGGAAGGTAATGATGAAATTGCTTATCTCTCCCGCCACTTCAACAAGATGGTCGGGCGGACCAACGAGCTGATCAACGAACGCTATAAGATGAAAATTGTCGAAAAAAACGCCGTGCTCAAGGCGCTGGAAGCGGAGATCAACCCGCATTTTCTATACAATGCGCTGCAGGCGATCTCCACCAAGGCGCTGAAGAACAAGAACGACGATATCGTCGAGATGGTCGATAATCTGGCGCTGACCTTAAGGTACTGCATCAGCGGCCGCGATGTGGTTCAGGCCCGGGAGGAGCTGCGGCATATCGAGCGTTATCTGGCCCTGCAGAAGGCCCGGTTCGGCGCAAGGATGCAGGTGTTCACCGATTGGGATGAGGAGCTGCTTACCTTGAAGATCCCGAAGCTGTCCCTGCAGACGCTGGTGGAGAATTGCATCAAGCATGGACTGGAGAAGGTATCGACGACAGTTACGATCCGCATTGAAGCCAAGGTATCGGATACGCACAGTATAATCGCCGTCCATGACGACGGACCGGGGATTACCGAGCAGCGGCTGGAGGAGGTTCTGGATCTGCTGGAGCAGGAATGGGATCATCCGGGCGGATTGCCGGAAGACGGCGGGAATGAGAGCATCGGCCTGAAGAACCTGCAGATGCGCTTGAAGCTGCTTTATGGGGAGGAAGCGGGACTGGTCATCGGCAGCGATGATCAAGGTACCGTTATGGAAATGCATTTACCGCAGGGAGGCTTGGGACAACATGGTGAAAGTGCTGATTATTGACGACGAAGAACCGCTGCGCGAGGCCATTCATATTCTGGGGGACTGGGAGGGTCTCGGTGTGACCGAGGTGCTGGAGGCGACGGACGGCCAGTCCGGTCTATCCATGCTGCGCGAGCACAGCATCGACATTGCGCTGGTGGATATGAAAATGCCGGAGCTCAGCGGCTTGCAGCTGCTGCAGACCGTCCAGCAGGAGTTCCCCGAGCTGCTGCTGATAGTTATTAGCGGCTATGACGACTTCCAATATACCCAGCAGGCGATCCGCTCCAAAGCGGTCGATTACCTGCTGAAGCCGGTCAACCGCGCCGACCTGAACGGCGCGCTGCGCAAGGCGGTGGACATGCTGGAATCAAAGCGTCAGCGCGAAAATGAGTTCATCAACCGCAATATTACGCTGAATATGTCATTGCCGAAGCTCAAGGAGAAGCTGTACCTGTCCATCCTGGAACGCAGCTTCAAGAGCCATTCCAATGAAGCGTCGCTGCCCCTGATCGGGGCGGGTGTTCCCGGCAATGTGTTCGCCGCCGGCATTCTGCGGCTGCTGAATCTGGAGCAGGTGCGCAGCGCCCGGTTTCACGGAGACCGCGAGCTGATGCGCTTTGCGGTGACCAATGTGCTGAACGAGAACAGCGTTCAGGGCTTTGAGGCGTTCAGCTTCGCCGATCCCAAGGAAGAACGGGAGGTGGTAGCGGTCTTTACACTCAAGGGAAGCTACAGCGACGAGGCCGCCTTCCATTCCATGCATCATCTCCGCAAAGCGGTGTCCATGCTGAAGGAGCTGTTCGGCATCGTCTGTGTAGGCGGACTCGGCCAGCCCTGCCGCGAGGTCCCGGACCTCGCCCGGTCCTATGAGGAGGCCAGATCGGCGCTGGACCGCATTGATCTTCTCCAGTTGAAGCCGAATACTGTAGCTGCCATTCATGATGCCAGGTCCGCCCTGCCCGAGCGGCCTTCGCTGACCGGCAGGCTGCCGCTCCTCCGCAACTTCCTGGAGAGCGGCAACGCCTTGCAGGCCCGGAGCGTGCTGAAGGAATCCGTGCAGGCCTGGCAGAACACCGGCTATTTCACTCTGGGCGACGCCGACCGGATGATTCGGGAGTTTATCTTTCTGCTGAACGATATTGCGCAGGAGCTGGGGGCGGCGCCGGAAGCGCTGCGGGACGGCAAGCACAAGGAATTGCGCAGCCTTGGACTCAGCGGGGATTACACCTCTTTCACCGAATTTGAAGCTGTGCTCGGACACATCCTGAGCATCTATGCTGCCGAGATCAGCCGAACGCTCGGCGGAGACCGGGGCAGCGTGCTGGAAAATATTAAAGCATACATTGATAACCATTATTTCGAGAATATTAAAATATCGATGTTCACGGATAAATATTTCCTGAGCAGAGAATACTTGATGAAGCTGTTCAAGGGTCAATACGGCTATGGTATTCATGAGTATGTGCAGAAGGTGAGAATGGACAAGGCCAAGGAGCTGCTGTCCGATCCCGTCCTGAAGATCCAGGATATTTCCGAGATGCTGGGCTACCGCGACAAGAACTATTTCAGCAAGGCGTTCCGGAATTACTATGACTGTTCGCCTTCTGAATTCCGGATGCTGCCGCCGGAGGTCAAAAAGTGAAACGGTTACATTAGCTCACTTTTTTACCCTTATCTCTTCACTTATGTACATTCTTATCCTTTTTCTTTTTATTTAGAATAACACCAAGACCACAAGATGCTATTGAAGAAGAGGGGGCAACATTCACGATGAGGAAACAAGTGATGGCATTATCCGCAAGTCTGCTGCTCGCCGGCGGACTGCTGGCCGGCTGCGGAGGCAACAATAACGCCGCAGATAACAATGCGGGAAATACAGCTGCACCCGGCAACGCGGCTACAGACAGCTCCAAACCGGTCACGATCAATATGTTCACCGCATCTCCCGAATATACCGACGCCTTCAACGCCTACATCGCTGAATACAAGAAGGTTAAACCGAACGTAACCATTAATCTTGAAATTATGCAGGCCGACTACAACACCGTCCTGAAATCGCGGATTGCCGCAGGCAGCACGCCGGACGTGTTCCAGACCACGGCGGGCGGCGACATTGACACCTTCGCCGAATACAGCGCCGATCTGACCGATCAGCCGCTGGCAGCGGCTATGACCGATGCGGTCCGCGCCAACATGAGTTCTACGGACGGCAAAGTGCTGGGCCTCCCGGTCAAGGGTAATCTGTTCGCTCTGATGTACAACAAGAAGCTGCTCTCGGATGCAGGCATCACCGAAGCGCCGAAGACGATCGCCGAGCTGGATGACGCCATTACCAAGCTGGAAGCCAAGGGCATTACGCCGTTCGCCAATGCCTACAAGGAATGGTGGGTCTGGAAGCATATCTTCCAGCACTATGTAGATGCAGCTGCACTTGATGCCGGTACCGACGCCAAGACGCTCGTAGCCGACTTTATCGCCGGCAAGACGACCATCAAAGAGCATCCGGCGCTGTACGACAACTTCTTCAACTTCATCGACACCACCGTCAAGCATGGTACAGACAAGCCGCTGGAGCGTGACAGCAACGCCCAGGTCAGCGACTTTGCCCTCGGCAAAGCAGCCTTCATGACCGGTAAAGGCGCGTGGGACGAGGAAGCGATCAAGAAGATTACGCCGGACTTCGACCTTGGCATCTCCGGGTATCCTGTCAGCGACAAGGCTGAACAGTCGCAGATCATTACCGGTGCCGACCAGGCACTGCGCATCAACAAGGATTCCAAAGTGGTGAATGAGACGATTGAATTCTTCAACTGGCTCTATACCTCCGATTACGGCAAGAACTGGTTCTCCGCAGTGGCCAAGGTGATTCCGCCGATCAAGGACGCTCCGATGCCGGACCTGCAAATGCCGAAGGAAATGGAAGAGATTCTGGCAAATGAGCCGTCGGGCGATCTGTCCGTCAACTACTCGCTGGATACCTTCCACCAGAAATTCGGTGAGCTGATGCAGGCCTATATCGGCGGCAGCAAATCGAAGGATCAGGCGATTGAGGAAATTCAGCAGGCCTGGATTCAATTCGGGTCCGCGCAATAACAGTCAGTCTGAATTAAGGGGGACGGCCTTCCAGGTAAGTATTTTACCGGCGGGCCGTCCCTTTCGCTTATAGAGACAAACCCCTATAATCGGGAGTAGGAGAACCCATCATATGGCAGGAGGCTAACAAGTGAGCATGCAATCCAAGGTTATCGACATTCAGGAGAACGGGCTTTATCTTACCATCGAGGTTACTGAGGAGCAGGATGTGCGGCTGCTGCATTTCGGCGCGGCACCGCTTGAGGAAGGTGCTGTAGCGGAGAAGAACAAGCCGGGCTTCCGGCTGCTGGAGCTGCAGCTGACCGGCGAGGACCGGGCGGAATATCACGGGCGCACGCATCGCGCCTCGTATCCGGGCCTGCGTATGGTCTACAGCGGGCACAGCGATACCGTGAACAGGCTTGGGCGCAAGTTGGAGCTGACGTTAACCGATCCGGTAACGGGCATGCAGGCCGTACAGCACTATCAGTTCTACAGCGGCGTACAGATTGCACGGTGCTGGACGGTGCTCGTCAATGAAGGTGCGGAAGAGGTGGCGGTAGAGTACATCTCCTCGTTTGCCCTGACAGGAATCGACAAAGAAGGCGCGGGAGAACGCAATGATAAAATCGAGGTATCCCTCGCCCACAGCGGCTGGCAAAGCGAGCTGCAGTGGCAGACCTACAGCCTGCCGGAGCTGGGCATGTCCCATCTGGCCGACAGGGGCTCGAAGCGGATTGCCGCCAGCAACACCGGCTCCTGGTCGGCGGCGGAGCTGCTGCCGATGGCGGTGCTGTATAACAAGGCGGGCGGCAACAGCCTGTTCTGGCAGATCGAGCATAACGGCTCCTGGCACTGGGAACTGACCGACCAGTACGATCAGTTGACCCTGCTGGCCGGCGGGCCGACCGAGCATGACAACCACTGGTGGAAGCGGCTCGCTCCGGGTGAAGCGTTCACCTCGGTTCCTGTAGCCGTTGGCGCAGCAGCAGGAGGCTTCCAGGCCGCTGCGGAGCAACTGACCCGTTACCGGCGGCTGATCCGCCGGCCGAACGAAGACAACGAGCTGCTGCGCATCATCTTCAACGATTATATGAACTGCCTCTGGGGCAGCCCGACGACAGAGAAGCTGCTGCCGCTGATTGATGCCGCTGCCGATGTCGGCTGCGAGTATTTCTGCATCGACGCCGGATGGTATGCACCGGGCGAATGGTGGGATGGCGTGGGCGAGTGGCTGCCTTCCAGCGAGCGGTTCCCGGAAGGCATCAAATACGTGCTGGATTACATCCGCAGTAAGGGAATGATTCCGGGACTGTGGCTGGAGCTGGAGGTCATGGGGATCAACAGCCCGAAGCTGGCCGAGACGGACGACAGCTGGTTCTTCATGCGCCACGGCAAGCGGATCAAGGACCGCAGCCGCTATCAGCTCGATTACCGCAGCCCCAAGGTTATCGCCCATGCGGACGGCGTGATCAAACGACTGGTCGAGGAATACGGCGTCGGCTACATCAAGATGGACTATAACATCAATGCCGGGATCGGCACGGAGACGGCTGCCGACAGCTTCGGGGACGGCCTGCTGCAGCATAACCGGGCATATCTGGCCTGGCTGGACAGCATCTTCGCCCGTTATCCGCAGCTCGTCATCGAGAACTGCTCCAGCGGCGGCATGCGCATGGATTACGCCATGCTGAGCCGCCACAGCATCCAGTCGACGAGCGACCAGGAGGATTATGTGCAGTATGCGGCTATCGCAGCGGGCGCTCCGGCTGTCTTAACGCCGGAGCAGGCGGCGGTCTGGTCGTATCCGCTGCGGGAGGGCGACGACGAAGAGGTCATCTTCAATATGGTCAACGCGCTGCTGCTGCGCGTCCATCAGAGCGGTCACCTGGCCGAGCTTACGCCGCCCCGCCGGGCGCTGGTCAAGGAAGCGCTGGATTACTATAAAACCATCCGCGCCGACATTCCGCAGGCGGTGCCGTTCTGGCCGCTGGGCCTGCCGGATGCCGGCAGCGAATGGGTCAGCCTGGGACTGCAAGCCGGCGATACCCGCTATGTAGCTGTATGGCGGACGGCGGGGGACGGGGCAGAGGTCAGCCTGCCGATCAGCGGACTGGCCGGTACAGGTCCGGACATTATCTGCGCTTATCCGCAGGACCATCATTCAACGTGGAGCTGGGATAACGCGGAAGGTGCGCTCACAGTAGCGCTTCCGCCGGGAAGAACGGCTAGGCTGTTTGAGATACGTGCATAGCTAACCTTAGAGATGCCCTTTGTGAGCGGAGGAAAGCCGCGTGCGCAAAGGGCATGTTCTTATGTTAGGTGAAGTTATAGAACCGGAGAATCTCTCAAATTGAATATTCTAAAATAAAAACTTGTCAATCTCAAAGAAAATTGGATAAAATAGAGATTAAGCTTTGTTTTTGTCGAAAAGGCTCTAAAAAACGCCGAGTAATTTGTCGATAAATATCAAAAGATGTAGAAATAAATTTGACAGGAAAGAAATAGCACACTACAATTGTCAAAGAGGAATAATCATTTCTACTATTTAGAAGCTTAGATAGCTTTTAACATCAATGATTAGATAAAGTGTGACTTAAAGGAGGAAACATTGTAATGAAAGCAACAGGTATTGTGAGAAAAGTAGATGAACTGGGACGTATTGTAATTCCGATTGAGCTGCGCAGAACAATGGGCATCGACATTAAAGATCCGCTTGAAATTTTTGTCGACGGCGAAAAGATCATTCTGCGGAAATATGAGCCAACCTGTATCTTCTCCGGAAGCGCAGAAAATCTGATCAACTTCAAAGGCAAGATGGTCAGCAAGGATGTTCTGGACGAGCTGATCGCCAGCTTTGACCGGGTCTAAACTCATATTAAGCACTTCTTATACTTAACCAAGCCGGGGCCGGATTCCGGGCACTTTACAGTGCCTGAGATCCGGCTCTTTTTTAAGCGGCGGCTACGGCGTGGACAATCCTCCCGGCCTCCTATATGATGGGGGAGGTAAGCAAACCTGAAGTTCAAGCGGAAGGGAATGGATCACTTCATGACGAATGAAGCATTGGAGCCGGCCGCACACGGCCATGCACGGCTCAAGAAACCGGAAGCCATCGTCTTTGATATGGATGGAACCTTGTTCCAGACGGAAAGCCTGCTGCTTCCCGCCTATCACAGGATGTTCGACATTCTGCGGGAAGAAGGGCTGTACAGCGGACCGACGCCACCTGAGGAGTTAATCTTGAGCAGTTTGGGTCAGCTGCTGGCGCAAATCTGGAAGAATGTAATGCCGGAGGCCGATGAGGCGGTGCACCGCCGGGCCGACGATCTGCTGCTGCAGCTGGAGATCGAAGGCTTGGAGGCGGGAGGCACCCTGCTCTATCCGCAGGTGCCGGAGACGCTGGCTGCGCTGCAGGCCAGAGGCGTGCGGCTGTTCGTGGCCAGCAACGGGCTGCAGGATTATATCCACAGCATCATTGTGGTGCATAAGCTTGGGGATTTGTTCGAGGGTCTGTACAGTGCAGGCGGGCAGGGAACGGCCACCAAGACGGAGCTGCTGCGGATTCTGCTGGACACTCATGGCGTGGACAGTGCCTGGATGGTCGGGGACCGTTCCTCCGATGTCGAGGCCGGCAAGGGGAACGGGCAGACCGTCATCGGCTGCGCCTATGCCGGATTCGGCAAAGAAGAGGAGCTGAAGGGCTCGGACCGCATCATTACCTCATTCGATGAACTGATTGCGCTGTACGACAATGCGGAGTAACGCCGCAGGCGCTTATTCCCCCCGGGCGGCAATCCGCCGCCCATTACAAGCAAAGACGTCCGCAGCACCCTGATTGAGAGGGGTGTGCGGACGTCTTTTTTGACGGAGACTATCGGGACCTTGGTGGAATTACTCCGTGTGAAGAAGGGCGGCTGCTGGATTGGGTATGCCTGGTCATTCATGGTTAAAGAGAAACTTGGCACTTTACATCCTGAAATTTGAGCGTATAATACAGCGTTGTGCCGGAAATGTAAGGACCGCCCGGACACCTTATCGTTCATGCGGTGCGCTGCCCGGGCACATATGAAATACAATGAGAACCTTTCTGAAATACATGAATAGGTTGATCGGAGATGGTCATGGCTGCTGTCCATATCGGATTCATTATTTTAGCGAAAGCATTGTCCGCCGTTACCGTAAGATAGTTGAAAACCAAGTAAAGCCGAAGAATCAAGCAAGGAGATGGGTCACAGGTATGAACAAGTCATACGATCTCAGAAATAAGCCTATTCTATTATTCACGTTCCTGCTGCTGCTCAAGAGTGCGGTCGCCTGGTACGTCGTTTTTGACGACGGGCCGAACTGGAGCATGCTGGTTACGGAAATCCCCTTTTTCATCATTGTGTTCAGTCTGATAGAATGGTTCGCCGCCAAGCGGAAAATTCTCTATTATATGATTGCGAATCTGCTGATTACGCTGATTTATTTTGCCGTCCTGATGTATTACAAATACTACGGTGTCATCGCGACCTACCACGCCCTGCAGCAGGCCGACAAGGTGACCAAGGTCGGGGAGAGCACGTATTCGCTGATTGCGCCTTACTATCTGTTTATTTTTGTGGATATTGTCTTCTTCCTGTTCCTGATGTTCCGTCCGAAGTATGTCAAGCGGATGAAGGAACGGGGCGGCAGTCGGATGAGCCGGAAGGTGCTGCTGACCTCGACCGTCCTGTCGCTGGCTCTGTGCGTCTTCAGCGTCTGGCCGAACCACGCCAGCATGAACGAAATCAAGAAGGCCGAAAGCATGGGCATACTCAATTATGAGCTGTATACGCTGCTTGCAGATTCGACCGAGGACGATAATATCATTGCTGCCAGGGAGATCTCGCAGCAGGCCGTCGATCAGCTGAAGGGCGTGGTGACACCGGCTGCTCCGAAATATTTCGGCACCGACAAGGGCAAGAACCTGATCGTCGTACAGATGGAGTCCTTCCAGAACTTCCTGATCGGCCTGAAGATTGACGGCCAGGAGATTACGCCGAACATCAATAAGCTGGTGAAAGAGAATACCTACTTCAACAATTTCTATACCAACGCCGGACAGGGGACGACCTCGGATGCTGAATTTGTGGTGAACACATCGTTCTATGTGCCAAAGAATGAACCGGCCACGTCTTCCGACTATATGAATAAAGCCGTACCTAGCCTGCCGCGGCTAATGAGCAACAACGGGTATTATACAGCTACTTTTCATACCAACAGCGTAGAGTTCTGGAATCGTACGGCGCTGTACAAAGCCATCGGCTTCGACACTTACTACGACCAGGCCTTCTACGGCGACGACGACCATATCGCTTTCGGGTCCTCCGATGAGGTGCTGTTCAAGAAGACGGTGCCGGAGCTCGCACGCCTGGATAGCCGGCCGCAGCCGTTCTACGCCATGGTGATTTCAATGAGCGCGCATCATCCGTTCCACCTCCCGGAAGCGAAGCACAAGATCCAGCTGCCGGAGGAATACGATGATACCCTGCTCGGCAATTACCTGTATGCCCAGAATTATGCCGACTATGCCATGGGGCAGTTCCTGGATCAGCTGAAGGCCAGCGGGCTGTGGGATGACAGCGTAGTTGTATTCTATGGCGATCATCAGGGCGTACCGATGTACACGCTGGACAGCGCCGAGAAGGAGCTGATGGCATCGCTCGTCGGCCATGAATATGGTTATACCGACATGTTCAATATTCCCTTTATCGTACACTCCCCGAGCGGCCGGCTGCCTGCGGTCATGAGCGGAACGGGCGGACAGATCGATATTCTGCCGACGGTCGCCAATCTGCTGGGTGTGTCAACAGAGAACCAGCTGCATTTCGGCCAGGACCTGTTTAACCAGGAGAGCAATCTGATTCCGCTGCGGCACTTCCTGCCGACCGGCTCCTTCATCAACGACAGCAGCATTTACGTGACCGGCAAGGATTATGCCGACGGCATTAATTACAGCCTGAGCGACAACGGCAAGCTTGCGGACGGCTCCACTGAAGCGCAGTTCGATGCTGCGCAGCGGCTGCTTGCTCTGTCGCACAGCTATTTGCTGCAGCTGCCGGACCAGGAATAGTGCAGGGAGCTGCGATGAACTGAACCTGGCCGGGATGAACCCAATCTGCTCCACTACTCCTCATTATACGAAGACCTGTTAGCGCAGTATTAAACAAGGAGCCGAATGTTGTATAATAGATGGACATTGAGGATAGGGAGGGAATTACCATGTCAGGCATTAAAATCGCTAAAGCAAACGGTACCCTGCTAGTGGAATGGCAATTGTTGCGCATTGCCATTCCTTTGACGGAGATTACGGAAGTCGCCCCCAATGAAACCTACAGGGGAAGCGGAAGAACGGCTGTACGCATCGGGCTGCCTGCCGGTACAACGGACAGAGTCGCCATCCGCACCCGCACCAAGGACTATATTATCTATACTTCAGATGGACGTGCCGTCAGTGAGCAGATTAACGGTTATATGCTCCGGCACCAATAGAACGTTCCTGCAAATAGGCTGCCCCGCGCACCGTACTCCCTGGGAGATATGGTGCACGGGGCAGTTTGTTTACGTGGAGGCTGGCAGGCGGAGAGGTTGCGGGAGGGGCAGGAAGGTGGGGAAGGGGCAGTAGGTGCAGAAGTTGCGGGAGTTGCGGAAGGTGCAGAAGGAGCAGAAGGTGGGAAGTAGCAGAAGTTGCAGAAGTCGCAGATGTCGTCAAAAGCCGCTGGAGCTATTCTGCATGTAGTACCTGCCGGCAGCGGACTCAGATGCCGCCGAGAATAGGCCCGCGGATCGCTGCCGCGCGCTAAGGCTCAAAGTTACTCTTGAGCCTTAGCCTGCGGCAGCTTCACCCATACCTCAAGACGGCCCTGGGTGACCGCTGCACCTGTGCTGCCGCCCATTTGCTCAGCCAGCAGCTTCACAATATGCAGGCCCAGCCCGGAGAAGCGGGCGCTTCTGGCCTCATCGGCGGTGTAGAACCGCTCGAACAGGCGTTCCGGCTGCGGGGCAGCCCCCGGCGCCAGAGGATTGCGGAAGGACAGCAGCGCCTGTCCTTCAACCTCCACAGCGACCTTGACCTTCACATCCCCTGCGGAATGAGCGAGGGCATTGGCGATCAGATTACGGATGATCCGCGCCGTCATTTCAGGATCGGCCTGCACATTGACCGGCGACGGGGCATGCAGGGTGAGCGCTAACCCCTGCGCCTCGAACGCCTCCACTGCGTCAGCCAGGCATTCGGTCACCAGCGAAGACAAGGAGAACCGTACCGGTGCCCCCTGAGGCCCGGCGGTCAATAGATAGGAGTATTCGAACAGCTGCTCAATCAGCCGCCCGAGATGCCCTGCGTGATTCTGGGCAATCCGCAGCTTCTCCAGCTGACCCGGAGTGAGCCCGCCCCGCTCCACCAGCTGCTGGTAGCCCTTGATTGCTGTGAGCGGCGTGCGCAGATCATGGGAGATGTTCGAGATCATCTCCCTGAACCGTTTCTCGCCGCGCAGCGCATCAATGCGCAGCTTCTCCTCCGCCTGCAGGCAGCGGTTCATATAGCCGGCCAAGGCGCTCAGATCCCTGTCGATCAGCTCGAGGCTAAGCGGCTCGCGCGAATGCTCGCGGAGCCGCTTGTCCAGCTGCCGGTTCAGGCTGCGCAGCTGCAGCTTCAATCCAATAATGTAGGTGCCCCCAAGAAGAATACACAGGAGCAGCAGCACAACTGCAACCGCCATAGCAGCCTCACCGGCCTTTCGTCATTTGATTTCTGCTTTACGGAAGATCAGCCACGCCACTCCGGCCATTGCCGCCGTGTAGATCAGACTAACGGCAATGCCTTCCAGAAGATCGCCAGGGGCAGTCTCAAGTGTACTGAAAATATACTTTCCTCCATAAGGTGTACGGGCAAATATCCGGCCGAAGCCGGAATCGGCGCTGCTGAACGCCAGCAGCTGTCCGGTCATGGCATTAAAAGCGTTATATAAAGCAACAACGAAAACAGGGCGCTTGAGCAGCAGAGCCAGCGGCAGGCATATGCTCAGCTGGGCTATATAGACGAGTGCCAGCGTCAGCGATACTGCGAGCAGCTTACCGAGTCCGGCCCCTGTCAACTCATTACCGGAGGTCAGCAGATGGAGAAAGCCGATGCTCGCAGAGCCCATGCCGAACTCCCCGCCAAACGCCAGGAGGGTACTAACGATAACCGCATACGGGAGAAGAGTGAGGAGAATGGCGCAGCTGTACACAGCCATTTTGCCGCCGATAATTGCCCTGCGGCTTGCACCTGCAGCGACTGCGTGGTGTAGCGTCTTATTGTCGTAATCCCCGCAGATCAGGATCGAGGCAGTTATCGCTCCCAGAATGCTGATGATATTGATATCGGAGAACAGGAAGCCGACTCCCGACAGGCGATCATCCAGTTGTCCTTGCGGAATAAGGTAAGCCAGAGTAGCCATCACGGCGGTGCTGAGGCAAGCCACGAGGAGAATCCATTTCAGGGCAGCCGATTTCCGCAATTTAAAGACATCGGCACGTATCAGATTAAACATGGTCCCGCCCCCCGATCACCGCGATAAAATAATCCTCCAGCGTATCGCCGCCCCTGGTCAATTCGGTCGCCATAATCCCGTGTTCATGCAGCAGCCTGACCACCCTGTCTTGCTGGTCGAGGTAATCGTACAGGTACACAGTCTGATCGGGCATGACCCGGAAGTTCGAGGTCTTCAGCTCCGTTTCCAGCATACTGGCCAGCCGCGCCGGATCGCCCGAGCCAATGCGCAGATGCTGCCGGGTGTTCGTCTCGAGCTGCTGATGCGTCAGCGTCTGCTTCAGCTCCCCTTTATGGATTATCAGATAATCCGTGGCCGTCTGGTAGAGCTCGGGCAGATTATGGCTGGAGATTAGTATCGACATTTGCCGCTCCTCGCACAGGCCCTTCAGCAGATTGCGGATGTCGACAATGCCCAGCGGGTCGAGTCCGTTCACCGGCTCGTCCAGAATGAGCAGCTCGGGCGAAGCCAGCAGCGCGATGGCAATGCCCAGACGCTGCTTCATGCCCAGCGAGAAATGCTTTGCTTTTTTGCGGCCTGTATCGCTCAGACCGGTCAGCTCCAGCAGCTCATCCTCCTTGGCCTGCTCGGGAATGCCCCGCATGATCCGGTGGAGACGGAGATTCTCTTTGGCTGTCATATATGGCACGATGGCCGGATGCTCAATGAGGCTGCCGAGGCGTTTGCGTTCCCGCTGCAGCGCCTGGCTGCCGCTATGGCCGAACAGCTCCAGACTGCCGCTTGTCGGCTGGGCCAGGCCGGCGATCAGGCGCATCAGGGTTGTTTTGCCGGCCCCGTTCTGGCCGATCAGGCCGTAAATCCGGCCTGCGCTCAGGCTGACCGACACATCCCGTAAGGCGGCGGTGCCCTGGTAGATTTTTGTCAAATTCGCGGTTGTCAGAACTACACTGCTCATATCCATCACCTATCCTTTCCTGATCCACTGTAAGGCGCAAAGGTTTAGAAAAGGTTAAGGCGTTATTCTTTATACAGCCGGTATCCCAAACCCCATACCGTTTCAATGTATTCGCTGTCCGGGCTGGCCTTCTTCAGCTTGCTGCGGAGATTGCTCATATGTGTCTTGATCGCGTTGTCGCCGCCGTCCTCTGCTTCGGGCCACAAGCGTTCATACAGATTCGCTTTCGTAAACACCTTGCCGCGGTGCTTCAGCAGCAGCTCCAGAATTCCGTATTCCTTCGCCGTCAGCTCCAAAGGTTCGCCCCCGAGCGTCACCAGCTTCAGGCCGTCGTCCAGCTTCATGCTCTTGTATGTATAGATTTGAGCCGCTTCCGGTGAACGGCCCGCACGGCGCAGCAGACTCTCTACTCTGGCGAGCACCTCGCCCAGATCAAACGGCTTGGTCAGATAATCGTCTGCTCCCAGGCGCAGCATCTTGATTTTGCTGTCTACCTGATCCTTGGCGGAAATGACCATCACCGGCGCTTCCGAGAAACGGCGCATTTCCTGCAGCAGCTCGTCGCCGCTCAGAAAAGGCAGCATCAGATCGAGCACCACCAGGCTGAATTCCCGGCGCTGCAGCTCAGCAATCCCGTCCGCTCCCGTATAAACCGACCGTACCCCGTACCCGGCATCCGCCAGCATTTCGGCCAGCATATGATTGATATCCTTGCTGTCTTCGATAATGAGGATCATCTCTGTGATCTGGCCCCCTTGATGAATTGTTAGTAACAGTATAGCTGATGGCAGGGCGGAAAGAGGAAGCTTTTCCAAAACATACTGGGGTTCATGGAGAAAAACTGGCCGGGTTGCTCACAAAAACCAAACTTATTCCGACATATATAGTATCCAGTAAAAAAATGGAACTTGTGGAAGGGGTACCACATCAATGAATGCAATTCGCATAGTCACAAGAGCTGTGCTGCACACAGGACTGATTATTTTATACATTTGTCTTTCGTTTACTTCCTGGGCATTCGGTTGGAGGGGGGCGCCGTTATGTGGAGAAAGCTTGTTGTAACGTCAATGAGGGTACTTTTGATTGTTGCATATCACTTACTGGCAGCCGGCCTGTTGAACATTCGGATCGAACATTTTACTCGCCATGCTGCCGGCCTGTTAATGAGTTATTTGCTGCCGCTCACATTGCTCGCGTTGACTGCCCATCTATATTTCATTCATTCCTCACGTAAAAGAAAAGCAGCCTGGCTCGTCGGCAGCACTGTTCCAAGTACGATCCTGCTTTACCGCATCACTGGCGGTTATGACTCATTGGAAGAACAGGCTCTCTTCATCTTTGACAGGTACAGTATTGAAATGGGAATTTGGTTCCCGTTCATGTATCTTGTGATCCAATTCGTGCTCCTTCTGGCCTGGTTGGCAGAATGGAGATCGCAGAGGGACGGGACTAGCTATAATTAGCTTGGCACCATTGGATGGACAACATTACTGAAACCGTGGAAGTTACATAAAGGAGCACAACATGATCATTAGCATACTGTTCATTCTCTTCAGCGCTGGCATTGGAGTAGCGGCATGGAATTTGGTTGTGGGTATTGCTTTCTCAGCGGGTGGGGGCAGCTTGTATATAACTGCGAGCTATGATTCTTTAGCCGTGAACATCGTCCTTTTAGTATTGTGTATGATCGCCTATTTCTTTTTGGCATGGCATTTAATTGAACAAAAGCTGGAGCCTTTGCTGCTGATCTGCGGGTTTACCACACTACTTTTCTTTTTTCTCACCTATTGGTTTATGTAAGGAAAGGCGGGGGGACGGACGATGATACGGATAAGGTCAGCAGTTCCAGCTATCCTTTATGTGTTACTAATTGTTGGATTACATCTAGTGTTAATCGAATACCTTGGTATAAGAATAGAAGGCTCGGCGACAGAATTAAGAAAAGAAATAGGTAAGGTGTACTTTTTGCCGCTGCTCTTGTGTATTATTAATTCTTTCATGCTTACAAAGATCAGGAGGATGAAGTACCGTGTCACCTGGTTTCTGGTAACGGTGATCCCAAGTTATTTACTATTGTTATTTCTCAAAGCAATTCAAGATGTTGAAGATAATGATTATGGGGTGGTGGTTCCCATTGAATTTTTTCCATAATATTATGCGGAAATGCTCATTCTGCTTCCCTGGAGCATATTAATCATTCAGTTTATTTTGGCGGTCTATCTTCTCATCACCATAAGAATAGATGCTAAGCGTTCGAAAATTGATACGGAAGCATAGAGGGGGATTTACACAGCAAACAGCCCGTTCCCGTAATAGACAGGGAACGGGCTAAACGCTTTTCCGCCCGGTCCGGGCGCGGCGCGCATACTACTCCTCCGTCGTCTTCGCCCCGGCGGGCACGCTCTTGTTCTTGTGGACCCACATCGCGTACTCGAGGGGGCGGACCAGCGCCTTGCGGTAGGTGGCGCTGTCGCCGATGCGGGCGAACACCTCGCGGGCCGGCTTCGGGTTGACCTCCAAGACATAGATGCGCCCTTCGCGGTCGATGGCGAGGTCGAGCGCCAGCTCGCAGAGCGCGCCGAAGCTGTCTTCGAGATAAGCGGCAGCCTCAAGGCCCAGCTTCTCGGCGGTCTTCATTACTTTGTCCACGCGCTCTTCACTGCCAAGCCACTCCTTCAGCAGCTTCTCCGCGCGGACCGCGTGGCCGCCGCCGTGCAGGTTGGAGGTGACGCTGCGCGCCGCGCCTACCCGGCCGGCCATGCCCGTCAGCTCCCAGATGCCCTGGCCGTTCTTCTGCACGAGCATGCGGTAGTCATGCACCCGCCCGCCCGGCAGGCGGAGGGGAATACCCTGCTGTACGATGAACCGCCCGCCCGCGCACCACTGGCGCACAATGGACTCAAGGCGCGCCAGCGACACCTTGCGCGGCGCAATGATCTGACGGCTCTGGCGGCGGCCCTGGATGTCGTACATGCCTTTCTGATCCCGCAGCCGCTCGATCCGCAGGATGCCGCGCCCGCCGGTGCCGTTGATCGGCTTGACGTAGACCAGCGGAGCAAACTTCAGCATGCGCACCAGATCGGCGGAGGACTGGTACAGCAGCGTTTCCGGCAGATGCTGGCGGAAGCGGCTTTTCTGGGCGAAGGTCTGGTGAACCGTATGTTTATTGCGCAGGGGGCGGTTGAGAAAGGTCAGGTGATTGTATTTGGCACGGAACTGCAGCAGCTGCTGGAAGCGGTGGCTGCGCTGAATCCGGCAGCGGTCGTAGATCATGCCCGGAAAAGCCCGCCATTTACGCGACCATTTGCCGCTGGCAGGATCATAAACAAGCGCGTGGATCAGCTCCTTGCTGCTGTGCACATCCATCGGCGTAAACACAAAGACATCCAGGCCGATTCGGCTGCCCTCTATAATCATCCGCCGGTATACGTTCTTCTCCTCCAGCTGTTTGGCATCGTTCAGATATAAAGTCAGGATGCCTAAGACCGGTTCTGCCACAGCGGATCACCTCCTTGCATCAGGATGTCCGCTTTGCCCTCCTGAGGGATGGAGCGCAGCAGCAGGGTAGGCTTGCCGGTCTTGCCGGTCAGCAGATCGACTGCGGCGAGCCCGCTGTTGAAGCACATTCTCAGGCTGGCCGCGTTGTCGCAGGCCACCTGGCATTCCAGGCGGCCCAGACGCTGCAGCTGGGCGCTCAGCAGAGCCGTGCCGGTCCGCCGGTTCCGGTACAGGGGATGGACGGCGACAAGGCAGGCTTCCTTGCCGTAGCCGGAGACGAAGCTGACGCCAGCCAGCTGGCGGCCGTTCTGGCCGCGCACGGTGGCGACCAGCAGGGAGACGCCGGGCAGACCGAGCTGCTCCGGCGTCAGGCGGGCCAGCACCCTGCATCCGCGCAGCGTCAGCCGCTGCTCCCCGTTTTGCTTCAGGAATTCCAGCAGGCCGGACAGCTTCAGCTTCCACCGCTCCGGGCTGGAGTCATAGACCGAGGAGATCTGCATGGTGTGTCACTTCCTTTAAAGAATAATTTTTATGGCTTGCTCTGCCGCGCCAGATGCTGGCTGTACTGAAAAATCCGCTCCAGCGACAGCTTGCGGATGGCCGGCTCGTCGAACTTCATCGGCCGTGAGTTGGCCTCGAAGAACCAGAGTCCGCCTGCTTCATCAACGCCGAGATCCATCGACATTTCACCGAGCGTCGTTTCTGAAGCCCGCTCGATCTGGCGGGCGAGCAGCAGCGCGGTGGCCGGAACGCTTTTGAGAATGGCTGCCGCCTGTTCCGTGCCGAAATGCTCGCTGAGCATTGTCGCCGGCTCCTCGACGCTCCCGCCGCGCGGCACATGGGTGGTGATGCTGCGGGACCCGGCGAGCCGGGCCCCGATTCCGGTCACGCCCCAGGCACCGCGGCCGTTCTTTTGCAGCAGCACCCGCAGGTCAAACGGGCGGCCGTGAAAGGTCGCCAGTCCGATAGCCTGCTGTACGATATAGCGCGTAAGCCCTTTTTCCCTGCTAATCCGGGCCCAGAGGCGTTCCACCGAAGCGGCTTTGTACGTCGTGTTTTTTTTGTCGCTTTGAATTTGCAGCCGGTAGGGAAGACTCGTGTCTTCCCGGTACTTCAGACGCATGATGCCTTTGCCCGCTTTTCCGCTCTCCGGCTTCAGGTACAGGCTGTCGTGGTTCCTTAGCATGGCGCTCAGTGTGGCGGCGCTGCGCAGGCGTCTGGTCTTGGGCACATGCTTGGCGGTAGCGCGTGATTCCTTCAGCCATTCGAACAGATTCCATTTATTAAAAAAGTTCGGATTATACAAATGAATGTGCTCATGTTCCAGACATTCGGCGATTTTGCGGGCGACCGGCGCCTTCTCCTCCTCGTTGCGGTTGGGTATCCGGTTGTAGATCACCTGCGGCAGCGGAACGGAGATGCTGTACCACAGCTTGCCGCTGGCCGAGGGCACGTAGCCGCTCACTGTCCGCTCATCCAGCTTCAGATCGCGGACGGTAACGACATAGACCAGATGGCCGAGCTCTCTGCCCCGGTTAATAATATCGCGGAAATTGTTGCGGTTTCCTTTGAACTGCTTGACACGGTCGCTCGTGGTCAGGATGGCGACGACGGGCTTGTTGAGATCACGGGTGCTCACAGGTCATCCCTCCGGCGGAACTTGCTGAGATATAAACAGTGCTCCAGGATATGCTCGACGGAGGCCTTTCCTTCGCTGCGCAGAGAGGGATGACGGAAGATCGAGCGTCCGGGCTTGGCGTTGGCCTCGAACATCCAGATGTTCTCATCCTGGTCAATGCCTAGATCAAAGCCGATTTCGCCCAGCAGATGACGGTGCTGGATCTCCAGTGATTCCGCCAGGCGGATCGCCGTCGTCTTCGCCCGCTGCAGCACCTCATCCGCCCTCGTATTGAACACCCGGCCGAGCGCCTGCTGCGGAGTCAGAAGGGCGCCGCCGTTCTTGAGGTGCGTGGTGACGCTGCCCCGGCCCGCTTTCTTGGCCCCGATACCCACGACGACCCACTGGTTGCTGCCGTTCTTATGCATATGGAAGCGGAAGTCGATGGGGCAGCCGTCGATCTCGATCAGCCGGATGCCCTGCTGCACGACATAGCTCTGCAGACCTTGCCCATGGCGGGCGCGCAGCATTCTCATCAGACTGTCGAAGCTGGCGAAGCGCAGCAGCACATTCTTGCCGCTCCGGCGGTAGCGGGCGAAGTAGCCCTTCTTGGGAAGATAGGTCAGCCGGTAAATTCCAAGTCCCAGACTGCCGGCAGAAGGTTTGTAATATACAAAATGATGACGGTCGAGCATTTCCCGCATCTTCTCGGCGCTAGGATTGGCATGCGTCTCCGGCACAAATTTATTGGCTGCGCCGTCGTTCTCCAGCAGACGGTAAATGTCGGATTTGTTGAAGAAGCTCCAGTTAAAGTATGGAATCCGCTTGCGCATGAACCGTTCACGGAGCTGGTTAATGTAGGGCGAGGTTTCCGCCTTCCGGCTCGGCAGGCGGTTATAGACGACATCGGGCAGGGGGACGATTTTGCGTTCGAATTTGCCGCTGGAGGTCAGAAAATAGCCGTTCACCCGTTCCTGCTGCCAATCAATATCACGCGGCATAAAAGCAAAGATATAGCAGCGGTTCGCGCCTTCGCGCAGCAGCTGCTTAATGAAGCCTGTGCGCGAGCCGAAGGGCTGGGCGGCAGAGGCCGGTCCATCGGAGAGCACGCCGACCAGCGGACCCAGCTGCACTTCGTCATTTTGCAGATTGCGCAGATAAATGCCGCCGGACTTGGGAACCTTGATCGCGCTTTTGACCCCCGATGCCAGGAACAAGTGCTTGCCGGCACGCTTGATCGGCTTGATTGCCGCCGGAATCGCGTCTTTGCCGAGCCGCAGACGGATATTTTTTTTGCCGGAAAGCTTCAGGCTCTTCATTAGTTCACCTGAGACGTAAACGACCCGTTGGGGTTGCTTGGTGAAATGCACGTTGCAAAAAGTGAGACCCATTGTTGAATCCTCCTTAGGAACCGTTGATTTCGTCTTCCGTCATTAATGGAGCTGACCGCGCGGTGCGATTGCAGCCCGCCCCCCGCGTCAGCAGCAGATGGCGTGCATACCGCAGCGGGTTCTCCGCGGCCAGTCTGGCCGCGCGGCGGTCGCCGCTTAAGCAGAACACGGTGCGCCCCGGCTTGGAATTGGCTTCGAGCAGATAGATCCGGCCGGTCCTGTCGATTCCGAAATCGAGGCCAAGCTCTCCGAGTCTGCCGCAGGCTGCCTCCAGCAGAGGAGGCAGCAGGACCGCCGCCGTGGTAAGCTCGCGGAGCAGAGCTTCACCGGAAGTGCCATACTCTCCAAGCAGATAGGACTGTGCCTGAACTGCGGTTCCTCCGCCGTGAAGATTGGAGGTCAATGCCCCGCGTCCGCCCAGACGAACGGCCATGCCGGTTAACGCCCAGACGCCCCGGCCGTTCTTCTGCATCAGCACGCGGACATCGAACGGATGTCCCTGGCTGTCGGTCAGGTGCAGATAAGGCTGTATGATATAGCGGCGCCGGCCGATAAATTGCTGGATCCACCTCAGGCTATCGTTCATGGAATTGAAGGTATGGTGAAAGACCTGATTGGCTCCGTCCCGCCCGCGAATAACGATTGTGCCGGCTTCCCGGTCTGTGCTGCGGCGGACATGGACTGAGCGTTTGCCGTGCAGACCTGCCGCCGGCTTGAGGAACAATCCCTCCGTGCGCTGCTCCAGGCGCTCCCGGAGGTCTTCGGGACCGGCATACAGCCGGGTCTCCGGCAGCAGCAGGGCCGCCTTCCGGCTGCGGCGCAGAATCCGGTGCACGCTCCATTTGTCGGGGAGTCCGCGCGACCAGGGGATGGAGCGCGGCAGTGCGGCCACTGCCGCCGCAGCGGCCCGTTTCTCCTGCGGGGCAGAATTTAGACAGCGGTTATACAGAATGTCCGGCGAAGCTGCTACGGTCTGCTCCCACTGTCCGCCGCTGTAGGTATAACCGGAGATGGTATCGCCTCCCCCGGCCACCCCTTCGGGATGGAAGACGAGTGCCCGCAGCCCATACAGCGGGGCGGCGGTGCAGAGCTGGCTGTAAAAGTCCGGTTCGGAGATCGGCGGGTAGCCGTTTCTGCGGCCGGTCATAATGCCGAGGAAGCCAAGTGCTGTCTGTGTCATCATGTCCTCCTCATAACCCGGCCAGATATCGGCAATAGAGAATCATTTGCTTGACGGATGGCCTGATTTTGGTTTCATTCAGCGGCGTATTGTCATTCTTCGACGGCTTGGAGTTCACCTCAAGGAGCCAAATCCGCCCCGACTGGTCCAGGGCTAGATCAATGCCGAGCTCACCGAAATGGGCGGGAATATACGTCTCCACGCCTCTGGCGATTGCCAGAGCGGCCCGGGGAAGCTGGATCTGGACGCTCTCCTTTATGCCGGCGGGGAGATTACTCTTGCCGACCGCCTCCCGTACAGGACTGAGGCTGCCGCCCCGCGCCAGATTCGACACAAAATGGTTGTTGCCTGCGGTGCGGGCAACGATGGAGGTGACGGCCCATTTGCCGGTGCCGTTCTTCTGCACCAGTGCGCGGAAATCGACCGGACGCCGGCCGATCTCCATCAAGGTCAGTCCTTGCTGGATCTGAAAGCGCGTAGTTTTCATCTTGGGCGCGATGGACTGAAACAGCTTCGTCAGGCTCGGATAAGTCTGTCTGCGGGTGCCCAGCGGTGTGGTGGAGAGCAGCCGGTATCCCCCGCTTTCGTCTCTGGAAATACGTAATATTCCTTTGCCCAGGCTGCCGCGCACAGGCTTGAGAAATACGCTCGAGTAGCTGTTGCACATCTTCTTGAGAATGGCGAAGCCTTGCAGGGCATGCGATTCCGGCAAATACCGCTGCAGTGCGGGATCATGCGCCAGCGCTTCGAACACCTCCGTTTTGTCCAGGAACTTTTCATTGAAAAAATGCGTTCCATAGCGGGATTTTACATCCGCCAGAAAATGCTGTACGCTAGGTTTGTTCTCTACCTTTCGCGTGGTAAGCCGATTGTTGATCACATCGGCTACGGGAAGACTCAGCTTCCGCCAGCCCTCGTCGTATACCCAGCCCTGGATGGAGGTGCTGCGCGTTTCCAGCACATCCGGGGTAAAGAAATATACATAGGCACCCTGTGCATGGCAGGCATTGGTCAATTCGCGGCAGAACATGGTAATGGGTCCGAACAGCCGGTCGGGGTTATCGGGATGATCGCGGCTGACCATGACGCCAATCAGCGGCCCCAGCCGCAGCGTTCGGCTGCCGGGGCTGTAGGAGACATTCAGGTTCAGCTTGCTTTTCCAGCCCAGCCGCCGTCCGAGCCCCTCGTTGACACGCAGGCTTTCGGCTTTTGGTACGGGAATGACCGTCACCTCCTGCCGGAATGAACCGAAGGCAAGCTGGATATTTCCTTGTGCCGGTATTTTGAGCCGTTTCATGGTTTTGTCGCCAAGCATTACAGCGTTTTCCTGCAGGATGCCCGAGTGGACCGTTTGGACCGGGATCTTGAACTTAGACATCGTGGATCTCCTTCCGGTAGGCAGCATGATGCCGGCAAAATGATAGCTAAGGGTTACATATCATTCATCATATGGAGACATTCGACCCTTGGTGATTGACCCATTTCACGAAAAGCCGTGCCGGGCGCCTGCATCCGCGCCCCGCTCCGCCTGCGGCATCCGCAACCGGGATAGGCGCCTATATGCCGCCGGACACGCTTGGGCGGCAGACCTGACAAACCCGCAGGCGGATAGGCCGCCAGCCGGTGCAACACCGGCCGCCGGGCTTTGGGGCCCGGCCTTGGGTGGAGACAACTTCATTTAGCGGGCAGATGCGGCGCCGAGGGTTGCGTTGTGGAATTGCCAGGGTGGAAATCTCCGGATGCGGGTAATGTTGTTGGATACCGGGAGTGTCCACCCGACCAAGTGGATGTCAATAAAACTAAGCGGATGTTCACAAAACTTAGCGGGTGCTTTCGAAGCGAGTTTTGTACGAAGCCAAATCAGGGAAGCAGATGCTCACAAAACTGGGCGGATGCATTCGATGCAAGTTTTGTACGAAGCTAAATCAGGGAAGCCGATGCTCACAAAACTTTTAGGAGGAATCACAATGAACGTAATCGATAAAGCGCATGAACTGGCGAGGGCCATCAAAGAAAGCAGCGAATTCGTGGATGTATCGAGCGCTATGCGGGTCATTGAAGGCGATCCGGACAGCAAGGCGATGCTGGATAATTTCCGCGCGAAGCAGGTTGAGCTGCAGCAGCGGATGATGAGCGGCGAAATGCCGCCGCAGGAGGACATGGAGCAGATGGAGAAGCTGTTCGAGGTGCTGAACCTGAACCTGGCCATCCGCCGCTTGTTCGAAGCGGAACGCCGCCTCAGCGTCGTGATCGAGGACGTCAACAAGATCATTACCGACAGCTTGGCGCAAATGTACAGCGGCCACTAATAACGGACCTGGCTGCAAGCCGCCATGTCCTGCGCCGTAGTGAACAGAAACGATGTAAGTCAAATTAAAGGGAGTTCCTTAGCCATCCGGCGGAGGAACTCCCTTTTGATTAATATGCGCTGCAGCTTAACTGGCGGCCAAGTAACATCTGTATCAAAATGCCCCGCATGACGGTCAGTAAGACCGGCAGTGTGAGGCTTCCCGGAACGCCACCGTAACGGACTATAGTGTGCTAACTAACTCTTCCGATGGCTGCAAACGCGCTGCCGCTCCGGCCGAATCCAGCCGCCGGCCCAGTCTCAGCTCCGCGCCGCTGGCCCGCGCAACGGCTCTGCGCCGCCAAGCCCCAGCGGCGCGAGCGCAGCTACTCCTGCTTGCCCTCCACGGCGCAAAGCAGGATGCCTGCCGCCAGGCCGAGGCGGCGGTCCAGCTCGCCGCGCCGGTCTTCCGTGAAGTCGGCGATGATCTTGGTGACGAACGGGTTGATATTTTGCCGGAACGCAGGGATGGTCTGATGCCGCAATACGATGTTGTATTGCTGCGGAATCAGGGTGATCACCCGCCGCAGCAGCGCCATGAATGTGCTGTCCTCCTTGATCGCGCCAAGCTCGTGGTCCTGCCGGTCCAGTATGGTCCACTCGTCCTTGACGATGGATTTCAGCCCCTTGCGCCGCAGCGCGCCGATGTGCTCGCCGGTCTCCGAATCCCATACGTCGAAGGTGGCGCTGAAATCAATCATTTTGCGGGCCTTGATGCGCAGCAGTTCCTTCTGCATGTTCTCATCGGAATAAAGCGCAATATCCTCCTTGAGCTTAAAAGCCTTCATCTCCGAATACCCGACAAGCTGCTCTGCGTTGTTGTAGATGTGCAGCCGGGCGCCCATGATGGAGAATACCTTCTTACGGATCGTATATTGCGTGTAGCCGAATGTTTCGTTCACAACAATCCCCCCTTGGTTGCATCTATCATCTCACAGGCCGGCCGCTTTTTGCTATCATAATCAGCTTATCCGCGATTCTAGCACTGTGGTGCGGATTCTAGTACCTTGACCCATTCAAATACCAGGGTATAAGTGCTTTAATTCCCCTAAACATGCATGCAACTTTACATGAGAGCTAAATCAAACTAAAAGTAATAATTTTACAGTTGGCTTTGCAGGCTCAAAGAAAAAAGAACAACGACACCTTAAATCGTAGGTTTGGTTACCAAATAAAGGTATATATTATTTGTTATTCCAAAATTATTTTTACCGTTGCTCGCTTCTCTTTTGTTTCCACTAGAGTTTCTGCGGGCTTAGGAACTTTTTGCCTTCCTTTAGAACGACGAGTCGGTTCGCGATTTAGCGCTTCGACGAAAATATTCCAGTCTTTCATGGCGTAATACCTCATCTTTCGCAGCATGCTCCATACACTTAGGGTCGGCTGTACTTCTAAATGGATGAGCTGACAAAGCAAGGCCGTAATGATTCCGATGTAACATTGGACCCACACTGCATGTGGGTGGTGATTATGGAACGTTACGGTGGCCAGGTGCTGCTTGATCCATTTAAAAAACAGCTCAATTTGCCAGCGACAGCGGTAAATTGAGCTAACGTCTTCGGCTGAAAGATCCTGGCGATTTGTAATGACCTCGTACATTTTTCCATGCTTATCTTGGAATTGTACAAGGCGAACGCAAAACGTTTGGCCCGAGTTTTTATCCAGAATCTCAACGTCAGCGTCCCAAGTAATAGGGCTGCTACCTGAAACGGGATGCTCGGTCAGCACGGTGTACTTTGTCTTTGCACGAATCCGGGCTACAAAAAGCACCGTTCCTTCCGACCATTCTCTGAAGTTTCCGTAGTGTACGTAGCCACGGTCAAAAATGTAGGTGATTTCTCCAGGGACAACCAGATATTTGACCGCTTGTTGATCCGACACACCGATAGTGGAGAGGACGATCTCATCCGGAAAATGGCACCCAGCTTCCAGCGAAAGCAGCCGCGTATGGATTTTGACACCCTTGGTCTTGTTTTGATAAAACGCCCAATCCCCGAGTATATTGGGTAGCGAAAGGCTCGTTGAATCGACAGGTGATAACTTTCCAAGGTGCTTGATGCCCTTGGCATTCGCTTTTCGCCTTTTTAATTCTTGAACGAGTTCGCCAAACAACCACTCGAGATAAGCAAGAGGAATGGTGTCAAGCTTGCGGTTCAAGGTTGATTCGTGAATGGTCGTGAGTCCGGTAATGTCCTGAAGTTCCGCATTCGTTTCCAAATGGAGCACAATGTCGGAAAGAGTCCGCCTCTGCTGCAACTGAGCTTCTACAAAAAGAGTAATCGCGGCTCCGACGGTAAGTTTTTTTGAATAGTGATCTGCGAACGGACAACGAAAAGAATTTAACATTAAATACTGTAAGTACTTGCGTAAAACTGAATTTTGCGATATGTTACCCATGGTTGAGCTCCTTTTGTGGAGAGATGTGGGTAACCTGCCTACTCTCTCTACATTAGGGCTTTTTTCATTTTTCACCAGAGTAAACTCATCTTTTTTATCCATAATTAGCTAACTATTTCAAATGAATTTTCATGTTAGCTTTGGTGCATGTCTAGTGCTTTAATTCCCTCTAGCTGCTCGGTTATAAAGTGCCATTGCATCGATTTCTGTCCTGCTTTTCATTAGGTGAGCTTGGCTTGCGGATTATGGTCGATTTTTCAACTACGTTTGCCCTGTCTACCATCACTTCAGCCCATTGTGGTCGGTTTTTTGACTACAATGGGTCTGTTTTCCTCAACGGCAAGACATTGTGGTCGATTTTTCGCCTACGTTTGCCCTATTTACCTTCACGGTAGCTCATTATGGTCGATTTTTCGCCTACAATAAGATTGATTAGCCGGACTGTGCTGTTTGTCGGCCTGTTTACGGGAAAGGAATGCTGGTGCGGACGTCCCCAGCCTTACTTGCAAATAGATGGTTCATAGCTACAATTCGATGCGGTCAAGGTACTAGTGCGGCGGACGAGAGGCTTTTCATATTTTTGAGGGAGTTGTCTCATATTTGGCCAGGCAGGTTCATAGAGTAGAGATATAGAGCTGAAATGAACAATCTTTGCCAAGAAGAAGGAGCTGACCAAACGATGAGAAAAAGAAACAAGTTCAAGCATGCCGTATACATGCTCTCGGCCCTGGCGATGCTGCTGTATGCGCTGCCGCGGCTGTCCTTCGGGAACGGGCCGGGGTGGGTGCTGGGCTTCGGGCTGGTCTGGTGTGCGTTCGCATTTCTGGTGATTGCGGCCCATATGCATTTCCTGCTGGGTGTAGACGAGGAGAAGCAGAAGCGGCTCGACGCGGTCCGCAAGCATAAGCTGGAGCAGTGGCAGGAGCAGTGGACTGAGAAGTCGAGGGTCGCCGGACGATAATAGTCGCAGCCATTTTACCTGACAATAAGTGTCACTCTGAAAAAAGGCGTCCCCTGACCGTTTCCGGTTCCTGCGGGCGCCTTATTCGTTGCCGGAACCATCACCGTGTAACTAGGTTGCCAACGGTTTCCCGCGCTCCCTCAAAATTGCTTGCGGCATTCCCACCGCCCCCTCAAAATTGCCACGGCATACTCGCCACTCCCTCAGAATTCCCCATGGCATTCCCGCCGCCGAAAGCGCACAAACAGCCCCCGGAATCGGGCTCTGCTTTCTTAATTATCATTTCAGGCCCTCTGCAATTATCTCTTCAGGCCCTCTGCGTCAAACAACGTTCAATTCCTGCCCTGTATCTGCTGCAATGACTTGCGAACCGTACCGCTGGCGGTTAATATATAGGTACAGAATGATACAGATCGGACCCTGGGGGTGTAACAGTTGGAGAGCCAAGGCGACAATATAACCAAACATGAACAACTGCTGCAGCACATTGAGAGCTTGAAGGTCGGCACCAAAATTTCGGTCCGCAAGCTGGCACGGGAAATGGTAGTCAGTGAAGGTACGGCGTACCGCGCCGTGAAGGAAGCGGAGAATCTCGGCATCGTGATCACCAAGGAGCGGATCGGTACGGTCCGTGTGGAGAAGAAGCCGCGCAACATCTCCGATCAGCTGACCTTCGGGGATGTTGTCGATATTGTGGAGGGCCATGTGCTCGGCGGGGCGGACGGGCTGGGCAAGCATTTGCACAAATATGTCATCGGTGCGATGAAGGTGGACGCGATGGTCCGATACATCGACGCCGACAGCCTCCTGATCGTCGGTAACCGCGAGGATGCGCACTTGCTGGCGCTGGAGCAGGGAGCGGGGGTGCTCGTGACAGGGGGCTTCGGGACCAGCCGTGAGGTGAAGGCGCTGGCCGATGAGCTGGATTTGCCGGTGATCTCCTCACGCCATGATACGTTTACCGTGGCGTCGATGATTAACCGGGCGATTTTTGACCGTCTCATTAAGAAAAAGATTATGCTCGTCGAGGACATCATCGAGAGCAAGCCCCGTCTGCATACGCTTAAGACCTCCAATACCGTCGCCGATCTGCGGATGCTGTCGCAGGAGAGCGGGGAGCAGCGCTTCTCGGTCACCGACGAATGGAACCGGGTTATCGGCATCGTCGGCAAGCGGGATGTCGAGGATCTGCCCGCAGAGCACAGCATCGAGAAGGTGATGGTCCGCAGCCCGATTACGGCCGGACTTCAGACCTCGCTCGCTTCTGCCGCGCAGATTATGGTGTGGGAAGGCATCGACTTCCTGCCGATTGTGGACCGCAACCGCAAGCTGGTCGGCTCGCTGACCCGCAGAGAGGTGCTGCAGAGCCTGCGCGATGTCAGCAACCAGCCGCAGCTCGGGGAGACGTTCGACCACCTGATCTGGAACGGATTTGCCGAGGAACGGGACGAGGAGGGCAAGCTGTTCTTCCACGGCTTCATTACCCCGCAGATGGCGACTAATCTCGGCACGATTTCCGTCGGCGTGCTTTCCACGCTGATGACGCTGTCCGCTTTTAAAGCGGCCAAGGATATTACCGGCAACGATTATGTGCTGGACAACATGTCCACCTATTTCATCCGCCCGGTGCAGATTGAGCATTCGATTATCGTACTGCCCAAGCTGCTGGAGATCAGCCGGCGTACCTGCAAGCTGGAGATCGAGATCAGCCACAATGAGACGATGGTGGCCAAGGCGGTGCTGACGCTGCAATCGATTGATCACGGATAAGTTATATATTGAAGAATTAAGAGCCCCAGGCTGCTGGGGTTCTTTGGGTTTCAGCTCGAACAGCCAATGTCAATGTCAGCCCCGCGCCGACGGACGGATTTCGACCCAGATTTGCAGCACGCCCTCCATGACCAGCATGGTGCGGATGCTGACGGCGTACTCTTTTTCACGGACGATATAGATTTTGCCGTCCAGCAGGAGGCGTGCCAGCTTGCCGTCGGTGTCAATCTCGAACATGCTGCGGCCGCGCATCGGCTCCAGATCCTTCGTCATTTTGACGACGATTTCCTTGGCCGTTGCCGGGTCCAGTGCCGCCTCACCGTCCTTGTCCCTGCTCTCTTCCGCACGCAGCTTGATCTCGCGGATCACCGTGGAGGTATTGTTGTATTTCTTCAGCGTCTGAATGTCCTTGCGGTACTGCTCCATTTCCAGGCGCATTTCCTGATTGTCTCTCCAAAGCACGCTATACCCCGCATGAAATATTGAATTGTACAGCACGGAACCCGCGACCATTCCCAGCACAAATACGGCGGAAATCTGCGAAAAGCGGCGGTAGCGGTGAAACGGCGGCACTCTCATTATTCATTCACCCCTTGCCGCAGACCCATTTGACCAGCTCGCTGCCCATGTGGGCGCCCAGGAAGGCGAAGACGAGATAGAGAATCTGCTTGATGGCGGGCGACAGGTTGCCGCCGAGCATATTGCTCTCAATAACCCTCATCGGGTCGATCGTCCCGCCGACGGCGGCGGCCAGGGCCCAAATCTTGATCCGGTCCGCGATTTCCAGCATCGTCTGGGTGGGGGGCTGCAGCGAGACCGCCGCACCGACGCCGCCCAGCATGGCGCCGCCCAGTACAATGCCGAAGGCAATAAAGAAGTCGAGCGCGGCTTTGCTTAAGAATACATTCATACATGCGCTCCTTTCATGGATTATCGGAGGGGGCTTATACAGGTATTATTGCTATGGGTGCAGGCGGTGCTCTTTGAAACAGCGCCGGCCTGTCCCCGGTGTATCTAATCCATTCTATGGGCGGCTCCCGGGGGAATATGATAAAATAGTTAGATCATATGCTTTGATTTTGGCAGCTGAAGGGAAGTGGGGACGTTTGAGCCCATTCGTGCATTTGCATGTGCACAGCGAATACAGTTTACTGGACGGGGCCGCGCGCATTACTGATCTCGTGCGCCGGGCCGGCGAATACGGCATGACATCGCTGGCGCTGACCGATCACGGAGTGATGTACGGGGCCGTTCCCTTTTATAAAGCCTGCACCGCCGCAGGCATCAAGCCGATTATAGGCTGCGAGGCCTATTTGACGGCAGGCTCGCGCCGCGAGCGGGGCAGCCGCAAAGACCAGCCGATCTATCACCTGATCCTGCTGGCGAAGAATCTGAACGGCTACAGGAACCTGATGCGGCTTGTTTCCATCGCCCATCTGGAGGGTCAGCATTACAAGCCGCGTATCGACATGGAGGCGCTGGCCGCCCATGCCGAAGGCATCATCTGCCTCAGCGCCTGTCTGGGCGGGGAAGTGCCGCAGCATTTGCTGCACGGCCGGGACGAAGAAGCCCGCCGGGCGGCGCTGCGGTACAAGACCATCTTCGGCGATGATTTCTACCTGGAGCTGCAGGACCACGGCATGCCCGAGCAGAAGCGGGTCAATCCGAAGCTGATTGCGCTGGCCGGGGAGCTGGACATCCAGCTTGTCGCCACCAACGATGTCCATTATCTGGAGCGCGAGGATGCCGAAGTGCAGGATGTGCTGATCTGCATCGGCACCGGCAAATCCGTGGACGATGAAGACCGGCTGAAGATCGGAACGGATCAGCTCTACCTGAAGAGCGGCGAGCAGATGGCCGCCTTGTTCCCGCATGTGCCGCAGGCGCTGGAGAACACGCAGGCGATTGCGGAAAAATGCAATCTGGAGTTAACCTTCGGCGAGCATATTCTTCCTGAATATTCACCTCTGCCCGAAGGGCTGGATGCCGCCGCATACCTGCGGCAGCTGTGCCTGCAGGGGCTGGAGGAGCGTTATGCCGGCCCTGGCGGCTGGCCTTCGCCGGAGCTTGAAGATACAGCCCGGCAGCGGCTGGATTATGAGCTGGGCGTCATCGAGAAGATGGGCTTCAGCGATTACTTCCTGATCGTCTGGGATTTCATCGCCTTCTGCCACCGCCAGGGCATCGCCACCGGACCGGGGCGCGGCTCCTCCGCGGGCAGCCTGACCGCCTATTGCCTGCGGATCACCGATGTAGACCCGCTGAAATACAACCTGCTCTTCGAACGCTTCCTCAATCCCGAGCGGATTACAATGCCCGATATCGACATCGATTTCAGCGATGAACGGCGCGATGAGGTTATCGCCTATGTTGTCGATAAGTACGGGCATGAGCATGTGGCGCAGATCATCACCTTCGGCACGATGGCGGCCCGCGCCGCTGTCCGGGACGTCGGGCGTGCGCTTAATCTGCCGTATAACGAGGTGGACAAAGCGGCCAAGCTGATCCCCGGACAGCTTGGTATCAGCATCGCCAGGGCACTGGAGAGCAGCCCTGAGCTGAAGGTGATGTATGACAGCAACCCGAAGACGAAGGGGCTGCTCGACATGGCGATGAAGGTCGAGGGGATGCCCCGGCACGCCTCGACGCATGCCGCCGGAGTCGTCATCTCCAAAGGCCCGCTGACCGACAATGTGCCGCTGCAGGCAGGCAGCGAGAATACGGCGCTGACGCAGTACTCCATGGAGAATCTGGAGAGCGTCGGCCTGCTCAAGATGGATTTCCTGGGTCTGCGCACCCTCTCCATTATTGAGCGTACACTGGACTGGGTCCGGGAAATGACGGGCAGCGTGCCTGATTTCCGCAGCATTCCGGACAACGACCCGCTGACCTATGAAATGCTCGGGCTGGGCGAGACCACCGGTGTCTTCCAGCTGGAGTCGGCGGGCATCCGCCGCGTGCTGAAGGATTTGAAGCCAAGTGTATTTGAAGATATTATTTCCGTGCTGGCCCTGTACCGTCCGGGCCCGATGGAATTTATTCCTAAATATATCGGCGGCAAGCATGGGGAATTCGAGGTGGAGTACCCCCATCAGGACCTGGTGCCGATCCTTGCCGATACTTACGGTATCATCGTGTACCAGGAACAGATCATGCAGATCGCCTCGCGCATGGCCGGCTTCTCGCTGGGCGAAGCCGATCTGCTGCGCCGTGCGGTCTCGAAGAAGAAACGCGAGACGCTGGACCAGGAGCGCAGCCATTTCGTCGAAGGCAGCCTGCGGCTGGGCTACGGGGAACAGGATGCCAATGCGGTCTACGACATGATCGTGCGCTTCGCCAACTACGGCTTCCCGCGTGCCCATGCCGCCGCCTACGGCGTGCTGGCCTTCCAGACGGCTTATCTGAAGGCGCACTATCCGGTGCAGTTTATGGCCTCGATGCTGACGGCTATCATGGGCAATCACCGCAAGGTGGCGGAATATGTGCTGGAATGCCACCGCACAGGCATCGGCGTACTGCCGCCCGATGTGAACGAGAGCGGCGTGCTGTTCACGCCGGTGGCGGGAGAAGGTGCCGGCGATATCCGCTTCGGTCTGGGTGCAGTCAAGAATGTCGGCACGCTTGCGGTAGAGAACATTATGGCGGTCCGCCAGGAACGTCCTTTTGACAGCCTGCTGGACTTCTGCCGCCGCGTGGACCTGCGGGTCTGCAACAAGCGCGTCATCGAGTCGCTGGTGCAGGCCGGAGCGTTCGACCGGCTGCCGGGCCACCGGGCGCAGCTGCTCGCCATGCTGGACGAGACGGTGGATGCGGCGCTCAAATGGCGCAAGGAGCGCGAGGAGCTGCAGATTCAGCTGTTCGACGATCTGATCGAGACACCGAACTGGGAAATCCGTTACCCGGAGATTCCACAGTTGAGCGTGGGCCAGCAGCTTGAGCTGGAGCGCGAGCTGCTTGGACTCTACCTTTCCGGTCATCCGCTCGACGACTACGCGGAGCTGCTGGAGGAGCCGGGCATGCAGCGGCTGATGGATCTCGGCGAAGCCGAGGACGAGAGCATGTCCGTGACGGCCGGGATGGTGGTGTCCGTCAAGGAGATTACCACCAAAGCCGGCAAGGCCATGGCCTTCGTGCAATGGGAGGACCAGATCGAGCGCTGCGAGGTGGTGTTCTTCCCCGAGGTGTGGAAGCGCAGCCGCAGCATGATCGCCAAGGGCGCGCTGCTGGCGCTGCGCGCCAGGGTGCAGCAGGAGGACGAGGGCTTCAAGCTCCTCGCCGAAGAAGCCGCGCCGCTCGACGCCGGCGCGGTCCGCGGGCTGCTGCAGCGGAGCCGCGCCGCAGCGGCCCGCGCTTCCGGCGCCGCCCGCACGCCGGGCGCCGGTGCCCCCGCGCGGGCAGCCGGCCCGCGCAGCGCCTCTGCCGGCGCAGCGGTCCGGGCAGAGCCTGCAGCGGCGCCAGCCGCCGCAGGGGCCACGCCGGCCGCAGCAGCGCAGCAGGCGCGTACCAGGCCGGCTGCAGCTGCGGGGCAGGCACGATCCGGGCCGGCCGAGAACGGCCCGCGCGTCTTCATCAAGATCACGCCGGATGCCGAGAATCCGGCGCTGCTGACCCGCCTCCAGGCGCTGCTGCAGAGCCATCCCGGCCCGTCCGCAACCGTGCTGTTCTACGAACGCGACCAGCGGCTGCTCGCATTGAGCGACGCTTACCGGATCAGTCCCACCGGGGAGCTGGTCGCCGCTGTCGAAGACATGCTGGGAGCGGGCACGGTGCGAATAAAGTAAGCACATATTTGTGACTTTCCGCATACATTAGGGAACCACAGGGCATTGTCCCGTGCGGAAAGGAGAGTGGCCATATGTCTTACCAATTGGCGGCGGATATGCTGGAACGCAGGGGTGTCACACTTGCTTCCATCGCGGAGATCGTATATATTTTACAGTCGGCGTATTATTCCGATTTAACTCATGAGGAATGTCTGGCGAGCGTGAAGGCCGTACTCGGCAAAAGAGAAGTGCAATATACGCTGATGACAGGCGTAGCGCTCGATGAATTGGCAGAGCAAGGCGTCCTGCCCCAGCCGCTGCAGGCGGTGATGGAGGCGGACGAATCGCTGTACGGGGCGGACGAGACTCTGGCGCTCGGGATAACCGGGGTGTACGGGATGATCGGGCTGACCGGCTTCGGCTACCTCGACAAAATCAAGCTGGGCATCATCGGCAAGCTCAATGACCAGGAAGGGCGGATTCATGTGTTCCTGGATGATCTCGTGGCCGGCATCGCGGCCGCCGCATCGGCGCGGATCGCCCACCGCCACGAGGGAGCCAGGGTATACCCGCATCACACCGGGACGGAATGATCCTCCATCCGGCATTAACAAAATTTGGGCCTCCCGGTCCTGCTTCCTTTGTCCTACTCCTGTTGCGGGTGCAAAGAAAACTGTGTTATCATGATTCCAATATACGGGTACGGCCGGGAATTTAGATTAGGGAGGCTTTGTCAGGGCATGTGGACGGTAATATACATTGCGCCGACCGCCAAAGTGGCGGATATGATTCAAAGCAGGCTGACGGAAGAAGGATTTATGGTGAAATGCCGCCCGATCAATATGTCCAAGCAGCAGTTCGAGATTCTGGTTCCTTCCGGCGAGCTTGAGGAAGTGCAGGAAGTCCTTAATCTGATTTTGCATCCCTAGAAGCGAACAGGCGGGTAGAGCGGAGGCTTCTTCCGCTTGGAGGTACAAGCTTCAACAGACCGCCATTCACGACCCTGCGCAAAGCGCCATGCACGCCCTGAACTAGACTGAGCAGCAGCCGCATGGCTACTGTATTTGCAAATAAACGGCTGAAGAGGTGCGACCTTGTTTAAAGATTTATTTCAAAAGAAACGGAAGTACGCCACGATCCCTTCAGATCGTCTGGAGCGGAGCGGCGGAGCCGCTGAAGGCGAACGCCCGAAGCGGGAAATCCCGGAAGGGCTGATGAGCAAATGCAGCAAATGCGGAAGCATCCAGTACAGCAAAGAGCTGGAGAAGCATTTGAAGGTATGCCCTTCCTGCGGCCATCACATGCGTCTTAACGCCTCTGAGCGTATTGCCATGATGCTGGACCCCGAAGGGTTTATTGAATTTGACAGCGAAATGTCATCTGTTGACCCGCTGAATTTCCCGGGATACGCCTCCAAGCTGGAGCAGCAGCAGTCCAAAACCGGACAAGTTGAGGCCGTCATTACCGGTCAGGGGACCATCGGCGGACATCCGGTGATTATCGCCGTGATGAATTTTGAGTTCTTCACCGGCAGTATGGGATCGGTCGTCGGCGAGAAGATTACACGGGCGGTGGAAGAAGCCACCGAGCGAAAGCTGCCGATGCTGATCTTCTCCACCTCCGGCGGAGCACGGATGCAGGAGAGCATTCTCAGCCTGATGCAGATGGCCAAGACCAGCGCGGCGCTGGCCCGCTTCAGCGATGCAGGGGGTCTCTACATCTCGGTGATTACGGACCCGACAACCGGCGGAGTATCCGCGAGCTTCGCGAGCCTTGGCGATATTATCATCGCCGAGCCCGGCGCCGTCTTCGGCTTTGCCGGACGGATCGTCATTGAACAGACCATCCGCCAGAAGCTGCCCGATGATTTCCAGACGGCGGAATTTAATCTGCAGCACGGCCAGCTGGATATGGTGGTGCACCGCAAGGAGCTGCGCTCCACATTGACGAAGCTGCTGGAGCTTCATGACGGGAAAGGGGGATTTTAAGATGGCGGGAGAGTTGCCTTTTGAAATGCCTCTGATTGAAATGCGCAAGAAGATCGGGGAGCTGCAGCAGTTCGGAGAAGAGAAGGGCATTGATTTCAGCGATGAAATCGCCCGTCTGGAGGAGCGCTACCGTGTACTGGCGGATGAGATTTATTCGAATATCACAGCCTCGCAGAAGATGCATCTGGCCCGGCACCACGGCCGGCCTACCTCGCTGGATCTGATTAACCTCATCTTTACGGATTTCATTGAACTGCACGGTGACCGCCAGTTCGGTGACGATCTGGCCGTGGTTGGCGGAATCGCCCGGTTGAACGGCCGTCCGGTGACGGTGATCGGGCAGCAGCGCGGCAAGGACACCAAGGACAACATTCAGCGCTTCTTCGGCAGCGCGCATCCGGAAGGCTTCCGCAAGGCGGTACGGCTGATGAAGCAGGCCGAGAAATTCGGCCGTCCGATTGTTACCTTCATCGACACCAAGGGCGCCTATCCGGGGAACACGGCCGAAGAGCGCGGCCAGTCGGAAGCAATCGCCCGCAGTCTGTTCGAGATGTCCCGGCTGAAGGTGCCGGTGGTCTGTGTCGTCATCGGCGAAGGCGGAAGCGGCGGAGCGTTGGCCCTGGCCGTCGGCAACCGTGTGCTGATGCTGGAGCACGCCATCTATTCGGCGATTTCACCGAACGGCGCCGCGTCGATCCTGTG
This sequence comes from Paenibacillus tepidiphilus, assembly GCF_008635795.1. Taxonomy (GTDB): domain Bacteria; phylum Bacillota; class Bacilli; order Paenibacillales; family Paenibacillaceae; genus Paenibacillus_AQ; species Paenibacillus_AQ tepidiphilus. Next base: position 319,572 of record NZ_VWRQ01000003.1, on the reverse strand, counting down.
GAAGGATGCCGCGAAGGCGGAGCAGGCGGCGGAAGCGATGAAGATTACGGCGGCCGATCTGCTGGCGAATGAAGTTATCGAAGAGATTGTTCCCGAGCCCCAAGGCGGGGCCCACCGCGATTATGAGGCGACGGCGGAGGCGATCAGGGAAACGGTCTGGCGCCATTTGCAGGAGCTGTCCCTGCTGGATGCCGATGCGCTCATCGAAGACCGCTACCGCAAGTTCCGCAAGATCGGCGAGTTCGCTGAGCCGGAGGCCGAGCCTGCCGTGCTTGAAGAAGAGCTGCGCGGAGCGGAGTGAAGAGTCCCAGCGGATTTGTACTTTCCGCACTATGCCTGGCTGTGTAAGGTATGCCGGGTGAAGTTTGATTTTACTATAATAAGAATCCCGCCGATCTGGCGGGATTCTTATGTTTCGGGGTCCCAAGTACAGCGGAATTCGACCGGATTTTACACGAAAACCTCGCTGCAACATTGATTTTGTCTCCAAGTTGCAGTAATATTCATAAGGGCACAGTATATGGCATATGTGATAAAGTTCCTATACAAGCATCAAGCCTTATAGTAGATTTTGTAGTTGGAAAAAGTGAGACAGAGAGAACGAAAAAACGGAGGAAAACCTAATGCGGAAAAGTAAAATTGTATGTACAATCGGACCTGCGAGTGAGTCGTTGGAGAACATCAAAAAGTTGATTTTGGCTGGTATGAATGTAGCCCGTCTGAACTTCTCCCATGGCGATTTCGAAGAGCACGGCGGCCGTATCAAAACGATCCGTCAGGCTTCGCAGGAACTTGGCAAGACTGTTGCCATTCTGCTCGACACCAAAGGACCGGAAATTCGCACAGGCAAGCTGGAAGTAGAACCGATTGAACTGGTTCAGGACGAATACCTGACACTGACTACGGAAGAAATCCTTGGCGATCAGAACCGTATCTCGGTGACTTACGCGGATCTTCCTAACGACGTTCAAGTCGGATCGACCATTCTGATCGACGACGGTCTGATCGGATTGACAGTTGTTGACATTCAGGGCACTGAAATCAAGACCCGTATCGTAAACGGCGGAACGATCAAGAGCAAGAAGGGCGTTAACGTGCCTGGAGTTGCTATTTCCCTGCCGGGTATTACGGAAAAAGATACCAACGACATTATCTTCGGGATCGAACAGGACATTGATTTTATCGCCGCTTCCTTCGTCCGCAAAGCCAGCGACGTTCTGGAAATCCGCACACTTCTGGAGAAGCACAACGCTTCCCACATTCAGATCATCTCCAAGATCGAGAACCAGGAAGGCGTTGACAACCTTGACGAAATCCTGGCTGTATCTGACGGTCTGATGGTTGCCCGCGGTGACCTTGGCGTGGAAATTCCTGCTGAAGATGTGCCGCTCGTGCAAAAAATGATGATCCGTAAATGTAATGTTGCCGGCAAGCCGGTCATTACAGCAACGCAAATGCTGGATTCCATGCAGCGCAACCCGCGTCCTACCCGCGCTGAAGCGAGTGACGTGGCTAACGCCGTATTCGACGGAACCGACGCTATCATGCTGTCCGGCGAAACAGCTGCCGGGAAGTATCCGGTAGAATCCGTACTGACGATGTCCCGCATCGCCGAGAAGGCTGAATCTGCGCTGAACCACCGTGAAATCTTCATGAAGCAGCAGATCGCCCAGGAAACAACGGTTACCGAAGCAATCAGCCAATCCGTGGCCATTTCTGCGCTGGATCTGAACGCCAAAGCGATCATTTCTTCCACCGTTACCGGCCACACAGCACGCGTCGTTTCCAAATATCGTCCGAAATCGCCAATCATCGCGGTGACGACTCAAGAAAGAACTATGCGTCAGCTGGCTGTTGTATGGGGCATTACGCCTGTATACGGCAAAGAAGCCACTTCGACCGACGAGCTGCTGGAAACCGCACTTAAGGGCGGCAAAGCTTCCGGACTGGTTAAATCCGGTGATCTGGTAGTGATTACTGCAGGTATCCCACTGGGCAAATCCGGCTCCACCAACCTGGTGAAAGTGGACACCATTCCTGCCGACTAAGCTGCATTTTAATTCTTGAATGGATAGATCAAAGAGCAATGGTGTAATTCACCATTGCTCTTTTTGTAGGAGTGGAAGTTTGTTTAAGCAGCACCGGCCTTATGACTGGTGCCCGGTATTTATACAAGGTAACACACTAGGATGGATTAAAGAGCGGACCCCGCGAGCAAGCGAGCGGTACGCTTTTACGATAGGAACGCCTGACGGTAAAGCCGTCCCCGCAGCGGTTAGGGCAGGAAGGGATGGCTACCGTCACCCGCTTCTGGACCATATAGCCGCCGTTAGCGGCGGCAAGCCGCGGACTGCGGCCGTTCACCCGGCAGCGGCTGAAGCAGACGGATGTCATGCGGGTGAGGGCGGCAACGCTGCCGCCGACCAGCGGAGCTTCTACGACCCACTCTGCGGAGCTGTGCGGGCCGGAATACCGCTGTACCGTGCGGAAGAACCAGCCTTTGCTTACATTGCGGAGCAGGATGCACCATTTGCCGGGCCGGAGCTTGTAGATCAGCGCATACATGTGGTCGCCTGGCGAAACAGGAAGCGGAATGACGGTTTCCGCAGCAGGGAGAATCTCCCACCAGGCATAGTAATGTACGCTTCCGTTCACCGATTCATGGCCGGTGCCGGTCTGGATCAGGCTGCCGTTCCGGAAGCCGTCGATGCCGATCCAGGCCGATGAATAAGTCGGCCTTTCTGTAGCTTTGACATAAGGGACATTCCACTCGGCGGAAATCCGCTTGAAGGAACCCTTGGCACCGGTGACGGCATAGCCGCTCCAGTTGCGGGAATTCCAGCCGAACCCGGCCTTCCGGGTCCTGGCCGAATTGGCTTTGTCTATAAGACAGGGCTTGCTGCTCTTGGTTTGCGCTGAGATGCCCACTTGTCCACCGCCTTTGCAAGGATTTCTCTCTATTAAATGCGGCGAACTCTTCTTAAGGTTGGGTATTCCGCTAAAAAGGAATGGGAAGGATTTATAGAAAGCTATGAATAAATTAGTAAAGCTGCGCGGCTTTTATCTGTTCCTGGGGCTGGCCGGCGGCTCGTTCGGCTCCTACCTGTCGCTGCTGCTTAAGGACAACGGGCTTGACGTCGGCCAGATCGGCATGCTGATGGCCATCGGCACCCTGATTGCGATAATTATCCAGCCGGTCTGGGGGCTGATCTCGGACAGATATAACCAGGCGCGCCTGGTTCTGATATTCAGCGTAGCCGTACCGGCGGTGCTCTCCGTCTTCTACCGGTCGGAGTATTTCATCGTTCTGCTGCTGGTCTACACCGTCTCTACCATCTTCTCATCCACACAAGCGCCTATAGCCGATTCTTACGCCATTACAGCGGCCAACCAGGCCGGGGCGACTTACGGCAGTATCCGGCTGATGATGAGCATAGGAGCGGCTGTAGGCGCCTATGCGGGGGCCCAGTATGTTGCTCAGGTATCGGTCTCGACGATATGGGTGCCTTTCCTGCTTCTCAGCAGCATCGCTGTGGCAATCGCCTTCTCGCTGCCGAAGCAGGCGGAGGAGAATCATATGATGGCCCAGTCGTTCTCCAAAGGCGTGAAGCAGCTGCTCGGCAACCGTATCTTTCTTGCGTTTCTCGGCGGCAGCTTTCTGGTTAACCAGACGATGACGGCCTTCGGCACCTACTTTGTGATCGCCTTCCAATCGGTGGGCGGCTCAACCAGCCATTCCGGCATCGCCCTGTTTCTGGCTTCTGTGACGAACGTGCCGTCCATGTTCTTTGCCTCCAAAGTTATCCGCAGACTGGGGATGGAACGGACGCTGCTGCTCGGCGCGCTGATTTATGTGCTGCGCTGGGGCATCCAGGTGCTGTTCCCTTACCCGATGGTGATGATCGGAGTTCAGGTGCTGCATGGCCTGTCCTTCGGATTCTTTTATATTGCAGCCGTGGAGTATGTCTCCAAAATTACCGCTCCGGAGATTCAGGCCACAGGCCAGAGCGTGTTCAACATGGTCTTCTCGGGCTTTGCCGGGATTCTGGGCAATCTGCTGAACGGCTTTCTCCTGAACCAGGGCGGTGTAAATGCGATGAATTTATCGTGTATGCTGAGTTCTCTGGTCGGGGCGGCACTGCTGTTCTATGTAGCCCGCAGCTCGCGCGGCCGTACCCAGGCACCGGCTGCCTCCGGCGAGCTCGGGGCTTGACGTTATTAGTTCGGAAGTTTATGCGAAAGGGGCATCAATGAGATGAAGTCACAGGCACCTGAGCCCGCCGGCCGCTGGTATGGAACGAACTTTCGGGTACGTTATCAGGAAACCGACCGGATGGGCGTGGTTTATCACGCCAATTATCTAAGCTGGTTTGAAACCGGCCGGACCGAAATGTTCCGCAGTCTGGGCCTCACCTACCGCTCCATGGAGGAAATGGGCGTGCTGCTGCCCGTGACGGCGGCAGATTTGCAATATAAAGCACCTGCGCGATATGATGATCTTGTAGCCGTATATGCGCGGCTTACTGTTTGTTCAGCCTTGCGGGTGGTTTATGAATATGAAGTGCGCCGGATCGGGAGCGGAGACGAAGGCGCCGGAAGCGCCCAGGCGCTCAGCCGGCTTGCCGGACCGCTGGATCATGCGGAGCTTCCCGGCGAATTGCTGGTTTCCGGAACCACCAGCCATGTGTGGGTGAACGAGGAGTGGAAGCCGGTGCGGCTGGACCGGGCGTTGCCGGAGCTGTATCAAGCCATCAGAGGAGCGCTCGGGGAAGAAGGAGGAAAGTAATGATCAGAAGCAAATGGCTGTGGGCGGCTCTCTTTATCATCCCGGCTGTGGAATTATTCGCTTTTATTTATGTAGCGGAAGCTGTCGGCGCACCCAAGACGCTGCTCTTGATGCTGTTTACTTCGGGTCTTGGCATGCTCATGATGCGCTTTGAGGGTAAGAAGGTGCTGCAGGACAGCAAGCTGCAAATGCAGGAGGGGAAGGTGCCGGGGCGGACCATGCTGGACGGCCTGTGTATCTTTTTTGGCGGACTGCTGCTTATACTGCCTGGATTTATTACCGATATCGTCGGCTTCTCGCTGGTATTTCCGCTGACGCGGCCGCTATACCGGGCGGTTCTGCTGAAATGGATTGAGAAGAAGATGAAGAACGGCTCCATCACCTACTACCGCAGATAACTGCGGTATCATTGACAAGGCGTGTTACTCTGCAGCATAAAGCGGAGTGATGCGCTTTTTTGTGCTGTCAGGTCACATAACTTTTCGTTACGCAGTTTCGGGCTGAGTGTTACTGAAATGTGAGTGAGCCGTCAGTGCCCGGGGGTTTAAATTCACTTCAGCTTGAGTTACGATAAGCACTGGAGTTATTTAACAATGCAAGAAATTCTGGAACAGTAAACGGAGGGGATTCATCTGGAAAGCTATGCATGCTTATATGTCGTACGCGGCGAACCCTATCGTTCGGGCACCTGCGTGAATCTGAGAGAGGATGAAATCCTGGTCGGCCGGGCCTCCAGACAGATCACTCCGGATTTGGCCTTTACGAACGCATTTATTTCCCGGAAACATTTCGTCATCCGCAAGGAGCAGGACAAGGCGGTGCTTTATGATTTAGGAAGCCGGCACGGAACCCAGATCAATGGCGTCACGCTAACGCCCCATATGCCCTATCCCTTGAGCAATTTTGATATCATTAAGCTTGCCAAAGGGATGGTGGCCCTGGACTTTTCATATATGTTTGCCGATCAGACCCTTGATATTGGACCGCTCAGCATTACGAGATATCTGGAAATCCCGCAGCTGCCGCTCACTATTCATTGGGAAAAACGGGAGTGTGTAGTGGAAGGCAGGAGAATCCGGATGTCTGAAAAAGAATATCTGCTGATCCGTGTGCTGCATGAGAACGCAAACCGGCTGGTTCCGCTGAGCGAAATTAAATCCAGGGTATGGCCGGAACGAGTATCGGGACCACAAGGCGTTACGGATGTGACGCTCGATGAACTGAACGCGTTGGTATACCGGGTCCGCAAAAAATACGGAAAGGATACCTTTCCTATCAGCGCAGTGCGCGGCGGCGGTTATATGCTCGAATCCGAAATGAAATCTTTCTAGGCGGGAGTGAGGTAACTTTATGAAGTACATACAGGCGGATTACTCCGGCCCACTGAACGGAACTGTACATATCCCGGGAGCAAAGAACAGCTCCCTTGCCTTACTTGCCGCCGCTTGTCTGACTGACAATATAGTCACTTTAGAGGGCATTCCACGCATAGATGATGTCCGTGTAATTGCGGATATCGGCCGGGATATCGGCCTGAAGCTGGAACAGGAAGGCGGGCAGGTTACCATTGATCCGCGCGGGATTCACAGCTCTGTGATCGATCCCGGTAAAGCTTCAAGCTACCGGGCCTCCTATTATTTCGCCGGTGCGCTGCTGTCCAAATTCGGCAGAGTCACCATCGGAATGCCTGGAGGCGACGATTTCGGTTCAAGGCCGATTGATCAGCATATCAAGGTATTTAAAGCGCTCGGAGCTCAAGTACATATCTTCAAGGATCATTATGAGGTCGAGACGGCCGGGCTGAAGGGTGCGGACATTTATTTCGATACCATTACCTCGGGTGCGACGATCAATGCGATGCTGGCCGCCGTTCTGGCCAAAGGGCAGACACGGCTGCATGGTGCAGCAGTGGACCCGGAGGTGTGCGATACGGCGAGCTTCCTGAACCGGCTCGGAGCACGGATTTACGGGGCGGGTACGGAGCATATCCGTATTGAAGGGGTCTCTTATCTGCACGGGGGAACGCACACGGTTATTCCGGACCGGCTGATCGCCGGAGCGTTTCTGATGGCGGCGGGGCTCCATGGGGGGCAGGTTACCGTCAGGGACGTCATTCCCGAGCATCTGGGCTCATGTCTGGCCAAGCTGGAGGAGATAGGTCTGTCTGTGGAGTGCGGCGAAAGCCATATTACAGCTTTCGGAACCGGCTCGCTGAAGGCAACGCGGATTCGCACAGGAATGTATCCGGGCTTTGCCACCGATTTGCAGCAGCCCATGACCGCGCTTCTGCTGCAGGCCAGGGGGACGAGCATCGTCAACGACCGCGTCTATCCTAAACGCTTAGCCCACGTTCCGCAGCTGCGGCGGCTTGGCGCCGAGATCGAGCTGCGGCAGGAAAGCGTGTTTATCCGCGGCGGGGCACCGCTCCAAGGCGGCTGGGTTCATGCCGCAGATGTGCGTGCCGGCACTTGCTTGCTGCTGGCCGGCTTGGCTGCTGAGGGCAGCACCTGTATTACAGGAGTCGAGCATATCGAACGCGGCTACGAGGACGTCATTGGCAGCTTCCGGTCCATAGGGGCCAAGGTCTCAATGCGTGAGCTGGATGCGCAGGAGCTGCCGGGCCAGAGTCCGCAAGCCAGTGTGAATGTGCGTGCATTCCGTTAAAGACATAGTGTAGATGGATATTGCATTTACATCTGGAACGACTACTAGGGCCATCCCCTTCGGATGGCCCTTTCCTGCTATGCGGCTTTGCCGGAAGGTGCATCCGTCCGCTTACGCCGATAGATTGGTTTGCCCCTTGACCAATTGATGAATGGTTGCTCTATAACATAATAAGAGAGAGTCGCTACTACATATGAGATGGCGACGACGGATACACTGATCCCTAACCAGCGCCACACGTCGTTGATTCCGAAATTGCGGTAATCCATGATGCCGTACTTTTCAATTAACGTAATGATCAAATAATGCCAGATATACAAGCCGAATGAAATTTTTGCGGTAAACCGGAAAAACCGGTTGTCCAGCCATCGCCCTAATCTCAGACTGAAGGGTGCCGACATCAATACGATTCCGAACAAAATAGCATAAGCCGGGAAATAATACGGCTGCTGCTGGAAGCTGAAATCGAATTCGTCCAGGTGCCGCATGCGCCAGAGCAGCAAGCCGGCAAGCCCCAGGGCAGCCGCCCCGACTGCGTCGAACAGCCCGAGGCTGCGTAACCGTCCGATCGCGGGACCGCGCTGCATAAGTGCGGCTGTAACGCCTGCTGTCAGGATGCCGATGCTGAAGTGGCCGAAGAATCCGACCGGATTGTAACGGGGCATCCAGTATTTTGCGCCGCCAATCATGCCGTATTGCCATCCCCGGCTGTTCTCGCCTGGCGTAAACCACTGATGTACGAGGGAGTTGGCGGCCAGTATCAAGCCGAACACAATCACCCAGAACAGGACCGCCTTGCCGAAGGACCGCCGCTTGCCGAGCCTGAACAATAAAGCCATAAACAGAGGCATCAGCATGTAGCAGAACACCTCGAAGCTTATCGACCAGAACGGGCCATTCAATTCAGACGGGAAGAATGTTGTATAGTGGAAGCCCGTCGTAAAGGTGAGGCCCGTGATGATCCGCCGCCACAAATATTCTGTGTGAATGTCCAGCCTCCATACAAGCAACAGACAAACCAGGAACGACACATAGAAGCCGGGCATAATCCTTGCAGCGCGGCGCAGTGCATATGTACGGATGCTCGGATATGCCTCGTGTTCCAGATAAGCCTTCCAGAAGGGGAACGCCAGCAAAAATCCGCTTAACACAAAAAACAGGCTGACCCCGCTGTTTCCAAGTAAAACAACGGACTGCACTTCCTGGAGCCAGTGCTTTTGGGCTGGCATTGCCAGCCGCTGTGACAAATGATGCAGGATTACGGACAGGCAGGCGAACGCCCGAATGCCATCCGCTCCTGTGAATTGGGGGTTGTCTAAACGAATCTTGGGCATCAGCTTGAATTCCTCTTTTCCGCAGAGTCTTTCCGAACGCCTTGCATCTATACTCTTTCAATACCTTACAGGTAAATCCTTCAAGGAATATAGAATTCTGCAATAAACCACAGCGATCGAAGCAAACCTCTCTAAGCGGGGGGATATCAGTGCGGTCAGTGCAGCCTTCCGCTGACGACATAGCTGAGCAGTGCCCGGAATACGCCGGCGCGGTTAAAGGCATCGAGCACGACCAGAACCACCGGTCCCAGAAGGATGCCGAGCATACCGAACAGCTGCATGCCGGCGAATACGCCGATCAGCATGGCCAGCGGATCAATGCCGACGCTGCTGGCCAGCACCTTCGGCTCCAGCACCTGGCGGGTCACGAGAATGACGGCATACAGCACAAGCAGCCCGGCGGCGAGTCCCAGGTCGCCGATCATATACGAGTACAGCGACCAGGGGAGCAGGATAATCCCGACGCCCAGGTAAGGAATCATATCGACCAGCCCAATGGTCAGCCCGATGGCAAAAGCCGAATTCACGCGCAGCACCAGCAGTCCGGCGATGACGATCATTGCCGTTACCGAGATCAGCACCAGCTGCGCCCTCATATATCCGAACAGCGCTTTACGCAGATCCCCCCAGATCTCCAGCACCGGCCGCTGCAGGGAAGAGGGGAGCAGCGAGCCCAGCCGTGCATTGTGCCGTTCCCAGCCGGTGCTGAGGAAGAAAGCGGCCAGCACGATGACAATCAGGATTGTACCCAGGCTGGGCAGGGCGGACACCAGCTTCAGAATCATATTAAAGAACCCGGTAATCAGCTCTGTAACTGCGTGGGCGATGCTTTCCGTCGTTCTGCTGATATTATTGTCGATGGTGGCATGGTAGTCCGGATTGTCATAGTAGAATTGGTTGATCTGGTTAATGATGTTCTGAATACTGGCATTGCGGCTGAAGGAGAGCAGCAGCTCGCGCCATTGTCCGGTGTGCAGATCAAAGGTCTGCAGCAGCACGATCAGCTCTTTGACAAGCCGCGTAATCAGGGCCGTCAGCACAAGAGCGGTGCCGCCGATATACAGCAGCAGCGACAGCGACACGGCCAGCCAGCCCGGAAGGCGGATGTCCTTCAGCAGCTCCACCAGCGGACGCATGAGGTAAGCGAGCAGCCAGGCCAGCAGAAGCGGGTAGAGCAGCGGCAGCAGAAAATATACCGCGAGCACCAGTCCCAAAGCAGCCAGCAGCACCCAAAGGCCGCGCAGCACTCTTTTCAGCACAAGCATGTCCATTCCCCGTAACTCTCCCCCGGCTTCTTAGCCCCGTATTGAAATCAGTGGCTGCCCCTTATGTATATTCATGGATTGTCCCTAAAAGACTATGGGCATCCGGAAGCGGAGAATGCAGGGGAAGGTATAAACTGAAAACGCTATCATGAAACAGTAGAATCGTTCGTTTTTTTCTATCTCCTTGATAAAATCATTTGATGTTTGGCAAAGCTTCCATGTTGTTCACATAACCGTCAAAATCCGTTATGATTATTAAAGAATCTTCTTCAAAATAGCGTTGCATTCCCCACAAACGCTGCATTTGCCCACTCTTTATGCGTGCTCATCGCTAAAAATGTAAATGTTTTCATCATGTTAGAAACGGTTTTTATACCCTTGTTGGCAAAGGAGAGATAGAATATGACAGCTACAAAAGGATTGGAAGGCATCGTTGCCACGACCTCCTCGATCAGCTCCATTGTGGACGGCGTCCTCACCTACCGCGGATATGATATCGACGATCTTGCAGTGAACGCCAGCTTTGAAGAAACCGCTTATTTGCTGTGGTTCGGCAGTCTGCCTACCGTCATCGAGCTGCAGGCGCTGCAGCGGGATTTGAGTGCGTTCGCTGCCATCCCGGAGCAGGTCATCGCCCAGATGAAGCTCTTTCCGAAGGAAGCCAACACGATGGCTGCACTGCGTTCGGCCGTATCCAGCCTGGCGCTGTACGATGAAGCTGCCGACGATATGAGCCGCGAGGCCAATGAGATAAAAGCCGTCAAGCTGCAGGCCCAGATCCCGACGATTGTGGCCGCTCTGGCGCGAATCCGCAAGGGTCTTGAGCCGGTCGCACCGAAAGAGGGCTTGTCGCTGGCCGAGAATTTCCTGTATATGCTATGGGGCAAAGAACCGGATATGATTTCGGTCAAGGCGCTGGACGCCGCGCTGGTACTGCATGCAGACCATGAACTGAACGCCTCGACCTTCGCCGGCCGTGTCACGGTCGCTACCTTATCCGACATTTATTCCGGCGTGACCTCCGCCATCGGCGCATTGAAGGGACCGCTGCACGGCGGGGCCAATGAGGCTGTTATGAAGATGCTGGAGGAAATCGGCAGCCTGGAAGAGGTGGAGCCGTACATTCAGGAGAAGCTGGATTCCCGCGAGAAAATCATGGGCTTCGGACACCGGGTGTACAAGAACGGCGATCCGCGCGCCAAGCATCTGATGAAGATGTCCCGCGAGCTGGGCCTGATGAAGAATGACACATCGCTCTATGACATGTCCGTGAAGATTGAAGAGCTGATTACTTCGCAAAAGGGACTGAAGCCGAATGTCGACTTCTACTCCGCTTCGGTGTACACCCAGCTCGGCATTGAGCGTGAGCTGTTCACGCCGATCTTCGCCATCAGCCGGGTATCGGGCTGGACCGCCCATTTCCTTGAGCAGTACGACAACAACCGCATTATCCGTCCGCGTGCCGAATACACTGGACAGATCGAACAAAAGTACGTTCCGGTCGATGAGAGATAAGCCTGTCCTTGCAGGCTGCTCCTTCCCTTTAGTAGAATAAACTATAAATATACCGCCAGCAGCCGCTGCAGTCCTGGAACCGGGCCGGTTCGGGCCGCAGAACGGCTGCTGCAATTATCCCATAGGAGGAATCCCCAACCATGTTGAAACTGGAGAAATACGCTCTGCCGACTGAAGGCGAACAAATCACAATCGAAGACGGCAAACTGGTGGTTCCCGATCAGCCGATCGTTCCGTTTATTGAAGGCGACGGCACAGGCCGCGATATCTGGCGCGCATCGAAGCGCGTGCTGGACGCTGCGGTGGAGAAGGCTTACGGCGGCAAGAAGCAGATTGCCTGGTACGAAGTGTTTGCCGGTGAGAAGGCCTTCAATACATACGGCGAATGGCTGCCGAATGATACGCTGGAGGCGATCCGTGAGTACATTGTAGCCATCAAGGGGCCGCTGACTACGCCGATCGGGGGCGGTATCCGCTCACTGAACGTGGCGCTGCGCCAGGAGCTGGACCTCTATGTGTGTCTGCGTCCGGTACGCCATTTCGACGGAGTTCCTTCACCGGTGAAGCATCCCGAGCTGGTGGACATGGTTATTTTCCGCGAGAACACCGAGGACATTTATGCCGGTATCGAATACAAGGAAGGCTCCGAGGAAGTCAAGAAAGTGATCGAATTCCTCCAGAAGGAAATGGGCGTGAACAAAATCCGCTTCCCGGAAACCTCCGGCATCGGCATCAAACCGGTATCCTCCGAAGGCTCGAAGCGTCTTGTGCGCGCAGCGGTGGAGTATGCCGTGAAGCATGGCCGCAAGAGCGTAACGCTTGTTCATAAAGGCAACATTATGAAATTCACCGAAGGTGCATTCAAGAACTGGGGTTATGAAGTGGCCGAGCAGGAATTCGGCGACAAGGTGTTCACCTGGAACCAGTACGATGTCATCAAAGAACGTGATGGGGAAGCTGCCGCTAATGCCGTCCAGAAGGCAGCGGAAGCCGCCGGCAAAATCATCATCAAGGACGCAATTGCCGACATCGCCCTGCAGCAGGTACTGACCCGTCCAACCGATTTCGACGTTATCGCCACGCTGAACCTGAACGGCGACTATCTCTCCGACGCGCTGGCCGCACAGATCGGCGGCATCGGCATCGCTCCGGGCGCGAACATCAACTATGTCACGGGACATGCGATCTTTGAAGCGACGCACGGCACGGCTCCGAAATATGCGGACAAGGATGTTGTGAATCCGGGCTCAGTCATTCTGTCCGGCGTGATGATGCTGGAGCACCTGGGCTGGCAGGAAGCTGCTGACCTGATCTATAAGGGCATGGAGACCGCGATCAACAACAAGACGGTCACCTATGACTTCGCCCGCCAGATGGAAGGCGCAACCGAAGTGAAATGCTCCGGCTTCGCAGACGAAATCATCAAGCATCTGTAGGGGAAGCAGATCCTTACGAAGCAAGTTTTGTGCGCAGCACATTCATAGCAGTAACGCTCACAAAACTAAGCATATCCTTACGAAGCGAGTTTTGTACGCAGGACATTCATAGCAGTAATCCTAACAAAACTAAGCGGATGCTTACGAAGCAAGTTTTGTACGCAGCACATTCATAGCAGTAATCCTAACAAAACTTTTAGGAGGTCAAATCGTGGCCATCAAACGTTACAAAATTACGGTTGTAGGCGCCGGATTCACCGGTGCGACTACGGCGCTTATGCTTGCGCAGAAAGAACTGGGTGATGTGGTGCTGCTGGATATTCCGCAGCTGGAGAACCCGACCAAGGGCAAGGCGCTCGATATGCTGGAGGCCGGACCGGTGCAGAAGTTCGACAGCCAGATTACGGGCACGTCCAATTATGAGGATGCATCCGAATCCGACATCGTCATCATCACGGCCGGCGTTGCACGCAAGCCGGGCATGAGCCGCGACGATCTGGTGAACACCAACGCCGGCATCGTCAAGTCGGTCTGCGAGAATATCAAGCAGGTTGCTCCGGAGTCGATTGTCATCATTCTCAGCAACCCGGTTGATGCAATGACCTATGTGGCCTACAACACACTGGGCTTCCCGAAGAACCGCGTGATCGGGCAATCCGGTGTACTCGACACCGCACGCTATTGTACCTTCATTGCCCAGGAGCTGGGCGTGTCTGTGGAGGATGTGCGCGGCTTCGTGCTGGGCGGCCACGGCGACGACATGGTACCGCTGGTGCGGTACTCCAGCGTCGGCGGTATTCCGATCGACACGCTGATTCCGGCTGAGCGCATCGCCGAGATCGTGCAGCGCACACGCGTCGGCGGCGGCGAGATCGTCAGCCTGCTCGGCAACGGCAGCGCTTATTATGCGCCGGCCGCGTCGCTGGTGCAGATGACTGAGGCGATCCTGAAGGACAAGAAGCGGATTATTCCTGTCATCGCCCTGCTTGAAGGCGAATATGGCTATAACGATCTGTTCATGGGTGTGCCGGCGCTGCTGGGTGCAGAGGGCATTGAGAACATCTACGAGCTGGAGCTTACACCGGAGGAGCAGGTGGCTCTGGACAAATCTGCGGATTCTGTCCGCAATGTAACTTCGGCAGTAACGTTATAATCTAATTGCATAAGATTAAGCCCCCGGCTGTTATCAAGCCGGGGGCTTTCCTGTGTATGTCTGCCAGCATAATTACGAAAATGCGACTGGATGAGCAGTGCCGCTGAAGGGCCGGAGCAGCCTTTGTGCAGCCGCTTAGCGTCAGGTTTACCTTTGAGAAACTATGATTTAGCCGGGCCGCGGCGTCAGCTGCATAAATCTTGCGGACGCTTCCTTTTCTTCCTATGCCAGATTGGGTATAATAGAATGTAACTTTAATCACTGATAAATAGGAGGATACCTGCTATGTGGAAGGTTACGTTTTTCCTACATATGATCGGCACCCTGGCGGTTGGCTTTTATCTGGTGCTGCCGTTTGTGCTAGGTAAGGCCGAGAAGCTGTCTGCTTCCGCCAAGGAGGGCACGCTGAGCTTTATCAGCGGCTTCAACCGGTTCGCCCAATACGGGCTGGTCATTCAGTTGCTGACAGGCGGCTACATGATGTCCCAAGGAGATTACTCCGTGCTGTGGATGGTCATCGTGGTTGTGCTGATGCTGGCCATGTTTGCGTTTGGCGGCATTATCGGCAAACCGCTGCGTCTGGCGGCGGCCGGCATGCGTGAGAACCGCGATGTCTCCGCGGAGACAAGCAAAATCCGTACCTTCAGTCTGCTGCTGATGGTAGCGCTGGTGCTGATGATCTTTTTCATGGTATACAACGAGATTGTTTAGCACAATTCACTGCAGCTTACATAACCCGCCTCCCCGTATGGGGCTGCGGGTTATTGGCGTTCCTCGGGCGTCTCTGGTTACTGCAGCTCCGCCAGCTTCCATACCCCGCTGCGCGTGAAATCCTCCAGGATGCCGGATGAAAGCAAGCGTTCTGCCTCTCGCCTCGTACACCACTTATACTGGCTGTGTTCCTCCGACAGACGCACCTCTTCTCTTACGGACCGGCACAAATAGGTAATAAGCACCAGCTGCCTGGACGGATCGGTTAAGAACGAGGTGGCATACAGCAGCTCCCCCACAGCCACGGTAAGGCCGGTCTCTTCTTTAATTTCGCGGGCCAGCGCGTCTTCCAGGCTTTCCCCGAATTCGATTTTGCCGCCGGCGCACTCCCATGTGCCCGCTCCGACGGCATCGGCTGAAGTACGCTGTACGAGCAGGATTCTGCCTTGATGCAGAATGACCCCTTTCACGGCGACGATGATAATGCGTGAATTTTTCCCCATGAAGTCTACTTCCTCTCCAAGAACCTTCAATGCACCTAATCCAGTATATAGCTCGCTTCCGGGAAAAACGACAATTATCGTTTGACTGCCCCCAAGGTGTGGTAAGTAACATAACGTAACCACTATTGCACTATAGCCGCAACACGTATAAAGCATGTCCCATTAGCCATCCTAACACGAGTGAGATTATCAAAAAGCGCACAGCGAAAGGAGACTATGAACATGTCAGACAACAAGCAAACCCAAAAAACATTGCCTCCGCAGGAGCAAGAACGCCAGCCGGGTATCGAGAGTGAAATGCACCCGCTGCCGGAATTTGAATCGGCGGAATATAAGGCCGCAGGCAAGCTGCTCGGCAAAGCCGCACTGATTACAGGCGGAGACAGCGGAATCGGGCGGGCGGTAGCCGTCTATTATGCCAAAGAGGGCGCCGATGTCGTGATTTCCTATCTCGATGAGCATTCCGATGCGGAAGAAACCAAACGCCAGGTGGAGCAGGAAGGCCGCAAGTGCATTCTGGTGGCCGGCGATATCGGCGTGGAAGCCTTTTGCCAGGACCTCATCAACAAGACGGTGGACGGTCTGGGTAAACTCGATATTCTGGTCAACAATGCGGCCGAGCAGCATCCGCAGGAGAACCTGGAGGATATCAGCTCCGAACAGCTGGAGCGGACCTTCCGCACCAATATTTTTTCCATGTTCTATCTGACCAAGGCAGCCATGCCTCATCTGAAAAAAGGTTCCGCCATCATCAACACGACCTCGGTCACCGCATACCGCGGACAACCGCAGCTGCTGGACTATTCGTCCACCAAAGGCGCGATTCTCAGCTTCACCCGCTCGCTGGCCCTGAATCTGGCGGAAAAAGGCATCCGCGTCAACGCCGTTGCCCCAGGCCCGATCTGGACACCGCTGATTCCTTCGACGTTCGACGCCAAGAAGGTCAGCGAATTCGGCGCCACCCAGCCGATGAAGCGTCCGGGCCAACCGGAGGAGCTGGCTCCTGCTTACGTCTACCTGGCTTCCAGCGACTCGTCCTATGTGAGCGGCCAGGTCATCCACGTCAACGGGGGCGAGATTATCAACGGCTGATGCCGGACGTGAGTGTAAATTACAACCGGTGTTCCGGCCAAGCCTTATCCTTGATGGATAGGGCTTTTTGCTGTGTGTGGCGGGTTCGGGTGTGGGTGAGAGGGGGATGGACAGGGTAACAATTAGGCGTGTACAGCTTAAGCAGAGATGGTGCATCTATGAGGTAGGCGGTATCTGTAGCGATAGTGTAACAAAATGGTTGTGTGCGGAATGAGCAGTGATGCGCTGGCAGCAGCATGAAGTTCTCGCCGGGTTATCGGACAACAGAGCCTTGATAAGAGTGGCTCTAGTACCTTGACCGCATCAAATTGAAGCTATGCACCATCTAGTTGCCAGTAAGGCTGGGGACGTCCGCGCCTACATCCCTTCCCGTGAACATGCCGACAAACAGCACCCTCCGGCTAATCAATCCTATTGTAGGCGAAAAATCGACCATAATGGGCTACCGTGAAGGTAAATAAGACCAACGTAGTCGAAAAACCGACCACAATGTCTTGCCGTGGAGGAAAACAGACCCATTGTAGTCGAAAAACTGACCATAATGGGCTGCAGAGAAGGTAGACAGGGCAAACGTAGGCGAAAAATCGACTATAATCCACAAATCAAGCTCATGCGCCGGAGTCCGTAACGGTAGAGGTTTAAAAGTAAAATCCGCTAATCAGCGCCATGTCGCTAATAGGTAGTGAGGGCGCCGCATTGGCACCATTGGCCGCGTCAGATGCCCCAAGCCGCGGTCCTCGGCGGCTCTGCCTTCGGGCCAGCGTCTCACGGTGATCCGCTGCGCCTCACGCGTCTCGCTGCCGCCCCGGCGCCACAGCGTGCGCCCGCGCCTCACGGCATCCCGCCGCGGTCCCGGCCGCGATCACCGCGCCCTGCTCACGGTGCCCGGCGCCTCGGCGCGGGCCAGCTACCCTTCGCTGCCCTCCGACAGCTCGTCCAGCGACAGCTCAAACCCCGGCGCGAGGTGGACGAGGAAATAGTCCACCTCAGGCATGGCCAGCTCGCGCAGCTTGGCGCCGGTCTGCGCCTTGGCGGCAGCGAACTCGCGGTTGCCTGCGGCGACCTCCCAGACGCATTTCAGGTAGGCGTCCAGGCTGTCGGCGGCCTTGACGTACCGGAGCAGTCCGGCATCCCCGGAGCCGGGCGGACTGTCCTGGGGCTGCAGGAGCGGCGCGTAGACGGCGCGCAGCTCCGGCGGGACCATCGCCGCGAGGCGCTCGGCGGCGATCCGCTCCATGTCGCGGAAGCTGGCCAGGAGCCGCGGGTTGTTGTGCTTCACCGGCGTGGCGATGTCGCCGGTGAAGACCTCGGTGGCGTCGTGGAACAACGCCATCACAGCGGCCCGGTCGGCGTTCAGCGAGCGGGCGAAGTGGACGTTGCCGATGGTGCAGACCATATGGGCCAGAAGGGCGACCTGGAACGAATGCTGCGCTACGTTCTCGGGGGTGGTGCTGCGCATCAGACTCCAGCGCTGGATATACTGCAGACGGTACAGATAAGCGGAGAAATGGTAGTTCAATTTTTAAGTAACCCCTTTCATACGCGCTTTAATATGATATTATAATAACTAATTGTAACAGAGTTTAAGCAACCTTGACGGACAGAGAGGAGCTTGATAGCGATGCGGGATTTCGAAGAGAGTATGTACCGGTTGATCGTAGAGACCTCCACCAATTTGCCGGGGGACGTGCGGCGTGCAGTGGCCAAGGGGCGCGCACTGGAGGATCGGGCGACCCGTTCCGGTCTGGCGCTGACGACAATTGCACAGAATATCGGCATGGCCGAGCAAGAAGTATCGCCGATTTGCCAGGACACGGGGATGCCAACCTTTATTGTGCATACGCCGGTCGGCGTTAATCAGATTGAGATGAAGAAGGATATCCACAGCGCCATTGTCCGGGCTACCAAGGGCGGCAAGCTGCGTCCCAACTCCGTGGACTCGCTGACAGGCGAGAACAGCGGCGACAATCTGGGCGCGGGCACGCCGGTGATTCATTTTGAACAGTGGGAAGAGGACAACATTGATGTCAGGCTGATTCTCAAGGGCGGCGGCTGCGAGAACAAGAATATCCAGTACAGCCTTCCGGCGGAACTGGAAGGACTGGGCAAAGCCGGACGCGATCTCGACGGCATCCGCAAATGCATCCTGCATGCCGTGTACCAGGCGCAGGGGCAGGGCTGCAGCGCAGGCTTCCTCGGCGTCGGCATCGGCGGCGACCGTACCACCGGCTATGAGCTGGCGAAGAAGCAGCTGTTCCGCAAAGTGGACGATGTCAATCCGGCCGCCGACCTGGCCAAGCTGGAGGATTATATTATGGAGAATGCCAACAAGCTGGGCATCGGCACGATGGGCTTCGGCGGCGAGGTGACGCTGCTGGGCTGCAAGGTGGGCGTGATGAACCGGCTGCCGGCCAGCTTTTTTGTCTCGGTAGCCTACAACTGCTGGGCTTTCCGCCGGCAGGGCGTGCTGGTCGAACCGGCGACAGGCAGCATTAAGGAGTGGCTTTACGAGAGCGGCACGGGGGTATCGGTAGAGAGTGAGCCGGAGGTCCTGGAAACTGTCGCTGCCGGGCGGCTTGCCACATCCGTTACCGACGGCGTTGTCTCCGAGGATGCAAGCATAGCGGCGGCGCCTGAAATAGCCCCGGCAGCTCCAGCGGCTGCAAACGGCCAGTCCTCCGGCGGAACGCGGGAGATCCGCCTGACGACGCCGATCAGCGAGGAGCAGATCCGCAGCCTGCGCGTGGGCGATGTGGTGATCCTCTCCGGCGAAATGCATACCGGGCGCGATGCCCTGCACAAATATTTGATGGACCACGACGCGCCTGTCGATTTGAACGGAGCGGTGATTTATCACTGCGGTCCTGTTATGCTGAAGGACGAAGACGGCTGGCATGTTAAGGCTGCAGGTCCGACGACGAGCATCCGCGAGGAGCCGTATCAAGGAGAGATCCTGAAGAAGTTCGGCATCCGTGCCGTTATCGGCAAAGGCGGTATGGGACCGAAGACCCTGCAGGCGCTCCGGGAGCACGGTGGCGTGTACCTGAATGCCATCGGCGGAGCTGCGCAATACTATGCCGAATGTCTCAAGAAGGTCAATGGCGTGGACTTTATGGAGTTCGGTATTCCCGAGGCCATGTGGCATCTGCAGGTCGAAGATTTTGCCGCGATTGTTACGATGGACTCCCATGGAAACAGCCTTCATGCAGATGTGGAGAAGGATTCGGCCGCCAAGCTGGCGATGTTGAAGGAGCCGGTCTTTAAGTAGCGCTGGTGGACGGTTTCTGCATTGTATATTGTACCGCACTCATAATTTATATCATTCCCCAAAGCCCTGTTCGGACCACGAATCCGAATAGGGCATCTTGGGCGTTCACCGGGATCATCAGCGGTCCGAGTATTAATCCCGCCAAGCCGACAATGCGGTATATATTTCTCCGTCCCGGAATGCTGCCATCCAGTATGGATCTTTCCCCATGATACGGGCAGCCCAATCGGCCATCGTCCAGCTGTTCATCATTCATCCCTCCTTATTCCTTATTTAACCAAATACGAAGTGGAATCAGACAAACTTAAAGCCGCATATGGGTACATAAACACGAATGGGGTGGATCATGAGACCTATGCTGCCAAAACATGAGTTCCAAGTCTATGTCATCACCAAAGGGGATGTGCTGCGCTTCTTCGTAATCGAGATCATTATCGGAACGGTGACGTACTCACTGGCTATGAAGATTTTTCATAATGTAGTGCTGGCCAGTGCAGGCGGATGGGCATGGACCGAGGGGATGAAACGGCTGGG
Organism: Paenibacillus tepidiphilus; assembly: GCF_008635795.1. Classification (GTDB taxonomy): domain Bacteria; phylum Bacillota; class Bacilli; order Paenibacillales; family Paenibacillaceae; genus Paenibacillus_AQ; species Paenibacillus_AQ tepidiphilus. The sequence goes on along the minus strand of NZ_VWRQ01000003.1, from coordinate 299,311 downwards.
CCTGAATCAGTTATTAGGAAAATAAAGCAATGTCGGGCCATTCTCTTGCGGGATGGTCTTTTTCATGCGCTTCTGCAAAAAAACGATAATTAAATTTCTTGACAACGCAACCATGGGCATGGTAATTTCTAGGGGGAAACCGGTTTCCTGTACCAATTGCTAACGCTTTACACCTTCTGCTGTTCTTCAGTAACCCTGCCTGTCCTTCACTCAGCTTTGTCAGTCACTTTAGCCGATTGTCTTGCCAACAAGTCCCGGAATGCCCGTTTCGCCCCGCAATACTGCCAGTCAATCCGCAAGTTCCAGTGAGTCCTGCAAGCCCGTTTATGTCAAGAGGAAGTAGAAGTACAGACTGCTGCCATTTTGTGCAAACGATTTAACTGTTTTGAAAACGCTTTTACGAGAGGATGATAAGGATGAAACGTAAACCATGGCTAGTTCCTGTTCTGATTGCGTCCATTGTACTTTCCATCACGATGAATTTGTTTGTTGTGCCTCCGGCGCAGGTTGAAGCGGCCAGCATCGGAACCGTTACCGAGAATGACACGATTTATCAGATTATGGTGGACCGTTTCCATGACGGAGATACCTCCAATAATGCCACCGGCAGCGCGATCCGTTACGGAGAGAACTCCGAGGAGGATTTCCGCTACATGAAGGGCGGAGACTGGCAGGGTGTCATCGACAAGCTCCCGTACATTGCGGGCATGGGTTATACGGCGATCTGGATTTCTCCGGTGGCCGAGCCCCAGATGACGAACCGGGAGAATAACGGCTCCGGCAAGAATACCGCCTATCACGGGTATAACGTCAAGGACCCTAACAAGGCCAATCCTTACTTCGGCACCAAAGAAAAACTGAAAGAGCTTGTGGATTCGGCCCATGCTCTCGGCATCAAGGTCATTATCGACGTCGTACCGAACCATATCGGCGATTACATGCTGGGCACCCAGGCTTACTACGACATTCCTGCCTTGCAGCCGGCTGCACCGTTCAACAATCCGGCCTGGTATCATCATAACGGCGATATCAACTGGTCGCTGGCTGACGGGCGGTATGACCAGTGGGCACAGGACTACCTGGAGAACCATGATCTGGGCGGCCTCGATGACATTGATTTCGATGTTCCGGCAGCCAAGCAGGCCATATTCAGCTCCATCAAGGGCTGGTTTGACTATACCGGCGCCGATGGGGCGCGTGTGGATGCGGCCAAGCTGATGAAGCCGACCGATATCGGCGAGCTGCAGAATCTGCTGGGCGTAAACACCTTCGGTGAGAATTTCGACGGCAACGCCGAATTCGTCTCCCGCTGGGTTGGTGCGAACAAGGAATGGGGTATGCTTGACTTCCCGCTGTTCTTCTCGGTGCTGAACAGCTTCGCATACGGCCAGTCTTTTGAAGCGAATGTCAAGAATACATTGGCCCAGGATTCCTACTACAACGGAAATGCGAACCACATGGTGACGTTTATCGACAACCATGACCGTAACCGGTTCCTCACGGAAGCCGGCGGCAGCGTAGAGAAGCTGCAGAATGCGTTGTCCTTCATCTTCGCTGTCCGGGGAACGCCGGTCGTCTTCCAGGGCACCGAGCAGAACAAGGGCAACGGCAACGGCCAGATTATGACCGGCGGCATTGCCGACACGTGGAACCGCTGGTCGATGGTGAAGCGCGATGCGAACGGCAATGTAATTCAGAATTACTTTGATCCGAACGCCAGCACTTATAAGCATGTAGCCAAGCTTAATGAAATCCGCAAGAATAACCCGGCTCTGCGTACCGGTACCCAGCGCGAAATGTGGGCTGCACAGAACCTCTACGCGTTCTCGCGCCGGATCGACAACGGTACGAACGCTGGCCAGGAAGTTATCTCCGCGTTCAGCAATGCGTCCGGCGGCTCGCAGACCGTAACGATTCCGCTGCGGGTCGAAAGCTCACTAGCTGTCGGCACAAAACTGTACAACCAGTTTAACAGCGCAGATACTATCACCGTTCAATCGGGCGGCGTAACCGGCAAACAGATTACAGTAACACTCGGCGCCAACGCGGCCAAAATTTATGCCGTAACCCCGCTGTCCACTGACACCACCGCACCAAGCGTTCCGACGAACGTGACAGCCGTTGCCCAGAACGCTTCAAGTGTAAAGGTGAGCTGGACCGCTTCCACGGATAATGTCGGCGTAACCGGCTATGAGGTTTACCGCAACGGCGTCAAGGTTGGAACTGCGGCAGGCACCTCGTACACCGATACCGGATTGACCGGCAGCACAAGCTACACTTACACGGTAAAAGCCTTTGACGCTGCGGCCAATCTGTCGGCCTTCAGCTTGGCGGCACTGGCAACCACTCCTGCCGGAAACAGTGTGACCATCTATTACAAGCAAGGCTATACAACGCCTTACATTCATTACCGTGCGGCCGGCGGGACATGGACCACGGCACCTGGGGTAGCCATACCCGCCGCTGAGATCAGCGGATATAACAAGATCACGATTGACATTGGTGCGGCAAGCCAACTGGAAGCCGCCTTCAACAACGGCAGCGGCACCTGGGACAGCAATGGCGGAAGTAATTACCTGTTCGGCACAGGCACCTGGACTTACACGCCGACAGGAAACATTCAGGCGGGAGCACCGGTAACACCGACGGCCACTCCGACGCCAACACCAACACCGACTGTGACGCCAACAACGACACCAACACCAACGCCTACCGTGACGCCAACAGCGACACCAACACCAACGCCGACCGTGACGCCAACAGCGACACCTACGCCAACGCCGACTGTGACGCCGACGGCCACGCCAACGTCTTCGGTCACTATTTATTACAAGAATACAGCTTACACCAATTCTTATATCCACTATAAGCTGGACAATTCCAGCACATGGACTACCGTACCTGGCGTACAGCTGCAGGCCTCTGCCTATACCGGATACAAGTCGGTAACCATTCCGCTGGGCAGTGCGGCCGGGTTAACCGCTGCGTTCAACAATGGCAACAATACCTGGGATAACAACGGGGGCAACAATTATCACTTTGCCGCCGGAGCCTGGAGTCTAGTGAACGGCAGCATCGCCGCAGGCGAACCGCAGCCGGACAGTGTAACGTTCCGGGTAACGGTGCCGGCTTCCACTCCGGCAGACGGTCCGGTGTATCTCTCCGGCAGCTTCAATAACTGGAATGCCGCCGATCCGGCCTACAAGCTGACCAAGGGCAGCGACGGAGTGTACTCCATTACACTGAATCTCCCGGCAGGTACGGCAGTGACGTATAAGCTTACCCGCGGGGCCTGGACGAACGTGGAGACCGCCTCGAACGGTGCGGACATCGCTAACCGCTCCCTGACACCTGCGGGCGGAGCGCAGACGGTGACATTGACCGTGCAGCGCTGGAAGGACCAGTAACCGGATGTAACAATCCGATATCTGAGAGGGGTTGATTCATCGGATGAAGCACTCCAGATCCAGCTGGAGGCGCAAGGCTGCGGCTGTGCTGCTCGGCTCACTGCTGCTGGCTCAATCCGCCGGGGCAAGCGTCTCGGCGGAAATTGCGGCCTCCCATGTCTATCACAACCATATGCCGAATTTCTGGGCCTATTATGATGTGAACGCCTATAATTCCTTGCCCGTCGGCAGTCCGATCCGTTACACGTACGACGGGGATGTCATTCAACTGAAGCAGAATCCGCCTGCAAATTATACGTACTATCTGCCCAATGGCTCGCCGATGCCGCATGACGATCTCGTGTCTTATTATTCCCACCATGCCAAGACCGGTGCGTATCTGACCTGGCCGTGGAGCGTGGCCAATACGCTGGACGCGAATCATCCCCAGGCGCAGATGCATGTGACGATGTCCGGCTCTGTCGTGAACAACGTCAACAACATCATCCAGCGGGGGAACATCGCCGGTTACACCGATCCGAACTGGGGAACACCCTGGAAGACCGCGTATACCCAGCTTAAGACGGCGAACAACAAGAATACGCTCGACATGGTTCATTTTACCGGACATCATTCCATGGGGCCGCTGGTCGGCAACGATTATTTGCTGAAGGACCTGATCTACCATGGGGCTACTCTGGCCCAGCCTTATTTTCTGGGCAGCAGCTACAAGTCCTCCAAGGGTTTCTTCCCTACGGAGCTCGGGTTCTCCGAACGGATCATTCCTGTCCTTGAGAAGCTGGGCATCCAGTGGTCGGTCATCGGGAATAATCATTTCTCGCGGACGCTCAAGGACTATCCGCTGCTGAACAGCCCGGGTGCAGACACGATGGTGTCGCCGCCGAACCGTGCCGATCTGCAGAATACCAGCACCGTAGGGGCCTGGGTGTCGGAGCCGATGTTCAATGAGCAGCAGGTTGTGCAGAACAAATACCCGTTCGCCTCTACGGCGCATTGGGTTCAATACGTCGATCCGGCGACAGGCAAGCAGTCCAAGGTGGTCGGTGTGCCGGTGGCACAGGCCCAGTCCTGGGAGGAAGGCTATCTCGGACAGGTCAAGGCGGATGCCCTGAAGCCGTACGAGAACCTGGTGGCACAGAAGCAGATTTTTGTAGTCGCGCACGACGGCGATAATTCCTCGGGCCGCGCGGGCTCCGAGGAGACGTGGCGTAACGCCGGAAATGTCACCTATCGGGACAGCGGCGTCAAGGGGATGGGCATCGACGAGTATCTGCTGTTCAACATGCCTTCAGCCTCTGATGTAGTCCATGTGCAGGATGGCTCCTGGATTGATACCCGGGATTCCTCCTCCGATCCGACGTGGTATCACTGGCATCTGCCGTTTGGTATCTGGAAGGGGCAATTTGCCGCCTTCAATCAGGCGAATGGCACCTCCTATGCACCCAAGAAGAATCTTTCCGGGGTAGAAGAGGGCATGACCGTCTCCTTTGAAGAGGGCTACCATTATCTGGAGCGTAATTTTGCACTGCTGCAAGCTTCGCTGAATTATGCGCAGACCGCAGAGCAAATCTGGCTCGAAGAGCATCCGAATTACTGGAAGCCGACAACGGCGCTGGACCGTGAGGTTACGTATGAAGGCAACCAGCTTAATCCATGGATGATCTCCTATCCGGTTAAAGGGGACGCGACCAGAGATTACGCTGGCGGCGCCAATCCGGCCGAGCTGGCCTGGTACTTCCTGCTGCCGGCGATGGATTCGGGCTTCGGCTATTACGACGAGAATGTGGATGACAGCGTGAAGCCGGCGCTGGCCTTTAACCAGTCCATCTATTTCTCCAAGCCGTATGTCACCCAGAAGCTGGCCAAAGACAAGACCGGTCCGTCCGTATGGTGGCCGCAGCGCTATCCGTACAACCCCGGCAGTGCGAATGTCAGCAAGGCCGAAGGCTGGACGCTGCAGCATTTCAACAATGAGTTTGCGATTTATACGTACGCTTACGATACGAGCGGCATCAGCGATATTAAGGTTAAGGTTCGGGTGCACCGCGATAAAACAGCGGACGCTACCGACAATACCTTCAAGGTCTACGATCCGGAAGGTTTGGCCGCCGCCGGTGTCGCCGGAATTAATCCGGATAAGGTCGGGGATTGGGTGGAATATCCGATGAATGTCCGCGATCTGAATCCTGATATCAACGGGGTCGACTGGCAGCCGAGCAGCAAAGCGGTGATGGAGAAGGTTCCGGCCTCGGAAATCGGCGACCTGTATTTCAGCTATATTTCCGATTACCGCGACCAATTGCTGGACTATTATATTGAAGCCAAGGACGCCAAGGGCAATGTGACCCGCAGCGATATCCAGCAGGTGTATGTCGGAGCAGGCAAGTATACGCAATCCGGGGGCAAATATACGGAGAATATTAACGGAACGATTGAGGGCACGCATCCGTTCATTACCGATGTGCCTGCCGTTCCGGATCACGAAGCTCCGAGCACACCTGCGAACCTGCAGGCTTCGGTGGTCAACGCATCTTCCGCAGCACTGACATGGAATGCGGCCACTGATAATGTACGCATCACCGGATATGAGATCTTCCGGAACGGCGTGAAGGTGGGCACCACTACAGGCACCTCATATACCGACAGCGGACTTGCGGGAAGCACTGCTTACGAGTATAAGATCAGGGCGTTTGATGCCGCCGGCAATCTGTCGGCGTTCAGCGCAGCTGCTTCGGTGACGACACCGGAAGGCAATAATGTGACGATCTATTATAAGCAGGGGTATACGTCACCTTATATTCACTACCGTCCGGCCGGCGGCACATGGACGACAGCTCCGGGTGTACCGATTCCGGCGTCCGAACTCAGCGGGTATAACAAAATAACGATCAATATCGGCGCAGCTACCCAATTGGAGGCGTGCTTCAACAATGGCAGCGGGACCTGGGACAGCAACGGCGGCAGCAATTACCTGTTCGGGGTCGGCACCTGGACCTATACGCCTACCGGCAGCATCAAATCCGGGGCGCCAGTGACACCGACAGCAACGCCGACGGCGACACCGACCGCAACGCCAACGGCGACACCGACAGCAACGCCAACGGCCACGCCGACAGCAACGCCGACGGCCACGCCGACAGTAACGCCGACAGCGACACCGACGGCCACGCCGACAGTAACGCCAACGGCGACACCGACACCGACACCGACACCAACACCGACAGCAACACCAACGGCAACGCCGACCGCTGTGGCGAACATTTATTACAAGAACACTTCATTCAGCAGCTCTTATATTCATTACAAGCTGAATAATGCCACTACATGGACGACCGCTCCCGGTGCGCAGATGCAGTCTTCTGCTTTCGCGGGGTACAAATTCTTGTCAGTTCCGCTCGGCAGCGCAACAGGTCTCACGGCCGCCTTCAACAACGGCAGCGGCACCTGGGACAATAACGGCGGAAACAATTATACCTTCACGGCAGGAACCTGGAGTCTGGTGAACGGCACGGTTACAGCGGGTCAGCCTCAGGCAGACGGTGTGACGTTCCGGGTGAGCGTTCCCGCCTCTACACCGGCGGATGCAGCCGTGTATCTCTCCGGCAGCTTCAACAGCTGGAATGCTGCAGATCCGGCCTATAAGCTGACCAAGGGCAGTGACGGCGTCTATTCCATTACGCTGAATCTTCCTGCGGGAACGGCGGTGCAGTATAAGCTGACGCGCGGCAGCTGGCCGTCTGTTGAAACAGCCTCCGGCGGGGCAGATATTGCGAACCGCACGTTGACGCCTGCCGGGGGAGCGCAGACCGTCACACTGACGGTACAGCGCTGGAAGGACCAGTAGCAAGAGCTGCTCATTGCATTTAAACAGTAAAATTCAGAGCATAAACAAGTGAAAACCGTACCGGGTAAGGGGTAGCCCTTATCCGGTACGGTTCTTTGTATCGGAACTGCAGAATCGCGTTGAACGGAGACCTGCCTGACAGCAGATGCCTATTGTTCTGCACCGTTTCCGTCAAAGCTTGGCTTCTTTTACTGCCAATAATTGCACATGATTAAGGTTTGACTGTACAGCTCTCGGCTTGGCGGTTGACCCAAACCAAAGGGCCGTGCTTTTATTGCAGGCCCGCCGTAGATTCGCGCCCGATCAGCTCAGGCTGCAGCAGAAGCTGCCGTGCCGTAGCCTGACCGCTCTGGATGCGTTCCATCAGCCACGAACCGGAGGCCTCGCCAAGCCGGAGCGTCTCAATGTTCAGCGAAGTCAGCGGAGGCGTGGTGTAGGGGGACAGCGGGTATTCGTCGAAAGAAGCGATTCCGAGCTGCCCCGGCACATTCACGCCGAGCTCGCGGGCGGCCTTCAAGACACCGAAGGCAGCGTAAGCGGTCATGCAGACGAAGGAGTCAGGCCGCTCAGCGCACTGCAGCAGACGCAGCGCTGCCTGGTACCCTTCATGCTCATTGGCCTCCACGTTGATGATCCAGTCACTGGAGCCGGCTGTGCCGTTCTCACGCAGCGCCTGCAGATAGCCGGCCAGCCGCCGGGTAAATATCCGCTCGTTCCGCTCCCCGCCGACAAAAGCAGGCCGGCTGTAGCCCTGCTGCAGCAGATGGGAGGTCAGCATCCTGCCGCCTGCTTCATTGTCGAAGTCAACCCAGCTGCCGGGTGCGTGGATTTCACCGATGGAGATGTAAGGGAAATTCAGTTCGTTCAAGGCGAGCGACAGTTCCTCGGTCAACACGGAATTATTGGCAATGATCCCGTCGACCCGGCCGCTGCGCACCAGCCGGTTCAAAAAATGCTCCTCGCCCTCTGCATGCTGCACGTTGAAGAGGGTTAGCTCATATCCCAGAGGGCCGATCACGCTCTCGATGCCGCCGATAATGTTATAGAAGAACTGGTTCAGAAATTCGCTTTGTTTAGACATATCGACAAGCAGCCCTACAGTTTTGCTGCTGCGTTTGGCCAGCCCGGTAGCCATGCTGCTCGGGATATAATTCATCTCCTTCATGATTTCCCGGACCTTGCGTTTAGTATCCGCCGAGATTCTGGGGGAATCATTAAGCACCTTGGAGACCGTAGATTTGGCGACATTGGCCGCTTTGGCCACATCGGAAATGGTTACTTTCATAGATTGACCTCACGATAAGAACAAGATTTGAGATGATCATATCATAATCTTCCGGGAACCCACCAATCTGAAGCGGAATATCAGCCCGGGTGGACCGTAACATTTTACACTGCGTTGATATTTGACGCGGCCTCTGGTATTTTGGCAGGAATGGAGTTAGGATGTGTTCATGGAAACCACCCCGAAGAAAGAGGACAGATAGATATGAAACCGTTCCGCATTCGCCTGACATTAATTATGATGATCCTGATCGGTATTTCGATGATCGGTGCGGGTCTGACGATGGCCAAGCTCTTCCGCGATTCCCATGTCGGAGCGTTGGAGGAGAATATGCTGCGAGAGATTCATCTGCTCTCCGGCACCATGCCGTTCGTCGATATGAATGGAGAAGACGCCTTAAGCTATTATACGGAGCAGGCTGAACGCATCGCTGCGCTCGCAGATTCACGGGTGACCTTTATTACCAAAGACGGCCGTGTCATCGGTGATTCCGAGAAGAATCCGCTGGAGATGGACAATCACTCGAACCGTGAGGAGGAGCGGCTGGCCGCCAAGGAAGGCGTAGGGCGGGCGATCCGCTACAGTGATACGCTCGACCGCGAAATGCTGTACGTGGCCGGAGCGGTAACATCGGAGGAGGGCTTCGACGGCTACATCCGTATGTCGATGGGACTGGATGCGGTGACGGAGGGGCTGGGGAAGGCCTGGGCCGTTATGGCCGGCGGGCTTGTACTGCTGTTCATTGCGGCAACCTTCGTCAGCTACAAGGTGGCGTCCAGCATGACCTCTCCCCTGGAGCAGATCACGCGTGTGGCCCGGCGCATTACCGATCTGGATTATGATGCCAGAGTGACGGTGCAGCGCAAGGATGAGGTCGGCCAGCTGGCGATTGCAATCAATGCGATGGCCGACAGCCTGCAGGCCCAGCTCAAAACCATCCGCGACAACGAGGATTTGCTGCAGAGCGTGCTCGACAATATGACGGGCGGCATTGTTATGATCAATGAGCTCGAAGAGATCGCCCTGCTGAACCGTGCGGCCGAGAAGCTGCTGAATGTGCAGAACAGCGAGATGGCCGGACGGTCCTATAAGGAGCTGAAGCATCATTATGAGATCTCCCGGCTGATTGAAGAGGGCGTCTCCAACAGGGAAGCGATTCATGACGAGCGGAGCATTTACAATCCGACCGAGCGGATTGTCCGGCTGGACGGGGTGCCGATGGTGCAGGACGGCTCATATCGCGGCATGCTGTTTCTGCTGCAGGAGGTTACGGAAATCCGCCGTTTGGAAAAAATGCGCAGTGAGTTCGTAGCCAACGTCTCTCATGAGCTCAAGACACCGGTGGCGGCAGTCAAAGGCTTCGCCGAGACGCTCCTTGGCGGAGGCGTAACCGATGAGAAGACCGCCCGTTCCTTCCTGCAGATTATCTATGATGAGAATGAACGGCTGAACCGCCTGATCGGCGATATCCTGGACCTGTCCAAGATCGAGTCCAAACGCGTACAGCTCGACTGCTCACCGGTGCATCTGATTGATTTTATGAAATCGGTCCTGGAGACGCTGAGCAAGGTGGCTGAGAAGAAAAACATCAGCATCAGCATCGATGTACCGGATGAATTATTTATCGAAGCCGATGAAGACAAGCTGCGGCAGATCTTAATCAACCTGCTCTCCAATGCCATTAATTACACTCATGAAGGCGGCAATGTCAGAGTGTCGGCGAAGACCAGCCAGAAGGCCGACGGCACGGAAACGGTAATCTTTAACGTCAGCGATACCGGAATCGGCATTCCGCGCAAGGACCTGCCGCGGATTTTTGAACGCTTTTACCGTGTCGACAAGGCGAGGTCGCGGGGCTCCGGCGGTACGGGCCTCGGTCTCTCCATTGTGAAGCATCTGGTCGATATGCACCACGGCTCGATTACGGTGGAGAGCGATCTGGGATTGGGCAGCTCCTTTATTATTGAACTGCCGGTGCTGCAGGAACCGCAATAAGAGCATACAGTGTCCGCCGTTTAGGAAGATGCCCTGTCGCCGGGAGCCGGGCGGCAATGCTCTCCGCCTCATACCCATAGAAGTAAGCAGCCGTTGTCAGCCTGTCACCCAGGCGCTACTATTAAGCTGAGAACAAATCCTTTTTAATGGGGATAAGATTTTACACCAAGTTAACATTATGGTGATATGATGGGCTTGGCTCTATTTCGGTTGATCTTTAAGTGCATACAGGGTTATCGTAACTACAGGGAATGTTTGGACTTCCAGCCGCTGTTGTCTCCAGATTTCTTTAATTCTATCGCTTTAAGCGGTAGAAATCTGGTGACAGCCGATGCTTTCTATGCTAGCTTTCCTCTGGAAAGCTTTCAGGCGGACGCTAACGCTCCTCCAGTTCCAAACTTCCCCTCCGCACTTCCACCCTCGATATGTAAATGTAAAGCTCGACCTCTATAGGTTTGTTAAATTGTAAATTTAAACACAAGAAAGACGGGGGGAACTATGGCACAACGATTGCTTGTCATTGAAGACGAACCGACGCTGGCCCGGCTGCTGTCCTACAATCTGACGCAGGAAGGATACGAAGTGACGGTTGAGGATCATGGAACGGCAGGGTACGACCGTGCGACTAGAGAACCTTTTGACCTGATCGTGCTGGATCTGATGCTGCCGGGGATGAACGGAATTGATATTCTCGATAAGCTGCGGGGGCAAGGGATTCTTACGCCGGTCATCGTGCTGACCGCCAAGAACGCAGAAGAGGATGTCGTCCGGGGGCTGAAATCCGGAGCCGACGATTATATTACCAAGCCCTTCGGTGTTTCCGAGCTGCTGGCAAGGGTAAGCGCGGTGCTGCGGCGGATTACGGGAGTGACCGAAGAGATCCAGCCGGAGACAGCGGCCTCCTCCTCGACGATTATTTTGGGGCAGCTGGAGATTTATCCTGAACGTTATGAGGTTTCGCTCGGCGGACAGAGCATCAACCTGCGGCCCAAAGAATTTGAAGTACTGCTGTACCTGGCCCGCAAGCCGGGCGTAGTGCTCACGCGCGACGACCTGATGAACGCGGTGTGGGGCTTTGATTATATCGGCGGGCAGCGCACGGTGGATGTGCATGTCAGTTCTCTGCGCAAGAAGCTGGAGCTTGATCCGGAATCGGTCCATATTGATTCCATCCGCGGCGTCGGCTATAAGCTGGTAGTCAACAAGAAAAGAACGCCTGTCATTTAATATGACGGTGTTCTTTTTGTTTAACCTTCCGTTAACGTTGCGTTGACACTCCCTTTACAATTCTTTGTTATGATTTTTAGATGAATGTACACGCCCTTTCCTTGTATTATCCCGGATAAGAGCAATGGGGTATAGGAATGCTAGGTAAGGGGTTATTTTACACTTCATTAACAATTCTCCTCAACCGGATTTACAGTGAACGCTTATGATGGGGTACGAAGATGATGAGAAGGAGACACTAATACGAATGAAATCCATCATTGACATAGAGAAGCTGGATCTCTACTATGAATCTTTTCACGCGCTGAAAGCTATGGATCTGCAAATTCCCGAGAAGCAGGTAACTGCATTCATCGGCCCGTCCGGCTGCGGGAAATCCACTTTGCTGCGCACGCTGAACCGCATGAACGACATGATTCCCGGAACCCGCATTGAAGGAAGCGTAACCATCGGCGGCAAAAATATTTACAGCGACGAAGTGGAAGTGGAAAGCCTGCGCAAGCAGGTCGGTATGGTCTTTCAACAGCCCAACCCGTTTCCGAAGTCGATTTATGACAATGTTGCTTATGGCCCGCGCCTGCACGGCACCCGCTCCAAGGCGGAGCTGGATGTGCTGGTCGAGCAAAGTCTGCGCCAGGCCGCGCTGTGGGAAGAAGTGAAGGATTTCCTCAAGAAATCCGCACTCAGCCTCTCCGGCGGACAGCAGCAGCGTCTGTGTATTGCCAGAGCACTGGCTGTACAGCCGGATATTCTGCTCATGGATGAGGCCACCTCGGCGCTTGATCCCGTCTCCACACTGAAGATTGAAGAATTGGTGCAGGAGCTGCGCAGCGAGTATACGATTGTCATGGTCACGCATAATATGCATCAGGCTGCCCGTGTGTCGGGCCGCACCGTCTTCTTCCTGAATGGCGTTATTGTAGAAGCGGCAGATACGGAGCAGCTGTTCGCCAATCCGAAGGATTCACGCACGGAAGATTATATTTCGGGACGCTTTGGCTAAGCCATCATCCGTTCCTGTGAATAACAGCCTGACGATATGTTTTGGAGGAGGATCGGTTACAATATGATTCGCAGAAAAGAGTTCGATAAAGACCTGGAGGAACTGCGCAGTACCCTGCAGCAGATGGGCGAGCATGTAACGGATGCTCTGGGAGGCGCCATCGTGGCGCTGCAGACTCTGGACACGGCCCGTGCCCAGGAGATCGTCAAGGCAGATTTGACGCTCAATGCAATGGAAGACAAAATCATGGATATCGGCTCCCGGCTCATCATTACCCAGCAGCCTGTGGCCAAGGATTTGCGCCGGATTATCGTCGCCTTCAAAATCTCCAGCGATCTGGAGCGGATGGGCGATCTGGCGCTTGACGTTGCCAAGGTCACCATGCGTATTCAGGGCCAGCAGCTGATCAAGCCGCTGGTGGATATTCCGCGTATGGCTGAAATTGTTAACAAGATGATCGACGAAGCCATCCAGGCTTACCTGGATGAGAACACCGATCTGGCCTACAAAATGGCCCAGGACGACGATCAGGTCGACCATCTGTACAGCGGCATGATCAATGAGCTGTACACGAACCTGGTAGCCCATCCGGATGCGCTGTCGCAGACGATGTTGCTGACCCTGGTCGGCCGCTACATCGAGCGGATCGCTGACCACGCCACTAACATCGGCGAGAGCGTTGTATATTTGGTAACAGGCAAGCGTCCGGATTTGAATCAGTAAAATGAAGATGTAATAGCGGCGGCAGCAGGAATTCCGAAAGGAATCCTGCTGTTTTTTTCTGCGGAATGAGGTTTAAGGACATTCTGCTTGGACAACCTGCATTTAATAGAAGCTTTGTTTCATTTTCGTGCGCTTCGGTTCGTTTTGGACAAGCCGTATGGTAAGATGTAAGGGAGTAAGCAAGAAAAAGGCGAGGTGCTACAGTGGACAAGTTGATCCTTATAGATGGAAATAATATTATTTACCGCGCGTTCTTTGCGATGCCGCCGCTGACGAATTCAGCCGGGCAGCAGACCAACGCCGTATACGGCTTTACGACCATGCTGCTGCGTTTGATTGAAGAACATAAACCCAGCCACCTGATTGTGGCATTCGACGCCGGCAAGATTACCTTCCGGCATGAAGGATATGAAGACTATAAGGGCGGGCGCCAGAAGACGCCGCCGGAGCTGTCCGAGCAGTTCCCGCTGCTGAAGGATCTGCTGCGCGACCTCGGCGTGCCCCAATTCGAGATTAACGGCTATGAAGCCGACGATATCATCGGCAGCATTTCGCGCATTGCGGATGCGGACGGCCGCGAGGTCATGATCGTGTCCGGGGACAAGGACATGCTGCAGCTGGCGTCCGAGCATACGACCATTGCGCTGGTCCGCAAGGGCGTTACGGAGGTTGAGCTGTACGGTCCACAGCAGATCCGCGAGAAATACGATCTTACGCCGGAGCAGATCATCGACCTCAAGGGCCTGATGGGCGATGCCAGCGACAACATTCCCGGTGTGCCGGGGGTGGGCGAGAAGACGGCGCTGAAGCTGCTGCACCAGTTCGGTTCCGTGGAAGGCGTACTGGCCGGAACGGGTGAGCTGAAGGGCAAGATGAAGGAGAAGCTGGAGGAGCATGCCGACAGCGCGGTCATGAGCAAGAAGCTGGCGACGATCTACCGCGAGGTTCCGCTGGAGCACGCCTGGGAGGATATGGTGTTCAGCGGCATCAAGTCTGATACCGCCGGTCCGGCTCTGGCGAAGCTGGAGTTCAAATCGCTGCTGGAGCGTCTGTCGCTGAGCGCCCATGCTGCAGCTGTGCCGGGCGAAGATGGGGACGGCGCTCCGGTACAGGAAATGGCTGAGCTCAATATCGTCATCGTCTCTGAGGCAGACTTTGAGGCGCTGAATGCGGATCTGTCCGGTATAACGGCGCTGCATGTGGAATCGAGCGGGGAGAATCCGCATCACGCCGAGGTTGTCGGCCTCGGATTGTCTTCGGCCGAGCGGCATTATTATGTGCCGTTTGAGCTGCTGAAGTCGCCAGGAGCGGCTTCTCTGCGGGATTGGCTGGCCGATCCCGAGATCCCGAAGAGCGGCTTCGATCTGCACCGGGCCGACCTGGCACTGCATTGGCAGGGCATCGCTTTTGCCGGCGCACACAGCGATGTGCATCTGGCCGCCTACCTGCTGGACCCGACGGAAGCCGGACAGGAGCTGAGCGATCTGGCCGCGAAATACGGCCTGCCGCGCCTGGCTGTGAATGAAGAGGTCTTCGGCAAGGGCGCCAAGTACAAGGTGCCCGAGCTGGAGGTTGCAGGTAGACATATCGCCCGCAAGAGCGCGGCGGTAGCGGAGATTGTGAAGAAACAGCAGGCGGAGCTGGAAGCGGCGGCGATGACCGGGCTGTTCTATGATCTGGAAATGCCGCTGTCCCGCATCCTGGCCGATATGGAGAAGCAGGGCATCGTCGCCAACCGCGAAGAGCTGAAAGAGCTGGGCAAGGAATTTGAACAGCAGATCGCAGCGCTGGTGGCGGAGATTTACGATATCTGCGGCACGGAATTTAACCTCAATTCGCCGAAGCAGCTCGGTGAGATTCTGTTCGTGAAGCTGGGGCTTCCGGTCGTCAAGAAGACGAAGACCGGCTACTCCACCGATGCGGAAGTGCTGGAGAAGCTGGCTCCCTACCATGATGTGGTCCGCCTCATTCTCCAGTACCGCACCATTGCCAAGCTGCAGTCCACTTATGTTGAAGGGCTGCTGAAGGAAATTTCGGAAGAGACCGGCAAGGTGCATACCTATTACCGGCAGACCATTGCGGCAACAGGCCGCCTGAGCAGCCAGTTCCCGAACCTGCAGAACATTCCGATCCGTCTGGAGGAAGGGCGGAAGATCCGCAAGGTGTTCGTTCCCTCAGAGCCGGGCTGGTCAATTCTGGCTGCGGATTATTCGCAGATCGAGCTGCGTGTGCTGGCGCATATTTCTGACGATGAACGGCTGAAGGAAGCTTTTGTCCATGATATGGATATCCATACCAAGACGGCGATGGACGTGTTCGGTGTCTCGGCTGAACAGGTGGACAGCAATATGCGCCGTTCGGCCAAAGCGGTTAACTTCGGCATTGTCTACGGCATCAGCGATTACGGGCTGTCGCAGAATTTGAACATTCCGCGCAAGGAAGCGGCACAATTTATCGAGCAGTATTTCGAGATCTTCCAGGGCGTACGCCGCTACATGGATGAGATTGTGGTGGAAGCGCGCAAGCAAGGCTATGTCACGACACTCCTGGAACGCCGCCGCTATCTGCCGGAGATCAACGCGAAGAACTTCAATCTGCGTTCCTTCGCCGAGCGTACGGCGATGAACACGCCGATCCAGGGAACGGCCGCCGATATTATCAAGCTGGCAATGGTTCAGATGGATCAGGCGCTTTATGACCGCAAGCTAAAGAGCCGGATGCTGCTGCAGGTGCATGACGAACTGGTCTTCGAGGTGCCGGCGGATGAGTTGGAGCTGATGAAGAAGCTGGTGCCGGAAGTAATGGAAGGTGCGCTTAAGCTGTCGGTTCCACTGAAGGCGGAGGTAAGTTATGGCAGCAACTGGTACGAAGCGAAATAGCCTCCCCGCTGGCCGCCATAATCCGGTATAATGGGGTAGAGGTGAAGCACAATGCCGGAATTACCGGAAGTAGAGACTGTCAAGAGAACACTGAACGGTCTCATTGCAGGAAAACAAATTCTTAACGTTACCGTCCGGCTGCCGCGGATTATCCAGCGGCCGGATGATATTCAGGCTTTTGCCTATATGCTGCAAGGTCACAAGTTTATGCAAGTCGAGCGCCGCGGCAAGTTCCTGCGGTTCATTCTGGACGGTCTGGTCATGGTCTCCCATCTGCGGATGGAAGGCCGATACGGAGTATATCCAAGCACGGACCCTCTGGACAAGCATACGCATGTTATTTTCCATTTCACGGACGGCACGGAGCTGCGTTATACCGATGTGCGCCAGTTCGGTACGATGCATCTGTTCCAGCCGGGCGAGGACCTGGCTCTCCCGCCGCTTAATAAGCTGGGACTCGAGCCGCTGGACGATTCTTTTACGGCGGACCGGTTCAAGGCGCTTGTCGCCGGCAAGAGCACGAAGATCAAGCCGCTGCTGCTTAACCAGGAATATGTCGTCGGCATCGGGAATATTTATGTGGATGAGTCACTGCACCGTGCCGGTATTCATCCGGAAGAGACGGCCAAGTCGCTGACCGCAGAGCAGCTGGACAAGCTGCATGTGGCGATTGTCGCAACGCTGTCGGAAGCTGTGGATGCCGGCGGCTCCTCCATTAAATCATATGTCAATGGACAGGGTGAAAGCGGCCGCTTCCAGCAGGAATTACTGATCTATGGCCGGAAGAACCAGCCCTGCGCTACCTGCGGCACCATGATTGAGAAGTCGGTCGTCGGCGGCCGGGGCACCCATTATTGTCCAAGCTGTCAGCCGGCACCTGCGGGTGTTCTGAATAACACTGCTTCCGCCGGAGTGTAAGGGAATACAACTTGTTATGCCCGACCCTTGCCGTTCATTCTTTGCAAAATCCACGCACCCTCCGCCTGCTCCGCCCATATACTGGGTGAAGACTGCTTGAATCAGGCGGAAGCGGAGCCTTGGCGAAAGAGGATTTCCCTGCCTTGGCTGCCGGTTCTTTACAGGAGGGATTGCGGGTGCTCAGCCCACTGTTTTCACTGTTGCTGCTGGCGTTTGCACTGAGTTTGGACGGTTTTGGTGTCGGCATTACATACGGTTTACGCAAAATGAAAATACCGCTGCTCTCGATTCTGATTATCTCGCTTTGCTCGGGGATCGTCGTAGGCGTGTCGATGCAGGTTGGCGTTCTGCTCGCCAAGGTGGTCTCTCCGGATGCCGCGTCCATTGTTGGAGCGGTTATTCTCGTCTTGATGGGTTGTTGGTCACTCGTGCAGATGCTGATGCAGCGGGAGCGTGAAGGCGAAGGGGAAGACCTGGGCAGGGGCGGCGCACAGGAAGATGCTTCTACTGCGGCAGTGTGGGCGGGGGAGGCAGCCTTGCCGGATGTGCAAGAAGAGGAAGCGCCGAAGCCGGCGGTCTTCTCACTGGAGCTGCGGCATTTGGGAATCGTCATTCAGATTCTCCGAACGCCGTCGTCGGCTGACCTGGACGCTTCGGGCAGCATTTCCCCGGTAGAGGCCATGGTGCTGGGCATCGCGCTCTCGCTGGACGCATTCGGCGCAGGCCTCGGCGCCGCGCTGCTCGGCTTCAGCCCCGTCGCAACCTCGCTGATGATCGCTCTTTTCAGCGGAAGCTTTCTGCTCCTCGGGATGAAGACCGGGCTGAAGCTGTCCGGGAGCTTCTGGACGAAGCATGCCGCCGCGCTGCCTGCGTTATTATTGATTGCAATGGGAATAATGAAGCTGTTATGAGGTGAGTACATGATTATTGGCTTAACCGGGGGGATTGCCTCCGGTAAAAGCACGGTCTCCGCACTGCTGGCGGCGAAGGGAGCAAGACTGGTCGATGCCGATGTCATTGCCAGGGAAGTCATGCTCCCCGGACATCCGGTGCTGGCCGCAGCCGTACAGCAGTTCGGCAGCGGCATCCTGCAGCCGGACGGCACGCTGGACCGGGCCAGGCTTGGCGAAATTGTCTTCAAGGACCCGGAAGCGTTGGCACAGCTCAACGGGCTGACGCATCCGGCGATCCGCAAGGAGATCAAGCGGCAGATGTACGTCTATGAAGAGGAAGATCCGCAGCGGCTGGTTGTTGTGGATATTCCTTTACTATATGAGTCAGAACTGGACAACCTGTTTACGCAAATTATAGTGGTATATGTGCCGCGAGCTGTTCAACTGGAACGGCTGCTGCAGCGCAGCGGATTGACGAGGGAGCAGGCCGAAGGAAGGCTGAATGCCCAGATGGATATTGAGGCCAAGCGTAAGAGAGCCGACTACGTCATTGACAACAGCGGGGCGATTGCGGAAACGGAGCGGCAGGTAGCTGAATTGTGGGACAGGCTGGGATTGCCATGTTGAAATGGCTGCGCCGCAAAAGAGTGCTTCTCCTGCTGTTCCTGGGCTTTACCGCAGTGCTGTTCCTGAGCACCAACTGGATGACCTGGTTTTATCCGATTCATTATAAAAGTGAAATCCGCCAGCACAGCGATACTTACGAAATGGACCCCTTTCTCGTCGCCTCGATCATTCGGGTCGAAACCAACTTTAAGACCGGCCGTGAATCGAAGAAAGGTGCGATCGGCTTGATGCAGCTGATGCCGGATACCGCCAAATGGGCCTTGGAAAAGGCCAAGCTGCCGGATGTGTCACTGGAGGAGCTGAAGGAGGAGCCGTCGGCTAATATTGAACTGGGTACCTGGTACCTCTCCTCGCTCTCCAGGCAGTTTGAAGGCAACCGTACGGCTGTAATCGCCGCTTACAACGCCGGTCCCGGCAAAGTGAAGAGCTGGCTGGATGAAGGCGCCTGGGACGGTACGGAAGCTGCAGTGAAGGATATTCCGTTCGGCGAGACCCGCCATTATGTACAGCGTGTAATTTACTACTATAATCAGTACACGGAGATTTACAATGAGTTCTAGCTCCGGGCTTGGCCATAATAAAGAAGCACTAACCGTCCATAAGGCCGGTTAATGCTTCTTAGGCAAGCTTTAGGGGACAGGTTATCTAACGAATTGACCTGCCAGTTGTTGTTCAGCCAGGGTTACCAGGCGTTTGGTGATGTAACCACCGATCGAACCGTTTTCGTAAGAAGTTTTATTGCCTTGGTATCCGTCCGGGGAAAGAGTAATCCCGAGTTCCTGGGCTACCTCATATTTCAACTGTTCCAAGGCGCCGCGAGCGTTAGTAACTACAAGGTTATTGGAGCTGTTATTGTTCTGTGCCATTGTTGTTCACCTCCTATCGGTTGGTAACTGTATTATGTACCGAACCTCGCGGAATCATTACAACAATTAATCGGTGAATTTTGGAAATCAGAATATGCAGGAATTTAGAATAAGAAGGAAGTGATGAAGCTTATGAAATGCCCTTATTGTGACCACACAAATACTAAGGTGCTGGACTCCCGTCCTGCCAACGAAAATAAGTCCATCCGGCGCCGGCGGGAATGTGAGCGCTGCAGCAGGCGGTTTACCACCTTTGAAATGATTGAGGAAACCCCGCTGATTGTGATCAAAAAGGACGGCAGCCGCGAGGAATTCAGCCGCGACAAAATCCTGCGCGGTCTGATCCGCGCCTGCGAGAAGCGTCCGGTGTCTGTGGAACGGCTGGAGTCCATCGTCTCCGAGGTGGAAAAGACGCTGCGCGGTGTCGCCCTGGCCGAAATTGAGAGCCGGGAGATCGGCGAACTGGTTATGGAACAGCTCTATCCGGTGGACGAGGTGGCCTATGTACGTTTTGCGTCCGTGTATCGTCAATTCAAGGACATCAATATGTTTATGAAGGAGCTCAAGGGCCTGCTCTCCAAGAATGACGGTGAGATTGAAGGGTTGTAAGCGGTTAGATGGTGTCGTCAGCGCGGCGTAGGTGAGGTAGGCTACGCCGCGCAGGGGCTTCCCGCAAGGGAACCGTGAGTTGAGTAGCTAATTTAACTTTACATAATTCAAAGGATGGAGGAGCAGAATAAAGGGGCGGAATGAGAAAAGTGAGAAGATGAATGTTTTTTTGCGAAAGTGTTGACAAATGTCCTGATATTCGGTAATATATAAAAGTCGCCTCTGGTAATAAGCTTTACACGATTCCGGAACGTACATAACGGGGCCATAGCTCAGCTGGGAGAGCGCATCGCTGGCAGCGATGAGGTCAGGGGTTCGATCCCCCTTGGCTCCACCAAATTTCATATGGACTCTTAGCTCAGTTGGTAGAGCAGTAGACTCTTAATCTATTTGTCCAGGGTTCGAGCCCCTGAGAGTCCATCCTAAAGAACGGCAGAGATGCCGTTCTTTTGTTAGTTCTGAAGCATATCTTTCCGAGTATTTCTTATTTAAGGTTTAAAATTAATGAATCTGGCATAATCTATAATTGATTGTTGATTTAGTGTTGATTTGTTGCTGCAATTTTGGAGTATCCGAGTGGTGAGACTGTACGTATTAGTGAGGCGGCGAAGTCCTATCAAGTGCGCATGCAAGCTGCTGCGGAGACAGAATCGGCAGATGAACTACGCTTCATAACCGACAAACTTAGTGCCTACGAAGAAAAGTATGGTCCAATTGAACATTTAATGAATAAGAGTGATTCCGGGGAACTCGTTACTTCTGATGAGGATATTGATTTAGATGTGTGGACCTATTTGCTTAAAAGGAAACAGGAACTGATTGGCTGAGTTTACGAAGGAAGTTTTTCACTTCCAATCCCGGCAATATCAAAAACGTACATCCGGAAATCGTTTTTGATGTCACGCAAGATCACCCGTGCATATAATCCCAAGTTTACCATCAAACTAAACGGTTGGGATTCTTACTTGAAATGCGAAGAGCATGGTGATAAGCGAGGGAACTTGCAGGCTTTTTTCTATAACTGGTATAACAAAGATCATTCACTAATAATGAAGTTTCATAATCATACGCATGAGAAATATCCTGATGCTGCTGATGAGGTTACTGAGTTCGATCCGGTTCACCTCCAATTTCCGTTAGTTGGGGTACCACTTTTGCACCGGGTGTCATTGCCGATCACCAACGGATTGACAAAGTGAAGCTTGTAGTCGATTGCCTCAACCCCTATATCTGATTGTTCGGACCTCACGGACCTTATCTTCTTGTAACGGGCATATTAGAAGTGCTAACGGCTTATTGTCCTCCTCCAGGGAGAATTTCACGAGGTTACAGGCAAATAGCGGCAACTGGTCCGTAAGAAGGGCTAAGCGGATTTATTGCGGGAAATAAGGGCTCCTCAGTCCGAAACCCATTAAGCGGCCCGCTGGCTGTAGTAACAGAGTTCATCTGCTCGACCCAAAAGCATTACAAGCTCCTAGTCCAACCAGGTTCTCCGAATCGGCTTCTATTTACAAACCAACGGTCGGTATGTATCGCGGAGAATATAGTTTTTGAAGGAAATAAGGTTCCTTGGAGACAAGGCTTTAGACCATGGCCGAAAATTTAGTTTGACAAACGGTGTGGAAAAAAGATATACTATTCAAGTATCTTTTAGAGATTACAAATCATACATTACATTGATACGGACTCTTAGCTCAGTTGGTAGAGCAGTAGACTCTTAATCTATTTGTCCAGGGTTCGAGCCCCTGAGAGTCCATCCTTAAACAAGAACGGCAGAGATGCCGTTCTTTTGTTGTTATTGTATGGAATCTATTGTATGGGATTTTTTGAATCGAGTCCGGGTGTCTATACCCGCAGCAAGCCCCGGAAACCTCTGGCTGCATAATAAGACTCTGCACCGTTGTGATATACAAACACTTTTCCATACCGGTAATCGCCGAAGATTGCACCGCTGTGTTCACGGATATCGGCAGGAGTTCTGAGCCAGCTTGATGTTTTCTGATCGAACGGTCCAAGCTGCTGCAGCTCCCGGTACTGCTCTTCCGTCAGGACCTCAATGCCCATTTCTGCCGCCATTTCCAGAGCGCTGTTGTCTGGCTTGTTCTGCTTCCTGGAGTTCAGGGCTTCCCCGTCGTAACAGACACTTCTGCGGCCCTTAGGGCTTTCCGCCGAACAGTCACAGAAAATAAATTCGCCCGTTTCTTCATCAAAGCCAATAACATCCGGCTCTCCTCCGGTAATCTCCATCTGGTGGATGGACCACAGCTTGCCGTTATCCGCATCCTCCAGCTTCAGCTGTACTTGAGTCCAGTTATATGCCGGGTGGCGCTTCGTGTTTTTCTCAAAACGGGCTTTCAGTATGCCAAGCAGTTCTTCGCTCTGTTCAACTGTAAGTTCACTTGTTTTTGCCAAAATCAAGACCTCCTCGGGTTATTCATTGCTGTGTTCCGCCATGGCTAATTTTATCATTACAATCTCCTCCCGGCAAAAAAAGGCTTCTTCTTTCCATAACTTACGAGGGGTCAGGCTGATCCGCAGATCATTCCCGAGCCTGCTCCGAGATAATAACCAAGAGAGCCGTGCATAAGCACGACTCTCCGGGCAATTGCCGTAATGAAGTGAAAGGGACTTCAGTGGATTTACATAAAATCATTCAGCACCACCGAGTAAATATCCTCGGTTAAATGCAGAGCCCCGTCGTAGCCGACATAAGACTTGCTCAGCACCAGCTGATTGGCGATAGGCGCCGAAATGGACAGCTGATAGGCATTCAAATCACGGGCTACCGCCCGCTCCCAGGAGCTGCCGAGGATCAGCGGGCGGCTTCTAAGCTTCAGCTTCCGCAGCTCTTCCTCAACATACCCTCCATCGTTGGAGAATACCGTCTCCGCCACAATTTCGTTTGTGTATTTCGTGAACTCGGCCGCAACATTGGCCTGATGCTTTGGAGGTGTATCCTCGGTAATGAATTGCTTCTCGGGAATTAGTCCCAGATCATTGGTCAGGAACCTTGAGATTCCCAGCGTATACAGGCTGTCTCCGACTGTAGAGAACCGTCTTGGCAGCAGCCGGGTCTCCAGCAGGCTGTCGGCAGCCCGCTCCAGATAATAGTAATACCGGTTCTCTTCCCTCTGGATGACCTTCTCCACGATGGACCGGTCAATACCGGCGAAGTCTCCAACTGTTCTAAGGAAGGTGGAGGTCTCCGTCGGACCGATCGGGAGCACCGGGTAATGCAGAAATGGCGTGCAGAACCTTTCCTGGAGATGCTCGGCGGCCCGTAAACCGGCCCAGGGAGAGACGACGAGGTTGAACTGGGCTTTGGGAATATCACGGACGGCTTCAATGCTGCTGTCCGGGCCGAAGATGGTATTCGGCTTCAGTCCGATGGCCGCCAGCAGTTTACTTAGCTGCTCAATATCTCCGGTCCAAAACGTATTCTGGTAAGGAACCACCGACCAGAGATTGACCAGCCCGGGCTCAATCTGCGGCTGCGGCTCCAGATATTGCTCGATGATGGCGTCCAGGACCAGCTCATGGCCGATCAGATTGCTGCCTTTGAATCCTCCGGTCTCGACATATACGATGGGCTTCCCGCTCTTCTTGAATTTGCGGGCGACTTCGCCGATATCGTCGCCGATAATATCCGAGGTGCAGCCTGTCAGGACGACGAACAGATCACCGTCCATGACGTTGAATGTATTGGCAATCACCTTGCGCAGCTGATCTGTGCCGCCGAATACGACTTCATTCTCGGAAGCATTCGTGCAGGGAATGGCATGCCCTCCGACATAACCGGAGCCCTGATGGCCATTCTGTGTTCCCAGTGTAGTCATCAGCTTGGAGACGCAGCCGGGTCCGGAATGGACGATCGGAACGGCACGCTTGATCGCCAGCACCGATTCGAAGGCCCCCAGGGCGCATACATGCCGGATCTGCTCAACGCACTGTGACATATTCATCGCTCTCGCTTTCCAGGAAGGTGAACGGCTCTTGTTCAAACCACCAGTCGGTATAAGGGAGCTTGATGCGCTGCGACAGGTTCTTGGCCAGACTGTTGTTCGTCAGCGCATCGATAATCCGTTCGCCGAAATCGAGTGTCCCCTGGTAGCCGAAGGCACTGTATTCGTCGCTGATCATAATCGTGGGAATACCCAGCTTCGTTGCCCATACCGACTGGCCCGGATGTCTGCCGACATACAGATCGGGCTGGACTTTTCTCAGCAGGTTGATGATTTCATGGTTCTGCTGGTCGCTGACGCTGACCGGAATATCCTTCTCTTTCTCCGCCAGATCAAGGGTGCAGGAAGGGCAGCCCCCGTGATCGTGCTTGGCATCATAATGCCAGGAGAAGCCCCAGACGACATCCATCCCGAAGTCCTCCAGCAGCCGGATATAATTATGCGCAAAGCTCGGCCCCATGCCGACGACCACGCGCTTGCCCTGCAGCTTGCGCTTGATCTCGGCCAGCTCCCCGGCGACCAGCTCCTTCTGCGCCGCCAGATACGCTTCCACCTCTTGCTGCTTGCCTACGGTCTCCCCAAGCTTGCGCAACCAATCGTCAAAGCCGGCGATGCCGTGCGGCTGGAGCGCGGTAACATAAGGCACACCAAACTTCTGCTCCAGACCGTTGCCCATATATCCGCCCAGCGTTCCACAGATGCTGATCGTGGCGGCGGCCTCTGACCAATGTTCCAGCTGGCTGATTGAGCTGAACGGAATGCCGAACTGCGGCACCAGCCCGAGATGCCCGAATATTTCCGCGACCGCATCCCGGCCGCTGGCATAGAAATTGATGACGTTGACCAGCTCGGGCCGCTTCTCCTGCGGGGTCTGGACGATCCGCGTCAGCAGCGCATGGAAGGCCGCATCGAAGCCCGAGGCCCAGATCTGGGAGCGGAAGCCGTCGCAGAAGACAGGGACGACCGGAATGCCCAGCTCGGCTTCGGTGTCCTTCAAAGCGCGCTCCACGTCATCCCCGATGATGCCGGAAGCACAGGAGGTGGTGACGAAGATCGCCTTGGGATGAAATCGTTCATAGGCTGTGCGCACGGCATCCTGCAGGATTTTTTCGCCGCCGAAGACGACGGCATTCTCGGACATATTGGTATTGACGATCCGGACATTCCGCTTATGCTCCTGGCCGCGGATATGCTGGCCCCACTGATAGACGGAGTTGGAGCCAGCCACGTCTCCGGCGCAGCCGACAGGTCCGTGGTTGACGATGGCAGCGTCAACGATGGAAGAGAGGTAGCCCTGGGCGCAGCCGGAATTGCAATTGGTGGCCTGGCTGAAGCCGCGGCCTGCGTTCTTCAGGCAGCCGCTGCGGGACTTATCGGCAAGATCCTTGATCGTTCCCTGGTAGCCGACGATGGATTTCAGGCGTTTCTCCCGGATGATGGCCTGCGATCTGTTCAGATTAATAGGCAAGATTGCATTCCTCCTAAAAGTTTTGTTAGCATAAGCTTCATTGGGATGCTTCGGCAAAACTCGCTTCGAAAGCGTAAACTAAGTTTTGTTAGCGTAAGCTTCAGTGGGGTGCTTCGGCAAAACTCGCTTCGAAAGCGTAAATGTTTGTCAGTGAAGCTTTGAGGCTTCCTTCCATACCAGAAAGTGCTTTTTCAGTCTGGCGAACAGCCGGTTGATGAGGATGCCCAGCACAGTGATGAACAGCACGATACCGTACATCAGCGGCAGATCATAGCGTGCGGTAGAGTTAATGTAATACCAGCCGAGTCCTGTGCTGGCCCCGATCACCTCCGAGGCAATAATCATAAAGAACGAGAGCTGGGCGGCGAATTCAATTCCGATGAAGATATTGGGGATGGTGTACGGCATAATCACCTTGGTGAACAGCTCCCTGCGGGTCGAGCCCATCGAGCGTGCCGCCCGCAGCAGGCCCAGATCGATGTCCTTGGCTCCGGCCATGGTGTTGAACAGCACCGGCCAGAGTGCGGACCAGAAGATGACCACAACCTTCTCAGCGGTGCCGATGCCGAAGAAGATCATGAAGATCGGAATGATCGCGAAGGGGTTCAGCTTCTCGCAGGCCCGCAGGAAGGGCAGCAGTGCTTTTTCTGCCGTATTGAAGAAGGTTCCCAGCAGAAATCCGAGCGGAATGCCGATGATTAGCGACAGACTGAACCCCAGCAGCACCCGGTAGAGGCTGATCAGCGTCTGCTCCCACAGGATACCGGAAGCGGCAGACTTGGATATGGCCGCGATTGCATCGCTGGGAGGGGAAATAACGCCTTCCGGAATGATCCGGGCACCGGCTTCCCAGAAGATAAAGAACAGCAGGACCGGAATGCTGCCGATGCCGATACGCTTCAACTTGCCTGCAATGGAGCTCATGGAATCCGTTTCCTCCTCCTATTCTTGAGATTTGAGCAGTCAGGCTGCCGCTTTCTGCTGTGCTTCTGGAGCCTGCCGCCAATAGAGGACGGAGCTCTCCAGATATTCCAGCACATAATTGAGCGCCAGACCCACCCCGGCAACCATGACCGCACCCAGGTAAATCCGTTCGATAAAGCCCATACTCTGGGCATTATGGATCATCCAGCCCAGCCCGGAATCGGCGCCCATGCTCTCCGACCCTATCAGCATAAAGAAGCTCATATTTAGCCCTGTCCGCAGACCGGTGAGGAGCGTCGGCGATGCAGCAGGCAGAACGATTTTGACGAAAATCTCCAGCTTGCCCGCGTTCATCGATTTGGCCGAGCGGATCAGCAGCGGATCGACATGCTCTATGCCGGCAATGGTGGTGAACAGGATCGGCCAGAACGACGACCAGAAGATAACCGTGTAGATGCCTCCTTCGCCAATGCCGATGATGATGACAAATACGGGGAATAGAATGAATGGCGGAATGCTGGAGAGAAAGCGGGTCAGCGGCTGAAGGAACACGGCCAGCTTCGGAAAGGCTCCGGCCAGGATGAAACCTCCAGGCAGTGCAATAACCGTCGCCAGGGCAAAGCCTACGAATACTCTTTTCAGACTTATGGAGATGTAGAGCAGAATGTTCGTCAGGCCCAGGTCAACTCCGGCTGACACGATCCGCGAGAATGGCGGGACAAATACATCGCTGACCAGACCGAGACGGGGAGCAATCTCCCATATAATCAGGAGCAGGAGGAACAGGTAATAGCTTAGCAATGTCCGGTGAACCGTGCCGATGACCTTCATCTGTAACGGAGCCTCCTTTATTGAGGTGTCTGCGTCTGCAGCACCTTCTCCTCATCCTCGACCACGCCGAACTCAATCAGCAGCTGCTCCAGTTCGTCCATACTGATCGGTGTAGGGATGGTCAGCTTGTCGTTGTGGTAGATTTTCTCGGCCAGCTGGCGGTATTCTTCGGCCTGCGGATGCTCCGGATTGTATTGCGTGACGGTCATCCTCCTCAGCTCGGCATGCTGCACCACGTTATTGCGCGGCACAAAATGGATCATCTTCGTGTTAAGCCGCCGCGCCAGCTCGCTGATCAGCTCATGCTCACGGTCCACATTGCGGCTGTTGCAGATCAGGCCGCCCAGGCGGACACCGCCGCTGTGCGCGTATTTCAGGATTCCGCGGGCGATATTGTTGGCGGCATACATCGCCATCATCTCACCGGAGCAGACAATGTAGATCTCCTGCGCTTTGTTCTCGCGGATCGGCATGGCGAACCCGCCGCAGACGACATCCCCCAGAACATCATAGGAGACAAAATCAACATTCTCGTATGCGCCATTCTCCTCCAGAAAATTGATGGAGGTAATGATCCCCCGGCCGGCGCAGCCTACTCCCGGCTCCGGACCGCCCGATTCCACGCAGAGGATGCTTCCGAAGCCGGGGGCGATGACGTCCGCCAGCTCAAGGTTGTCAACGCTCCCGCGTTTGGCGGCGAGATCAAGCACCGCCTGCTGCGCTTTGGTGTTCAGGATGAGGCGTGTGGAGTCGGCTTTGGGGTCGCAGCCCACGATCATAATCCGCTGGCCGAAGTTAACCGCCAGCTGAGCCAGGGTGTTTTGCGAAGTCGTGGACTTTCCGATGCCGCCTTTGCCGTAAAATGCGATTTGTCTCAGTTTCTTGGTCATATTCTGTTTGCCCTCACTTTTGGTTAGATTGATAGCGGTGATACCGCCGGTTCCGCTGCGGACAGCACTCAGCTCTCGTCGAATTCAGTCGTGATCAGGTCGCTGATCTGCAGTTGGTCCTTCTTGAGCGCTCCCGATACGACGAGATCGTCAATCCACGGCTGGATCAGCTTATCCTGGAAGCCTTTGCCGGTGTAGTAGTAATGCACGGCATTGACCGGTTGGCCGATATAATCGCCGGTCAGCTTGATGGCTTCTTCCTCGTTCTGCGGATTAACGATCCAGGCCTGGGCTTTCTTAACCGCGTTGACAAAGCCTTGGACCGCTTCGGGATTGTCCGCAATGAACTGTTCCGTGAAGTAGTAAAAGGTAGTACCAGCCGCTTCACCAAGTCCCGTGTCCGCCGTATCGAACACTTCAATCAGACCGGAGTCACTGGCCAGCTTGTAGAAGGGAGGGTGAACGCCGACGATATCAATATTACCCTGCTCGTTGGCCTGCAAGGCGGCCGTATCGCTCTCAAAGGCGACGAACTTGATCTGACCGCGGTCAAAGCCGAGATGGTCGAATGCATGGGTGGCGATAAAAGTAGTGCAGCTCGGCACGGTGCCGTTAATCGTGATTTTCTCCCCGTTCTTCTTCTGGATAAGCTCCTCCAGCGAGGACACACCCAGCTTTGGGCTGACATAATACTTCATGTGGTGGTACTTGTCATCGACTTCGGGCGTCGGCTCAGACCCTCCGATTGTGACCCCCTTGATTTTTGCACCGCCGGCGATGTAGGTTGCGATATTGTTGACATGGGCCGTGGAGACATTGTTCGTGCCGTTCAGGATAGAAGGCAGTATCTGAGCGGTGGTCAGCTCGCCCGTATACTCGATATTGATTCCTTCTTCGGCGAAAAAGCCCTTCTTCTCGGCGATAACCCATGGCGTAGAGGAGCAGTTCACCTTGGTATCGGTCTTAATGGTGTACACCTTCTTGCCTGATTTAGCAGCGTCAAAGCCCTCGCTCTTCAAGCTCTGCAAGCCTGCGGCGCCTTGAATGCCGAGCCCTTTTTTTGTCTGGCCCAGGTAACTGCCCACGCCGATGCCACCAGCCGCCAGGATGGCGGCTACAGATAAAATAACCAGTTTCTTTTTGCCGCGTGCCATGAGTAAACCTCCTTTAAATTCATGATTATACAAAATAATACAATCTAAGCTGCGCTGAACCGCCCTGTCGCATCACCTGCCCCGGGATCAAATAATAAAAAGAGACCAGGCGCTCTTCCGGAAAGGAAGCGCCTAGTCTCCAGCTAACTGGTCAACTGCGTTAATCCGATAATTCTTATGAGATTTATGGATCAAAGCTTAACTTAGTGTTTTGATTTTTGTCAACGCATGAATGTACACAAAACAGCAAGTTCGAAAAATTGTAACTTTTACCCAGCTGATTTTTAGGACCGGTGATTATATGTCAATTCTTTCCTGAGTTCAACCTTGGGATTGTTAATTTCATCGTTGACAGGATGTGGAGGGCGATCTATAATACGTGAAAGCATATGGGAATAATAGGATAATGACACGGCAGACCGGAAATCCGGAAGCCGGATGACTGCTTTGGCAGCCGTCCGGCTTTTTGTCGCTATCGCCGGGAAAAGTTATCTTGGGATGGCAAGCTGGCGGATTGAACCGGAGGGGCCTTCATCCTGGAAGCCATGTCAATCCCGGCCTATATTTGTGATGGTTTTCACATTCCCTGGAAATGCGCTGCAGACCGCGCTATTTACCCGGCCCACCGGATCACCGGAGGCTTGAGACGAACGGAATACCCGCTCGGTTCAAGTCTTTTTTGGGCTGCATGCGATAAACGAAAGGAGAGTTGCTTCATGTCCACTTATACCGGATCATCGGGTGGTCAAGTCTTTACGGGCCGAGTCATTGAGCGTCCGCGTTATGTCTGCGCCTTGGGGGGAGCCATCGGAACCATCCAGTCCCTGCCGCGGGCGATCTCGATTCTGCATTCCTCGTCAGGCTGCGGCGGCAATCTGGCCGGCGCGCTCAGCGGCGCTTCGGGCTACAACGGGGGGAATTATTGCGGCGGGCATGCGTTGCCCAGCTCAAACGTGTCGGAACGCGATATCGTCTTTGGCGGGGAGGGGCGGCTCAGCGAACAGATTGAGAATACGCTGAAAGTCATGGACGGGGATCTGTACATTGTCGTGACAGGCTGCATGGTGGAGATGATCGGTGACGATGTACATGCTGTCGCCAAGAGGTTCAAGGGCGGAGAGCTGCCGGTGGTAGCGGCGGAGACGGTCAGCTTCAAGGGGAACTCTTATTACGGCTACGACATTGTGCTGGAGACATTGTTCAAGGATTACGTGGAGAGGGCGCCGGTCCAAGACCCTTCAACCGTTAACCTGTGGGGGATTGTACCGATGCAGGATGTGTTCTGGAAGGGCAATCTTGAGGCGTTGAAGAAGCTGCTCGACAAGCTCGGGTTCCGTGTGAATACATTCTTCGGGCAAGGCGAGACACTGGACAATCTGAAGCATTCTGCAAGAAGCTCGCTTAATATCGTCGTCTCCGACTGCTACGGTATTGCACCGGCCCGCCAGTTCGAGAAAATTCACGGCGTACCGTTTATAACGGTACCGCTGCCGATCGGCGACCATGGTACAGCGCGCTTCCTGCGGCAGGTAGGCGGGGCACTCGGCGTAGCTTCCGAAGTCATTGAAGCGCTGATTGCCGAAGAGCAGGCGGTGTATTATTCCTATCTGGAGCGGCTGGCGGATGTATATAATGACCTGGATTTTCAGCGTTATGCCACCGTAGTAGGAGACGCTAACTATGCGCAGGCGCTGACCCGCTTTCTTGCCGATGACATCGGCTGGCTGCCGGAGCTGGTTATTATCACCGATGTGCTGAACGGGGAACAGGAGGCGAAGGTCATCGCTTCGTTCGGTGATTATGAGTCCGGCCTGCAGCCGGAGATTGTCTATGAGACCGACGCTTCTGCAATCGAAGGCCATATCAACCGTCATTGGCCCGCACCGGGTGAAGGGAAATACGGCAACGGCTTTACTCCGGGCTATATCGTCGGCAGTGCCATGGACCGTGATACGGCGGAGCGGCTCAAGGTTCCGCTGCTTCCTGTGACCTACCCGATATCGAACCGGGTCGTTCTGCACCGGGCGTACGCAGGGTATGCAGGCGGGCTGACGCTGGCCGAGGATCTGCTCAGTCTTGTCGTTGCGCACCGCTAAGGCTGCTAATGCAATAATTTATTCATATAACAAGGGAGATGGCGAAGATGGACTACATCAGGCATAAAGTGCCGCCGGTGCGCGAGGACCGGCTGGCCGCCTGCGGGGCTTATGGGGGAACCTGCTGCGAGCTGTCGGAGGATGCCAAGAAGGGCTGTCTGTATACTGCCAAGCGCAGCTTCTCACAGACCCAGGGCTGCCAGCTGAATCTGAGCTTAGCGATGATCAGCACACTGCGGGATGCAGTCATGGTCATCCACAGTCCTATTGGCTGCGGCGGCAATCTGATTCAGAACGCCGGTATCGGCAAGGTGTTTCAGCAGCTGCGCCAGAAATCGGCGGCCGGGCTGCGCTGGATCAATACCAATCTGTCCGAATTCGATGTGATCAGCGGCGGAGAAGCGAAGCTCCGCCAGGCGGTGCTGAAGGCGGAGCGCGAATTTCAGCCGGAGGCCATTCTAGTCTTTAACAGCTGTGTGCCCGCATTGATCGGCGATGATGTCGACGGCATCCTGGACCAGCTGCAGAGTCAGGTGAATGCCCGGATCGTCCCGATTCATTGCGAAGGGTTCAAGACCAAAATTCAGGCCACCGCCTATGACTCCGTCTATCACGGGCTGATTCGCAATCTGGTTGGCCTGGATGCAGACAAGAAGCCGCAGCCTGAGCGGACGGCCGAGGAGGAGGCTGCCTACCGGGAGAGAATCGCCAAGACGATCAATCTGCTGAATGTCGGCTCGATGAGCCGGTTGGATGAAGAGGAGCTGGTACGGCTTCTGCGGGCGCTGGGGCTTCATGTCCGGATTTTGCCGTCCTATGCCCATCCGGATGATTTCTCCCATGCCCACGAGGCGGCGCTGAATGTGAGTATTTGCGCCACACATGATGATTATTTCGCGGAGCATCTCGAGCGCCTGTACGGAATTCCTTATGTGCTTCGCACGATTCCGATCGGCATTGCCAATACGAATAAATGGCTGCGCGATATCGCGGCGTTCTTCGGCATCGAGGAGGAGGCGGAACGGCTGATCGCAGCGGAGACGGCAGAGCTGAACGAAGCGCTGGCTCCATTCCGCGCCCAGTTCAAAGGCAAGACGGCGTTTATCGCCGGCGGCGAGGTGCGTATCCTGACGACCGGAGAACTGCTTCATGATCTCGGCATGGAGATTCTCGGGCTGCGCGGATACCATTTTGACAAATACGGTGCGCTGCTGCTGGATGAATATCTGGAGGATGTGCCGGGGTCAGAGGACCGCGTATTCAATGTCGGAGCGGGCCAGGTGTTCGAGCAGGCCAATCTGCTCAGCAAAATCAAGCCGGATTTGTTCGTCGGCCATATTGGCGTCAACGGAACCGCAGCCAAGCAAGGGTATCCGATCTTCCCGCTCTTCGGCCAGAGCAATGTCTATTTCGGTTACAAAGGGGCATACGAGGTGGGGAGCCGCGTAAGCCGCATCCTGCGGAACCACTCGTTCAACCGCAATCTGGAGCGGCATACCCGTCTGCCTTACCGCGACAGCTGGTATGAGCAGGACCCGTTCACTTACATTGATAATCCCGGTGCTACAGCGGTACGCAGCAATTGAAGAACAGGACTGATTAACAAAGGAGGAAGCAGAAATGTCCCACACCCAGCACAAAATATCCGTAAGTGGAGTGACGCGCGTATATACCCGCCGCAGCAGTGAAGGTGCCGAGAGCCGCTTTACCGCACTGGAGAATATCAGCCTGACCGTCCGTGCAGGCGAATTTCTGACCATCGTCGGTTCCAGCGGCTGCGGCAAATCGACGCTGCTCGATCTGATTGCCGGGCTGGCTGCCCCGACAGCCGGAGAACTGTTTATCGACGGGAAGAAAATTACCGGACCCGCGCTTGACCGGGGGATTGTCATGCAGGGCTATGCTTTGTTTCCATGGCGGACGGTGCGGCGGAATGTAGAATTCGGGCTCGAAATCAAAAAGGTGCCGAAAAAGCAGCGCGGGGCCATCAGCGACCACTTCCTCCAGCTGGTCGGCCTTGGCGGCTTCGCCGACCGCTACCCGTATGAGCTCTCGGGCGGCATGAAGCAGCGCGTGGCCATTGCCCGCGCCCTTGCCTATGACCCGGAGGTGCTGCTGATGGATGAGCCGTTCGCAGCCGTCGATGCCCAGACCCGGGAGACGCTGCAGGATGAGCTGCTGCAAATCTGGGAGAAGACGGGGAAGACGATTATATTCGTCACCCACAGCATCGATGAGGCGGTGGCGCTTGCCGACCGCGTCGTTGTGCTGTCGCCGAACCCCGGCCGGGTGCGGGAGATTGTGCCCGTACCGCTGGAGCGTCCGAGACGCGTAGCCGACGCCCAGGCGGCGCCGGAGTACAGCCGCATCAGACACCGGGTGTGGGAGCTGCTGCAGGCCGGCGGAGAGGCAACCGGGGTGCAGCCGGAGGCAGCCGTATCCGCGTACCACCGCCCGGAGGCTGCGCCGGCTGAGGAACGGCTGCCTGTATCGTCGGTGCTATAGGAACCGATTAGAACCCGATTCCCAATAATGGGCCCGGGCATGC
This sequence comes from Paenibacillus tepidiphilus, assembly GCF_008635795.1. Classification (GTDB taxonomy): domain Bacteria; phylum Bacillota; class Bacilli; order Paenibacillales; family Paenibacillaceae; genus Paenibacillus_AQ; species Paenibacillus_AQ tepidiphilus. The sequence goes on along the minus strand of NZ_VWRQ01000003.1, from coordinate 265,162 downwards.
GAAACAACACAGAAGAAAAGGTGGTGTTAGTGGTGACGAACACATCGCGTCATCCCTGCTACGATGAGATGGCCCATCATTATTTTGCCCGAATGCACGTGGCCGTAGCGCCAAAATGCAATATCAACTGCAACTATTGCAACATTAAATATGATTGCGTCAGCGAGAGCCGCCCCGGCGTCGTCAGCAAGGTGCTGTCGCCGCATGAGGCGTACAACAAGGTGCGCAGCACGCTGGTATCGCTGCCGCAACTGACGGTGGTTGGCATTGCCGGACCCGGCGATCCGCTGGCCAACCCGCAGGAGACCTTCGAAACCTTCAGACTGCTGTCTGAAGGAATGCCCGATCTGCAGCTATGCCTCAGCACCAACGGTCTGAAGCTGCCCGATTATACGGACGAGATCGTCCGTTACGGGATCGGACATGTGACGGTGACGGTAAATGCCGTCGATCCGCACATCGGGGCGGAGGTATACCGCGCCGTGTTCTTCCGCGGCAAAGCCTACCGCGGCTTGGCTGCGGCGGAGCTCCTGCTGCAGAACCAGCTTGAGGGTATCCGGCGGATCGCTGAGCGGGGCGTCAAGGTCAAGGTCAACTCCGTCCTGATTCCCGGCGTCAATGACAGCCATCTGCTCGATGTGACCGAGACGGTTAAGGATGCGGGGGCATTCTCCCACAATATCATGCCGTTGATCCTTTCTCCGGGCAGCCTGTATGAGGCACAAGGCCGCACGGAGCCGGCTCCGTCGCTGGCGCTTCAGGTGCAGGCGCGGAGCGAGGCGGTTATGCCTGTGATGCGCCATTGCCGCCAATGCCGCGCGGATGCGGTCGGGCTGCTCGGCGACGATCTCGGCTGGAAGGGAGAAGCCTTGCCGGGCCGGGAATACGACCCGGCCGTGCGCGAGGAGGTGCTGCTGCAATTGGACCAGACCGTTGCAGAGCGTAGACAGCGCGAGAATGATAAGCGAGCGGAAGGGGAACGGGACGCCTTGCGCATCGCCGTGACTACACGCGGCGGCGGCCAGGTGAATGTGCATTTTGGCCATGCCCGCGAATTCCTCGTCTATGAGGTGTCCGGGCAGGAGCAGAAGCTGCTGGGCGTGCGGCGGATCCAGGCGTATTGCAATGGCAAAGCGGATTGCGGGGACGCTAGCAAGGAGGACATTCTGGAGGAGACGATTACGCTGCTGCAGGATTGTCATATCGTGCTGTGCGCAGCCATCGGGCCCGGACCGGCCGAGCGTCTGGCGCGTGCCGGTCTGACGGCGCTGGCGCGCAAGGGAGAGATCGGCAAGCTTCTGGAGCAATGTGCCAAGTATAACCGCTATTTCACCTCCGCTGCATGCTCCCCTGTGGGGGCATGCCCATCCCCGGTGCAGCAGCGGTAACACTGTTTAGCTGCTCCAGAGCACGACAAAGCGGAGCACCCGGCCTGACTGGCTGTGTGCTCCGCGTTTTTTGCTGAATGGCCTAATTGTGCTGCGCCAATTGTACCTCGAAGCCATCCGGGTCTATTATATAGAAGAAACGCAAATGGGGATTAGGCGCGACCGGCCCGCGGGCAACAGGAATGCCCTGGCTGTTCAGGTATTCGATCGCCTGCTCCAGCGATTCCACCTCAAAACCGACGGATACGCCGCTTTCCGGTTTAAGCGCCGGATCGCTGCCTTGAATCAGTTCAACCTTGGGTTGCCCTTCCGGACCCAGCATGACAATCTGTTTGCCGCTGCTCTCAAATCTGCGTTCAATCGGCAGCCCCAGGATACGATGATAGAAATTCAAAGACGCCTCCAGATCGCTTACTCTGAGTGTAATCCAATTCATCGTTAAGTTCATGATTGGTTAGCCCTCCTTAGAATTGAGTCTTATTGTCTCATTATACTATTTCACTGCTATTCCACGAGTAATTCTGACTCAAACGTTCACATCGCGCACGTTGATATGTCCTGAATATGAATTTTTAAAAAAGTATTGCAATCTTTCGAAATAGTCTGTATAATCATTTCTTGTGAGCGACTTAAGTAAACATTAGAAGCTATCATTTGGGGCCATAGCTCAGCTGGGAGAGCGCATCGCTGGCAGCGATGAGGTCAGGGGTTCGATCCCCCTTGGCTCCACCAATAACCTCATATGGACTCTTAGCTCAGTTGGTAGAGCAGTAGACTCTTAATCTATTTGTCCAGGGTTCGAGCCCCTGAGAGTCCATCCTAAGAAGAACGGCAGAGATGCCGTTCTTTTTGCTGTTTCGGTCATCATACCCGGTCTGCTGCTGCGTGATATATTTTATATACAAATAAATATATTAACATGTTATCAAAAGAGTCATTTACAAAAAATGCCCTTTATGATAATAATAATAATTAATTAGAAAATGATTGAAAACGGTGCGTTCCTGCATTGTAATCGACTCCCGGAATAACCTGTAATGAAAACTTTAAGTTATGGGGGCTTCATGATGAACTACGATGTTAACACCAGATTGTATTACCAGAACGCTTATAAAGATGAACTGGAGTATTGGTTCAGAATGATACCTCCGAATATACCGCAAACCACTTTGCCGTTCAGCGCGTATAATTCGAATTCCCTGGATAACAAGATCAATCAATTGGAATTTGATTTCACACAAGAAGTGTTTAAGAAGATAATGGGCCTGTGCAAGAATTCTGATATTTCCTTGTTCGCTTTCCTCTTGGCTTCCTTTAAAGCGACTATGTTCAGACTAACTCAGAACGACTCATTATTGATAGTGTCCCCTTTGCTAAATATCAATCCTCCTAAATCCAATAATGCTGTAATCCCAAATAATAAGGTGCTTTTCTTTGACCGGTCCAATACAGAGCTCGTCTTCAAAGATTTATTGATACAAACCAGCGAGAATTTTGTTAACGCTAACAAAAACCGGAATTATCCCATGGATCTTGTTTTGGAGAAAATAGGTTATGATTTGCAGGACGCTAATTTTATCGACAGTCTCATTCTGGCATTAACCAATATACATAGTCTTACTGAGGTTCAGTCACTTGATTACAATATGTTTTTTGCCTTTGAAAGACATGCGGAAGATCACCTCCGCTTAACGGTTCATTACAAGAATAAACTGTTTAAAGAAAGCATGGTTTCTGATTTTGTAGGCCGTTATTTTCAGCTGATCGAAGCTGCCGCAGCAAACATTAACACAAGAATAAGCGAATTTGATTTGCTTCACCAGGAAGAGACTGAATTGCTGCTTCATGGATTTAATAGTACGGAATGTGATTTGCCTATTACCGAGCCTGTATTTAAATTTATTGAAGTGCAGGCCGAGCAGACACCGGACAGAGAAGCTATTTTCTTTGAAGATATCGTACTGACATACGGGGAGTTAAACCACAGAGCAAACCAGTTGGCAAATGCATTAATTTCCAGAGAATTACAATCAGGCAGTGTGGTTGGTATCATCATGGAAAGCTCACCTGAGATGATTATCGCTATCTTGGCGGTTCTGAAAGCTGGAGGCGCATATTTGCCGATCAGTCCGGAGTTTCCGGAGAATCGAGTTGTGGCGATGCTTGATGAATGTCAGGCAACGTTTGTGATAAGTAAAGACACTTTGATTAACCAATTTTCCTATACAAGATTAAGTAATTTGGATATGCAAGACATCAGCATTTATGTAACCCAACCCAGAAAGCAAATTATTGATTTGAACAGCTTGCAAATCCCGGACAGATCCTTGGTTGACTATGAAAAGTATAGCCCCTACATAGGACAGGCAATGGTAAAGAACAGTATAGCGTTACAATTCAGCAGAGGCTGCATGTTTAATTGTGCGTACTGTTTTAAAATCTGGCCTGACAATTATGTCATTAGAAGCGCTGATAACATATTTAATGAGATGAAACTCTATTACGATATGGGAGTGAGAAGATTTACCTTTGTTGATGATCTGCCGAATTTCAATATCCAAGTTAGCGAACAATTGTACCGGATGATTATTGAAAGCGGGATGAAGGTTCATCTTCATTTTCCTAACGGAATTCGGGGAGACATTCTGAGCAAGGAATATATTGATCTTATGGTCAAGGCGGGAACAGTTACCATGGACCTCGCTTTGGAGACGAGTTCTAAGCGGCTGCAGAAACTCATCCGTAAAAACCTCAATATCAGCAGGCTGAAAGAGAATGTTGAGTATATTATTGATAAGTACCCCCATGTAATTTTGGAACTACAATTGCTGCATGGAATTCCAACGGAAACCGAGGAAGAAGCCCTGGCTTCTTTGGAATTCATGAATAAGATTAAATGGATTCATTTTCCATACATTCATATCCTAAAGATATTCCCTAATACCGAAATGGCCAGGATAGCCGTTGCCAATGGAATTTCGCCGCAAGACATTGAAGAATCAGCCGATTTGGGCTATCACGAATTGCCTAAAACGCTTCCATTCCCAAAAAGCTTTACGAAAAAATACCAATCCGAGTTTATTAACGAGTATTTTCTTAATAAGGAGAGATTAATGCAAGTACTCCCTTATCAGATGAAGGTCTTGACTGAAGATGAACTCGTGCAGAAATACAATAGCTATTTACCCATTGATATTAACAGCTTCGGGGATTTATTAGATTACATTGGGCTGAGAAGAGAGGATTTGGACGCCGAATTTTTAGCGGATGATTATGGTACTGTATGTGATTTTAATAACAAGCTTAAGCAACATTTTGGTCAAAAAGAGCCGCAGCAGGGAGCCTTTAAGGTGTTGTTGCTTGATTTATCCCAATACTTCACTAAAGACAGCAATATTATGTACGATGTAGTCGAGCCTCCTCTCGGCTTAATGTACTTAATGACGAGTGTAAACAACAAGTTTGGAGGACTTGTTCAAGGGAAAATCGCCAAATCAAGAATTGATTTCGACAGTTATGAGGAGCTGAAGAAGCTAATCACGGATTTTCAGCCCGATCTTATCGGCATTAGAACCTTAAACTTTTATAAGGACTTCTTTCATAAAACAGTTTCATTAATGAGACAGTGGGGTGTTGATGTACCGATTATCTCTGGCGGACCCTATGCGACAAGCAGCTATAATCACATGCTGAAGGACAGCAATGTTGACTTGGCGCTGCTTGGCGAAGGTGAAGAGACACTTAACGCCCTTATTGAAGAGATGTTAAAGAATGACGGGAAATTACCCGCTGAAGAGATTTTACACAAGATGGAGGGCATAGCCTTTGCGGAGACTTCGCCGTCTAAGGTCGCTTTACAGCAGAAGCGGGAAATATTAATTATGGATCAAATGCAAGACATATTGAGCTGTGCAAGAGGAGATAATCCCCACAGAAGATGTATGCCTGATAACACCGCATATATTATATATACTTCAGGCTCCACAGGCAAACCTAAAGGGGTAATGGTACAGCACTCGAATTTGACTAACCAGATCTTAGGGCTTCAAAAGACATTACATATCCATGAGCCGCTTCGCTATATTTTGCTGGCCAATTTCACATTTGATGTTTCCGTAATGCACATTTTTCTTTCATTATCTACTGGCGGCAGGCTGTACTTGGTTTCAGATCATGTTAAGAAGAACCCGGTTCTGTTATGGGATCACATGGAGAAGAACAATATTAATGTCGTGAATGTGGTTCCAACTTTTATGGAAGCGCTTCTCGCTACAATTCCAGACGCGGCGTTCTTAGCTATTAAATACTTGTTCATCGGTGGGGAGACGTTCTCGAAGTCCCTCCTAGGAAAAATTCGGAAAACGATTAATGCTGAGAAAATATTTAATATATATGGACCTACCGAAACGACAATAAATGCAACACTTTATGAATGCAGGCAGGATGAGAGTGATGGCACTATCCCAATTGGTAAGCCGTTACTGAATTATAAATCCTATATTTTGGACAGAGACCTCAATTTGCTGCCCGTAGGCTATACCGGCGATTTGTATATTGCAGGGTGCGGTGTATCCAAGGGATACTTGAACGATCCTGTGTTGACTGACAGCAAATATGTGCGGAATCCATTTGAACTTGAGGAACGGATGTACCGTACCGGTGATCTTGCCGAGTGGAATCAGGATGGAAATATAATTTTCCATGGAAGAATCGATCATCAGGTTAAAATACGCGGATTCAGAATTGAGTTAGGAGAAATTAAAGAGCTGTTGATGCTGCATGCATTGGTTAAGGAAGCTCTGGTATTGGTAAAACCGGATCGTACCGGAGAGAATGTCCTGCATGCCTACATTGTTAAGAACGGTGATTGTGACCTGAATGACCTGAGGCTATATTTATCCAGGACGCTCCCTGATTATATGGTGCCTGCCTTTTTTTCGAGTATTGAGGCAATTCCGGTTACCATAAACGGGAAGCTCGATGTGAAAGCCCTGCCTGATTTCGAGCGGAACAATGACGGCTTTGAAGGGAATTCCGCGGATCAGTTAGACAGCATTGAGAATCAATTAAGTTTGATGTGGCGCGAAATTTTAGGTGTAGAGCAGATCAAATTAACGGATAACTTTTTTGATTTTGGCGGGCATTCTTTAAAGGCGGCTATTTTTGTGGCAAGAGCGCATAAGGAATTGCAGGTTAATATTCCGTTAAGGCAGCTGTTCCTGAAACCGACGATTAAGGATTTAGCACCATACATTAAATCTTTGGAGATAATCGGATATAACCATATCCCCCAAGCGGAGAAAAAGGATTACTATGAATTGTCTTCAGCTCAGAAGCGGCTGCTGATAGCAAGCAAGCTGGACAGGTCCGGTAAAAGCTATTGCATGACGGAAGCCTTTTGGGCGGAGGGGCCATTGAATATCGACAAACTGCAGCAGGCGGTAAACACTCTTATCAACAGGCATGAAGCTTTAAGGACATCCTTTGTTCTGGAAGAGGGTGAGTATGTTCAGAGGATCGGCGAGCACATTGCCTTCAAGATAGTAGTGGACCGGGCACTGAGGGAGAATGTGCATGCTTCCGTCACAAATCAGATTACCCGGTTTGATTTTGCACAAGCGCCTCTCTTTAAAGTGGCAGTGATCGAAGTGAGTGATAATTTGAACATCCTGTTATTTAATATGCACCACATCATTTCGGATGGTACATCCATGAATATCTTGGTGAAAGATTTGATTGCGCTATACGATGGAAGGGTACTACCGGAAATCAATGTGCACTATAAAGATTTCTCCGAGTGGCAAAATCGTCAATTGAGGGATAACAAGCTGAGGAAACAAGAAGAATTTTGGCTGAATCAGTTGTCAGGCGAGCTTCCTGTTCTTAACCTTCCTGTTGATTATAGAAGAACTTCGGTGCAGGAATTTGAAGGCAGTCGTTATGAAATTGTCATTGATCAGGCGCTTAAAGAACAACTGGAGTTAGCCGTCTCCGAGGGCAATACTACGTTATTTATGTATTTGCTGACGGTCTATAACATTTTGTTGTCAAAATATTCCTTGCAGGAAGATATTATTATTGGTTCGCCGGTTACCGGAAGGCCGTCAACGGAATTAGATAACACACTGGGTATGTTTGTGAATATGCTGCCATTGCGTAATTATCCGGAAAGCACTAAAACTTTTTCATGTTTCCTTAGAGAGGTTACTGAGAATTCGCTTCAGGCATTTGAGAATCAGGATTATCCGTTTGATGAGCTCGTGCTTAAACTGGATGCCAAAAGAGACCCTGGAAGAAACCCCGTATTTGATACAGTTCTGCATCTGCTTAATGTGGAGATGGCCGATATGCAGCTCCGGGGCTTGAATTTAGAGCCATACCTTTTGGATATAAGCACTTCAAAGTTCGATCTTATGCTGCATGTAATGGAACGGCCGAATCAATTAAGTGTGGTGTTCGAGTATAGCACAAAGCTCTTTAAGCAAGAAACGGTGGCCCTGTTAGCCAATCACCTTATTAGAATTATTAGAATGGTTACCGAGGATTCCAATGTTAGAATCGAAGAGATTCAATTATTTGCACCTGATGGCCAAGGAATGCCGCTCAGTACTGGCGGAGGGGCATGGTTAAAGGAATTAGAGGATATTGGAGGAATTAGGTTTTAGTCTTCCCGTGGGCCCCGGGACACAGTAGAGGATTGCATTTCCAAAGGAGGTCTCATTGTTGAGTGAGGTTATTAATGAAAATATTCTTTTATTAATGCCGCAATATATTAGCGCCAAGAAATACTGGACGGATACACTGAGCGGCGAAATGCAAATTCCGAGTCTTCCGGGCTCCGCCGTCCCAAGTAGGCAAAAGGATAGAGACAGAGAGGAATTCGGCTTTGAGTTGTGTCAGCTTAGCTCTGATACGATGCATAAATATCATCTGGACCATCCATTAATTATGTATACTTTTCTGCTGAGTATATTGAACGTGTTCATTTATAAATGTACAGGACAGAAGGATATTATAATCGGGGCACCGGTGCTGGCAGGAAGCGGAGAGGTGACAGCGGCTGGTGAAGGGGTATTGTTTAGAAATCAGGTGAAACCTGACGATACCTTTGGAAGCTTGTTGAACCAAGTCAAGCAGACGGTAGCGGAGGGATTTAAAAACCAACACTACCCGCTATCAACTGTCATGGATGAATTAAACCTATCGATGCAGGAGCCCTCGGTCTTTCACACTATGCTTGTGTACGAGAAGATCCATCAGAACGGCGACACAGTGAAATTATGGAGCAGCAGCAACCGCATTACCTTCCGGTTCAGCAATTCCCCGGATGGATTGGCAGGCAAAATTATATTTGATGCAAACTTCTATACACCGGGAGAAATTGTGAGAATTGCGGAGAGCTTCAAATACTTAGCGGGACAGGCTTTATCCGATATCGGCATCATCATTTCCGGTATGGATATTGTGTCTGAAGCCGAGAAAGAAACGCTGTTGTCCCAGAGTGTGGCGGATAACATCCGGCTCCCGGAGCCTGCAACGATTCATCAATGGTTCGAGGCGCAAACGGATCGGACACCGGACAAGGTGGCTGTCGTATATGAACACGAATCGCTAACCTATAGAGAACTGGATGAGCAGGCCAATATTCTAGCTCATTTCTTGAGAGAACATTATGATTTAAAGCCGGACTCGCTGGTTGGAGTGCTGCTGGACAAAAATATGGATCTAATAAAATCCTTTCTCGGCATTCTTAAAGCAGGCGGAGCCTATGTGCCTATTCATCCGGATTATCCCAAGGATCACATAGCAAGTATGATTAACGACTCTGGGATAAACATCGTCATCTCCTCCAAAAGGTATATTAAATTGTTAAATGAACTCCAATGGGAGTGTCCTTTATTCAGTGATTATGTATGTCTGGACACCGATGATGTCTATATGGAGGCAGAGGAAACTGAAAATGAATTGATGAGTAAGAGTGCATGGGAGCATATCGGTGAGAACGCAGAGGATGATATAGCCGGAGGCGCATGGATAAATAGCTATACAGGCGAGAAGTTCTCTGTCGATGAAATGAAAGAGTATTCCGATAACGTGTATCATAAGTTGGCAACGTATCTGAAGCCTGAATCCCGTGTTCTGGAAATCGGATGCGCCAGCGGGCTCAGTATGTTCAGAATAGCTCCCCATGTAGGATTTTATTACGGTACCGATATGTCTGAGACGATTATTCATAAGAATGCAGAGAAAATTAGGAATCGGGGAATGGATAATATCAGGCTTGCAACGGTTGCTGCCCATGATATCGGTATACTGGATGAGAAGGATTTTGACATCGTCATATTAAACAGTGTCTGCCAGTGCTTCAACGGGCACAACTATTTGCGGAAGGTTATACAGCAAGCTATTTCTCTTATGAAAGAGAATGGGGTAATCTTCATCGGAGATGTGATGGACCTGGAAAAAAGGGATGATCTGATCCATTCCCTGAAACAATTTAAGCAGGCAGACCTGCAAATGAAATACAGGACTAAAACCGACTGGTCGCGTGAACTATTTCTGCATAAAGGGTATTTTGAGGATTTATCAGTGAATGTGAATGGAATTCAGCAAGCGATATTCTCTGAAAAAAAATATACACTTGAGAATGAATTGACGAAATTCCGGTATGATGTACTGCTTACAGTCGATAAGAATGCCGGAACAGCTGGCTTCAGTCCGGTATTGCATAAACGTTGCAGCTGCTTAAATGATTTCCGGTCAAACCAAACAGACAGGATCGCATCCATATCAACGTCTGAACATATTGCATACGTAATCTTTACCTCTGGTACAACCGGATTTCCGAAGGGCACTATGGTAGAGCACGGCAATGTAACAAGTCTGATGCAGAATGGACAAACATTATTCGGCTTTAACGAAGATGATGTTTGGACGATGTTTCATTCTCCTTGTTTTGATTTCTCGGTATGGGAGATGTATGGGGCATTATTATTTGGCGGCAAGCTGATTGTCGTCCCGGATCACAAGGCCAAGGAGACCAAGAAGTTCCTTAAGCTGCTTAAAGACGAGAACGTAACTGTGCTGAATCAGACGCCCAGCGCTTTCTATCAATTAATGGAATTGGATTCCAGAGTAGAGGATAAGGAGCTGCGGCTAAGATATGTGATATTTGGCGGTGAAGCACTGAAGCCGGCGATGCTGAAGACATGGAAGCTGAAATATCCGGGTACAGCATTAATTAACATGTACGGAATCACGGAAACTACTGTACATGTTACATACAAGAAACTGACAGATGAAGATATGGATGCTGAGATAAGCAATATTGGCAAACCAATTCCTACCTTATCCGCTTATATAATGGATCATGATATGAAATTGGTACCGGATGGGTTAAAGGGAGAACTCTGCATTGGTGGATTGGGCGTTGCAAGGGGCTATCTGGCCAATCCCGAATTGACAGCCTTAAAGTTTGTGAATAATCCTTATCGGGCTGAAGAAAGGCTCTACCGGTCAGGTGATTATGCCAGAAGACTCCCCAATGGTGACCTTCAATATCTTGGTAGAATGGATCAACAGGTGAAGATAAGGGGCTATCGCATTGAGACAGGGCACATTGAGAATGCGTTGCTTGACCATGAAGATATCCATGAGGCAGTTGTAACTGTAGACGGGGAAGAAGGCAATGAGAAATGGATATCCGCCTATTATGTGGGATCTAAAAAACTTCTAACAACAGAAATAAAGCAGTTTATGCTCAGTAAAGTACCTGAATATATGATTCCCTCATATTTTGTTGAATTAGAGGCTATTCCGCTAAATTCTAATGGAAAATTAGATCGAAAAGCCCTGCCTAAGCCGTGGGGAAATCCGGATGACTCCCAGAAATACATTGCTCCGAGAAATGAAATCGAGAGGAAAATGGAGGAGATTTGGAAAGCGATTCTGGGTATGGACAGAGTCAGTGTAAATCAAGATTTCTTCGAGATTGGCGGTCATTCACTGAGGGCGATTAAATTGGAGATTGAGCTTGAGAAGAATAACATGTCTGTAGAATATGCTGATATTTATAAGTATAGAACAATAGAGGGCTTGTCCAATTTTCTTCAATTTGGGGAAGCAAAGGGCGAGGAGATAAATGGATACTAAGTTGATAATGGATTATATAGCGCCTTTTAGCGGTTTGTATTACAGAAGCTGCCTGTTTAATTCCCTCTTCTCGGTCATTGACTCTTTTGGTCTAGACATTATGCCCTTATTAGTGAACGATATTATCCGTTTTGGCACAATCAGCAGTAAGCAGGGGCATCTATTTGGAATGGAGTATATCTCGAGTAAGGATCTGAAACAAATCATCCGGGATATGGGGATTCTCATAACAGAGCATGATTACGAATCAGACAGCGAATTAATCGAGGGTATTACCGGCAGCATCAAAAAAAATAGTCCTGTAGTGATCTGGGTGGATGTTTTCTTTGCCTCCATACGAAAAGATACCTTTCAAAAGATGCATACACCACATACATGGATTATTTACGGCCTCGATGAGGAAGAAAGAGTGTTTCATATCATTGAGCAGGAAGAGCTGGAGAACCTGCGGTACGGAAAAAAGGCGGTCTCTTACGAAGAACTGGTACAGGCCTATAAAGGATATATGAGCAGATACCGCAGAGTGCTTCAACTGCCGTCCCTGTATTGCTTTTCAAATCAGCAAATGGTTCGAAATATATATGAAAGCCATAGTACCGAAGATTATAAAACGCTTTTCTTAAACCATTTTGCGCATAACAAAGCTGCGGTTTATCAGGGGCTTGACACACTGGCATCTTTTTTGACGGATATGACGAAGACAGCTATGACAAAGGAAGCGCTGCAGAAAAAGGCTGATGAGTATACAACAATTATGAACCAGATTGTTAATGATCTGAAGGCAGAGAAATTCAAATGGGAAAGATTAAATTGTAAGAGTCTCGTGGAAACACAGGACGGGATATTAGAGTTATGGAACAGTGTAAGGAGAGACATAGTAAAGTTCACTCTGACGGAAAAATACAATGCGGAAAAGTTCGCGAAGCTTAAAGACTGGATGGCAAAAATGCTTGAGCTCCAGCAGCATTATTACGAGCAGGTATACAGTGAATAATCCTAAAGGATTGATGAAGCCTATGGAAAAAGGATACCCACTTTATCCATTGACCCAACCGCAGCAGCGGGTGTGGGTAACTCAGATGATCTATTCCGACTCTCCAATGTTTGTGATAGGTGGATACTCGGTAATTACTGGAGACATAGATGAGGTTTTGTTGAGAGAGGCCATATTGTCATTTACAAAGGCGCATGATACTTTCCGGCTTCGTCTGACCAGAAATAATGAGGTACCGGTGCAATATTATGCCGAAGACAGCTGCGAAGATGTTGGTTTCATAGATTTCTTCGGAACAGAGCAGCCGGAAGAAGCCTTAAAGATGTGGGTTCAGGATCAACTGAAGCCCTTTGTCTTGGAGAACTCACCGTTATATTCCTTTACCGTATTTCGTTTAGACAGCCAAACCTGCGGTTATTTTGGGAAATTTCATCATATGATTTCGGATGGATGGTCTATGCAGATTATCTCCAGAGAAATTAAACGGAGGTATGCCTTGCTTCATGAAGGGGAGATCGTGCAGGAATCTAGTGATTCCAGCTATCGGAGTTTCCTGCAGTCGGAGAGGGACTACTTGGGATCTGCGAAATTTCATAAGGACAGAATTTACTGGAAAGAACAGTTTAGAGGCCTGTTACCAGAGGGAGCGGCAGCATCCAATGGGTTAGAGGGAAGACGCAAGACACATGTGCTGTCTGAGTCGTTAACAAGACAACTGTATGAATTATGTACAAGGAATTCACTGTCAGTAAATGCTTTATTTATTGGAATGTATCTGTTATACCTTTACAAAATATCCGGAAATGAAGAACTCGTAGTGGGTATACCTGTATATGGCCGCAGTGGCAAGAAAGAACGGGCGGTTCTTGGGATGTGCGTAAGTTCTATTCCGTTTCGCTTTACCATAGAACGGGAAGATACCCTAGTTGAAATGGTTCGCAGAATTGATGTGTGCCTTAAAAGAAGCTATAAACACCAGAAATTCCCTTATAATTATCTGCTTAATGAACTGGATGCCAGTCAACTATATACAACCAGCATTAATTACTACAATACTCAAATGGAAGACTCTTTTAATGGATGCAAGACAGAATATACGGAGTTCTATAACGGCGAGCAGGAGTATGCATTGCAGCTCATTGTCCGGGATTGGAACGGGAGCTGCGGTATTCAGCTTGATGTTGATTACCAGCTTGCGGTTTATACGGATATACAGATTGACAGGTTGATTTCAGGGATTTGTGTAATCATGAACAGCATCCTGGATAACGAGGGGAATAACGTCAGTGATCTTTCCTTAGTGAATGAGCAAGACCGGAGCTTATTGGTTACCGAGTACAACAATACCCTGTGCAAATTTCCTGAGCAGACGAGTGTTATCGATTTGTTCGACATTCAAGCAAGACAGACTCCTGCACGAGTTGCTATATACTGCAGATCAGAGAACATCACATTTCAGGAGCTGGCGGAGAAAGCGAGCAGGGTGGCAGTAATGCTTCAAAGCCGGGGAATAACCGAGGGCAGTGTCGTCGGGCTGTTGTTTGAGCATTCCATTGAGATGATCGCCGGCATTTTGGGAATCTTAAAGCTTGGTGCAGCTTATCTTCCAATTGATCCTAAATGCCCCTCAGAACGACTGGCTTATATGCTTCGGGACTCTGAAGTGCAAGTAGTGTTAACGAATATGGAGCTGGCTTCCGACTTGAAGGCAGATGTGGAGGTTATACGGCTGGACAACCGGAGTCTTTATTCTGACGGCCTGGCAGCGTATCCTCCTAAAGTATGCTATGATCCCCACCGTCTGGTCTATATTATTTATACATCAGGATCATCGGGAGAACCTAAGGGCGTCATGATTGAAGATCACTCCTTATTCAATTATATCTGGTGGGCGAAAAATGAATACATTTCTAAAGAGCATGAGGTTTTCCCTCTGTATTCGTCGGTATCATTTGACCTTACTGTAACTTCCATTTTTCTTCCCCTGATCAGCGGGGGCGGCATCCGGATATACAGTGATTCCGGTGGGTCAAATCCGATTCAAGAGATTGCTGCGGAAAATGTATGCAGTATTGCCAAATTGACTCCTGCGCACCTTATGCTTTTAGCAGACATAGATAACAGCAAGTCTAATATAGAAGCATTAATCATCGGTGGTGACAATCTTTCAGTAGATCTGGTAGAGCGTGTACGTAAAAGCTTTGGAAAAGATATAGCGATATATAATGAGTATGGTCCGACAGAAGCCACCGTCGGCTGCATGATCTACCGCTATAAACCGGTGCGGGGGCAGGAGGGCTCCGTACCGATCGGCACTCCAATTGCCAATACACAGATTTTCGTATTGGACAAGCATCTACAACCTGTTCCGGTTGGAATAGAGGGCAGATTGTATATAAGTGGAGAAGGATTGGCCAGGGGTTATTTGAACCGGCCGGAATTAACGGCTGACCGTTTTATTGAGGGCAATGCGTTATCAGGGAGGTTATATGACACCGGAGATATAGCCAAATTTATAAACTATCAATGTGTCGAGTACATAGGCCGTTGTGATGATCAGGTCAAAATTAACGGGTATCGGATTGAACTTCATGAGATTGATTTATGGCTCAACGCCTATCCCCACTTGAAATGGGCAAAAGCAGCTCCGATACCGGTGGGTTCTTCATTGCTGCTGACAGCTTATTATATGTCTTCTATCGATATTGACGAAGGGCTGCTGCGCGGATATCTGGCAACTAAATTGCCTTCGTACAGTATACCTGCAATATATATAAGAATAGATGAGGTTCCTTTGACGAAAAACGGCAAAATAAATCTAGCAGCCCTGCCGGTGCCGCCGCGAGCCGTTACAGCTACCACAGCTGATGAGGAACCGCAGGAAGCTGAGAAGGCTTTGCTTGAGGTAGTGGCATCTGTAATCGGAACTGAAGTTCAGGCGGGCCATAATTTCTATTATTTAGGCGGAGACTCCATTAAGGCCATACAAGTATCCTCGTATCTAAGCGACAAGGGATATCGCCTGAAGGTTAAGGATATACTGGAGCATCCTGTTCTAAAGGATATGGCTACCTATGTAGAGACAGTGAAGGACACTCGGACGCAGCAGGCACTCATTGACGGAGCTATGCCGCTACCGCCAATTGCCAATTGGTTTATTGCTAGAATAAATGAACGCCCAAATGAATACTGCCAGTCCATAAAGCTGAACTTGAAGCGCCGCTGGGACATCAATCCACTCCAACAGATCCTCCATGAAATCGTATTGCAACATGATAGCTTGAGATTAAATTACGATGCGGCGAGTAAGACACTGTTCTACAACCGTTCTTGTAAAGAACAAGCTGAGATTGTCGAGATTGATGTAACAAACCTAAGGGGAGAGGCCAGGAAGGATGCTATACAAAAGGAGAAAACAAGGTTAGCTTCAACGATAGACATCAGCAATGGCCTATTACTCCGCTCCTGTATATTCCGGGATGACCAGGCTGAAGATATCTGGTTATTAATGGTCCATCATCTAGGCGTCGATGGCGTGTCCTGGCGTATTATTCTTCAGCATATTCACACGCTGATGGAGCAGGTAAATGCTCATCAGTCTTACAGATTGCCGGCTAAAGGGAGCTCATACCGTGATTGGGTCGAATATTGGCACTCTAGAAAAAGTGGATTTGATGAGGAAACGGAATACTGGTCACGCTCGTTGAAGCCACGGTTACCTAGCATCCCCTTTAATGCTTGTGCTAAACCGGGGGGCAGTGTGCTGATTCACAGGGAACTTGATTCCGATACAACAGCGCAGCTGAGGAAAGATGCCAATGTTCCTTATAACACCAGTGTCGATGAATTGCTGATTGCTGCTCTAAGCATGACACTTAAGGAAGCAGTGAACCCGGAGGAGCTTATATTTGAACTGGAGTCCCACGGGCGCGGAATCGAGCTGGATAATATTGATATCACCAATACCGTAGGCTGGTTTACCCATATGTATCCCGTTGTTTTTGAAATACAGCAGGATCAAGAGTCATTAGGACAGCTGATTAGGTCGGTTAAAGAGACCATGCGCAAAGTGCCGAACCAGGGAATTGGATATGGTCATTGTAAAGTTTGGGATGACAAAGATAGCATTGAAAAGCTGTGGATCCGGTTTAACTATCTAGGTGAATTTATGCACGACAATGCTTGCTTTGGTGTGACATTAGATGAGGATGTACTGCACGGATATGTGACCTGCTTGCTGGAAATTAATTGCTTTATTCAAAATGGCAAGCTAGTTATGTATGCGAAGTACAGCGAAGATGTTCTTGAAACGAAATTCATCTGCACCATTATGGAACAATGGCAATGTTGGATAGAGAAGGTTGTACGTTTTTGCATACAAAATCAGGGATTTACTTTTTCGCCCTCGGATTTCATTGATGCTGATTTATCTCAAGACGAGTTGGACCTGCTATTCGGGGAAACATCCGCGAAAGGAGTAAGTTTGATATGAATATATTAGGCATCTCCGCTTCTGTTGCCTTACCGCATGAAAATATGTTTCACCAGTTAGGTATATCCGGTTCAGGGCATGATTCCGCTGCGGTTCTAATAACCGACGGAAAGGTGATTGCTGCTGTTGAACAGGAGCGTTTGGACCGGATTAAACATTCCAATAAGTCGCCTATTCAAGCTGTCCGGTATTGTCTGGGCAGCAATGGGCTGACTCTGGACGACATTGATTACATAGCCGTTAATTATAAGGAATTTAGCATTAACTTGAATCTGCAGGAGCAATTTTTGAATAATCCCCTTCAACCTGACTTTTACGATTTGCGGTATTATATCAAGCGCATGTTATATGAGGCGCTTGGCCAGCATGTCGATGACAGCAAGCTGATTTTTGTATCACACAATGAGGCGCATGCAGAGAGTGCCCATGCTATGTCGGGTTTTGATGATTGTCTTGTTCTGGTTACGGATGGCATGGGGGATGACAGTGCCGGCATGGTTCAGAGCAGGAGAAACGGAAAATCAGAAACCTTGTACACAATACCGGTGCCGCTGAGCCTTGGTAACTTTTACATTCAATCTATACGGTATCTCGGTTATGGAGCGAATGATGAGTACAAAGTGATGGGACTGGCACCTTATGGGGATCCCCAGAAATATAAACGCTATTTTAATAAAATCGTTCAATTGCTGCCGGAGGGGAAATACGTTATCAACGACATCTATCCGATCTTGTTCGGTATTTCCAAACCGAGAAGAAAGGGAGAAGCTTTTACCAAAGTTCATCAAGACATGGCAGCGGGCATTCAAACGACGCTGGAAGAGATTATTATGCATCTTCTGTCCTATTATAAAGCCGAGACAGGACACAGCAAGCTTTGCTTTGCAGGCGGAGTCGCCCATAATTGTTCTGCCAACGGGAAAATTGTATACTCAGGATTGTTTGAGGAGGTATTCGTACAACCTGCAGCACATGATGCGGGAGCGGTATTGGGGGCCGCGCTTTCAGTTTGGAATCGAATGCAGACCGGCCGCGGTTCAACAAAGCAGATGGATAGTGTGTACTGGGGACCTGATATAGGTAGTGATAGCTCGGTTCATTCCGAATTGCAGAAATGGAAAGACTTCATTGAATTTGAAAAGTCGGAAAATATCATTGAAGACACTGCAGACTTATTGGCAGCGGGCAAAATATTGGGATGGGTGCAGGGTGCCTCGGAATTTGGTCCCAGAGCATTGGGAAACAGAAGTATTTTGGCGGATCCAAGACCGGCCGAGAACAAGCAAATTATTAACCAGATGGTTAAGAAACGCGAAGGGTACCGGCCATTTGCCCCATCGGTGCTGGAGGAACATCTTGCTGAATATTTTCGAATCCCAGATTGCAATGCCCAATATTCATTTATGAACTACGTCTTGGATGTGAAGGAAGAGAAGCAGAAGTTGCTTGGGGCTGTCACACATGTCGATGGTACTGCCAGAATTCAGACTGTATCCAAGCAGACTAACCCTAAGTATTGGGAGCTTATTCATCAGTTTTCCCAGCGTACAGGAGTTCATATTCTTTTGAATACATCATTTAACAACCATGCAGAGCCAATTGTGGATTCCGTAGCGGATGCAATTGTCTGTTACTTGACGACGAAGCTTCATTATTTGGTTGTGGGGGATTATATCATCTCGAAGAAGATAGTCCATATAAAGGATTATTACCGGCTGGCGGTATCCATACCCAAATATGTGGAGTTAAACAAGTCTACCCAACAAACAGATTCCGAGGATACTACAGTAAGCCATTACTTGACCGTTAATTACGACGATAAAGCGAAGATCACTGTTTCTGAACGCTGCAGTGAGTTCCTTGGCAAAACTGACGGTAAACAAACCATAGAAGATATCTTGTCCAAGGATAAGGATGTAGAAGACGGGAAGGCAGAAGAGCTTGTGTCTGAGCTGCTTGGACTTTGGGACAAAAGGCTGGTTATTATGCAGCCGGAAGCCGCGAAAGTATGAATGCCTCCTTACAAGATTTTGACACCAAATGTTTGGGGTTGATGCGAAAATACCGTATACCTGGCGCTTCGGTAGCTTTAGTGTCTGAGGGCCAGACTGTATTCGTTCGCTGCTACGGTTACCGGAATAGAAAGAAGTACCAGGCAGTCCTGCCGGATACCCTGTTCCAAGCAGGCTCCATCGCCAAAAGCTTAACGGCATGGGGAGTGATGAGACTGCATGATCGTGGCCTCCTAGATATAGATGCGCCTGTCATTGCCTATTTGCCAGACTTGAGGGTGAAATCTTCGCAATATGAATTTAACAAAGTGACTGTAAGGCAGCTCTTAAACCATACTTCAGGACTAATGCGTGAGGATTATTACGGAATCAGTATGCCGAGTAATGCATTTCAAGAAGCCGTCTTCTTGAATCCGCGTGCAACCGGAAATTTAACATTGAACAATGAACCTGGAACGTCCTTTATCTATACGGGCGGAGGATATACATTGCTGCAACGGCTAGTCGAGCAGCTTACCCGAGAGCCCTTTCACCAGTATATGCAAGCTGAAATCCTGTTTCCGCTGGGGATGAGGGACAGCAGCTTCGTAAGGAGTCAAGCGGTTCAGGAGAAGGTTTCGGTTCCGTACGGAATATGGGGAAATTCATTGCGGCATAGGTCATATGAAGAAAGTGCTGCGGCAGGATTATATACGACGATTAAGGATCTTGCCGCATTCCTGGAGATGAACTGTTCAGGAAATAATGAAGCCGGGGAAGAAGTTGTAAGCAGGGAATCAATACAGGCCATGCACTCACGGGTGCAGAGAGACATCCCATACGGGCTCGGCTATTACATTTACACGATCACAAATTCCACTAAAATTGTCATGCATGACGGTATTAACATAGGTGGTGTATCCCGTTTTATGCTTCTTCCAAAGAAACAAAGCGGAATGGCCGTATTAACGAACAGTAACAATGGTTTTGGCTTCGTTAATGAAGTAACAATGGATTGGCTGGAGAGCATTGTCGGGACAATAACAGATTTTTACCGAGAAAAACTGGGCCTTAGCCGGACATTGCCGTTTGTGCTCAAGCATTTAGCGGGTTCTTTCATAAATAGTCTGAAGTATTGAGCGTACAGGCTGAGTTCATCATTGCGGCGTGTACTCTTGATTGAAGGAGAGTAATTTCTATGATGCTGGATAAGCAGAATATAGAAGACATCCTGAATTTGACAACTGTTCAGGAAGGTATGCTGTTTCATTATTTGAATAAGCCGGAAAGCAGATTATATCATGAACAGTTATCCTTCGAGATCAGGGGGGATGTTGATCTTTCTACTTTTAAAGCTGCTTGGGATTATACTGTTCAATGTTATGAAATGCTGCGTACGGTTTTCAGGTGGAGCAATTTGAAGAAGCCTGTGCAAATAATTCAAAAAAATCATTCCATTCCGATTGAAATAGCCGAATGTGCGGCTAATGCTCCAGACGAAATTAAAGCCTCATTAGAAGAGCTGAAACAGCAATTATTGCAGGCCGGGCTAAACCTGCAGGAGCATCCGATGACAATTGCTTTATTTAAAACAGCTAATGATACCTCTTATATGATTGTAAGCTTCCATCATATTATCTTTGACGGGTGGAGTCTGGGGATCCTCTTGCAGAGATTTTTAAAAGCATATCATTCATTGGTTGAGGGAGAACAACTGCCTGCCAACAACGGGAATACAGCGTTTAAAGAATATATCCGGTGGCAAAAGAAACAGGATACCGTACCTTTAAGAGCATTTTGGCATCAATATTTGAAAGGATATCCATGCAAAACCACTCTTCCCTTCGATAATAATCAGAGCAACGAGATTGAGATTAGACAAGTCAGCTATGACCTGGGACAGGGATATTTGGATAAAGTGAATCATTTTGTACGGCAGCGGCAGATTACATTAAGTGTATTCGTGAATGTACTTTGGGGCTGCATTATTTATAAGAACGGCAATGAAGAGGATGTCCTCTTCGGGTCATTGGTTTCCGGACGGCCTTCGCATATTAGAGGGATAGAAGAATCTGTTGGTATCTATGTAAACACTCTACCGCTGCGGATGAAGGTTACCAACCGGACCCGTATGTCTGAATTGCTAGAGGAAACCAGTAATTCAATGATCAGGAGGATTCCATTCGAATCTACAGATCCCATACTTATCAATGAATGTGCTGAAGTAAACACCCAGGATGGGTTATACGACAGCCTAGTAATTGTAGAGAACTACCCCTTAAGCCAATTGAATCAAGAGCAGTACAGTCTCAGGATCCAAATCGATTCCATACATGAGATCACGAATTATCCGCTGGTTCTGCAAATAAATCCATTCGATGGTCTTCAGGTCGTGCTGAACTATCACAGTAACCGATTTGAAAAAGAAACCGTTGAATTTATCCTGAGCGAGTATATCCGGTTACTGGAGAAGGCAATAGAGAACCCTGCATGTTCAATTGAAGAATATCAGGTGATGAGCAGTGAAAGACTGGACAGTCCTTCCATTAAACTGCAGCAAGAGGCTTCATTTCGCTGCATTAATGAAAAGGACATCAAGGGTAAAACAATTGCACAATACCTGAATGATAGTATGGAGCGGTATGGGGAACGAATAGCCATTGAGATAGGGGAATATAAGACAACCTATAAGGAATTGCACAAACGTTCATCCCGCATCGCCCATGCCATATGGAACCAAAGTAAGCAGGGCGAATCTCCGACTCCGGTTGCCCTTCTGTTCAGACATGGGGCGGAAATGATTTATGGGACCGTAGCGGCGTTAATGGCCGGTGAACCGGTGGTCTTCTTGGACCATACTTTTCCTTCCGAGCGGCTGCTCTTTATGATCGCAGATTCCGGTTCAACAGTTATAGTAACTAACAATGCTTGTAAAGAGGCGGCAGAGGAGCTTAGCCGAAAAGGCCCGCTGGACTTAGTAATTATTAATATTGATGACTTAGAGGAACAGAATAATGAAAGAGACCTGACACTACCATCAAAGAGCGCTGATGACATTGCGTGCTTGCTGTATACGTCCGGTTCAACAGGTAATCCCAAAGGTGTCATACAAATCAACAAAAATGTTCTCTTCTACATAGCTGGATATATTAACAGTCTGCACATTAATGAGAATGACCGTATAGCTTTATTTACAACATACAGCCATGCGGTTGCATTCATCGATGTTCTGAGCACCCTTATGACAGGCGGCACATTGCTTCCTTATGATTTAAAGGACCACCCCGACAAGACAGAGGTTGTACGTTGGCTCATTAAGAACAAAGTGACCATTTATCATTCAGTGCCCACTGTTTATCGATATTTACTGCAAAATCAGTCCGCTGAACTACGCTTTCCGGATATGCGATTGGTCGTATTGGGCGGGGAGGGTGTAAATAAACATGATTTTCAAATATATCAGAAACACTTCGCGGATGAGTGTTTGTTTGTCAACTTCTTCGGTGCCTCGGAGGTGTTAACAGCTGCCTTTTATTTTCTCAGCAAATCATCGCAGATGTCCAGAAGCCTGGTGCCTATAGGGCGGTTTATCCCGGGATTGGAAGTCAAGCTGTTGAATGAGAAAGGCCAGAAATCAGAGGTTCTGGGGGTAGGCGAGCTTGTGTACCAAAGTGAGTACATAGTGCCTGCTTATTGGAATGATGCTGCGAACAGTGCAAAGTTTACGGATGCAGGGAATGGAACAGTGATCTATAGAAGCGGAGATCTTGGAAGATTACTGCCGGATGGAGCTATCGAGTACTTGGGAAGAAAAGATCAACAGATCAAGATCCACGGGCACCGCGTAGAGGTTGCGGAAATCGAAACAGTACTTAATGAGCTTGCAGATATTAGTGGATGCGTAGTGGTCTTGGAGCAATCGGAGAATCAAAATCCGAGACTGGAGGCCTACTATACCACTTATACTGACAAGAGAATTCAGGAAAGCGAGCTAAGGGAATATGTGAAGAAGCATCTGCCCTCATACATGGTTCCCTATAAATATATCCATCTTTCCGAATTCCCGTTAACGCCCAATGGTAAAGTTGACCGGCTGGCACTTCGGATTGTGCATACATCCATAATAATGTACAGACAGCCTGCAATGAAAAGTGAGACGGGTTTGAAGCTGGAAACGATTTGGAAAAGAGTGTTGTCCGTAGAACAAGTAGGAGAAGAAGATAATTTCTTTGCATTGGGCGGACATTCACTAAAGCTCTTTGAGATGGTCTCATATATCACCAAGGATTTTGGGATAGAGCTGTCGGTCGGTGAAATATATCAGCAGGATTCTTTTTCAAGCTTAGTGGAGTATGTGCAACAAAAGCTTGGCAGCGTGGATATGCCCCAGATAGCAGGTGAAATTGAGTGTGTTGAAGATAAGCCTTACTATAAGCTCTCCTCACCGCAGAGAAGAATTTACTACCACTGGAAGTCTCAAATGGAAAGCACGGCATATAATCAAACGGTCGCCTTACAAATGGACGGGGAGTTAAACCTCAGCAGGGTGGAAGATGCCTTCCGTGCTTTAATGGCAAGACATGAAGCCCTTAGGACTAGTATTCATTTGTTAGACGGTGAACCGGTCCAACGGATAGAAGAAACAACCGGGTTAGAAATTGAATATATGCAGCACAATGAAGAACTGCTGGAGGCTACCATCAGTGCCTTTATCCGGCCATTCAATATTGAAACTGCACCCTTGATGCGTGTTGGAATCGTGCACGTGAACAACTCATGCCATGTATTGCTCCTGGATATGCATCATATCATTACCGATGGAGCTTCTATGAGCATATTGACAAGGGAATTCGCCGATCTGTATGGCGGGAAAGAGTTGCCTGAACTGAAATACCGATATCGTGATTTCACAAGCTGGCACAATCAAATCATAGCATCCGATGCGATGCGACAGAAGGAGGCGTACTGGACAAACAAATTTCAGGACGGTGCCCCTGTGCTGGAAATATCCGGACCTCCGGCGGGAGAGCAAGTGAGCCATGAAACGACAGTGCATTTTGAGCTGGACGAAGAGTTAAGCAGCCGGTTAAACCAGCTGTCAGCCCAAACGAATTCTTCACTGTTCATGATATTATTAGCCGTTTATAAAACACTATTATTCCGCTATAGCGGGCAAAGCGACATTGTTGTAGGGATACCTATTGCAGGAAGAAATGCGCCGGAGTTCCGGGACACTGTCGGTATGTTTGTTAACATGCTGCCGGTAAGGAGTTTTATTGCCGGAAATATGACATTCAGACAATTATTGGCGGATCTGAAAGCAGTGCTGCTGGAGGATTATGAGAATCAGCAGTTTCCCTTTGAGATGCTGGCAGACAAGCTTGATTTAACAAGCAGAAAAGGCCACAACCCACTGTTCAATACGATATTTGTGCTGCAAAGTACGGAAGTGGCGCTGCCTGAGCTTGAAGATGTTCATTGCAGCAGGTATCCGGTGAAATCAGGCAGTACCCCCTTTGATATTGAGTTGAATGCAGTTCAGGAGAATGGAAAGATTCATATTCGCATTGAGTTTGATAGCAGCCTGTTCGGTATTGAATTTATCCGGAATATGTCGGAGCATTATGTGAATATCGCGCAGCATGCAGTGAAGCTGCCTGATGGCCATATTGGGAGCTTCTCTATCCTAAGTCAAGCGGATGCTAGGAAGCTTCAGGAGTTTAACCGCACTGCAGCACCTTACACGAAAGAAGCAACGATTCAGGCAATGTTTGAAAGACAGGTGGCCAGGACTCCAGACCAGTTGGCGGTCTTGTACAAAGAACAGGCATTGACATATAAAGAGCTCAATAACCGAGCTAACCTGATTGCTGATTTGCTGATGGGGAAGGGCATTGGACGTAATGAGGTTGTCGGGATTTACATGAAACGGACGCCTGAAATGGTCATTGCTATATTAGGAGTCTTAAAGGCTGGCGGAGCATATCTCCCGTTAAGCCCCGACTTTCCTGAGACGAAGATAAAGTATATGTTGGAGGACAGTAAAGCGGTTGCTGTATTGACTGAATCTCTGCTGTCAGATCAAATCAATACTGGTGGGACAACCATCTGTCTGGATTTACTAGAGTGGCCGAGCAGGGAATATGCCAATCCGTCTTTACGAAGTGGTCCCAGGGATCTTGCTTATGTCATTTATACGTCAGGCACCACCGGTAACCCCAAGGGGGTCATGATTGAGCATCATTCTGTCATCAACCGGATTGAATGGATGCAGAAGGAGTTTCCCGTCGGTGAGGATCATATCCTATTGCAGAAAACACCTAATATTTTTGATGTCTCGGTTTGGGAGCTGTTATGGTGGGGCTGGTACGGTGCGAAAGCCTGCATCCTTGAGCAAGGAGAGGAGAAGAATGCAGGGCAAATTGTGGAAGCTATCTTTAAACATAAGGTAACTACCATTCATTTTGTGCCGTCTATGTTAAATGCATTTCTGGGCTATATGGAAGAGCATATGGAACAAGTGACAAAATTATCGTCTCTGAGGAACGTTTTTTGCAGTGGGGAAGCTTTGGATGTTACCCATGTTGACCGTTTCAACAAGGTTTTTCATACGTTGCAGGCTGTTGTGTTGTGCAACTTGTACGGTCCGACAGAAGCGACGGTAGACGTGAGCTATTATGTGTGCTCGAGGAACGGCGGCGAATCCTGCATTCCCATTGGACAGCCGATTAGTAATAACGGTCTTCATATCCTAAACGAAGCTCTGGCCGAGCAGCCGGTCGGAATTGCAGGCGAGTTGTGCATATCAGGTGCTGGCTTGGCAAGGGGCTATCTGAATAAGCCTGAATTGACTGAGAAGGTCTTTATTGATGATCCGGATCCGTCCCGTTCCAGATTATACCGGACCGGTGATCTTGCACGCTGGTTACCAGACGGAAAGGTTCAATATTTAGGCCGCATGGATCATCAGGTTAAGATACGGGGGTACAGAATTGAACTAGACGAGATCAAGATGACTTTAAGTAAGCATTATGCTGTTAAAGAGTCGGTCGTGGTTGATTGTATGGATGAAGCCGGCGAAAAATTTATATGCGCGTATTTTATCGCAGTGTCTTCAGTTACTCTTACAGAGCTGGCAAGGTTTATGCTGAGAACTTTGCCGGACTATATGATCCCTGCGGCATTTGTCGCGATAGATTCCATACCAACTACCTTGAACGGCAAACTGGACAGAAAGAAGCTGCCCGAGCCGGTGAGCAATATCGAAACCGGGAACGCCTATCAAGCCGCTGAGAATAGAATTGAAGAGGCGTTTGTCGAAGTATGGAAGCAAGTGTTGAAGCTGGATAGCATTGGCGTATACGACGACTTCTTTCTCTTGGGCGGAAATTCATTAAAAGCTATGAATTTCATCGCGAAGCTGGAGCGGGAGCACGGGATAGACTTAAACGTAAGTGAAGTATATAGAAATCCCACCATCAGAGAGTTAGCTAAACATATTAGATGGGCTAAACGCAATCAGGAACTAGAGTTTTGCAGAGCTGAAGAGGGCAGATATTATCCGTTGTCCTCAGCTCAGAAGAGAATTTATTTATCCAATATGGTAAAAAGTACCCATTCTAGCGATAATAATACGGCGAGTGTATTTATGGTAGAGGGGGAGCTTGACTTTGAGCGGATGGAACAGGCGCTCCATACAATGATTAGCCGGCATGATACACTGCGTACATCTTTTACAATGCTTCACAATGAACCCGTACAAGAAGTTCATGAGCATGTCTCGTTTGTACTGGAAAAGGAGCAGGCGCCCCTTGCTGAATTGGATACCGTTATCGACCGTTTTATCCGGCCCTTCGATTTAAGCCGGGTGCCGCTGATCAGGGCAAAAATCATTGAACTTGGCAATTACAGCTATGCCTTCTGTCTGGATGCGCACCACATCATATTTGACGGAATATCCAAAGGTATTTTTATGAAAGAGCTAATATTGCTGTATCAGCAAGAAGCTGTTCCTCTGCCTGAATACCAATATAAGGATTATGCGGTCTGGCAGAGCAAGTATCTTGAAACAGAAGCGCTGCAGAATCAAAGGAAGTATTGGCTGAATGAATATGCAGCCCCTTTAAGGACTGAGGAGCTGCTGACCGATTACCCAAGGCCGGAGATATTAGATTTTCAAGGGGAGGCGGTGTTGTTTGAGATTTCATCGGATATGACCTGCAGGCTGAATGAAATCGCCCGTAAAGATAACGCATCGTTGTTTATGGTTATGTTGGCCGTTTACAGTATTCTCTTAAGGCAGTACAGCGGACAGGAAGAGGTTGTGGTAGGGGTCCCTGCTTTTGGACGGCCTTTTACGGAATTGGACAATGTTATTGGCATGTTTGTAAATACACTGGCGTTACGATGTTATCCGGAAGGCCGAAAGACATTTCGTGAATTCCTGCAGGAAGTGAAAAATAAAGCATTAAATGCGTTTGAAAATCAGGATTATCAATTTGATTCATTGGTGAAAGATTTGGGAATTAAACCGAGCCCAGGCCGGAATGCTTTGTTTGACACGATGCTGGCTTTTCAAAATGCTGAAAGAAGCAGCATGGCTATGGAAGGGATTCAAATTAATCCATACCCAATGAAAGAAAAGGTAACCACCTTTGACATTGTGCTTCATGTGTATGAGGGAGAGGCTTTGGAATGCAAGCTAACCTACTCGACGCAATTGTTCCGAAGAACCACAATGGAGCAGTTTACCCAATCTTTTGTAAGAATAGCCGCACTGGTCAGTGAAGAACCTGATATCTGCATTGAGGATATCCGCTTCTCTGGAGTTACCGATGAACCACATGAGGAGAGTGAGGAACTGGTTGTTGAATTTGATTTTTAATTTTTAATGTGCCAGAAGGAACTACACATTGAGGAGGATGATGAAATGAATAACGAAGTGAGAGAGAAAGTGTGGGGGATTTTTAATAAATACTATGACGAAGCAGACATGGAAACAACCTTGGCAAGAACACTTAGTGAGATCGGTGTAAACTCATTAAATTTAATTAAATTTATTGTATCCATCGAAGAGGAGTTCGATCTTGAGGTTGAGGATGAATTTTTAGATATCGCCCAGTATGAGGTTGTTGGTGATATTTTTACTGCTATCGAGAAGATGGTATGTTAAACAGCATTGCATTTAGCGGCTACTATTTGAGAGAAAGCGGCAGCAATGAAACGATCTATGGGAGAAACGTCGCTGCCAAAGAGCTCTTGGTGAATTTCATCAAACATTCATCTGCAGATGAACTTTGTTTCAGTTACGTAAAGGACATGTATCAGCATCACATGATTCAGCGCCTGTATAAGAAGGTCGGCCGGGATAAGCAGGTGCATGCCAAGTTGAGAATGATCAACCGGATCGAGATGCTGCAGCAGAATGTGAAAATCCCATCCGATGTTATCCATGATTGTGTAGAGGATTTGGTTCATACGGCATTTTTGAGAGATAAATACTCGCTAAAATGCCCGCCGATTTCCATGACCGTTCATTGTGCAAGTCAGCCCGATTCCATAACAACCAATTTGTTGCCTTATCTTCTATCAGGACTTAAACCGTATGATACGATATTTTGCAGCTCTAACAGTGTAAAGAATGTCTTGTCAAAGCAATTTGAGCATTTATCCGGTCAATTCAATGAGTTATATGGAGCATCTTTGGAGCGGCAGTTTCGTCTGGATGTTGTGCCTTTGGGTATAGATGCTGACAGCTTCATTCGGGTTGACAGGGATACGGCGAAAATGAAGCTGGGGATATCTGAAAATTCTTTTGTGATTCTATATTTTGGCAGGGTTTCAGCCTTTTTTAAAGGGGATTTGATGCCACTGATCCGGGTACTGAAACGACTTGTGGACCGTAATCCTCAAAAGAATATACGATTGATTATTTCCGGAACAGAGAATTATGAATTTCACGACTACAAGTATTTGCGGAGATATATCCAAAAGCTGAATCTGCAGGACAACATCATCATATATGAAAACTATGAATCCCAACATCGAAATATACTGTTCTCTGCTGCTGATGTATTTACTTCACCGACGGATAGCGTACAAGAAACCTTCGGTCTGACACCTATTGAAGCTATGGCTTGCGGAACACCACAAATTGTATCGGATTGGGATGGGTATAAGGAGACGGTTAGGCATGGTATAACCGGATTCCTTGTACCCACCTATTGGAGCACCTGTGATGGAGACATTAGTGAATTTCCACAAGCAGTTATGGACGAGTTTTATTCGGATAAATTTTACAGCCATCTGCTTATGGGACAATCCGTAGCAATTGATTTAAAGCTTTATGAGCATTATTTCCAGCTCTTACTGGATAACGAAAGGCTCAGACAGGAGATGTCGGACAATTCGCTGCGCATATTTAAGCAGCACTACACGATGCAAAAAACAATCAGTGGATACGAACAGGTGTGGAACGAGCTGATCCAGCAAAAGGCTGCCATAAACGGGGATTCTGGCAAGCCGTATCTGGATTTGTTCAACAATAGATACAGTGAAATGTTCTCGGAGTATCCAACCAGATTCCTAAATGCAACAGAACCGCTCCGGATTACGGAACTGGGCGGGGAGGTTCTCCTGGACCAGGAGCTTGTCCCTTGGCACTACGCGGAAGAGAAAATCTTAAATGAGGTTCACACAGCCCTTGGACTATTGGCCCTATTAAAGCTTGCAGGCTGTATGAATTACGATGAGCTGGTCAATTCCTACAGCGGCGATTTAAACGCAGATACTGTTAAAAGAAGCGTTATGTGGCTCTTAAAGCATGGATTTGTTGAATTGCAAAATTAGGGCAGGAGGCAAGGTTATCTCATGGGGAAAATAAAGTTCGTCCAGATTGAACCGACAACGCGATGTAATTATAAATGTGTTTTTTGCTGCGGCCGATATTTTGACCAGGTGGATATGGATTTTCAGATTTTCAAGAAGGTAGCAGACAGCTATCAGGATGTTGAAAAATTTCAGATTCAGGGTGAAGGGGAGCCGCTTCTTCATCCGCAGTTCCTTGATATGGTCAAATATGCCAAGGATATGGGGAAAACGGTGCAAACCATTTCAAATGGAAGTTTGTTCACACGCGATAGAATTATCGGTTTACTGGAATCCAAAATTGATACTATATATATCTCGATTGAGGCTCCTGACGACAAGATGTTCCGTGAAATTAGAGGGGGGAGCTATGAAAAATTAATATCCAATATAAAGCTGTTCCTGGAATTGCGTGAACAATATCAGCTCCAGAAGCCTGTGCTTGGGTTTGCGGTTACCATCATGAAGAGCACTAAGGGCATGTTTGAAGAAATTATCGATTTATATCAATCTCTACATATGGATGGCGGCATTACTTATCACTTCCTGAATAAATTGCCTTTTTATATCCGCTATTACGGTGATAAGGTAGATAATCAGCTGTTGTCGAGAGCTGAAACCAAACTGCTGATTCATGAGAATGACAGGCTGTTAGCACAGAAGCAGGTAATTGATCTATCTGATCATACCACCGGAGAAGATTATGACAATGTCGGAAATTGTGCCTGGCTGGACCACGGGATATACGTTAATGTTCGGGGAAATGCCATGCGGTGTGCCTTTGACAAGGAAGATAATGAGTTCACCTATGGAAACGTAATGACAGAGCCAGTTGAAGCTGTCGAAGCTAGAAAAAGCCAATTTGTGAATGGTGCCATTCCTCAGCCGGCCACGCTTAATTGCGAAAAATGTCATGTTTTTCGTAGGAAGTAAATTTTTACAGAAAGGAGTGCGATCATAATATTATGAAAAAATTCATCTTTGTTTCTTTAACAGACGGCTTTATTAATCGTAACTTACTGAATGTGGGATATCTGTGCAGCGCGCTCAAAAAGGTGGAAGGAATCACTACAGAGGTCTTGTTCTATGACATGAGTGAATTGGATACAGCTATTGAAGATCTTGCCCAGCATAAGCCATGGATGGTCGGGATGTCGGTCATGCAATATAACTTCCAAGGTGCAATTGAGTTTGCACAAAAGGTGAAGGAACGCCTTCCGTTGACGAAGATTGTCTTAGGGGGACTTGAGGCTACCAAATATTCACAGTACATTTTAACCCATTATCCGGCTATTGATATGGTTTGTTTAGGAGAAAGTGAATTAACCCTTCCGGATTTGTGCCGCAGGATTCTGCACGGCGATAGCTTAGCGGGCTGCAAAGGGGTTCACTACCGGGATAATGATGTGATCGTTGAGAATGAGCCGCGTGAACTGGTTATGGATTTGGATTCTTTAGATTTCCCGGACCGAAGCTTTTGCAATGATGAGCTTACGGTACATAACGTTATCGGCTCAAGAGGATGTTTTGCGGGCTGTACTTATTGTGAAGCCAACTGCATATTCTCACACAACCAAGGCCCTAGAGTACGCGTTAGAAGCATGAAGAATGTGTTGGATGAAATCGAGTCTTTATTGGAAAATGGCACTTATGGTTACATTGGGTTCGCAGATTATACCTTCTCAACTAATGTGAATAACTCCCAGGAGCGATTGATTCAGCTCTACGACGGCATTCTCGAAAGAAAGCTGAACATCCAGTTCTCTTTGTTCGTCAGAGCCGAGCAGATCTCACCGGATTACGTTCAAATGCTGTTGAAATTGCATGAGGTCGGACTGGACAGAATTTTAATCGGGTTGGAGTTTGGCACGAAAGAGGAGCTTAAGCTATACAGGAAAACAGCGAAGTTAGAGGACAATGAGAGAGCGCTAAGATTATTGGATGAGGGAGGGATTATCAATGGAAAGGCGGGAATTATTCTGGATATTGGTTTTATCCCCTTTCATGCCTATTCCACAATGGATACCTTGCGGAGCAACATCAGTTTTATCAGAAGACATAAATTGGTGAATATCTGTGCAGCCATGGAGAACCGGATGTATATCAGCGGATCGACTATGATTACACGGCAGCTGGAAAGAGATGGGCTGCTGAATCATGATATCAGTAAACCGCTCATTAACCCTTTCTGCTACTCCTTCCGGGATCCGCGGGTTGGGGTAGTTTACGCAAGCTTCGTAAAGGTAATGGGAATTTTGGAGCTTGAGAAGATCCCCACCAAAATCCTGTCCAACTATGTGACCTATCAGAAGCATTTCGAGCCTGCTTTTGACTTCGCTGAAATCCATGAGAAATATCTGCGGATAAGCACTGCCGTGCTTGATCTCCTGGATGAGATCGTCGACACAATTGAAGCTGGAATTCAATATAATCATGAGGATTCACTATTATTTCAGAAATACCGGACTGAATTATTTGAAATATCTAGAGAATTGGTCCTGAAAAATAATATCATCGCCAAAAAGCTGCTTCGGATCAATAAACTTGCAATACCGGATTTGAATAAGATCTATGTAGAGGATGCCAAAAAGGCAGCGCTGATTGACTGATTGCGGTTGAAGCAACTACAGGTCACATCCTTTAAGTTTAGGTGGTAAAACAATGACAATGATAAAGCGCTGGAAGGGTAAGCATGCCTTGTTTTGGAGCTTCACATTCCTCCAGAAATATAAGTTTCATTTTGCGATTGCCATCCTACTGGGGATGACGCTCAGCGGAGTGAATCTGGGCAGCGTGCTTTTCATCGAATCAGCCGTGAAGCGGGTCTCTGAGAATGACAACAATATTATACCGATTGTCCTTATATTGCTGGGCCTTTTTGTTGCGGGAACGGTTCTAACCTATATTACGGAATATCTTAACGGCAACATCGGCGCTTCAGTAGCCCGTGATATGAGAGAAGCCTTTGCACTCAAATTCATGAGAATAAGCCAGTCCGGAAAGGACCGTATCAATTCTGGGGATATCGTTTCCAGGTTTAATTTCGACCTGGGCATTATAACAGGGTTTATCCCGGGAGGAATCACCAACTTATTGTATCAGACAATTATGGCGTTTATCGCAATGATCTACATGTTGAACGTGAATTGGTTTCTATTGCTCATCAGCGTGGCCATTATTCCGGGAAGCATGGTGATTGTAAATAAGCTGAGGAGTAAAATCGGTGACAGCTTTGGGGAGAATATGGAGAATATCGGGCGAGGAAATACAGTCGCTTCAGAAACTATTCATAATATTCATGTAATAAAAGCTTATAATTTGCAAGCTAAGATGTTTGAGAATATCCAAACCTTTTTTAAAGGGAGTCTGAACAGTTGGATTCGCATTCACAAGCTGTTCTCGCCGATGTTGATGTTAAATATTATCATGAAAGAGTTTCCAAAGGTCTTGTGTATTACCGTAGGAAGCTATTTGGCCTTACATAATCGTCTGGAGATCGAGAGCCTTATAGCTTTTGTTCTTCTATTGGATTATGTGGTGATTCCCATTACTAACCTGCCCGAGATCATTACGTCCGTATCCAATACCAACGTGGCCTGCGGAAGAGTTGTAAAGATCTTTGAGATGCCTGATGAAAGAGATACTGGGCTGGAATTGACGGCGGATCAGCAAAATCCCGTGTTAATTGAAATGGAAAATGTACACTTTAGCTATGATGAGGGGAGAAAGGTGCTGGAGAATGTGAGCTTCCGGCTAAAGCTGGGGGAAAAGATTGCCCTGGTAGGTAAAAGCGGCTGTGGAAAGAGCAGCATTATCAAGCTGTTGGGTGGCTTATATGAATGTAGCAAAGGTGAGCTGTATATCTACGGCAGGCCTTACCGGGAGACCACGTTAGCAAGTATCCGCAAGCATATCTCAATGGTCACGCAGGATGTGGTGATATTCCCGGCGAGTGTTGCAGATAATATTGCCTTTGGAAGCGGTAATCCTGAATTATCAAGAGATGAAATTATAACAGCTGCGAAGCATGCGAATGCCCATGATTTCATTATGAGGCTGCCGGAAGGATACGACACGGTTATGGAGGAGAATGGCGTGAACCTGTCGGGAGGCCAGAAGCAGATGATATCGATTGCCCGAGCATTTCTCAAAGCTTCACCGATTATTCTTCTGGATGAGTCGACTTCCGCTCTTGATCCTCATGCTGAAGCCG
This sequence comes from Paenibacillus tepidiphilus, assembly GCF_008635795.1. Taxonomy (GTDB): domain Bacteria; phylum Bacillota; class Bacilli; order Paenibacillales; family Paenibacillaceae; genus Paenibacillus_AQ; species Paenibacillus_AQ tepidiphilus. The sequence goes on along the minus strand of NZ_VWRQ01000003.1, from coordinate 231,066 downwards.
TTGTTACAGATTCGTTGAACCGTTTAATTCAGGGCAAAGGTGCAGTTATTGTATCCCACCGGGTATCTTCAATTATGAACAGCGACCGGATACTGGTTATGGATCGCGGCCAAATTGTAGAGGAAGGTACCCATGAAGCTTTGATTGCCGGCGATTCACTATATAAGAAGCTATATGCGGCAGGGTTTGAGGATCAGGAAGATTTGAGGTTAAGTCTATGATCAGAAAACAATATTTCCGTGAATTGAGCCGCGTTTATTCAATGATCTACGAAGCGAAATTTAAATATATGATTTCTTTAGTGATAACGGGAGTCGCTACCCCTTGTATCCAAATCTTGTTTGCATTTGCATTTAAGAATGCTATCAATGCGGTGCAATATAACAATTCAGCCCTGTTTGGAAAAGCCTGCTATCTGGTCATCGCTTCAATCATCATACAGTGTATGGTTGAGCCATTGGCAAACTGCTATAACGGCATCCTCGTCAATCGTATCATTTGCCGTATAAAGGAGGTTGTGTTCAACCATACCGAAAAGCTCCCCATCTCTTATTTTGAACGTACGCATAGCGGCGACATCATGGCCAGATTAACCTCTGATATTGAACAATTCGAGCCAATCTACAGAGGTACTGCGAGAAACCTTATGCAGACAGTAATCTTTGGAATCAGCGCACTGATCAGCATGTTGATTTTGAGTTACGAGCTGGTGATATGCTCGCTTGTTTTTTCCAGTGTCATTTTTTTTAGCAATGCGGCCTTTACCAACATCTTAAGAGCTCTCAGTCAGAAGAATCAGGAGCAGCTGTCGAAGGTAACTCAGGCTTTTGTGAATGTTTACAACGGCGCTGCAACTGCCAAGATTTTTGCTAAACAAGAGAATCTTATGTCACAGTTCCAGCGCGAGAATTCGTTATTGGCCGGTGTGGCCAAGAAAACGGCAAATACAAACGTAAAGAAAAGCTCCTTGAATTATGCTATTTCCTTCGGAAGCCGGGTAGGCGTGTTGTTGATTGGACTAATCCTGGTCTCCCGTAATCAGCTTGACATTGGTTCGGTTATAGGAATTGTAACGCTGCAGACAGGTGTGACCAATATGTTTGTTTCGATTGGAGGATTCCTGGCTACAATGCAAGGAAATCTGGCCGGTGTTTCACGGATTTTTGAAATATTAGATACGAAAGCAGAACAAGAACGATATGCAATACAGGCGGCTTCTGACCCGGAAAAGGATGACATGATCGTCTATGAAAATGTTTGTTTTTCATATGATCATGAGAACTATGTGCTGAATCATATCAACCTGAGCATGAAAAAGAATAATGTATATGCCTTAGTGGGGACGAATGGAAGCGGCAAGTCAACATTAATGAAGCTGTTATTGGGCTTTTACGAGCCCGAGGGCAGAGTCAGCCTGTTGGGGAGAGCCTTCGGTGATTATTCCTTGCAGGAAATACGAGACCGGATTACTTATGTAGAACAGCATCCTGTCTTGTTCAGTACAAGTATATTAGAGAACATCCGGTACGGGAAATTAGACGCTTCTGAGACGGAAGTAATGGAGGCCGCTAAGCTTGCGGGGATTCATGAGTATATCGTTAGCTTACCTGACGGATATGGCACATTTGTAGGTGATAACGGAGCCTTTTTATCAGGTGGACAGAGACAGCGGATAGTTATTGCCAGAGCATTGATCAAAAATGCGCCTGTCATTATCCTTGACGAAGCTACTTCATCATTGGATACGGAGAATGAGCTGGATATCATTAAATCGCTGCAGCAACTCGCCGACAATCGGATTGTTATTATTATCGGCCACCGGCTGAGTTCGATTCAGAACTCCGACTGGATTTATGTATTGGACCGCGGACAGATCAAGGAGCAGGGCACTCATGGACAGTTGATGGAGAAGCAAGGTTTATACTGCAAATTATATAGGCTTCAGCTGACGGAATCAGACACAATAAGCTTGGGTTACGGACAGCCCCTGGGAGAGCTGATATAAAGAGTTGGAGAGGTCTTGGACATGAAACTGCTGTGTATCCCCTATGCCGGGAGTTCTGCCTACCATTACTGGGTATGGAAAAGGCATTTGCAGACCGACATTGAGCTTGTTCCCTTGGAATTAGCCGGACGCGGAAGCAGGTACGGAGAACCGTTCTATACAACCTTTGCCGATGCGGTGAATGACCTTTACCAACAAGCAACAGAATGTGTACAAGGGTCGGAATATATTTTGTTTGGTCATAGTATGGGAGCCTTACTGGCTTACGAGTTGGCTGTCATGCTGCATAATCAGCAGCTGCAGCTTCCTGTAAAGCTTATTCTGTCAGGGAAAACACCCCCTATTTATGCACACTCTCCAGTGCCTGTTGACGAGATTGTCAGTAGAACGAGAGAATTGGGGGCTACACCTCCGGAGGTATTAGATGATTCTGAATTATTTAGAATATTCATGCCGATTCTGGAGGCGGACTACAGAATACTTAATGATTATAAGTTCAATGTAATGAATGAAAGACTGGATGTTGACTTCTCTATTTTCTACGGTACCCGGGATAAAAGCACACCACCTGAGCATATGGCGAACTGGAAGACGTTAACCCGCAGATCCTGTGAGCTTTATTCATTTCAAAGCGGTCACTTCTTCATCAATGATGACATCAAGCAAACGGTTCAATGCGTACAACAGGTAATTTTCTCTTGAGCAGGGTACAAAGGACAGATCCGGGAGGTAGAATACAATAATATGGAAAAAAACGTAATCTTCGATTTCGACGGAGTCATCATTAACTCTCATGAGGTGCAGGTTAAAGCTTTACAGCAATCATACAGGTTAATATGCGGAGAAGGAGAGCCGCCGTTTCAGGAATTTTTCCGCAATAGCGGCGATAGCCTGCAAAGAATTTTTGCCAAGCTGGATTTACCGTTATCCATGATACCGATCTATCAGCAAGTCAGCAGGGAGAATATCGCATCCATCCAAATTTATCCCGGGATGAGAGAGCTGCTGCAGGAAATCCGAAATTATGGTATTCCTTGTGCTTTATGTACCGGAAAGGACCGCAGCAGAACCTTGGAAATATTAAAACACCACCGGCTCGGAGAATACTTTGATTTTATTGTATGTTCTGATGATGTTCATCATCCTAAGCCCCACCGGGAAAGTATAGATCTGATTCTGACACACTTGCAGCTCGCCGGACAGGATTCAGTTATGATCGGTGATGGAATTAACGATATTGTATGTGCAAGGAATGCCGGAATTCAGTCGATTGCAGTTTCATGGGGGGATGTTTCAAAGGAAGAACTTCGGCTTCAGCAGCCAACGCTTCTGGTTGAGACGGTAGAGGAACTTAGAGATGCCATTTTTAATGGCGGTTGTCTGCCTGAAAGAATCCCTGTAAAGAATTCTGTCCTAAGGAATGTGTGATCTATGAATACTATTAATATCGGTCTTATCGGGTGTGGCTGGATTATGGAAAAAGCGCATGTTCCGGTGCTTGCAAGCATTGAAGGAGTAGAGATTAAGGCGGTCTACGATATCCCTGATACTAACGCAGCGGAGTTTGGCAATAAACATGGAATTCCACATGTCTTTACAGATTTCGATGAATTTTTGGATTCCGATATCACTGCTGTGATTATTGCGTCACCTAATTATACGCATGTTGACTACACAAGACAGGCATTGCTAAAAGGAAAGCATGTATTATGCGAAAAGCCGGTTGCCTTCCTAGAAGCGGAAATCAGAGAAATCGTTGAACTGGCTGAGCAGAATGGCCTGATTTATTTGCCGGGCTTTGTAAACAGGTTTCGCTTAGACGTTAAGAAGTTTTATCAATTATTTACGGAGGGAAAAGCAGGGGAGCTGGCACATATTGAAGCTTCTTGGATCAGAAAGTCGGGTGTTCCAAACCCGGGAAGCTGGTTTACTAACCGCAAGTTTTCTGGAGGCGGAGTATTGACCGATTTAGGTTCTCACATCGTTGATATATGTACTATGTTTACGCAAGGAAAGGAAGTTTCGGAAGCTTCGCTGACTACCGTTAGGACCGGAGGGGGGGAGGCAAAGGACAGTGCCGGATGGTTTCAAACCAGCTCAAGCGTTCTTAAGGCTGAAATAGATGTCGAACGAACGGCCGTAGGCCAGGTTAAACATAGCGATGGGACTACAATGATTGTTAAGGTCAGCTGGGCGGAGGATGTAGAAAATGATTATACCCATATCGTGTTAACCGGTACAAAAGGAAGGTTGGAGATGAAAACGCTTTTTGGATTCAGCAATCAACGCTTATGGGATAAGGATGAAATAATGCTCATGGATGACCGGAACAGTGAAACTTTAGTCCTGAATAGAGAAACTAACCATGCCTTCCAGGCCTTCTATGCTTTGGGGCAATATTTCATTGACCAGATCAGAGACCGGTCGGGTACATATCTTTCAGCGAAGGATGCCATAGCTTCGGTCGCATTGATAGAGAAAATGTACAGCAACGAAACTGTGGTCGAGTGCTTTCCGGCCGGTTATTTTGACAGGTGAAGCTATGAGTGAATTTATTCTGGGTGTAGACATCGGGGGAACATCAATAAGATTTTGTATTTATAATGTTGCTCAGGATTGTGTCGAAGGGTCTCTTGTAAAAAGGACGTTTATCCATCTGGAGCATGCCGCAGCAGAAGTTGAGGCGAATTTATTTCAACCGATTGATCAAATTGTGCAATCTTATGAGACTGCCGGAATAAGGTTAAGGGCTATAGGCGTTTCTTCAGCTGCCCTATTTGACCGTAAGCATGGAGTGATCACTGTATGGCCCAATAATCCACTATGGAACGGATTTCCTTTACGGACCTGCCTCGAGCAGCGCTATCATGTCAATGTGTATATGGAAGATGATTCCAACTGTGCGGCATTAGGGGAACAATGGAAAGGAAGGGGCGCCAGGCTTCACTCCTTCATCTATATTACCTTAAGCACAGGAATCAGCTGCGGCATCATTACTGATGACCAATTATATCCGGGAAAGCACGGGTGGGCTGGTGAGATTGGCCATATTGCAATGCTGGAGAACGGGCCTACATGTGTCTGCGGAAAAAAAGGCTGCCTGCAAGCGCTCGCCTCCGGGCCTGCTATCGTATCTGCATACTGTGAGCAATCAGGTATTGATCCCGCGTTGATTTCCTTGGAGGAGCTGGCCAAACGCGCATCCGCAAACGATATCGCGGCCTTAGAGGCATTCCGGAAAGCGGGACACTACGTTGCGAGAATGATAGAAATACTGGTTGCTGTGTTAGATATAGATTCGATAGTGATAGGGGGCGGGGTTCTGAAGGCTGGGGAATTTTATAAGGCTATCCTTGAAGAAGCTACAGATAACTTATTAGGAAACACCAGAAAAGTGGATATATTATTCTCGGAGCTTCAGGATCTTAACGGCATTTACGGTGCCGTAAAACTGTGCATGGATAAGGATATAAATATTAATCACTATCAAGATTAATATTTTTTATATTAATAATATGGAGGTTACGCAAATGAGTGAGACATTGGTAATTAATGGAGGAAGTCCTTACAAAACCAAACCCTTTCCGCAGTGGCCCATTTCCGGAGAAAGAGAGCTTGAGCTGATCACTGAAGTAGTGAAAAGCGGGAATTGGTGGAGAATGACCGGGACAATGGTCGATGAATTTGAAGAGAAATTTGCCAAAATGCACGATACTGAATATTGTCTGGCCGTCACAAACGGAACACATGCCATAGAGTTAAGCCTATCTGTTTTGGACATAGGAAGAGGTGATGAGGTAATCGTTCCGGCGCTTACATTTATCTCCACAGGCTCCGCGGTTATTTATTGCAATGCAACTCCAGTATTAGTGGATGTTGATCCGGAGACTTTCTGCATGAGTCCTGAAGCATTTGAGAAGGCGATAACCCCAAGAACGAAAGCCGTTATTCCAGTCCATATGGCTGGACATGCCTGTGATATGGATCGGATTTGTGAGATAGCCCGGAAGCATAATATTAAAGTAATTGAAGACGCTGCCCATGGACACGGAGGAGAATGGAAGAATAAAAGAATTGGCAGTATGGGAGATATTGCGATATTCAGTTTTCAGAATGGGAAATTAATGACCTGCGGTGAAGGCGGGTGCATTGTAACGAACAGCAAAGAATTCTATGATACCGCATATTTGATGCATGGAGTTGGCAGACCGAAGAATGATAGAACCTATCAGCATCTGGTTATGGGCTCCAATTACCGGATGAGTGAATTTCATGCCGCAATCCTGCTGGCCCAACTGGAGCGGATTGAGCATTTGAACGAAGTACGGGAGAAACACGCTTTGTTTCTGGATAACCTTCTGGAAGATGTCGAGGGCATTACGCCTCAGGGCCGCAAGGAAGGCTCCACCCTTAATCCGCATTATATGTATATGTTCTACTATGATTCACTGTATTTCAACGGAATGAGCAGACAACAATTTGTAGATGCTTTGATTGCGGAGGGCATTCCCAGCTTTATATCGTTTCCTGTCTTATCCGATACGAAGTTTTTTAAGGAGCAGAAATTCGGTAGACGGATTGAGGGGTACGACTACTCACAAGAAGCGGATTTAAGTAATGCCAGAAAAATTGCCAGCGATGTGATTTGGTTACCACATTATACCCTTGAAGGGGATACAGAAGATTTAAAGGACATTGCCGGTGCGATCAATAAAATTAAAAATGCGGGTCGATAAGGTGAAGAGATGCATTCATTAACGGTGGAATTAAAGGAAAGGCAATACCCTATTGTCATATCGGATGATATCAATGATTTCACCTCGTATATTCAAAGCGCATGCCCCGGGACAAGAGTGGTGATTGTTACAGATAGCACGGTATCGGAGCTGTATCTTGATGCTTGGATGCAAATGTTCTCCAGGCTTGGTTATTCTGTTCTTCATTATGTATTTCCGGAAGGGGAGCAGTCTAAAAATCTAAAGACAGTGGAAGCGATATACGGGTTCTTGTGCAGCCATAAAGTTCAAAGGCATGATGTAATGATAGCTCTGGGCGGAGGCGTCGTGGGAGATGTAACCGGATTCGTGGCCTCCACTTATCTGCGGGGAATTGGATTCATACAGTGCCCTACAACATTGTTGGCACAGGTGGACAGCAGTGTGGGAGGCAAGGTTGGAATCAATTATCAGAACATAAAAAACAATATAGGCTCTTTTTATCAGCCGGATCTGGTGATCATTAATCCGGGATTTATCAGGACGCTGCCACGGAGATATATCAACGCAGGGATTGTGGAAATTCTTGTACATTGTATCATTGCCGATAACAAGCTGTTTGAATATGTGTCTGCTCATATTGAAGATATATATTCCTTTGATAATGATGTTCTAGAATATTTGATCCATGAAAACTGCACAATTAAAAGTGAGATTGTATGCAGTGATGAGTTTGACCGCGGAATAAGAGCCGTCTTGAATTTCGGCCACACTATCGGACATGCCGTTGAATCCGTATCCGGGTTTTCGTTATCTCACGGGGAGGCTGTTTCGATAGGCATCGCGGGTGCTTTTAGATTGGGTGAAGCCCTCGGTCTGACGCAACAAGGAGAGAAGGAGAAAGTTGTAGCTTTACTGGTAAGCATCGGTTTACCTGTTACACTGGATGGATTCGATATCGACCAGGTTTTTGAAAAAATCCTTTTGGATAAAAAAAGCCGGGGAAATGAAATTGAGTTTATCATCCCTATCGCTGTCGGCCATGTCGAGCGGACCTCTATCAGTGATAATGGGCTGATCTACTCCGTCTTGAAGGAGCTTTACACTCATTAATGAAATATACCATAGCGGGTACTTCCAATAAGGATAACGTCACTGCAGTGTGAAGGATTCCTGCTGGAATACCCGTTTTTTTAGTAGAAGCAAGAAAATTTAACTGAAAGGAGAAAGTATGATTGAAGAAAATACTGGAGTATAACCCTTCAACGGTGACCTCCTATCCCCATACGGCTGTAATTATGTCCCTATTGGAATCCCGTAAGCCACTACTGCCCCGGCTGCTCACACACTATATTCAGTTGGCCTATTATAGAGCGGAGCGGCTGGACTTTAATATATGCTGGGATATTACCGAATTCATCAAAAATTACCCGCTCGTTGAGTACAATAAAATTCATCGGGGCATAATTCATAAATTGGGAATCAGCCCCGAAAAATTCATTACATCATCCATTGATCTCGGCTATTACGTTTATCTGTTAGTTGATCATTTTAATATAAAGCTCTCTAGCGAGAATTATAAACAAAAGCATCTTTACCACGATCTTCTAATATTCGGATATGACTCGGAGAGAAAAGTATTTTATATTGGTGAGTTTTTCAATGAAAACCCTTATTCTGTATTTGAAGTTTCATTTGAAGAGATTCTGGGCAGTTTTGAACATCCGTTTTTTGACTGGTTTGAAGGTGTGCATTTAATAAAATTAAAAGACGACATCTTTGATGAAGTTAACTATAATACTTTCTTTATAAAAAATCAGCTGTATGATTATGTTCATTCAATCCATACGTACAACGTTTCAATGCATGATATGAACAGAAGGAATGTATACGCTGCTGAGTTTGTCTATGGAATATCCATATATGATGTAATGATAACTATGATGAATAATGCGGGAACAAACGACGGTTATTTGGATATCAGAGCGTTTTATATCATATATGAGCATAAATTGATCCTTCTGAAGCTGGTGCAGGATTTATATCTTATCGGAAAATTAAAGAGGGCAAATCATTATTACATTCTGCTGTCAGAACTAAAGCAAGAAATACTGGCGTTCAGAAACTTGGCGGTAAAATATAACGTTGCGAAGAAGCCTTTAACTCTGGACAGGTTAATTGCAAAATGCCCCGAAATAAAAGAGCGGGAATATGAGCTGTTCGTTGAACTGGAGCGTGACATATTAGATCATTCCCAGGCTGAAGTCGTACATAATCAAAGCAAAATTAAGGCTGGTGATATAAACATTGAATCTGTACAGGGCGAATATGCCCTTGTACAAGACCGGTATGGTGGATATATTGGAGTGTTAAAGAAGCATTCAGAGATGCAATTTATTTTTTTCGGAACGGACCTCAGGATTGTTTTGAGGGAAACTAGCACGGATCAGGACTTTGAAATATATATTGATAATAAGCTGCAGCCTAAGCGGATTGAGGCTGACCAAGGCGTTACGGAAATATGCTTCGAAGAATTGGAGCGGGGTTACCATCTCTTCAGAATATGTACTCATTATGATGAACTGAAATTTCAGTACTGTGAAGTAAAGGTTCGTAAGGATGCCAAGAATATTGGGACAAGTGCAGCCTTATCGGGGACTGATTTAGTTACTCAGGGGGAATGGAAAGAAAGTTACGGCAGATGTGGCTATTATATCCCGGGAAGCACAGAGAAAATGCCCCCCTATTTAGTGAGGCAGGGAATGATCGTTAGAGACGCGGATATGGTCGTTCTATCGTATTGCTATTCCGATGACCGTGCGCTTGCGCCTGTACAAAGCAATAACAGACTGGGCTCCTATCTTTTACATACAGAAAAATTTGAAATTGAATTATTTATAACGGGAAACGAAGCCAGGAAGGTTTCTTTTTATTTTGTAGATTATGAGAAATTCGGACGAAGATTCACCATTGGAGTCTGTGACGCTGAGAACGGGAGTATTCTTACTGAATGTCATTTCAATGAGTATGAAACGGAAACGGGAATTTACGTAAGCCTATATTTAAAGGGTCATATCAAGGTGAAATTTGTTAAAAATTCAGGTCCTGATGTTACATTATCCGGAGTGTTTTTTGATTAATGGAAAAGGGCAGCGGAAGCCCGGGAGCCGCTGCCCCAACCCTTAATCCGAAGAGGATGAAGATGCCGCAGCGGCTGCAGAGGCCGCTGCGGCGGCGCTTGCAGATTGCTGGGCTATGACGATGCTGGTTAGGCTGGTGGAGAGTGAGGCGGTCAGCAGGCCCTTCTGAATATCCTCAATTTGCTTGTAGGCTGCCAGCGCAGCCGAGTACAGCAGGACTTCCTGCTTGGTGAGCCAGAAGCTGCCGAATCCTTTCTGTTCCCGCAAAAACTCGTATGTCTCTTCCACCGTACGCACAACTGTCTCCCGTTCAGCGGGCAGCAGCGACAGAATACCAAGCGAGGTTAAGGTATATTCCTTGTCCAGCCGGAGGCCCCGTCGGCGGAAATCCTCCTGCAGCAGCAGCAGCCGGCTTGCCGTTTCCGTGCTGTCTTCCCCTAGCACCAGTACCTGCGTCAACGCCTGCAGACGGTTACTGGCCCCGAACTCCGGCTTCAGCAACGAATAGAGCTGCTCCATACGTTCTACACTGCTCTCGACATCCAGCGAGGATAAGCCGAGCAGTGCAGCGTAAATATAATCATCCTGCCCCGTAAGAAAGTAATGCCGGGACTTCATCCGGTCGTAAAAGATTTTGGCCCGTTCAATGGCTGTACCGTAATTTCCGTCTGCCGAATGGGCAGCAATCTGGTGGGCGGCAATAACCAAGTAGTCGGAGGCTCTGAATTTGGCTTCCTTCATCTGTTCATAGACGGAGAGGGTATCGTTAAGCTGCTTGGAGGGATCGCCGGAGAGGGCCAGCAGAGCCGCGATGCAGACACCCAGATTTCCTCTGAACTGCGAGAAGAACCCTGTCTTCTCCTTAAGCAGATCGTAGCAGTAGCGGATTGCCTGCGCGTCCGCATTCCGGTTCTCCGCCGTATACAGCAATGCTGCAAGCCGGTTGATCTGGGCGTTGTGCCAGCTGAACTCTGATTTGACGTTCTGGGCATTGGCGGCGAACAGTTCGAGCTTTGCCTGGTAGGCTGTTTCCATTGCATTCTCTCCCATCTGCTGCGTATCAGCATGTACTCAGTTGTCTTGCTCCTACAAGTGTACTATGGATTGCAAGAAAAAAAGGGGTGAGCCAGATTTGCGTCTGTTCACCCCTGCAAATATTCTATTCTACATCCCGCCTGCCTGCAGATAGGCAATGCCCAGTCCGCCGGTGACGGGATTGCGGTAAATCTCGCAGTCGACGTCGAATACCTCGGCGATCAGCTCCTTGGTCAGAATCTGCTCCGGTTCACCCTTGGCCACGACCCGGCCTTCCTTCATGACATACAGGTAGTCGCAGTATTCGGCAGCCAGTGTCAGGTCATGGAGCGCGGCGAGAATGCCGATGTCCAGCTTACGCACGATGCTGAGAATCTGCAGCTGGTATTTAATGTCCAGATGGTTGGTTGGCTCATCAAGGATCATGAACTCCGGCTGCTGTGCCAGGGTGCGGGCCAGGATGACCCGCTGCTTCTCGCCGCCTGACAAGGAATTATAGCTGCGGTTCGCGTAGGAGGCCAGATTGACCTTGGCCAAAGCGGCCTCGACAATGCGGTAATCGTCGCTGCTGTCGGTTTCCAGCAAGCCCTTATGCGGAGTGCGGCCCATCATGACCATCTCCTGCACCGTGAAGTCAAAGCTCAGTTCATTGAACTGGCCGACTACCCCCAGCTTGCGCGAGACCTGCTTGGGATTCGCTTTGATGACATTGATATCGCCGAGAAGTACCTCGCCCTCGCGGGGTTTGATTACTTTGTAGATACTCTTGAGCAGGGTGGACTTGCCGCAGCCGTTGGGACCGATCAGGCCGACAAATTGCTTGTTCTTCACCTGGACGGATACTTCATTCACGATATGGGCATCGGCGAAAGAGACACATAACCGGTCGACATTTAAATTCATCAGGATTTCCCTCCAAACGCGTAGCCTTTTTTGACAAGCATATACATGAACAGCGGTGCACCGATCAGAGCGGTGATAATACCGATAGGAAGCTCTACATTCGGCACAATGGTACGGGCGATCACATCCGTCCAGATCAGGAAGATCGCGCCGCAGAGGACGGAGGTCGGCAGCAGCCGGCGGTGGTCGGAGCCTACGAGCCCGCGGACCATATGGGGGATAATCAACCCCACGAAGCCGATCATACCGCAGCTGGCGACCATTACACCGGTAATCAGTGCAGAGACAACCAGGTAGGCCCGGCGGTACACACTAAGGTTGATCCCCAGTGTAACGGCTGCCTCATCGCCGAGGAGCATGGTGTTAAGCACCCGGGACTGCAGCAGGAAGAAGGCCACGGACAGCACAATAACGATAGAGATCAGCGGCAGCTTGTCCCAGCTGGCAGCGGCCAGACTGCCCATGGTCCAGAACGTAACCGTCTTGATGCCTTCGGCGTTGTTGGCAAAATAAACGATAAAATTGGCGAAGGCCGTACATAACGCATTGATGACCATGCCGGCGAGGACAAGCTTGACGGAGGTCATTTTGCCGCCGGAGCTGGCCAGCATCAGCACGAGCAGCGAGGCGCCGACTGCACCGGCGAACGCCCAGAAGGCGATTCCCGTCTGCCCCAGGAAGCCGATCGACCCGAAGCCGACAAGGATGGCGAAGGTTGCGCCCAGCGAGGCGCCGGAGGAAATGCCAAGAATGTAAGGATCGGCAAGCGGGTTCTGCACAGCGGCCTGCATGATGGTTCCGCACAGCGTCAGTCCGGCGCCGATGAACATGGCGAGCAGGACGCGCGGAAGGCGGATTTTCCAGATGATATCTACGAATGAACCGGAGGCCAGATCCGCTGGGTCGCCGATTTGAATGCCTGTGATTTGATGAAGCAATATGCGGTAGGATTGGGAAATCGGAATTTCCACCTGCCCGAAGGATACGGCGGCGCCGGCCGACAGCAGCATAATGATCAGGAGTACACCGGTCATCGCTAAAAATCCGGAGCGTGTATGTATTAGTGATTTCTTGGGCTCGTTGCCGGTTAAGGTCGCAGTCTGCATGGCGATTATCGATTCTCCTAGCGTGTAAAGTTATTATCTAAATATATTTCTCTTGAGAATGATTGTCAATGATAATAATTCTCATTGACATGACGTTTAAATTTTAATATTCTACGTTTGTACCAGGCAGCACCGTAATAGCATTGCCTGCGGAACAAATTCATAGTTTACATAGAGGAGAGGGTCTGAAATCATGGGTAAAAGATGGAGAGGTTTGTTGCCGCTGCTTGCGGTATTAATGGTGGTATTGATGATTGCCGGCTGTTCTTCTAACAACGCCGGAAATGCAAATAACTCGGGCGGGACAAGCAATGCAGCCAATCAGGCGGCCACTGCAGAGCCTTCGGCTACAGCAGCTGCGGAAGAGACGGCGGCAAGCGCCAAGACGGTATACCCGCTGACGATTGAGAATTATACGAACAATGGAGAAGGAACGGAATGGACGTCTAAGTCACAGACATTTGACCAGGTACCGCAGAAGGTGGTTGCCAATACTCAAGGCGCTGCCGAGCTTATGATCAAGCTGGGTCTGACGGATAAAATTGTCGGGGTAGCAGCACTTTATGGTGACGGGGATCCGGCGGTAGCGGAGGAATTCAAGAAGCTTCCGGTGATTACCGAAAATTACGCCAGCAAGGAACTGGTAGTCGGCGCCAGCCCGGATCTGGTGCTCGGACGGGCGGACCTGTTCGCTGATGCCGATTGGGGTGTCGGAACAGTCGAAGGTCTGAACGGGCTGGGAATCAAGACTTATCTGCAGAATACCAGCGTGAAGGGCGCGACGCTGGACAGCCTGTACAAGGATATCGAGCAGATTGGACAAATTTTTGACGTACAGGAACAGGCGGCTGCCTTTACAGAGGAACTGAAAGCACGTGCCGAAGCGATTAAAGCCAAGTCTAACGGTGAGAAGACCTTCGCGTATGTATCGGACGGCGGAAACGGTGCAATTGCCGTCTACAGCGGAAACATTGACACTTTTGCCGGCGATGTACTGGGATTGCTCGGACTTAAAAACAGCTTCGGCGACATTACCGGCGAAATCAGCAAAGAGCAATTGCTGGCCACGAACCCGGATGTGATGCTGCTGTCCGACTATACAGGAGGCCCTGATCCGCAGGCCACCATCGACACCTTCTATGCCGATCCATCGCTGCAGAGCCTGAATGCGATCAAGAACAAGGAAATCCATGTCATTGATTTCAACCAGTTCTGGGGCTACAGCTACTCCATCTTCGACGGAGCCGAGAAACTGGCTGCTGAGCTGGCAGGGAACTAAGGCGAGAGACTTTGAGGTTTATGGAGTGGGGTTGTAGGAAGATTGGTAGAAGTAGCAGGATGATCGGAACGATATTTTGGCCTACGGAGTCAAGTAGTCGAATGATAGGAAGAGTAACAGGATGATCGGAACAGTATTCAGGCAGCCGGGTAAGCCCGGTTGCCTTTTCTTTTCCTTATGGATCAAAATTAAACCTTTGAATATTTCATATCGAAGATTTAAGATAAATGAATTAGCTTATTATGCATACGAACTATGCAATCCGATTGTAGGAGGAAATAATTGTGGAAATAGGTGTAAGCACCTTTGTCGAGACAACGCCCGATCCGGTAACAGGAGAGACAATGAGTCATGCGCAGCGGCTGCGCGAGGTGGTGGAGGAGATTGTGCTGGCGGATCAGGTGGGGCTTGATGTGTATGGTGTAGGCGAACATCACCGTCCCGATTTTGCCGCGTCTTCGCCTGCGGTAGTGATGGCTGCGGCGGCATCGCGGACAACCCGGATCCGCTTGACCAGTGCGGTGATGATCTTATCGTCCTCCGATCCGGTGCGCGTGTTTCAGGATTTCGCCACGCTGGACGGGCTGTCGGACGGACGGGCCGAAATCATGGTGGGACGGGGGTCTTTTACCGAATCGTTTCCGCTCTTCGGCTACGATCTGAAGGATTATGAAGAACTGTTCGAGGAGAAGCTGGATCTGCTGCTGCAAATCCGCGCTGCGGAGAAGCTCAACTGGAGCGGCAAGTTCAGACCGGCGATACATAACCAGACAATCTATCCGCGTCCGGTGCAGCAGCCGCTGCCCGTATGGATTGCCAGCGCCGGAAGCCATGCATCTGCCGTACGCGCCGGTACACTTGGCTTGCCATTCGCCCTTGCCATTATCGGCAATGTCAATCCTTCGGATTACGCTGAGCATGTTCGGCTCTATAAGGCAGCGGCGGCGAAAGCGGGCCATGATGTATCCAAGCTGCCGGTTGCCACGCATTCGCACGGCTTCGTCGCCGAGACTGAAGCGGCTGCTGCCGAGCGGTTCTTCCCTTCGACCTACGCCCGCACGAATTTCCGGGCCGTCGAGAAGGGATTGCCGCCTTATACCCGTGCAGACTATGACGCGGCTTGCAGCTGGGACGGCGCACTGTATGTCGGCGACCCGGCAACCGTAGCCGCCAAGATCATTCACCTGCGCAAGCATGTGGGGGTTACGCGCTTCCTGCTGCATGTGCCGCACGGAACGATGCCGCATGCGGAGGTCATGGAAGCCATCCGGCTGCTGGGAACCGAAGTGGCACCGCGCGTGCGGGAGGAAGTTGCGCGCTGGGAGAAGAGCGGGGAATAAGTAAGGCACGCTGGGAGAAGAGCAGTGAATAAGTAAGGCAAAGAAGAGCAGGAGTAGGTAAGGCTGTATGATCGAACGCAGAAGCGTAGGTTTAAGTACAAAGCACTAATTAACGTTTGTTCTTGCTCTTGCATATGCGATTCTATGCGTAAGAACGGATTAACAGCGGTTCTCCGATATGAGCAGCGGTTCTCTGTTATTGGAGAACCGCTATTTTTATTTTCGGGTGATGTATTTAGCGTTCTGCCGGTCTAATTGGAAAATCGCAAACTAATTTAGGGTTTTTAGCAGTTTTACAGAATCTAAGTGGAAATGAGCAAACTAATTCGCGGGTTTGGGCCGCCCAACCGCAAAATGGGGCAAATTAGTTTGCTGTTATCCACTTAGATCTCTTCCGCAAGCTTTTTTGGTTAATTTAGTTTGCGAAAATCCACTTAGTACCTTGAGCGTGCCGAGTATTAAAGGTTCCATACATGAACGTAGCCAGCCCTATGACAAGCTAGAAGTTATGCATAGCTGTGTTAGCTGGTAAAAGCAGAGTTAGTTTGGTGTATAGCTGCGTTAGATGTTGTATAGCAGCAGTCAGTTAGTAGCAACAGTTAGTAGGTACATAGCTGTGTTAACTGGCGAACAGCTGCAGTTAGCTGGTGTGTAGCTGAGTTAGTTGGTGTAGGGCTGCGATTAATTGGTGTACGGCTGGGTTAGTTAGTGTATGGCTGCGATAAATTAGTGTAAAGCTGCGTTAGATGTTGTATAGCAGAAGTAAGTAGTGTAGCAGCAGTTAGCTGGTGTAAAGCAGTAGTTAGACGGTAGCAGCAGTTAGTCGGTGCATAGCCGGGTTAGATCGTGCATGGCGAAGCTGCGTTGAGCCGGCACACGGGCAGCGACTACAGTTGAAGCAGCCTGTATTCATAGGCTGCGAGCGTGAAGCGGCCAGCGGGTACCGCGGCGCCGCTCAGCGCGTCCCGGGCGGGGCGCGGCAGGGTAACCGCGCCGCCGCGCCCGTCCATGTTGACGAGGGTCCACACCTCGTCAACCTCGCCGCGCCGCGGGCAGACCAGTGTGCCCGCGCCCGCGTCGGTGCGCAGCGTAACGCCCGCCCGCTGCGCGTAATGATCGATCAGCGCGCGCAGCAGCGCATCGCCGTCTTCGCCGGCCGGCAGCGAGCCGAGCATGACCACCGCGCCGCGGCCGTAAGGCTGCTCGGTGAGGAAGGCAAGGCCCGGTGTCCGGCCCTCCGTGATCTCTCCGATCACGGAAGCGCCCCCGGGCAGCGGCTCGAAGACCGCGCTCCACAAGGACAGAGGCGCGGACAGCCCGAAGGCCGTGCCGATGCTGCCGGTGCCGTCCATGGGGTAGACGAATTTGGTCTTGACCCCGGCGGCATGCTCAAGAGCGCCCAACGCGGCATCCGTATGCAGCGTATGCTCTGCCGTCCGCCCGCCAGTCAGCGGGCCGGCGATCCAGATGCCGCCCGCCTCCGTGAAGGCAAGCGCCTTCGCCAGGAACTCCGGCGATAAATAATGCACGAACGGCGTAAACAGCAGCTTATAGCCGTCCAAAGCGCCGCCCTCGGGCACCAGGTCGCGGTGAATGCCCATGTCCAGGATCCGCTTGTAGAAGTCGCCCAGCAGGCTGCGGTAATTCAGCTTGCGGTGAGGTTCCGTGGCCAGATAGGCCTTGGTGCGGTCCGAATAGGTGATGGCTACCTCCGCCTGCATGGGACGGGTCGCAAGCATCACCGGCTCGATGGCCAGCCGTGCCTGCGAGGCCAGCAGCACCTGATCGTAGCCGAGCGCAGGCTCGCCCCAGGCGCTGAGCACCGAGCCGTGCGGCTGCTCGCTGCCGCTGCGCTGCTGCCGCCACAGCCAGTAACAGAAGGCCCCGGCGCCCAGCGCATACGCAGCGACCGCTTCGGCCGCCACGTAGCCGTCCGGGTGCGGCACGGCATAGCTCTGCAGCGAGCCCGCATACGACGGGCTGGTCTCCATCACCCAGAAATCCTTGCCCGGCTTCAAATTCCGCCATAGGTCGCAGTTCAGCGTGTAGGCATGCATATTGGCCTGCGATGCATAGGTGTCGTAAGCGGCGAAGTCCAGGCCGCGGAACAGCTGCTCGTTGTCGAGATGAAAGGCGACGCTGCTGTTATGCGTAACAGGCGCCAGTGAATACCGCCGCAGAATGGCCGCCTGCTCGTCCGCGAATTCCGCGATCTGCTCCGCCTGGAACAGGCGGTACATGGTCTGCAGCGAAGAATTATGCAGGAAAGGGGTGGCCACAGGCTGCGGCACCTGGTCGAACCGCTGGTAGGTGTGACTCCATACGCCCGTTCCCCATGCTTCATTCAACTGTGCAACCGTTCCGTAACGCCTCTCCAGCCACTCATGCCATAGCGTCCGGCAAGTGCCGCACATACATTCCGCCACATGCGATTTGAATTCGTTGTCGAGCTGCCAGGCAACAAGGCCCGGCAGCCCGCCAAGCCTGCGGCCGAGGTGTCCGGCAAGGAGCGCAGCACGCTCCCGGAAATAAGGATTGTTCGTGCAGACATGCTGCCTTGATCCGTGTCCCATGACGTGCCCGTCCCTATCGACAAAGAGCCGTTCGGGGTGCCCGTGCGTCAGCCATACCGGCGGGGTCGCCGTCGGTGTGCACATAATCGTATCTATTCCATGCTTATGCAGTTCGGCAATGTACTCGGCGAACGGACCGGCGTCGATCCGGCCCTCCTCGGGCTCCAGCACCGACCACACGAACTCGCCCATACGCACCAGGTTAATCCCCGCTTCCTTCATCAGCAGAAGATCCTGACGGCGGACCTCTTCCTCCCACAGCTCGGGATACCAGGCCGTGCCGTGATACAATTTGCTTTTCATTTCGCTCTCCTTCCCGGGGCTACGCTTAAAGGTTATTAAGGCATCATAGGGGCTGTATCTTGCAGGGGCAATAGTAAACTTTTGCCGGCTTTGCACTTTCTTGATCCGGTGTCCAAAGCGGCGGAAAAGGCGCTGCCGCCAAAAAGTCCGATTGCCGGAAAAAACCGGCCGCAGCATAATAGGAATCGCAGCCGGGCTGTCGGGCTGCAAATTACAACGGAGGTGAAACACAATGAAGCAAGGAGCGGCTTTGGAGGCCGGCATCCGCCCCCCTGCGATGAGGGATTCCAGGCGATCACAGGTGCTGCGGCGCCTGAAGCGGGACAAATGGCTTTACATTTTATTGACCCCGGGCCTGCTGTATTTTCTAATCTTTAAATATGTGCCCATGTGGGGCGTGCTGCTTGCTTTTAAAGATTTTCAGCCCTTTGTCGGCTTCTGGAAAAGCGAGTGGGTAGGGCTGGAGCATTTCCGCACGTTTTTCCAGAATCCCGATTTCTTCATGCTGCTGCGCAATACGCTGGTGCTGTCGCTTTATAATCTGGTGTTCTTTTTCCCGGCGCCGATTATTCTGGCACTGCTGCTGAATGAAATCCGCTTGTCCTTCTATAAACGGACGATCCAGACGATGATTTATGTGCCGCACTTTATCTCCATGGTTATTGTGGCCAGTATCACGTACGTGTTCCTGACGACGGAGGGCGGTGCGATCAACGAACTATTGTTCCAGATCACGGGAAGAAAAACCGATTTTCTGGCCAATCCGGACTGGTTCCGTCCGCTGATCATCCTGCAGACCATCTGGAAGGAATGCGGCTGGGGAACGATTATTTTTCTGGCGGCGCTGGCAGGTGTGGATGTGGAGCAGTATGAGGCTGCCGTGGTCGACGGCGCGAGCCGCTGGCGTCAGATTTGGCATATTACGCTGCCGGCGATCCGGAGTACAATTGTCATTCTGCTGATTTTGCGGATGGGGACGATTCTGGATAACGGCTTCGAGCAGATTTATCTGATGATGAATGCGCTTAACCGCGAGGTGGCCGAGGTATTCGATACTTATGTCTATCAGCTGGGAATTACCCAGGGGGCATTCAGCTACAGTACCGCCGTTGGCCTGTTCAAATCGGTAATCGGCGTAATCCTGGTGCTCGGCACGAACTGGCTGGCCAAAAAAACCGGTGAATCCGGATTGTACTAAAAATTCATTTATTGAAGAGGGGAGGAGACAAGGATGACTAAACATTACCGCAGCGCCGGAGAGAAAGCCTTCGATGTGTTCAACTACATATTTCTGGGGATTATCGGCATTGCTGCGATTCTTCCGTTCCTGTTCGTGGTTGCCGGCTCGTTCGCCACGGAGGCGGAAATTACAAAGCGAGCGGTATTTCTGATTCCGACGACGTTTACGCTGGACTCGTACCGCTTTATTTTCTCGACGGATACAATTGTGCGCAGTATCGGGGTATCGCTGTATGTCACAGTGATCGGCACGATCGTCAATCTGTTCTTTACCGTTACGATGGCTTATCCGATGGCCAAGCGCCATTTAATGGGGCGGAATACGATTCTTAACCTGGTTATCTTCACGATGCTCTTCGGGGGCGGGATGATTCCAACCTATCTGGTCATCCGCGACCTGCATCTGCTGGATACCCTCAACGCCTTGATTCTGCCCGGGGCGATCAGCGCGTTCAACCTGATTATCGTCAAGAACTTCTTCCAGGAGATGCCGATTGAGGTCGAGGAGGCTGCCCGCATTGACGGGTGTACCGAACTGGGGCTGCTGTGGCGAATTGTACTACCGCTGTCCAAGCCGGTGCTGGCCACCTTCACACTGTTCTACGCGGTAGGGCACTGGAACAACTTCTTTTCTGCACTGCTCTATATCAACGATCCGACGAAATGGCCTTTGCAGGTTATGCTGCGCCAGATTGTCATGCTGTCCCAGACGGCGGCGGGCGATCTCAGCTCCATGGACCCGAATTTCGTGCAGCCTCCGGAGCAGGCGATCAAGATGGCGGTTATCGTAGTTGGCACACTGCCGATTATGTGCGTATATCCGTTCCTGCAAAAGCACTTTGCCAAAGGGGTGATGCTCGGCTCTGTTAAGGGGTAATTCATTACGCAGGAAGCACCGATGAAGTAGTATTAAAGGGAATATAAAAGGGAGGCACATGATGAATATCCAACGAACACAAGGTGACAAACGTTTGAAACAGTGGTTGATCCTGCCGCTAGCTGCTATTATGGTTGTAAGCGCATTAACCGGCTGCGGGGGCAATAACGGGAACGGCGGGAAGAATACGGCGAATTCCTCCAATGCTCCGGCAACAACGGCAAGCGGCGGGGCGGCGGCCGGGACGGAAGAGCCGCTTGAGCTGACCCTGATGCTGCCGATCTTCAAGACCAATTATCCGAAGGACGGCAGTCCGGTCGCTGCCGAGCTGGAGAAGCTCACGAATACCAAGATTCATTTTGAATGGGTGCCGAACGCATCCTATGCCGATAAATTCAATATCACTCTGGCTTCCGGCAAGCTGCCTGACATTATCTACGTGGGCGGCACCAAGGAGACCAGCTTCGTCAACGCCGTCAAATCCGGTGCCTTCTGGGAGGTCGGACCTTATCTGAAGGATTATCCGAACCTCAGCCAGGCCAATCCGGTGATTCTGGGCAACTCGGCAATCGAAGGCAAGAATTACGGCATTTACCGGGGCAGAGCACTCGGCCGTAACGGGGTAGTCTTCCGCCAGGACTGGCTGGAGAAGGTTGGGCTCCAAACACCGGAAACCGTTGACGATTTCTACAATATGCTGAAAGCGTTTAAAGAGCAGGACCCGGACGGCAACGGCAAGGACGATACCTATGGTATGGTGCTTGTAAAATGGACCGGAGGCTGGGCCAGCGGCTTCGATACGATGAAGCTGTGGTTCGGCGCACCGAACAAATGGGGCATTCAGGACGGCAAGCTGGTGCCGGAGCATGAATATCCGGAGTACTTGGAAGCGCTTAAATTTATGAAAAAGCTGTACGACGAGAAGCTGATCAACTCCGACTTCGCCGTCATGGACAGCTCCAAGTGGAATGATCCGGTTGTCAACAATAAAGCCGGCGTAATCGTCGACGTCGTGGACAATGCAGCGCGTCTTGACGACAAGATTCATGCCGCACTCCAGACCAGCGGCACCGATGAGCCTGACCGCCATTACATGGATGTGATCGGCGGAGTGAAGGGCGCGGACGGACAGCTGCACACACTGCCTACTTCAGGCTTTGCGGGTATGCTGGCCATTCCGAAATCCTCGGTCAAGACCGAAGAGGAACTGAAGCGGGTACTGACCTTCCTGGACCGCCTGAACGAGGAAGACCTGCAGACCATGCTGAACTACGGGCTGGAAGGCAAGCATTATACCCTGGTAGACGGCTATATCGAACGTTCTTCAGATACCGTGCTGCTGGAATCGGAAGTGGAAGGCCTGAACCAGATGCTGCCGTTTATTCCTCAGGACAAAGCAAAGCAAGTGAAGCAGACGCCGCTGCGCGTGAAGCAGCTTGAAGTTCAGAAGGCCAACGAAGCAACGATTGTCGTCAATCCGGCTGAAGCACTGATCTCTACTGTATATACGCAGAAGGGCTCCCAGCTTGATAACGTCATCAACGATGCACGCATCAAATTCATTGTCGGACAGATTGACGAAGACGGCCTGAAGGATGCCTTCAGCGTATGGCGCAAGACCGGCGGCGATGAACTGGTACAGGAAATGAACGAACTTTACGCAGGCACGAGCAAATAGCAGCCGGTCCGCTTCATGCTGATTGCCGGCGCTGACCGTCCGGGGCCGCAAGGGTAAGGTTCCAAACTACGGATGTGGCTGGTGATCATCATGGAAGAGGGTATTGTGGCAAAATGGAACCGGCGGTTAACCGGCTGGAGGGGAAGGAAAGGGAGATATTACCGGAAAAATCTGATTATCGTCCTCATTGTCTCCTCCATCCCGGGTTTTATTATCGGGGCACTGGTCTATTGGATGGCCGGCGGACGGCTGGAAAAGGAGCTGCTCGATATGCACAACCGGCAGATCGAGCAGCGTGCCGCCAATATTAACGAGCAATTGTCCAATCTGGAGCTGATGCTGGCCCATTGGGCTTTTGATCCGAAGTTTGACTACAGCCTGAGCGGCATGGATTTCACGCTGAATCATGAGCGGGCCTGGGATATTACGAAGACTCTGCTCGTCATGCAGGGCTCGAATACGATGCCCCGCAATGTAGAGCTATACCTGTCGGGAGAGCAGCCGGTATTGTTCGGGCCGGAGTACGGTACCGTAACTGTCGGGGAGGCGTCCTTGGTCTATGACAAGCTGCTGGAGACCGAAGCCAGCACCTATTGGACAGAATGGGCCTTTGATTCGGCGGCACCTCAGCACAAGGAGCTGACGCTGGTGCATCAGATTCCGGGCGGCAGCCAGAAGCCGTTCGGGGCGCTGCTGCTGCGGATGGATCCCGAGAAGGTCGGGGCCATGCTGCGCACGATGACGCCGTACGATAGCGGAGAGGTCTTTATGCTGCAAAAAAGCGGCGGCCTCTTCGTTTCCGGCAGCGGCAGCGAAGAGGCTGCGCCGTTTGTCGAGACGCTCCGCCAGGCGATCGCCGGGCGCGGCAGCGGCGGCGGTTCGTTCCTGTACGACTGGGGAGGGGACACCTTTGCGGTCACATACGGTGATTTCTCACGGATTGCCGACGAGTGGATGTATGTATCCGCTTCGCCTATTTCCAGTATTACCGCGCCCGTGGTCGCCATATCGCGTCTGATCTTTCTGGTCAGCTCCTGTGCACTGCTGCTGGCGGCAATCCTGTCCTGGATCGCTTCGCGCAAAATCTACTCGCCTGTCGGACGCCTGATGCAGACGCTGCTGCCCGAGAATTCCGAGTATGGCGGCCGCGAAGATGAGCTGACACTGATCGAACGGCATTGGCAGAATCTGCACGGCCAGCGGCATGCCCTGCAGTATACGCTCACCGAGCAGCTGCCCCATGTGCAGCAGAGCTTCCTGCACCAGTTATTCCAGGGATACTTATACGCTTATTCGGAAGAAGACCTGCTAAGCCGGATGAAGCAGTATCAATGGGAGGCAGAAGGCTGTCTGTACGTGGTTCTGTATATCCAGCTTACCGGCATCTCCAGTCTGGAAGGGAAATTCCGCAGCGGCGACGAGAGCCTGGTATCGTTCGCGGCCGTTAACATTATCGGCGAGCTGGCAGCCGAGCATTTCGAGCAGGCGGAGACGGTCAATATGCATGATCTCAGTGCGGGACTTCTCTTAATGGAGCCCGGTGCAGGTCCCGCTGCGGCAAGAATAGAAGCCTTCTGCGAGGAGCTGGCGGCTACGGTCAACCGGATGCTGAAGCTGCAGGCTACGGTAGCCTACAGTGCTCCGCTGAGCGCCGTTACGGGTATCCCCCGGGCCTTCGAGGCCGCCAAGCAGGCGGTCAGCCACCGGCAATTCGGCGGCGGGAACCAGATTATCAGCCTGGAGCGCCCGGACCGTGAGGGCCAGAGCGGCTGCATCCCGCAATATTCCTTCTCCCTGGAGCGCGGGCTGATTCAGGCGCTGCGCACCGGAGAGACGGAGGAGTCGGAGCGTCTGCTGGAGGAATTCCTGGAGACACTGTGCGAAGGCGGTGCCAAGGTTATCGACGTGCAGCAGGGGATGCTGCAGCTGCTCGGTTCCATACTGCACGCCGTAATGGTGGCCGGGATTCATCCGAACCAGCTGTACCAGGGGCGCAATCTGTACGCCGAGCTGTCGCAGATTCACGAGCCGGGGCTGATTCTCTCCTGGTTCCGCGGCAAGGTCGTCGCACCGTTCCTGGCGGAGCTGTCCGAGCGCTCCGATGCCGGTATCCGGCGCACGATTGAGCAGGCGATGCTCTACATTCAGGAGCACTACATGGACAATATCTCGCTGGACAGCTGTGCGGATTATATCGGCACCAGCCCGTTCCTGCTCAGCAAGTCGTTCAAACGGGTGACGGGCGATAATTTCATTGATTATCTGACCGGGCTGCGGCTCGATAAAGCCAAGGAACTGCTGCGCGATACAGACCTCAAGATGAATGAGGTTGCCCAGCAGGTAGGCTACCAGCAAAGCTATTTCAACCGGATATTCAAAAAACAGGAGGACATTACGCCGACGCGTTACCGCGAGCTGAGCCGGCAGGAGGGCGTGAAGCAGCCGCCGGGCCGGGACGCCGGTCTTTAATGAAATACTGGCTTGCGGCAGGCGGAGTCACCGCCTGCCGCTTGGCGTACGCCAAGCATGGCTTGCGGCTCACGCGCCGGGGATGTCAGCCATTTAGGAGATGAAGGGGATGTCCTCAGTCTTGCCGATTCAACTGCAATGGTTACACCAGCCTGCCCGGGCTGCCGGGGTCACATGGGGTGTACCGTGGCCCAAGGGAGAGCTTATGCGCGGAGCTTTGTCCTCCCTGGCACTGCAAGGAGCGGAGGGCGAACCGCTAATGCCACTGCAGAGCCGTCCGGCTGCATACTGGCCTGACGGCAGTGTGAAATGGTCGTTCCACACAGCGGTCTGCAAGGAACCGGCCGCAGAAGCGTTTGCGCTGGTCCGGGAGGATGAAGCGCCGGCGGCGTTCGCGGATACGCTTGCGGTCCGGGAGACAGATGACGCCTTCCTTGTAGATACCGGCGCCATCCTCTGTACGGTAAGCAAGCGCGGCGGAGACCCGATCTCCCGCATTATCCGCAGGAGATCGGGGCCGTCCGCCGCAGAGGGACTTGCAGAACAGACGGTCTGCTCCGGCAGTGAGCTGGTCTGTCTGCGGGAAGAAAGAGAGACGCTGAACGGCGGACGGACGCTGCGCGAGGAGCGGTTCGCCGGTAACACCCTGCGGGCCTGTCTGGAGCAGGAGGGGCCGCTGCGCGCCGTCATCCGCCTGGAAGGGCGGCACCGGAGCACCGGCGGGACGCGCGAATGGCTTCCTTATACGCTGCGGCTGTATTTCCATGCCGGATTGGAATCCATCCGGCTCGTCCATACGTTCCATTACGACGGCAATCCGCATCAGGACTTCATTAAGGGGCTGGGCATCCGCTTTAAAGTCCCGCTTGCCGGACCGCTTTACAACCGGCATATCCGCTTCGCCGGGGACACGGGCTTCTTCCGCGAATCGCCCAAGACGCTGCATACGCGGCGGACCAAGGGCAGGTACCGCGAAATGTTTGAGCAGCAGCTGGAAGGCCGGCCGCTCGAATTCGATCCGGAGGCAGATGCTTATTTCGAGGGACTCCTGCGCGATTCGGCTGTCTGGAACAGCTTCAAGCTGCATCAGGATTCATCCGAGCATTATACGGTACTGAAGCGGACGGAGGAGGGCTGCGTCTATATCAAAGCGGCGGAAGGCCGGAGGGCCGGAGGCTTCTGCTATATCGGTGACACTGGCGGCGGCTTGGCCGCAGGCGTGCGC
Organism: Paenibacillus tepidiphilus; assembly: GCF_008635795.1. Classification (GTDB taxonomy): domain Bacteria; phylum Bacillota; class Bacilli; order Paenibacillales; family Paenibacillaceae; genus Paenibacillus_AQ; species Paenibacillus_AQ tepidiphilus. The sequence goes on along the minus strand of NZ_VWRQ01000003.1, from coordinate 205,179 downwards.
AATTTCTGGCGGAAGCATCCCGGCGCCCTGGAGGCGGACGGCATGTCCGGGGAGGAAGCAGCCCTTGCCGTGTGGTTCTGGTCACCGGACGCACCGGCGATGGATCTGCGCCACTATGACACGAAGACGCATGTGGAGTCTTCCTATGAAGGCGCGGCGGAGCTGCGGGCTACGCCGTACGGCATCGCCAACACCAGCGAAGTGACGCTGTGGTGTACGGACCGTACGCCGGACTCAGCTGATCTTGTGCATATGCGTGGGGAAGCCGACGAACCGGCGCTGCTGGTGTGCGAGCCGGAGTATTATCACCACTGCCGGGCATTCGGGCTGTGGAGCCTGCCCGACCGGAGTAGCCCGGCCAGGGCGTACCTGGAGGAGCGGCTCGACGGCATTCTGGAATTCTACCTGGCTGAAATCGAGCAGCGCAAATGGTATGGCCTGTGGGACTACGGCGACTTCATGCACAGCTATGACCCGGTCCGCCATGTGTGGAATTATGACCTGGGCGGCTGCGCCTGGCAGAACGCCGAGCTGGTGCCGAACATGTGGCTGTGGGTCAGCTTCCTGCGCAGCGGGCGGGCCGATGTGTTCCGCCTGGCGGAAGCGATGACCCGGCATACCGGCGAGGTGGATGCGTATCATTTCGGCGAATACGCCGGTCTCGGCTCACGCCACAATGTGGTGCACTGGGGCTGCGGCTGCAAGGAAGCGCGGATCGCCATGGCCGGGCTGCACCGCTATTACTATTACCTGACCGGCGATGAACGGACCGGCGATCTCATGGACGGGGTCGCGGATGCGGACTACGCCACGGTGACGCTGGACCCGATGCGGGCTTATTTTCCGAAGGATGAATTTCCGACGCATGTGCGGGTGGGCCCGGACTGGGCGGCGTTCAGCTCCAACTGGATGACCCGCTGGGAACGGTATGAGGATACGGCCTACCGCGACAAAATCCTCACCGGCATCAATTGCATCAAGCAGGCGAACCTGCGGCTGATCTCCGGACCGACCTACGGGTATGACCCGAAGACGGGCATTCTCACTGGCATGGGCGACGACAACTGGGGCCGGCATCTGGCCATCTGCATGGGCGGTCCCCAGGTCTGGTTCGAGCTGGCCATGATGCTGGAGGACCCCGAATGGGAGGATATGCTGGCGGAATTCGGCGTCTTCTACAATCTGCCGCAGGAGGAGAAGGATGTCCTCAGCGGCGGCGCGATTACCGGGAAGCTGCGCTTTGAGCATCCGGTGCTGAGCGTAGGCATTGCTGCCTTTGGCGCTTGGTACAGAGGGGATGCAGCGACGGCAGCGCGCTGCTGGTCGATTCTGCTGGAGAACCCCTTCGGTCTGGTCGATCTGCAACGGGAGCAGCAGCAGGTGACGTACATGGAAGAATTGAATGAGATCGACTGGATGAACACCAATGAGGCTTCACAGTGGTCGCTGAATACCATCATTGCGCTGGAGCTGATCCCTGAGGATCTGCCGGACCGGCCGGGCAGCGGCACGACAGGGGAAGCGGCCGTTGCGGAAGGAGGTGCGGCGGATGGACTTCCCGCACGATGAGAAGGCGCGGACGTTAAGCGGCTCTGAGCAGAGTGCAGGGGAGCTGGACCCGTCCGCGCAGGGCGAAGCATCGCTTATTCCGGCGGGGTGGACGCCCATTTACCGCAATCCGCTGCAGGCTCCCGGCGATGTTTCCGGGTTCGTCCTGGAAGGCGACGGAGCGGCGACCTTCCCGCAGGGGCGGCTGAGACTGGAAAGTACCCGCAGTCCGGAGGAGGGGCAGAAGGCGAATATCGTCTTCTGGTGCCCTGAGGCGTTCCCCGCCGATCATGCGGTATCCTGGAGCTTCCGGCCGCTGCGCGAGCCGGGCCTGGCCATCCTGTTCTTTGCAGCAGCAGGGAGCGGCGGACGCGATTTGTTCGATCCTTCCCTGCCGCGCCGGACGGGAGAATATGATCAATACCATCACGGGGAGATGGATGCGCTGCATATCTCATATTTCCGCCGGATGTGGGCTGAGGAGCGGTCTTTCCATACCTGCAATCTGCGGAAGAGCTACGGCTTCCATCTCGTCGCCCAGGGAGCGGACCCGCTCCCCGGCGTCATGGACATGACGGAGCCGTACCGGATGCTGCTGGTCAAGCAGGGGACTGACGTCGCTTTCGCCGTCAACGGGCTTCCGGTGCTCCGGTGGGAGGACGACGGCGTGACCTACGGACCGCTGCTTGCAGGCGGGCGGATCGGCTTTCGGCAGATGGCGCCGCTGATCGCAGAGTATAGTGATTTGACCGTATATGCGCTTTAAGGCGGAGACCCGCGCAGGGTATGTAGCAGCGGCTGGTTTAGCTGCAGTCAGATTAGTACGGCAGAATAGGAAAATTTATCCGATATTGTGCCCTTTACTGCCCTTCTACTGTAAGCCCGTCAGAACGACGGAATGGACAGTAAGGGCGGTATGGGCGGCATGGGCGGCATGATGTAATTAGGAGGAGAGTAACCTATGGCAGGTGTGTATTATTGCTATCCGCAGGGAAAGCACAAAGCGCTGACGATGAGCTATGATGACGGCCGGCGGGCGGATGAGCGGCTGGTCGGGATTTTTAATCAGTATGGCATCAGAGGGACCTTCCATATCAACTCCGGCCTGCTGGGGGAAGGCGACCGCATTACGGCGGAGGAATTGCCGCAGCTCTACAAGGGGCATGAGGTAAGCGCGCACACCCGCCGTCATCCGACGATTGCCCGTTGTCCGCAGGAGTATATTGTCGAGGAGGTCATGGAGGACCGTAAGGCGCTGGAGCGGCTGATCCATCAGCCGGTGCGCGGCATGTCCTACCCGAACGGGTCCTACAGCCAGGAGATTATCCGGCTGCTGCCGCATCTGGGCATTGAGTATGCCCGGACGGTGGAGAGTACGGGGGGCTTCGGACTGCCGGAGGACTGGCTGGAATGGCGTGCCACCTGCCATCACAACCGCGGGCTGCTGGAGCACGGGGAACGCTTTATCGGCCTGCATAAGCGGCAGTACCTGTATTTAATGTATGTCTGGGGCCACAGCTATGAATTCGACAATGACGATAACTGGGAGCTGATTGAGAAATTCTGCGCTATGGCCGGCGGCCGTGACGATATCTGGTATGCGACCAATGTGGAAATCGTGCACTATATGAAAGCGTGCGAGCGTCTGGTGTTTGCCGCCTCCCGCGATTTTGTGCATAATCCGGGTGCTGCGTCTGTCTGGCTTGAGGTGGACGGCCGCATCGTTGAAGTGCCCGGAGGCCAGACCGTTGATCTAATATAACACACCGGGGCGGAGAAACTGTCCGGCCGGTGTTCACCCAGGAGGAACAACTGTGCAAACGATAAATCAACAAGTGTACCGGTTGGCCGAAATCGACATTTCGGCCGCCGGTGCCGGCTGCAAAATGCTGATGGGCGATCTGGACGGCGACGGCCGGGCCGAATTGCTGCTGGTGCAGCCGGACAACCGCCAGGATGTCCGCTATATTCCGCATCAGGTGCAGTGCCTGACCGCTTATGACCTGGAGGGAAGATTGCTATGGCAGACCGGGAATCCGGACCCCGGGGCAGGCAGCCAGGGCTCGGATTATCCGGCGCAAATATATGATATTGACGGTGACGGCGCCCTTGAAGTGCTCTGTGTGATGAATGACCGGTTCCACATTCTGGACGGGGCTACCGGCAGTATCAAGCGGGTGCACCCGCTGCCGGACAAGGAAGCGCATGACTGCATTATTATCGCCAATCTGTCCGGGAAGGAGCGGGCCTCGGACATCATACTCAAAGACCGGTATCACCGTCTGTGGGCACTGGACAATGATTTCCGGCTGCTGTGGACCCATGAAGGCAACGTCGGGCATTATCCCTGGGTCTTCGATCTGGACGGTGACGGACGGGATGAGGTTATGGCCGGGTATGATTTGCTGAGTGCGGACGGGAAGCGGCTGTGGAGCTGTCATGATCTGGAAGACCATGCCGATTGCCTGTGGGTCGGAGATGTGAACGGCGACGGAGAGCCGGAGCTGGTTATTGGAGGCAGCGTGACGGTAATGTACGACCGCAGCGGCCGGGAGCTGTGGCGCTATGAAGGCTCTATCGAATCTCAGCATCTGGCGCTGGGCCGTTTTCGTCCCGAGCTGCCGGGGCTGCAGATCGCCGGTCTTGACCGGATGGTCCGCGAGGATGACGGCAAGGGGCTGAAGGGCAAGGATGCCTTGTTCCTGCTGGATCAGTCGGGCCAGGAGCTCTGGAAGGAAGAGCGCACCACGGACGGCTGGCTGACGATTGCCGAGACGGTCAGTAATTTCCGTGCAGATGCTCCGGACTATATTCTTGCCTACCGCCGGGGCGGCGGCGTGCTGCCCGCCTTATATGACGGCTATATGAATACAGCCGTGCAGTTTGATACGGAGGGCTATGCCGTGCACGGCGATCTGCTGGGCACCGGCACCGAACAGGTTGTCATTTATACGCCGGAGACGGCAGTCATATACGGCGGTGAGCCGCTGCCGCTGACTGCGGCGCACCCGGGCCAGCCGCTGCCTCAGCCCAAACGCCTGTACAGCTCGACGCTATATCCCGGAGGAGAAGTATCGCTTCAATGAACCCGCCCCGACACGGGCATATTTATTCATACTGCAACATTATTGGTACCTCAACACACGATTTCGCAAGCCCGCCTGCCGTTAACGAAAGTTACAGTGGGCGGGCTTGCTATGTTCAGGGCCAATAATGCCAGCGGTCTTAAATTGGGAGTTTAGTGCAACTAAATTTATCCAGCTGCGTCAAATTAATAGCATATTCTATGCCTTGTTGAAATTCAGTTGTTAAAACTTATGGCGTTTGGGGGATCAGGAAGATGAAGGCTCTCTCATGGAAAAAAGCAAGAATACAGGCAATCCTTATAGCAATCGGTAGCCTCTTGTTAGTATTGCCGGACATCGGTGCTGCTGCGGAGGGAGCAGGAGCAAGTACGGAGACGGGCGTAGATGAGGTGCGCTATCTGGCAGCAGCCCAGATTGAAGCCGGCGACACCTCGGCGTATGCCATCGGCACAGACGGCACAGTCTGGGCCTGGGGCGGAGGCTACAGCTCACTGGGACATGGAGCGACGACGCCGGCTTTTCTGCCGGTGCGGATAGCTATCGATCATGTCCGGCAAATCTCTGCGGGGTACCGGCACACACTCTTCCTGAAGGAGGACGGGACGGTGTGGTCCGCAGGCGGCAATGAACATGGACAGCTCGGGATCGGCAAGCAAAGCGGCGGCGAAGAAATCTGGACTGCACCGGAGCAGGTGCCGGGACTGACGGATGTCATCCAGGTATCGGCGGGAGACGATCACAGCCTTGCCGTCAAGCGTGACGGGACCGTCTGGGCATGGGGCGGCAATGAGCACGGACAGCTCGGGGACGAGTCCCGCAAGAACGGGCTGCTTCCCAAGCAGGTGGCCGGCTTGCCTTCGGTGAACAAAGTAGCTGCCGGCAAGCATGCCTCGGTTGCACTGGGCAACGGCGGCGAAGTCTGGGTCTGGGGTTACCGGGCGCTCAATAAGGACGATGTTTTTCATGGCTATATCCGCAAGCCGACGCTGCTTCCTGGCGGAAGAGAGTGCCATGACATCGCCGCCGATTCTTACCTGGGAGCTGCGCTTGACTTCAACGGAAAGGTTTGGGTATGGGAGAACTACAGCTACTTCCATACGGAGGGGGTGCTAGTGCCGCACCAGATGCCCAATATCAGTAAGGCGGTCTCTTTTACTACCCACTCTGCGGTGGATGCTGACGGTTCAGCCTGGCAGTGGATATTCGATGACGGTAAGTTCAGCCAAATCAAGGCTCTTGGACTGCCGGTTAAGGTAAAAGCGATCTCCGAGGGAAGCCGCAACCTTTATGTGCTTACCGCGAACGGAGGCGTGTACTCGGCAGGCTACAATCAATTCGGGCAAACCGGCCAAGGCACGACCGCCATTGAGCTGCAGGAATTTAGTCCCGTCCGAAAAGCTGCAACGATCCGACTGAACGGAGTAAAGCTGGAGCCCACCGTGCCGCCGCTTATTGTGAACGGAGCGACCTATGTCCCGCTGCGGGGCGTTCTTGAAGCTATGGGAGCGGATATCCGCTGGGACATCCCCAGCAGATCTGTAATCGCGGTGAAGGACGGCAAGCGCATTGTCTTCAATACGGTAAGCGGGCAAACCACCGTTGACGCCAAAGCCGTAACCCTGGCAGAGAAGCCTTTCTATGCACATAACAGCCTGCTGGTCCCGCTCCGCTTTATATCCGAAACGCTCGGCGCCAAGGTCGAGTGGAACGGTACGGATTATGCGGTGGACATCAGGACACAGTAAATTATTGCTTCCCCCGGTAAGAAGGCAGACGGGCATTATCCATTGAAACCATAGGGTTTCGCAAAAATAGTCTCCTCCCGCGCAAGCTTGGTTCCGCTCACAAATTCGCCGTTTTATGGCTGAAAAAGCGGATCACTATAAATATACATTTTTACCTGAGAGCGCTAGGGTGGTATGATAGGAGTCGGGGTGAATTTAATCATGACAAATGAGACAACCAATGAAACGACGAATGAAGCAACGAATGAAGCGGCGAATGGGCCGGAAACAGCCAATTCGGAAAAGATGACCGAAGAGAACTGGAACGAGCTGATCCGCGCTGTCCACCACAATGGCATGGTGGCTCTAAAAATGAAGTTTGAGAACGTGGAATCGCAGATTCTGAATCTTGCGGCATACGGTCCGATATTTGTATATCATGTACACAATGAGGCGAATGAAGTGTATTCCTGCGGCTTCTTCCTGCGCGAGCTGATCGCCAGATTCCAGTCGGGCAACGATCCGTCGCTCTGGATGTCCTCCTTCTTCTATGAACTGATGAAGACAGAGGGCGGCAAGCCGCTGCCGGATCTGCCGGCCAATGAGGAAGGCGCCAAGAAGGTGGTTGACACGGTGCTGGTGCCGCAGCTGCTGGAAGCGATCCGCGAGGAATTCGCACCTCAAGAGCTGCATGCGGGACTGGCCTTCAACGAAGAGCATGGCCCGGTATTTGAAGCGGGCTTCCGCGAAATTACGGACGGACCGAATGTGTGCGCAGTTCCTCTGCACATGCTGCTGACCCATTTGCAGCTGAACCGTGATCCTTCCGAGCTGATTATTCAAGGGCTGTACAACATCCGCAAGCAGCACGGACTGGAATAGCCAGCAGGCAAACATGAGCCGGGCAGCAATTCTCCAATCTCAGGAGAAACGCTGCCCGGCGTTTATGTTGGGAAGACTGGATTCATTTATTTAGCGAGAGTACGAATAATACCGTTTCAGCTGTCGTATTTACTGGAAAATTTCTCCTAATTTTATGCAGTTATTCCTTGCTTTCTGTTAGCGTCATCTAAGTTATAATCGATGTATATTCTCTGAACCGTCTTATTATCATTACTCATATAGAACTGCAGCTTATGTGTGTCAAGCTCATATATATACGAGTCTTTAATTAATTCACTGTTCCCATATGCCTCAAATAATTGATCAACACTATCCCCTACTTTAATTCCTCTATGAGTAGCTATTTTATTTAGCTGAGTGAAGATGATTTCATCTTCTAAAAAGATTATTGAGATATCAGCGTCTTCCTTATTGGGGTAATTTAGCCCCCACCTGTTATATCCATTTCCTTGGCTGATTAGTCCATAATTATTGTCTTCGAATCCTTTTTCCGTTCCCAATTTATTAATAATGCTATCTGGGGCCAGTTCTGCATTTATGAGCACGTCCTTATATGTCACTTCAAAATCTTGTTCGCTGAGTGGTGGTATTGACTTTATTGGATTACAAGCAACCAGGAAAATACTCATGAGAAATCCTAAATATATAAGACGCAACAAAAAATCCCCCCTCAGATTTCTACAACATCAATATAGCTAATCCTACTAGTACACATCAATAATACCTTTTTAATCCATGTAAGGAGAGGACTTTTCTCTCTCTGATAAATCTTCATTAAGCTAACCTGTTTGTTAGCTTAATGAAGCATCATCTGTCTTCTATTTTAGTATTGATTTGGGAAATTATTTTCCTTTGACAACTTCCTCCTAAGAGGGCAGCCCGCACCGCCGTTTGTCCCTCCTCATATCTTGAAGGGATGACAGGAGAGGAGAGAACGGCTGTGAAGCAGACTGTGGGCGCAAATGGCGTGTCCATTATCGTGTGCACCAACCGACCGCGATTTTTTGACCAGCTGGTCGGCAATTTCCGGAACCAGCAGTATAAACACAAAGAACTGATTATTATTCTGAACAAGGACAGCATGAAGCTCGGGCAATATGCCCGTAAGGTGCGGGCTTATCCGGACATCAGAGTGTTTCAGGTGCCGGAGAAGGTCTCGCTCGGGCAATGTCTGAACTGCGGAATCACCAAGGCGCGTTACCCGCTGATCGCCAAATTCGACGATGATGACTATTATTCGCCGTACTACCTGCGGGAGCAGGTACGCATGCTGAACCGTACAGGCAGCGACATTGTCGGGAAGCATGCCTGCCTGGTCTACCTCACGGCTACCCGGCAGCTCATTATCCGCTCACCGCGGGAAAGAGATAAACCGGTTGTCTTCATACAGGGCGGGACCGTGCTCTTCCGCAGGCAGGTCGCAAAGCAGGTGCTGTTCCCGGACCGTTCCATCGGCGAAGATGTCGCTTTTCTCCGCAGATGCAAACGCAAGGGCTTCAAAGCCTATGCCACTTCTCCTTACAACTACGTTTACATGCGCAGAGCAAACAAGCAGACCCATACATGGAAGGCCGGAGACCAATTTTATCTCAAGGGCAGCATTCCCGTTGCAGTGACGGATGATTACCGGCGTATTGCGACCCGTAAAATGTAAAACGATCAGCAGCCATTCCCGGCAGCGGGAGTGGTTTTTATATCATCAGGGTTGATTATTTCCTGGGTAATGACAGGGCTACTGCACTGGCCTTTAGCGGAGTGGTATGTTATATATGAAGGAAAGAAGTAAAGGAGACTGTCATGGATACCAACAAGCCCGTATTCACTTCGATCAGCGAATATATTGCAGCCGCACCCCCAGAGGTGCAGGAGACGCTGGAAGCAATCCGTTCGGTCATCCGGGAAGCTGCACCGGAGGCCGCCGAGAAAATCAGCTACCAGATGCCGACCTTCGAACTGAACGGCAATCTGGTGCATTTTGCCGCATTCAAGAAGCATATCGGGTTCTATCCTGTACCCAGCGGCATCGAAGCATTCGCCGAGGAACTGTCTCCGTATAAGAGCGCAAAAGGCTCGGTGCAGTTCCCACTCGATAAGCCTATGCCCTATGATCTGATCCGCAGAATTGTTGAATTCCGGGTGGAAGAGAACAAACGCAATGCAGCTGAGAAGAAGGCGGCCAAGAAGAAGTGATCCGGATTGTTGAATCCATATCTGGGATACCCATATTAATCACGGCGCAATCTGCTTTTGCATGCTAGGATAACGTTAGCTTAAAGGCTGATGCAACCTGTAGTTGACAAATTGTCAGCTCTGTTTGGTAGCCGTAGACAAGCCGGTGCGCGTAAGCTTGGCATGAGGTGATGAGAGATGATGGAGTTTGCGGAGAAGCTGCAAGGTTACAGGAGACAAATGGGGATGTCCCAGGAGAAGCTGGCGGAAATGATCGGCGTATCACGGCAGGCGGTCTCGAAATGGGAATCCGGGCAGACCTATCCGGAAATGGATAAAATGCTGTCGTTAAGCCGGTTATTCGGAGTCAGCCTGGACCATCTGGTAATGGATGGCCCGAACCTGGAGGGAGCGGACAGGGCGACGGCTGCACCGGAGAGGGTGGAGCACCGGCCTGCCTATCGTTATGAGTATAAGAGCAGGACTACTTGCTTCGGGCTTCCGCTGGTACACATTAACCTGGGCCGCGGCATATATGTGGCCAAGGGAATTATTGCTGTCGGCACGGTTGCCTTCGGCGTTCTGCCGGTAGGAATCATCGCCATAGGCGGGCTCTGCTTCGGAGCAGTATCGCTGGGACTGATCAGTCTCGCCGGGCTGGCCTTGGGTCTGCTGCTGGCGGTCGGCGGCCTTGCCTGCGGAGCGTTGGCAATCGGAGGAGTGGCTGTGGGGCTTGCGGCCGTTGGCGGATTGGCGTTGGGACTATATTCATTTGGCGGCTGCGCCGTTGCTTCGCACATCGCTATCGGGGGGTATGCCAGCGGGCATATCGCCGTCGGCGACAGTGTTCACGGAGCGTATACCTGGGCGGTCGAGAACGGTTCCTTCGGCAGTATCCCGGGCGATGAACTGAAAGAAGCCATTAACCGTGAATATCCGCGGCTATGGAAGCCGTTACTCCATGTAATCCTGTTTATTTTCAAGTAAGAGAATCTGCTGTACACGCCGCTTTCTGCTGGGAAGCGGTTTCTTCATGTCCATCTCTATCTGTGGTATAGTTGCTGTGTAGTGTGACAAATCACTCCGCAGGAGGCTCTATGAAATACGAAGCGAATACCCCTGAACAGTACATCGCCTTGCTGCCGGAAGAGCGCAGAGCTGCGGTCGCCATGCTTTATGAGACAATCCGGAAGAATCTCCCGGAGGGCTTTGCAGAGACGATGGCCTACGGCATGATCGCCTTTGTTGTTCCGCACAGCCTGTACCCTGCAGGCTATCATGTCAACCCTGCCGAGCCGCTGCCGTTCATCAGCATTGCTTCCCAGAAGAATTACATTGCGCTGTATCACATGGGGCTTTATATGAATCCGGAGCTGCTGGAGTGGTTCAAAGCGCGGTATGCGGAAGAAGTCTCCGGCAGACTGGATATGGGCAAATCATGCATCCGTTTCAAAAAAGCCGCAGCGATTCCTTATCCGCTGATTGGCGAGCTGTCCCGCAGCATCACGGCCGCGGAATACATTGCCGTCTATGAACGCAGCAGGTGAAGGGCTGCTCCGGCGGACGGCTCATCCGGCCGGAAGCTGCCGCAGTACAAATGTCGCAGCCGTATCCGGCGGCTCCGGTTACAATTCATGTTAATGAAATGCGCATATCCGTTCCTCAAGGAACGCTGACCGGGAGGTGGATGAGTGTGTACTGGGTTATTGATTTCGTACTTTCTCCGCTCCATGCAAAGCCTGTGGAATAAACAAGGCGAGGCTTGCATGGAGCAGATTGGAATTCGCCTGATTCTCTGAAACGGGATGTTTCTTTCCCAGGCTTTGCCCTTAAAATATCCAATTTATTTTAAGGAGCGAGCCCAATATGGAATATATTAAAGCGACAGAAGTGTTCCCGGAGGAATTGCTGAAGGAAATTCAGCGTTATGTCCAAGGGGAACTGATCTATATCCCCACACGTACGTCCGAGCGGCGGAAGTGGGGACAGAATTCGGGGGCGGCGGATTATTACCGGACCCGCAACAGCGCCATCCGCGAGGCTTTCCATTTAGGAAGCGGCATCGGGCAGTTGTCCGAGCAGTTCAGCCTGTCTGTGGACAGCATCAAGAAAATTGTCTACTCACGTTCCTGAAGCAGTGACAGTAGGTCGAAGAACACGAATGAACAAGCCGGGCTGTAATTCTACCGTATGGGGGAATTACTGCCCGGTGTTTTTGTCTTCCCGGGAGCAAAAATGAAAAACAACGGCGCCTGAGCCCGTTCAGTTATAGGGAAGACTTTATTATGAAGAGAACTTGGCATATTCCCGGTGCTCCTGAGGCAGTAGTATAAAACTAACAAGAACAGGAGGCTGATATTCATGACCATACGCTGCAGGGCATATACATCGCAGGATTTATTACAAGTACGGGACTACATTTCATATAGCTATTCCAAATTGAACCGGCCGGGCAGCTGGCTGATTGCCCGTTTCGAATTTGAAATTTTCTTCTACCAGCTACGGGCCGGCCTGCTTCCCGGCTGGGAACGCAATATCGGCATCTGGGAGGAGGACGACGGCCAAATTGCCGCGATGGTGCTCCGGGATGGGGACTTTTATTTTCAGTTACATACCGAAGATCCGGAAGAAAGCCTGCTTCAGGAAATGTTTCAGTTCATTGAGAATATAGGCGGACAGGAGGAGCAGCGTGCCTGCAAGCTGGCCATCCCGCAGCATTGGACCAAGGTGGAGGCCATCGCGGCCGGGCGGGGGTATGCGATTGTGCCCGGGGAGAGCGACAATGCGGTATCCATTTCCCTGGATCGCGAGTTCCCGGTGGAGATGCAGGGGGGCTTCCGGATTGCTGCCGGCCGGGAGGTCAGCGATAGGGCCAAGGCGCTGGGGCATATCATGGCTTTTGACTACGCGGGTACGGAGAGAGCGGAGCATATGCTGCGGTTATACGGAGGATTGCGTGAAGCGCCGGATTATCGGTCAGATTTGGACCTGTCGGTCTTGAATGAAGCGGGGGAGGTGGTAGCCTTCTGCAACATTTTTGTGGATGAAGTGAACAGGATCGGAGTGCTGGAGCCGGTCGGTACGCATAAAGATTACCGCTTGCAGGGGCTGGGCAAAGCAGTGATCTACGAGGGATTAAACCGGCTGCGGGAGAAAGGTGCACGGAAAGCCTATGTGGGGCCGATGCAGCCTTTCTATGAACGAATCGGGTTCAGGCTGGAAACCGGATTCTCCGTCTGGCGCAAAGAATTGAAGTGAACGCTAGATGACGAAGCATAGCAGACCGTTCTCTTAGGAGAAGGTCTGCTTGTGTGTGGAAACTATTGTATAAAGAAAACGAAAACGACTATTGACCCTCCTCCATGGGGAGGCCTTACGCTTAGAGCTGAAAGGAGGAGAGAAGATGTTGTATACCGTAAAGGAAGCCGCCGGATTGGCGGGCATTACGGTCAAAACTCTGCATCATTACCACCGCATCGGCCTCCTGCTGCCTGCGGAAATTAGCGGGGCCGGTTACCGCCTGTACGGCGCTCCGGAGCTGGAGCGCCTGCAGCAGATTCTGCTGTACCGGGAGCTGGATTTCCCGCTGGACCAAATCGCACGGCTGCTTGCGAAGGAGCCGGACCGGGAGCGGTTGCTCACCGAGCAGGAGCAGCAGCTGCGGCGGCGGAAAGAGCGGCTGGAGACGATTATTGCAACGATTCACAATACCCTTGCCGGTATGGCGAAAGGAGAACCTATGGAACCGGAAGAATTATTCAGAGGACTGGAAAGTGAAGAGGCGTGGCGGAAGGCGCTGCAGCCGCAGAAGGAATATCTGCGGGAAGCCTATCAATATGAACTGCCGGAGCCGACAGCGGCCGAGGTGCCGCGGCTGAACGAAGCCGCCAGGGAAGCGGCGGCATTCATGGCGGAGATGGCAGAGTTGCTGCGGGAAGGCGTGAGCCATAAGAGTGATGGCGTATTCGGACTGCTCCAGAGACATCTGGCCTTTCTAACCGACTACGGTGCCGCCGTTACGGCAGAAGCTTTTGCAGTGCAGAACCGCTTCCTGCTGGGCGATGAGTTTCACCGGAGCATGCTGGAGAGCCAGCAGACGGGGCTTGCCTACTTTTTGGCGGCGGCAGCAGATGCCTATGCTGCGGAGGGTGGCTACCGGCAAGAAAGGAGTTGACTTTCCCCTTACAGGAAGGTTTATGCTTGATTACGAAGGTTGTTCCGGCCGGATCACTTTGTTGAACATGGAGGACAGATGGGCTTGAAGATCAGTGAATTTGCCGCGCGCCATCAGGTAACGACCAAGATGCTGCGCCACTATGACGAAATAGGCGTGCTTAAGCCGTCGGCCATTGACCCGGTAACCGGGTACAGGCAATATGAAGAACATCAGGCCGCTGTGCTGAACTGGGTGCTGATTCTGAGAAGCCTCGATTTCTCGCTTGCCGAGATTAAGAGCATCGTCAGCGGCCCTGTCCTCAGTGCGGAATTGGCTCAGCGGTTAAGGCGCAAACGTATCGAGATTGTAGCCGGGATGAATGTGCAGCTGCAAAAGAACTATCTGATTAACCGTCTGATTCAGATTGTGGAGCAGGAGGAGTTCAGGATGGAACAGCTTGGTGAGCTGCTGAAGCTGAAGCAGGACAGTGTTCATGAATTGAAAAAGAATATGCCGAATATGGAGGTGTTCCTGGAAACGGCGCTTGAGATTATTTCCGGGAGCACAGAGGCGGAGGAGATTGCGGTCCTGCGCTTTGACATCCGCCATTTTAAGGGAATCAATGACCGGTACGGCTTTGAGACAGGGGACAAGGTGATTTTGGCCTGCTTTGAAATCATCCGGCAGTGTCTGGAGCGTACAAGCTGCAAATCATGTATCGGCAGAGCGCACGGCGATGAATTTGTCGTATGTATCCAGGCCGAGCAAGCGGTGGTGGAAAGATTGGCCGCAGCGGTCCTGGACAGTCTGGAGAATCTGGATTACCGGGCCCTTGGGTGCGGAGAAGCCATCGGCGGGCGAATTGGCTACCTGTATGCAGAGAAGCGCAGAATTGACGACATCCGCAGAATGATTGAGAATTCTATTGAGGCGGTGCATGAGGCGGCAAGACAAGACAGCTGCTATGCGATCTATTCGGAACGCTACGCGTAACGGCAGCTGCTGATGAATGCCAATAACGGGTGCAACAGAACCAGGCTCTTGATGAGGGCCTGGTTTTTTGTATGCTGAATTACAGCCAGGTGATCGGATAATAGAAATCGCATTCGCAATACTGCCTGCTGCATTTGGAATAGTCGATATACTCAAAGCTGAATTTATCCCGCAGCTCCATCTGCACGGTGGGCATCCAGCGGTTGAAGACAACGTTCCAAATGCTCTCCAGGGCTTGCGGCGAGAGCTCCTCGGGGCGGTGGGTGCCTATATATGTAAATACGCCGTACTTATGGGGGCGGACATGGCGCTGCTTCATCTGCGGCGGTACGATGCTGCTCTGGTCAATCTGGAGCGAGGGCTGGTAGCTGGTATAACCGGCATAAGGTTCCGGAACGGACGTGAAGCCGTAGTAGACATTTTTGCGGACCGGGTTGACGATCTCAAGTCTCTGATTAAAAAAGAAATCAACGCCGCGTTTAATCGCTGTCCCGTTTAACTGGTTCTCCTCGGCGTCTATTCTGTATTCCGGCCCGGCCAGCGAGAACGCCGGCAGGATGCGGATGGCGCGGAAGAAGACCAGCCCGTCTCCGGCCGTGCCCATGAAATCCGCATTGAAGCGGTCCAGAATGTTCAGCGGCGAAGGCGTTTTGCGCCATCTGCCCGGTGTACAGCCGAATTCCTCCTTGAAGACGCGGTTATAGCTGCGCTCGCTGCCAAAGCCGTATTTGTCCGAAATCCAGGCAATCCCGCTCCCCGGCCTCAGCAGGTCTCCCAGCGAATCGGCAATCCGCCGCCTGCGCACATACTCCATAATTCCTGTGGAGGTGGCACCCTTCCAGATCCGCAGCAGATGAAATTTGGAGACATTGACATGACGGGCGATTCTGTCCAGGCACAGGTCTTCTGCCAGCAGATGCTCCTCGATAAAGTCGGTCGTGCGTTTAATGGTTTCCAGCAGATAGTGATCCATAGGCCCGCCCTTTTCCGCAATATTTGTCCTATTTAAAACATGGATATCCCGTATAATCTTACCACACGCCCCGGAATCGGCAATGATTTCCATACGGTGGGCAGGGGAGGATACTAAATGGACAACACGGTTAAGCGGGAGCTGCAGGCTCGTTACCACGCGGCGGTGGAGGACTTTGTGGACAAGGTCAGGGATGATCCGAACGTCATCGCCGTTATCATCTGCGGCAGTCTGGCCTATGATCAGGTGTGGGACAAAAGCGATATCGACATGGCGCTGATTGTCAGGGATCAGCCGCTCAAGCTCCATTATTTTCGTCTGATTGAAGACGGAATTACCATCAATGCGGAGCTGTTCACGCGCAGCGGCTTCAAGCGGGGAACGGAGCGGCTGATCGGCGGCTCGCTGCCGCAGTCATATTTCGCCAAAGGGCGCATTGTGTACAGCGCCGATGACAGTCTTTACGAGTACTTCGAAGAATTCAAGCAGCTAGGCGGCCGCGACATTTCGCTGACGCTGCTGACTCTTGCCTGTGAGCTGGTGGATCTCTGCCACAAATGCCAGAAGTGGATGATTTTGCGCAAGGATCTAATGTATGCGCAATACTATCTGCTGAAGGCTGCCGACCTGATTGCCGCCATGGAGCTGTGCGCTTCCGGCGAGCCGCCGATCCGCGAATCGGTGCTGAAGGTGCTGGAGCAGGACCCCGAGCTGCTGGCCCCGTATTATCAGCAGCCGATGTCAGGCCGCCTGGGCGAAGTAGAAATTCGGGAAGCCATTCAGCGGATGGAAGAGACGCTGGACCGTCATATGGACCTGATGAAGTGGCCGGTCCTGGAATTTATGTCCGATCAGGAAGTGAAGACGGTGACACATTTCCTGAAGCATTTTCAGCTGCCGATTGCCGGAATTCTGGAATATATGGCCGATAAGGGCATCATCGAGAAAGTGTCGCAGCCGCTGGGCATCACCCCGAAGAGCAGGCCGGCGGTGCAGGAGATGGCTTTTCTGTATATCCCCTAGTTCACAAGGAGGTCCTTAAATATGACGATTCGTTCAACCATTGAAATCACGGGAGCCAGGCAAAATAACCTGCGCAACATCTCGCTGGAGATTCCGCGGGACAAGCTGACCGTCATCACCGGCGTCTCCGGCTCCGGCAAATCCTCGCTGGCCTTTGATGTGCTCTACGGCGAGGGCCAGCGGCGCTTTCTCGATTCCATCTCCAACTTCGCCAAGAGCCGGATCAGCCAGATCAAGAAGGCGAAGGTCGATGCTGTGCGGGGGCTATCGCCCGTCATCGCCATCGAGCAGAAGAAGGGGAATCACAATCCCCGTTCTACCGTGGGTACCGTAACTGACATTCATGATTATCTGCGCCTCTTGTTCGCCACCGCCGGCACCGGCCACTGCCCGGAGTGCAGCCATCCGCTCCGCCAGCTGTCGGCCGCCCAGATTGCCGAGCAGGTCTCGGCACTGCCTGAAGGCACAGTTATCGAGCTGCGGGCGCCGGTCTATAAAATCTACGGCGAGGATTACAGCTATACCTTCAGCGAGCTGCGCAAGAAAGGCTTCAAACGCCTGCTGATCGACGGCGCACCTGCTGCTCTGTCCGAGGAGCTGGAGCTGGATGAACGGCGTTCATACGTAGTCGAAATCATCATTGACCGGTTCACGCTGAAAGCGGACACGTACATACAGCTTACCAAATCCATTGAAGCCGCAATGCTGGCCCTGGATGAGGATATTATGATCAAAGTAGAAGTGATTGGCGGCGCGCCGCAGGGCTTCTACGAGCGTTTCGGCTGCCCGGAGCATCATGTCTTCCTGTGTGATATGCAGCCCTTCCACTTCTCGTTCAACGCCGCCGGCAGTGCGTGCCATACCTGTCTGGGTGTAGGGATGTCCTATGTGGTAGAGCCGCGCTTCCTGGTTGTAGCACCGGAGCGGAGCATTAATAAAGGCGCCCTGAAGAGTACCGTGTTCAGTCCTGTCAGCAAGGACACCTACCGATCGGTCATTATGTACAGCCTGTCGCAGAAATATGGCTTCAGTCTGGATACCCCGTTTAACGAACTGCCGAGTGAAATTCATGACCTGCTCTTCTATGGCAGCAAAGGTGAGCTAGTCCCGATGGTGCAGCCTCCGGATGCCGGAAAGCGCAACTGGATCACCGGCCGCGACCGGCCGTTCGGCGGGTTCGTGCACGAGCTGGAGAGCTGGTACAAGCACTATATCCGTAAATCCTCCTCCGGCGAAGCATCGGAGCCGACCTTCATCAAGGACTGCATGATTGAGAAGGTATGCCCGGAGTGCAGCGGGGCGCGTCTGAAGCAGCAGCGTCTGCAGGTGACGGTTGGCGGGCGGAACATCGACCAGCTCAGCCGGATGCAGCTGCAGGACCTGCTGGCGTTTCTTGACACGCTTGCCTTTGCCGAGGAGGACCGGGAGGTGGCGGAATCCATTGTCCGTGAGCTGCACGGACGGATCTCCCTCCTGATCGAGATCGGGCTGCATTATATCAGCCTCGGCCGGCGCAGCGACAGTATGTCTGGCGGCGAAATGCAGCGCATCAAGATGTCGACACAGATCAGCAGTGAGCTGATGGGCATGCTCTACATTATGGATGAGCCGAGCATCGGCCTTCATCCACGGGATACCGGGAGAGTGATCGATACGATGAAGAAGCTGCGTGATATCGGGAATACGGTCATCGTGGTTGAGCATGACCTGGAGACCATTGCCAGCGCCGATTATATCGTGGAGATCGGACCGGGTCCAGGCGTACACGGAGGCAATATTGTCGCCAGCGGCACGTATGAGACGCTAATCGGCGATCCGCAGTCGCTGACGGGACGGTATCTGTCCGGCAAGGCGCATATCCCGGTACCGCAGCAGCGCCGCAAGCTTGGAGACACCTTCCTTTCCATTCAGGGCGCACGCGAGAACAATCTTAAGGATGTCGATCTCGACATTCCGCTGGGAGTGTTCATCTGTGTAACCGGCGTATCCGGCTCCGGCAAAAGCTCACTGATCAACGAAATCCTCTCCAAGCAGCTGAGGATCGACAAGACGGGCGCGCGGATCGTGGCGGGTGAGCATGATTTCCTGTTCGGCTCCGATCTCCTGAATTATGTCATCAACATCGACCAGACGCCGATCGGCCGCAACAGCAAATCCAATCCGGCCACCTATATCGGCATTTATGACCGTATCCGCGACCTGTTCGCCGCGCAGCCGGAAGCAGCCGCACGGGGATATCAGGCCATTGACTTCAGCCTGACCCATGCCGGTGGCACCCGCTGCGAGCACTGTGCGGGCGAGGGAATGATGGTTACCAGCCTGCAGTTCATGGCCGATATCGAATCGGTCTGCCCGGTGTGCAAAGGCAGCAGGTTCTCGGAAGAGGGGCTGGAGATCAAGATCCGCGGCAAAAGCATCGGCGATGTGCTGAAAATGACGGTGGAAGAAGCGCGCGAGTTTTTTGCGGACAACAAATATTTGAAGCATAAGCTTGAGATTATGAACGAGCTGGGCCTCAGCTATATGACTCTGGGGCAGAGCTCGACCACGCTCTCAGGCGGGGAAGCGCAGCGGGTGAAGCTGGCCTATGAGCTGGCAAAAATCAAACGGGGCGCACATAACCTCTATATTCTCGATGAGCCGACCACAGGACTTCACCTGGCGGATATCGCGAAGCTGCTGGTGGCGCTGAACAAGCTGGTGGACAGCGGACATTCCGTCATCGTGATCGAACATCATCTGGATGTGATCAAAGGCGCCGACTATATAATCGACATGGGACCGGAGGGCGGCAATGCGGGCGGCTATGTAGTAGCCGAAGGCACTCCAGAACATGTGGCCGGGGTGGAGGCCTCGCTTACCGGACGGTATTTGCGGGACTTGCTTAAGCAGTAAGACGCTGTGGGCCGGATGGAACCGCGATAACGGGCGGACTATATTAAAATCAATGAAAGCGGGGCGTTGACTTTGGAATCAGAACCACTCGTGCCGGAAGCATACTGCGAACCGATCAGGGCGCTGATCGGTCCCTTTCAGGTTCTGCAGGATCATCGAAGGGGCAGCTCCCGGACCGGAGTCTGGAAGCTCCAGGCTCTGGACAGCGGCAGCTGCTACTATGCCAAGATATTCACCCGCAAGCAGAGATGGCACCCGGAAGTCTACGCGTATACCCGCTGGATGCCGGCGCTTAAGCCGCAAGTGCCGGAGCTGGTCGGGGTGTTCGAGGGCGACGGCTGGCAGGGTATCCTGATTACTGCGCTGGAAGGAAGGATTATGAGGGCTGCCGATCTGGAGCCCGCCGCCAGATATGCGGCTTACCGCAAGGCGGGGGAGTGGATCAGGCGGCTGCACGCTTCGGCAACGGGGGAATGGTTCGGGCGTCCGGATAAGGATGGCAACCCGCTGGAGCTGTTCCACCACCGCGACCCGGTGGTGTATATCCGGCACACCCTGGAGGAGCTGGCGGACGGGTGCAGGCAGGAAGAGCTGCTGCAGCCGCAGGAGCAGAAGCTGGCCGATTGGGCGCTCGCCCACGTGGATGTGTTTGCGGGCGCGCAGCCGGTGCCAATCGGCTGGGACTCCACACCCGGTAATTGGCTGGTGGGCAGCAATGGCGAACTGACGGGCATGATCGACTTCGAGAACATGCTCTGGGGCGTTGACGCCGACCATTTCTCGATCTTGTTCGAGCGTTATTTCATCGAAGATCCGCAAGCGGAGCAGGCCTTCTTCGCAGGCTATGGCCCGGACTTTCCGCTGGCGCACCGGGAGCGGCTCCGTATCTGCTGCATCAAGCTGGCGCTAGGCGATATCTATTGGGGCACCCGTCACGGGATGCCCGCCGTCGCTGTGTATGGGCGCAGACTGCTGGCGCAGCTGTGGCGGGAAGATGCCGTGCTGTGCTAAGCACGGCGTCGCGTACGGGAGGGGAAGGGGACGTGTTCGGCAGCAGCCCGGCGGTCGTGCTGCAGGGGTGAAGGGACTGTGCTCGGCAGGAGCCCAGCGGTGCGTGTGCGTGAGGGGAAGAGGCGTGCGGGGCGTAAGCCGTGCTGTGCGCGTGGGAGGCCAAAGGGTCGCAAGAAAAGAGCCGGGCGGCTGAGTGCAAGTGTGCCGGGAGTTAACGCTCCAGCGTCGCATGTAACCCATAACGAGCCGGAGCTTGGAATTCCCGCGTGGGGGCGGCATGCCGGGATAACCCGCAGACATGCCGCCATGACTCGCAGACATGCCGCCAGACTCGCAGACATGCCGCCGGATTTGCGGACTCTGCCAATGATTATGCACAAATATGCTTGCCGTGCAGCGGCAAACGGCCTATTTTCAGACTCGCTGGATTGTGCTATGCTTCGCTTATGTTTATTAATCTATTAATTGATTAATATTTTTGTTAACTAAAGGGGCGAAGCTGGATGTATCAACACCATCAACAAGCGATTGCGGCCATTACTGCCAAGCTGCAGACAAGAGAGGATGTGCTCGGAGTAATCATCGGGGGCTCGGTGGCACACGGATATGCCAGCGAAACTTCCGATCTCGACATTATGCTTGTGCTATCGGAAGCGGATTATGAGCGGGCGCTCGGGAGCTATGAGGTCGGATTTTTTGAAACGGAATCTACGCCTTATGAGGGAGGGTACGTGGACGGAAAATGTGTATCTGTGGATTACATCCGGCAGGTGGCTGCCGCAGGAAGCGAGCCGGCGAAGTTTGCCTTCAAGGATGCCTGGGTGAGCTACTCGCGCATTGAGGGTCTGGATGAACTTGTAGCTGCGGCCTCGGCTTACCCTTCCGCAAGGCAGGATGAGAATCTGGCCAGGTTCTATGCACAATTCGAAACCTGGAAGTGGTACTATTACGAGGGGTTGAAGCGGAACAACCTGCTGCTGATGGATTACTCGCGGACCAATTATGCCTATTTTGCCGGCAGGCTGATTCTGACGTTGAACGGGATGCTGTTTCCATCCTATAAGTGGTTCCTCAAGGAGCTGGAACGGGCTCCCCGCAAGCCGGACGGGTTCATGCAGCTGATGAAGGGCGTCACCGAGCAGAGGACCGCTGAGCCCATCGAGGCTTTATATGCCAGTCTGATGGATTTTCACCGCTGGTCCAGCTCGGACAAGCATTGGTCAGTACAGTTCATGCTCGACAGCCAGCTGAATTGGTTGGACGGCAACGTGCCGATTCTGGATCTTTAAGTCTATGGAAGCCCTCTAACCGGACGTTATGGTGCTGTGGTTGGACGGGAGGATGGCATACTCTGGTTTTTAAGTTAATGCGGTACTCTGTAATGTAGAGCGTTGTTGATTCTTTTCTGTGGCCGCAGAAACGGAGGGTGAAGGATGGAAGTCCGAAAAGCAAATCTGCATGACATGGATCAAATGCTGGAGAACCGGCTGAAATTCCTGGAGGAGTTTAAAGGCGAGCCTGTCCCGGGTCATCTCATAGAGAGCACGCGAAATTATTTACAAGAACATCTCGCCGACGGCACGCTGATCGCCTATCTGGCCGTTGACGGGGGCCAACTCGTATCCAGCGCAATTCTTAGTGTATACGGGGTTCTGCCGACACTCGGAAACCCCGGCGGACGGACCGGTTATCTGTTCAATGTGTACACGCTCTCCGGCTACCGCAGAAGAGGACTGTCCCGGACTGTATTGGAGCAGCTGATCGGCGAAGCCAGAGAGAGTGGACTGGGTAAAATCTATTTGGAATATACGGCCGACGGGCGGCATCTTTATGAGAAGCTGGGCTTTGAGCAGCTTCCCAATGAAATGGTGCTGAAGCTGTAGCAGTCGCAAAATATAGACGCGAGGCCCTGCCTCGCGTCTTCGCTCTTGTTTATGCCATTCACTTGCGGAGCAGAAACCTTACATTAACCTCACCGCTGCCCGCGGTGTTGCGTTTATACCCAAGCCTGAGCGCATTGCGTTGTAATCTTGCTTTGACTTCGCAGGGCTTGAGGCACGGATTGCGCTGCAGCAGCTGTGCGGCGGCGCCGGAAACCACAGGGGCGGAAACGCTGGTACCCGACAGCACAAAATACTGCTTGTCGATCTTCATATACGGATACTGTCTGGCGAGCTCCGAGCGCGGTGCCAGCAGTGAGATCACGGTCTCTCCCGGAGCGACGATATCCGGCTTGGGCCTTCCGCCCGGCGCTGGGCCGCGGCTGGAGTACCATGTGATCCGGTCATCGCTCTGCCGGACGGACCTGCGGTCGTCCACGGCCCCGACTGTAATGGCCAACGGGCTGATGCCGGGGGATTCGACGGTGCGGGGCGACGGGCCGCTGTTTCCGGCGGCGATGACGCAGGTCAGCCCGGCTTTGACGGCCTTCTCTACCGCCTGGCAGAGCGGGTCGTCCGCGCAGGAGGTCACGGCTTCTCCGCCGAAGGACATGGACAGAATCCGCAGCTTCAGCCGCTTGCGGTTGCGGATGCACCATTCAATGCCCTTGATGATGGTGGAGTCGAAGCCGTCGCCATTTGCGTCCAGTACTTTCACACCGACAATTCCCGCCTGCGGGGCAGGTCCACGGTATTTGCCCTTGCTGGCCCAGCCGTTCCCGGCGGCGTCGCCGGCGATATGGGTGCCGTGCCCATTGTCGTCGTAAGGCTTGCAGCGGCCGTTGACCAGATCCTTGAAGGCGACGATCCGGTTCACCGGCCGGGTCAGATCGGGATGGGGATAGACGCCTGTATCCAGCACGGCAATGTTGATTCCCTTACCGGTCAGCCCGCATCGTTTCTGGACGGCAGCGGCTCCGATGGAGGGAGTGACGATATTCAGATTCGCTTTTTTGACAGTGTCCAGATAAATCTTACCGACCTCGCGGCAGCCGCAGAGCTTCTCCAGACAGGCCGGAGACATGGCGGCCGACACCGCGTTAATGAGGGAGAGTCTCTTTTTTACCCGCAGCATATGTCCTCCCCCCAAATGCTTCCGCACATTGGCCAGCCTGGAGGAGGTCACGGGACGCTTTAATTGTACGATGACCGGTATTGCCGCAGCGGTGCCGCCTGTATTGCGGGCGGAGCGGATCTGCCGGGCCAAGGGCAGATTGACGGCAGCCTTATGCGGTTCATTCCGGGACTTTGCTTTCATATGATAGATCACCTCTTGCAGGCAGTGTATGCAGCACCGGGCGTAGGCGTACACCAGAGTAAATCTAGGACACTACCACATTTCTGAATTGATAGGCAAGCATAGTTTCGGTGCAGACCGAACATGCATTTACTGGAGTATCCTATCAGAAAGTGGTGAGTATATGAGAACTGCAAGAATAGCGAAACCTGCAAGAATAGCGAAACCTGCAAAAACCGTAAAAGCCGCAGACCGCAAAACCCTGATGGCCCGCCGTGCCCTGATGCTGAAGAAACAGGCACAGGCTGCCGCTGCCAGACGGAGAAGACGTAGAATCAGACAGACGCTTGACCGCCTGGTGGTCATCGTGACAACAACAGGAGGAGCACCAAGAACTACTGTGGGCTGGACAGCCGTTCTGTCTGGAGGCCCGTCTCCGGTAACAGCTGAATTTGACGATTTCGGTGTAGTCCGCTTCCCGACAATTACAACTTTGACCGATATTGAATATCAGGTCAGAATCAGAGACGGGAACAATAACACGGTCACCACACGCGTCATTCCGGCGAACCGTGAATATTTCATCGTCAGAGCTTAAGGAAAGCAGGTAACGAAGCAGTAAGCAGCGTGCACCGTATCGGCGGTGTACGCTGCTTTGATATGGAACTATATAAGTTGAACTTAAGATTAAGATTAGGCTGAATAAGGCCGGAAAGTGAATTAAAGTTATGGACTCCCGCATCCTGCTCATTCCCGATCTCCATATGAATACCGCTAGTTGCTGTTGAATTCGCTGGCAGCAGGCTCTATCCGGCTCTGTTTAGGTATGATGAACATAGGAACCCCCTATTCAACAAGGATAAATGTATTTCGTACAACTATTTGTTAGGTATGCACCCATCTTTGAAGGATAGATGTATTTTGTGCAACTAAAATCAGCATATAGGGATCAAACTTCCTTAAAGCAAGAAAATAGATGTACGAAATGCAACTATAGCCGGGAAACGGCCTGTTTAGGTGGATATAGTTGTACAAACTGCAATTAGCAGCTTAGCAGCTTAGCAGCGGGTAGTGAGGTCATTAAGAGCAGTAGCTGCTGTCCCCTTTAGTCATGGGTGCTCTTGGCCTTCCTCATCTATTTTATTGATTTGACCTGTGTGGAGGATAATCACGATCTACCTTTCAGCAGCTTAAAACGATGACAGCCCGTGCTTCGCCTATCCGCTTTACTGTGGAAAGCCATCAGGCGGAGGCCGGGACTGCAACAAGCGGTATAAATCAAGAAATCTACGGACGGGAAGTGGCCGGAAGTCCAAATCTTTTCTTGCGTCATGGCTAATCCCAACACAAATATAAGTTGAACAAAAGAAAAAAACAAAGAGATGGAAGTGCGGAGGGGAAGTTTGGAACTGTAGGAGCGATAGCGGTCGCCTTTGTCACCGGATTTCAACCGCTAAGAGCGGTTTGAATTAAGAAATCTGGGGACAATAGCGGCCGGAAGTCCAAACAATCCCTACAGTTACGACCCAATCTATGTGACTTTCAAAAGTTCAACTTATATAGTTAGACTTTTTGCTGAGGAGTGTTTGGATGAAAAGCTATTTTGTACATAATGGCGATGTGGCTTTGCATGTCCCCGATGAAGAGCAGAAGAAGTATATCGAGGAAGTCGAACGCTTTATGAAGCGGTTCTCGAAATAAACAGGCGCAAACGGCCCGCGCAGGAAAGAGGGGATAAATGAACAAGTCCATCCAGCCGATCATTACGGCGCTGAAGCTGAAGGTGCAGCGAATCGAAGGAGTGCCGGAATCCTACAGCTCAGAGGTGTACAAGCTTCTCTTAACCGGCGGCGAGACAGTGTATTTGAAAATTCCGTTTAACAAGCACAAATGGATGCGGGAGCAGCGGATTCTCCAGATGCTGCAGGGCGTCATGCCGGTCCCGGAGGTTCTGAAGGTCTGGCCCGGTGACGATGCAAGACCCGGAGCACTGCTGCTGTCCGCCATTCCCGGAACCGCTTGTCCGGAGACGCCGGACCGGGAGCTTGCCTATCAAATAGGCATGCTGCATGCGACTATGCATCAGGTGCAATTACCTGAATACGGCGTGCATGATGCGGATGGCTTCAAGGCATTGCCGCACAATGATTGGCGGCTTTACCAGCAGGGCAATTTTGCAGATTGGCAGCAGGTGTGCCGGAATATTCTGGATCCCGATTTATTTGAAGCGTGCCTCGAATATTTCGCAGCCGCTTTTGCAGCATTGCCGCAGCCGGACGGGCCATGTCTGATCCATATGGATTTCCGGCCCGGCAACATTCTCGTGAACGGGCAAGCGGTAACGGGACTGATTGATTTCGAAAGCGCCCGCAGCGGAGCGGCTGAAGCGGACTTTACCAAGCTGAACCGGTATATCTGGTCCGGACATCCGCAGGCCCGGGAGCATTATGCCGCAGGTTATGAGGCGGTCCGTCCGCTGCCTGATCTGGACCGGGTGCTGCCGTTCTACGAATTCTATGATGCCTTCAGCGGAGTAGCGTGGTGTGTGCGGAGAGGCATCGGGAAGAACCGGGATTTTTTGGAGGAGAATATTGCAGTATTGAGGAGTGCTGTACGGCCCTGCTGAAACGGACAAATGCATATGAGGACCAAAATACCATTGCTGGCGCCGGGGCCGATATGAGAGTATTATAAATAGACAAACTAAGATAGGAATAGAGGCACGAAACATGCTGAAAGCGATTTTTAAAAATTATCCGCTCTGGTTTATGCTCGTCTGGGGCTGCGTGATGATCGGATTTGTGGTGGTCTTTATCGTAGGCCTTAATTTGCCGGTGCTGATGGGCTTGATGGCTGTATTTTACGGAGCGAATGCGATCCGTTCCTGGAAGAATGAGCGGAGCTACGCCTACATTGCAATAGCCTTGACTATCGTATTTGCGGCCGCCGCAGTGATCACGCATAACTACACAAGCTGACAAGAAAATGGACATCCGCCGGATTAGGTGCGATGTCTTTTTTTGTACATTAGGAGTTTAAGGAGGCTGTTGAATGAAATATTACGGTATTGTTATTGAAGAGTCGTTGAGGAGTTCCGCTGTATTGTCCGGATTCGATATTGTAGCGCACAAACGCCAAGGCGGCTGGAGATTTCTGCTTGTTGCGTTATGCGAGGCAGACCTTGGGCACCAGATTGAGCGGCTGCAGCAGGAGATGATTCCGGTTGCGGAGGACTGCTGGTATAACCACTTTTTTGCCGGAGAACGGCTCGTTGTCGTTTATCAGGACAGGGTATTTCACACAACCGTCAACCCTGCGGATGGAGCTGAAGTGATTCAATATGGGTTGTCGCATGGTATTCCCAGGGAGCAGCTCGACTTCAATCCTTGCTCCTTGACAGCGGCTGCAGCGTTGTTCGGAATTGATAGTTTATCTGACATTTGAATTTGTGTGAAAAAGAAATTCCGGGATATTGTCAACGATTTTCCCTGATTAACCATGAATATTAGGTGTTATATACAATCCAATCGTGAATTTTTGGCTATTATGACAATAAACCTGCCATGAGCGTTCAAAAGGCGGCGGGAACAAGATATAATATGGCAAAACAAACACGGGAAAGTATAACAGGGGGTTGCCCGGAAAGGTCTGAGGAACGATGAGCCTGGAAGCTTTGACTGAACAAGTGCATACCGATCTTTCCTATCTGGCCTACGGCGGTCCGGACTGGGTGCGGCCGCTGGAGCATCGTGAAGGCCATGTATATGATGTAGTCATTGTCGGCGGAGGACAAAGCGGCCTGGGTGCCGCCTTCGGCCTGCTGCGTGAGCGGGTGTCCAATATTCTTGTCATCGACGAGAATCCGGAAGGGCTGGAGGGACCTTGGGAGACCTATGCCCGGATGGTTACGCTGCGCACGCCCAAGCATCTGACTTCGATTGATTTGGGGATACCCTCGCTCACCTTCCGCTCCTGGTATGAAGCCCAGCACGGGCCTGAAGGCTGGGAGGCGCTCGGCAAAATCCCCCGCGGAGACTGGATGAACTATCTGCGGTGGTACCGTCAGGTACTGAGCCTGCCTGTGCTGAACGAAGTGGAGCTGCAGCTGATCGAGCCGCTGGCGGAAGGGGTTCACCGGCTGCATATTGCGGGGGAAGGTGCCCGGCATGAGCAGCTGCTGGCGCGCAAGGTGGTGCTGGCGACCGGCATCCAGGGCGGCGGTGAATGGCATGTGCCGCCGCTGATTGCAGACCATGTGCCGAAGCATCTGTATGCGCACACTTCGGAGGCCATTGATTTCGGCGCGCTGCGGGGCCGGAGGATCGCCATTCTGGGCGGCGGCGCCTCGGCATTCGACAACGCAAATTATGCGCTGTCTGCAGGCGTGGCCGAGGCGCATGTCTTTGTCCGCCGGGAGCAGCTGCCGTGCATCAATCCGATCCGCCAGATGGAGGTATCGGGGATGATCGAGCGGTTCCACACCCTGAGCGATGCAGATAAGTATGCGGTGATCGCCCATTTCTTTCAGTACAACCAGCCGCCGACCGACGACACCTTCAGCCGTGCCGCAGCCTGGCCGGGCTTCCGGCTGCATCTCGGCTCGCCGTGGCTTCAGGTGCAGACGCAAGGGGAGGGGGCGGTAGTTACGACGCCAAAGGGAGACTTCAGCTTTGACTTCCTGATCATCAGCACCGGGCTGCTCAGCGATCCTGCCCTGCGGCCGGAGCTGCGGCTGCTTGCAGGGGATATTGCCCGCTGGAGTGACCGCTACCGGGCTCCGGCGGATACGGCGAATGCGCTGCTTGACGCGCATCCGTATCTGACTCCCGGCTTTGCGCTGCAGGGCAAGGACGAAGCCGGACAGGGACGGCTGCATGGGCTGTTCGTCTTCAACTACTCCGCGCTCGCCAGCTGCGGGCTGTCGGCTTCGGCGATCTCGGGCATGCGGTGTGCCATTCCGAAGCTGGCGGCCGGGGTGGCCGACCAGCTCTTTACAGATGACCGCGAGGCGATTCTGCAAGCATTTTTTGCCTATCAGGACGTCGAATTTACCGGTACCTGGCCGGCGGTGAAGGTTTAGACGCCAGGATTGGCTGATTTTGTTGATGTTCGATGCTGTACAGGAGGAGCTCTGCCTGCGGACCCGTGGGCGGGGCTTTTTTTAATCCAGGGTATAAGTGGATTAGTTTCGTTTCACTTCCCACGCAGTCACTTCTTGCTGGAGCCGTTCTAAGCAGCCAATTAGGCGATGCAAACTAACGTACAGGTGAAATTAGGGAGCGATTTTCCACTAACCCTGCAAAGGAGCTAACATGTAAACTTTAAGGTACTGTTCTGCTTTTCGTGAGGTGCGCTTGGTTTGTGGTTTATGGTCGATTTTTCGCCTACGTTTGCCCTGTCTACCTTCACTGCAGCCCATTGTGGTCGGTTTTTCGACTACAATGGGTCTGTTTTCCTCCACGGCAAGACATTGTGGTCGATTTTTCGCCTACAATTGGCTCGTTTACCCTCGCGGCAGCCCATTGTGGTCGCTTTTTCATCTACAACAGGATTGATTAGCCGGACTGTGCTGATTGTCGGCCTGTTCACGGGAAAGGGATGCAGGGGCGGACGTCCCAGCCTTACTCCCAAATAGGTGATTCATAGCTACAATTTGATGCGGTCAAGGTGCTAGCAGGTAGTGGCTGCCAAGAATCCGATATTTCAGGTTCAGCACTCTACATTTCTGCAGTTGCGACGTCTGGGCCTAACCAACAACTGCTTTGCCTGCACCTAATCTGGTATCTGCCAGCAGTATCTTACTAGATAGCAGCTGATTCCTCTCCTATCGAAATAGATTGGTTTACTGAACGCAGGCAAGCAACTCGGTTTATTCGTGTGCCGACTGTAGGGGAGCAACTCGTCCTATATACCGCCGCCAGCAGCGAGCGTCTCGTTATCGGTATACTACACGCAGCTGAACAACTCGTTATTTCGTTATACTGCACGCAGGCGAGCAACTCATTATATCGTATACCACCGCAGGCCGAGCAGCTCACCCCATATCCGTGTACCACCCGCGCACAGCCCAGCCTCCGCTTCCGCAGGGGCTCCCGTTGACCTTGGCTCCGCTCTCATTGATAATAAAGAGGTTCATATTTCTTCTGCAGATTGGAGCAAGGTTATGGGATACCGCAATTTGGAAGAATGCATTATTGATTTGGAGAAGCACGGGCATCTGATCCGGATTACTGAGGAAGTGGACCCCGTTCTTGAGATGGCGGCCATTCATTTGAAGGTATATGAGGCCGGAGGGCCGGCTTTGCTGTTTGAAAAGGTGAAAGGCTCGAAATACCGTGCGGTGTCAAATCTGTTCGGAACGGTGGAGCGCAGCAAATTTATTTTCCGGGATACTTGGGATTCCTCGCAGGACGTCATTGCATTGCGCAGCAATCCGATGAAGGCGCTGAAGCAGCCGTTCAAGTATGTCGGTACGGGACTTGCCGCCAGAAGGGCGCTGCCGCTGAAGAAGTCGGGCGGGCTTCCATCCGGCTTCGAAGAGGTTAACATCTCCGACCTGCCGCAGATCAAGTGCTGGCCGATGGACGGTGGCGCCTTCGTCACGCTGCCGCAGGTGTATTCGGAGGACCCGGACAAGCCGGGGATTATGAACTCGAATCTGGGCATGTACCGGATTCAGCTCAGCGGCAATGAGTATGTGATGGACAAGGAAGTCGGCGTCCACTACCAAATTCACCGCGGGATCGGCATCCACCAGTCCCATGCTGTGAAGCGCGGCGAACCGCTCAAGGTGAGCGTCTTCATCGGCGGCCCGCCCGCGCATACGCTCTCGGCCGTCATGCCGCTCCCGGAGGGGCTGCCCGAGATGACCTTTGCCGGACTGCTGGCCGGGAGACACTTCCGCTACAGCTATGTGGACGGCTATTGCATCAGCAGCGATGCCGATTTCGTGATTACCGGCGAGATTTATCCGGACGAGACCAAACCGGAGGGGCCGTTCGGCGATCACCTGGGATACTACAGCCTAACTCATCCGTTCCCGGTGATGCGGGTGCATAAAGTCTACGCCAAGCAGGGGGCCATCTATCCGTTTACCGTCGTGGGCCGGCCCCCGCAGGAGGATACGGCGTTCGGCGAGCTGATTCATGAGCTGACCGGCGGAGCGGTGAAGTCCGAGGTTCCGGGCGTGAAGGAAGTGCATGCGGTCGATGCAGCCGGTGTGCATCCGCTGCTGCTGGCAATCGGGAGCGAACGCTACACGCCTTACCAGACGCTGAAGCAGCCCGCCGAGATTCTGACGATTGCCAACCGGATTCTCGGAACAGGGCAGCTCAGTCTGGCAAAATATCTGTTCATTACGGCCGAGGAGGATCAGCCGGTCAGCACGCACAACATTGCCGACTTCCTGACTTACATTCTGCAGCGGATGGATCTGAGCCGCGACATCCATTTTCAGACCAACACTACAATAGATACGTTGGATTATTCCGGTACGGGGATCAACAGCGGCAGCAAAGTGGTGTTCGCAGCGGTCGGCGAGCCGAAGCGGACCTTGTGCACGGAGGTGCCGGGCATCTTTACCGGAGTGCAGGGCTTCGGGCCTGCGGCGCTGGTGATGCCGGGCGTGGTAGCGCTTCAGGCTCCGGCATTCACGGATTACACGGCAGCCGAAGCAGAGATCGGGCATCTTGCAACGGACATTGCGCAGCAGGGGCCGCTCGATTCCTGTCCGATGATCGTGCTGTGCGACGACAGCCGGTTCCTGAGCGCCAGTCTGGGTAATTTCCTGTGGGCGACCTTTACCCGCAGCAATCCGTCACATGATATTCACGGGGTGAACAGCAGGACTCTGCACAAGCACTGGTCCTGCGACAATGTGATCATCGACGCGCGGATGAAGCCGCATTCGGCTCCGCCACTGATTCCCGATCCGGCGGTCGAGGAGCGTGTACAGCGGATGTTTGCGTCCGGAGGCAGCCTGAGCGCATTGAAGCGTTAAGCGGGCAGCGGCAAATTATAATTATAATCAATCATTCCATTGTCTGCCCGAATGCCGTATGGCTACGATCAATGAGGAAGCAAATTGCCTGTTGACGGGAGATGCAACAAAGATGGTACCGATAACTACGCAGCGGCTGCTGCTGAGAGCTTTCCGGCCGGAGGACGGCCCTGAGCTGTATGAGTATTTGTCGCAGGAAGAAGTAGTACACTATGAGCCTTACGGCGTGTTCAGCCTGGAGGACAGTCTGGCGGAGTCGCGGCGCCGTGCCGGTGATCCGGCCTTCATTGCGGTCTGCCAGCGGGAATCCGGCAAGCTGATCGGCAATTTATATTTCCAGCGGCAGCAGCCGGCAGAATACCGGACCTGGGAGCTGGGGTATGTGTTCAGCGGCAATGTTCAGGGGCAAGGGTACGCGGCTGAAGCTTGTGCGGCTCTGCTGCGGCACGCATTCACTCAGCTGGAGGTCCGGCGGGTGACCGCCCAATGCAATCCGGAGAATACGGCGTCGTGGCGGCTGCTGGAGCGGCTGGGGCTGCGCCGGGAAGGCTTCAGCCGGGAGACCGGATACTTCAAGACGGATGCGGCGGGGCAGCCGAAATGGCATGATACTTATGCATACGGCGTGTTGGCCCGGGAATGGCTGGAACAGGACAGGCCAATGGAATAGCATGATGCAGAGACCTTTTTGAGAGATCAAGGAGGTCCTCTTTCAAGTCTCAAATGAGTACAGCTTAATGTTAATTACTGGAGGGACAGAGGAGGTGCAGAGATGGAAATCAGGCTGCTGGACAGTAACGACGTGGAATGGTATCGTGCTCTGCGGCTGAAGTCGCTGCAAGAGAGTCCGGAGGCGTTCCTGACCACTTATGAATTGGAGGCGGCCAAGCCAATCGGGCAGCTGCGGAACAACCTTGAACCGGCAGACGGCAAGTTCACCCTTGGAGCTGTGGAGGGCAATGAACTCGCAGGCATGGTAACTTTTATCAGAGAAAACAATCCCAAAACCCTGCACAAAGGAAATATCTATGCAATGTACGTCTCACCGCAATTCCGCGGGAAAGGTGCAGCCACAGCATTGCTGCAAGAACTGCTCAGAAGGGCTGCCCGGCTGGAGGGCCTGGAACGAATCAATCTGACGGTGATGGCGGATAATACCGCCGCTATGCGGTTGTATGAACGCCTTGGATTTACAGTCTACGGAACAGAGCGGAATGCATTGAAGGTTGGGAACCGGTATTGGGATGAAGTGCTGATGGTGCTGAGATTGAACTGAAGTAAGAGACAACCGTATTTACATGCAATGTTAAAATAAGCTGCGCAATCACGAGCATATGTGAGGAAGGACCGGGCAGGCGCCCGGTCCTTCTCTGCGTCCGCCCAGCGACAGCGCGTGCAGCTGTGCCGGCCGCGCAACCACGGCGGCTGCGCCCTAAGCCGTATGCACCCCGGCCGGAAGCTCTGCCGCCGCAGCGCTCCGCCGCTCGATCACGTCCGCATAATCTTCGATCAGCCCGTCGAAGATGGACTCCCATGAACGGCCGAGCGCCAGGCGCCGGCCTTCCCGGCCCATGGCGCTGCGGCCGGCAGGATCGCCCGCCGTGCGCAGAATCGCAAGCGCCAGCGCCTGCGGGTCCTGCGGCGCGAAGAGCCGGCCGTTCACGCCGGGAGCGACGAGCTCCTGCGTAGCCCCGCCGGCTGCGGCAATGACGGGGAGGCCGGAGGCCATCGCCTCCAGGA
This sequence comes from Paenibacillus tepidiphilus, assembly GCF_008635795.1. Lineage (GTDB taxonomy): Bacteria > Bacillota > Bacilli > Paenibacillales > Paenibacillaceae > Paenibacillus_AQ > Paenibacillus_AQ tepidiphilus. The sequence goes on along the minus strand of NZ_VWRQ01000003.1, from coordinate 171,782 downwards.
CGACGTTGCCGAAGGTCTCGGTGCTCGACGGGAAGACGAACAGATCGGCCGAGGCGTACAGCTCCGCCAGCTCCTCGCCGTACATGGCTCCGGTAAAGGTGACATTAGCCGGCGCCTGGGCCTGCAATTCATGCCGCAGCGGGCCGTCTCCCGCCACGAGCAGATGAAGGTCCGCTGCGGCGGAGGGAGGGAGCAGGCGCATGGCGGCAAGCAGGGTGGCGAGATTCTTCTCGGGGGCGAGCCTGCCGACATAGAGCAGCACCAATGGGGCTGTCAGCGCATAGCGCTCCCTGATGCCGCCGCTGCGTTTCTCCGGCGTGTACAGGCTGCAGTCGATGCCCCGGGACCACAGCCGCAGTCCGGTGAACCCGTGCGAGGCCAGGGTGCTGATCGTCTCTTGGGATGGAGCCAGGATGGCGCTGCAGGAATGATGGAACCATCTCATGTATTTCCAGTAAAGCGGGACCAGGCCTTTCATATGGTAATAGTCAAGATAGCGGTCAAAATTCGTATGGTAGGAGGCGATATGCGGCAGCCGGAGCTTCCGGGCGGCGTGCAGGCCGTATAATCCCATAGTGAACGGAGTAGCGAGATGGACGAGATCGGGGCGGAAGGCCTTCATTTGGCTCTGGATGGAGAAGAGGCCCGGCAAGGCCAGCCGGCATTCGGGATACAGCAGGAAAGGGATGCTGGGGATCGGACGGACCGGACTGTGACAGAGCGGCTCGGAGACAGGCCCCGGCGCGAACAGCAGATGCTCGATGCCTCTTCGGTTCAGATGGCCGGTAAGCCGCTCCAGTGTCCGTGAGACACCGTTGGTTTGCGGAAGATAAGTGTCCGTAAACAAAGCTAGACGCATAGTGAACCCCTCCCGGTGATCATGGTATTGTCAGGTTCATCTTACCTCCGGATTATTCGGACCGGGTTAACGCTGGGTTAAGCCGGATTTACAGTTTGTGCGGGGACACGGCCGGTTTTACACTGGGCTGATGGAGACGGGCTGCAGAGAGCCGTGCATAGTTCCTGTCAAAAAAGAGCCCCGGCGGGCTCTTCGCTTCTCTCTGCTTGGTCAGCTTACGCACGAAATGGTCAGCTAACGCACGACATGGACAGCTAACGCACGACATGGACAGCTAACGCACGAAATGGTCAGCTTACGCACGAAATGGTCGGCTTACGCACGAAATGGTCAGCTTACACACGAAATGGCCAGCTTACGCACGACATGGACAGCTTACGCACGAAATGGCCAGCTTACGAACTGATGCCGCTCTCCCAGATCGGTTCGGCATAGCGGTTGCTGAGATTGCTGCTGCACTCCTTGCCGGTGTCGTACGAGCGGTCGCCGAGAAGCTGGATGAACAGCTCCCGCTTGCGGGAGGCTTCTGCCGGCACCGCGCTGTTCAGCCAATCGGCCAAGGCCTGCAGCACGATCCGCCCTTCCGCCAATGCTGCCTCCCACAGATCCATGACGCTTTCCGTCCGGACCTCGGAATACATCGCGGAATGCCGCCACTGCGCATGGGCCGCATTCAGGTAATCCAGCCGCTCTTCTGCGGCGGTTGGCGGATGGTAGAAGAGATGCTGCCAGCTCCGGGGCAGCAGCCGCTGTTTCCACCCCTTGGGATCGTGCAGCCACTTCTGGGCCAGCACCATGTCAAGGTAGGCTTCATCCCAGATGTCCTCGGGCAGCCGCTTCGCTTCAGGGTACCAGGCCGAGGCCGTATCGTGCAGGATGTGGCGGACGCTGCGCGGAAGGCCCGAACCGATACTGATCCTGGACCAGGCGGGATGCTGCCAAGTCGCGAATTGCCGGTGGCTCTGCATGAACACCGTATCCAGCACAAATTCAAACCGCTGGTGATCCCGGTTCCGGTAGCCTGCCTTCCAGTTAATGTAGGGATGAAGGTTACGGTCCAGCAAGTGGTGGGTCAGGAATCCCAGGAAATACTGCTGTGCCTCCCGCTGCTCTCCCGGGGGCAGGGCCAAGGTCCGCTCCCAGAACTCCAGCAGCACCGGTCCGCAGTGCACCGCATGCATCTGATCGCCGAGGCGGATCGCCCGTGTATCCCTGTTCCACGGCCAAAAGCTGTGGTACAGCAGGAAATCCGGCCCCTGGCAGCCGAGCTGGTACAGCCCGTTCCCGCTCCCGCCGCCGTCCCGCCAAGCGAAGCTTCCGCCGAACTCCTCCTCCAGCAGGCGGCCATACTCCAAATGCATCCAGATACCCGGCATACCATCCACCTCTTTCACGGATTGTTGTGAACTCAGAATAACGCTGGTAAGTCAACGCAGTATTTAAATGATTCACCGGATTTGTAATGCTTTGGTTTAAGGGTACTCCTGCCGGGGGCTGATTTCAACTGGCCGGCAGATTCATGACGGGCTGGACGGGGATACGCGATAAAGGACTGGAGAAAATAACCAGTTTATTCTCGAATTGCTAAGTGGGACTTTAGACTCATGAAATACCGAAGATCGGCTCGAAAACAACCAAAAACCAATTACTTAATATGGTTAATGATTACAGTAAATAACTATATAATATAAGAAATAGAATTTAAGTTAATAAAAATATTTGTACGACAAAATATTCCTTACATATTCAAAAAAATATGCTAGCATTAAAAATGCAGCAAGACAAACGTTTGCACAACTGCCGATCCATTTACTTTTCAAATATTGGAGGCGAAATTGAATAGTTTGCGAGGAATAATGATTATTTTTGAAAAGTAAAGAAAGATAATGTAAGGAAATGGAAGGAGTAATAAGCAGTGAAACCAGAAACTGATAAAATCATAAAGCCGGACAGAATGCCTGCATTGGTCTGGGATTCAGAGCGATTACAGCTGGCGGAGCTGAACATCCCGGAGATCACGACTTCAACGGAGGTCAAAGTCAAAGTTCACATGAGCGGAATCTGCGGAACGGATCTGGCTGTGATCACAGGCAAGGAGCATGGGGTCCCGGGCGTGATTCGCGGTCATGAAGCCGTCGGCACGGTTATGGAAACCGGGAGCAAGGTGGACGGATTGAAGATTGGTGACAGAGTAGTGATCGATCCCAATCAAAGCTGCGGCGAATGCCGGTTCTGCCGTCAAGGCAAGCTGCATCTCTGCATCGGAACGGATGGGCAGGGTATGCCCATTGCAGGCTTGAACCGGAACGGCACCTTTGCGCCCTGGTTCGTAACAGAAGCCAAGTTCCTGCATAAATTGCCTGAATCCATGAGCTGGGAAGCCGCTGTAGCTGTAGAGCCCCTCGCCTGTGTGCTTCATAACTTCCGGGAAGCGGGCATAAGGGACGGTGACCCAGTATTGGTTCTTGGCTCCGGTCCAATGGGGTTATTGTGCCAGATCGTCGCCAAACGACTGGGCTGTATCACTGTATCGACGGAGATTCAGGAGGGACGGCTGGCCAAGGCAGCACAAATAGCCGATGTTGCCTGCACCCCGGCGGAACTGACCCCGCAGCGGGTGTCCGCGATTCTGGGGGAGCAGAAATTCAGCGCCGTCATCGATACGGTCGGCACACAGATGAAGCTGGCGGAGCAATGGGTGGAGCGCGGCGGCACCATTATCCCTTTTGGCATAAACGGCAGCTATGAGTACACGATCAAGCCGACTTATTATACGCAGAATGCGGTACGTCTCCTGGGGGCAGGCGAATATCTGCATACCTTTGAAGAGGCGCTGCAGTTTGCAGCAGAGGTTCCGGAAATAGCTGGATTGATTACCCGCAGAGCCAGCCTGGACCAGTATGAGGCCGCAATCGGGGAACTGACGGGGATCGGACCTGATTCCACGGCATCTGCCGGAATTCCGGGGCTAAAGACGGTATTTGTATTCTAAAGTCATCTGAGACAAGGGAGGTGAGCTTAATGAGCAGACAATGCCAAGAACTAAACCGGATTCTGGAGTATTTCAGCGGCCGCCAGCAGTTGACTATGGAGCCGATCTGGCTGCCCGCCTTGTGGAACGAATGCGGATATTTGCCGATCCAGAACAACAAGGAAGGCGAAATCCTCGTGAATCCGGCACGCTTTATGGTCAAGCATCTGCAGTATTTGCTGGAAATGTCTTCGGACTATACCCACCATGAGCAGACCGATCTGGATGATAGTGTCATCTACTGCTCTTTGCTCCGTTACTCCGCAGCCTGGGATTATACCCATTCGGGCCAAATCCAGTCGGGGACATTCTTAAGGTTCATGATCCTGCTGCCCCTGCTCAAGAGAATGAATGTCAATATTTTATATTTGCTGCCTGTAACCAGGTATAGTGACTTGAATCTCAAGGGGGATATAGGCTCGCCGTATGCGGTGTACAGCCTGTTCGATCTGGACCATAATCTGCATGATCCGCTGCTGGATGATATGGAGGAATGGACGATTCACCATGAGCTGGCAGCTTTGGTCGAGGCCTGTCACCTGCTGGACATCAAGGTCGTGCTGGATTTAATCCCGCGGGTCACTGCCAGGGACAATGCAGTTTTGGCGGAACATCCGGATTGGTTCTATTGGATTGATCTCAAGGCGCTGCCGGGCTTCAAGCCCCCGGAGATTTCCGGTCTGCCGTTCTTCACGGAATGCACACCGGACAGGCTGGAGGCCGTCTATCGCAGCAATGAGACGCTGGCGTTTCTGAACCAGTTCCGATTGCCGCCGAATGAACTGGATGCTGAGCTGTGGAGCATTTTGCAGACGCGGGCACAGACTACAGGGGAATCGATATTGACTTTGATCGAACAAGAAATGGGCATAACACCGGCGCCCGCACACTCCGATTGGATTAATGATGTTCAGCCCATCTGGACAGACATCGCCTTTTACAAGCTGTATAAGGACCCTTCTCCGCTGGTACGCTCATATTTACCTGAAGGACAACCGCCTTATGTCCTCTTCGATACGATCAAGTGCAATGTATATCCGGGTGATGAGCCGAACCAGGAGCTGTGGGACATGCTGGTTGAGGCTGCTTGCTTCCAGCTGAATACCTATAATATTGACGGCTTCCGCATCGATATCGGGCACACGCTGCCGCTTCCCCTGCAGACAAAGATGTTTGGCGCCATCAAGGAGATCAAGCCCGCAGCGATTCTGATCAGCGAGGACCTCTTCAACCGCAATCACCGTGAAGCGGCAAAAAGCGGATATAACGTCATGCTCGGCAGCGGCTGGAATATCATGACCGATATCACCGCAGAGCGGCTGCAGGATTATTTGCGGGGGCTACCGGACCTGCAAATCCATGTCTTTGCCTGCGCGGAGACGGCGGATACCCCGCGGATTACCAGCCGGGGCGGAACCGGACTGTCCCGGCTGATGGCGGTGTTCAATTACTTCCTCCCGAACGGTATTCCTTATCTGACGACAGGGGTGGAGGTGTATGAGCAGCAGCCGCTCAACTGCGGGCTCGCGGATAATACCGGCGGCGCGGACATCCCCAAAGCCTTTTTCAATACGATGGCGATCGACTGGGTTCATGAACCGAACCTGCTGCCGCTGCTGGAGCAATTAAAGCAGGTCAAGCGGCAATACGCCGATCTGCTGAAGCCCGGAAACTTCTATCTGTCCGAATCACAGGGCGATGTGATGATCTATTCCTATTATATGAAGGACAAGCTGTTCAGCGCCTGCTTTAATTTGAATCCGGACCAGACTCAGCTCCTGCGGACCGGACTCATTTGTCCGGGCCTTCAAACGGTGAGCACGCTGATTGAGAGTGAGCCGGGCAGATGGATCTCCGGCGGCAGCGGGGAGACTTATGAGCTGCGCCCTTACCAGGCGCTGGTGCTGGGTATGGAATTAATAAGCTGAACCGGATAGAGGGCTCAGCCCATACAGAAGGAGGAAGGGACTCATGGAAAGCAAGGACATCAAAGACGGTAAAGACACCGTGCAGCCGCTGACGATCTGGCATGAATTCGATGGACAAGGGGATACCTCGATTGAGGTGCTGGAGCAGCTCTGCCGGACCTATACCGCCGAATCCGGTACGCCTGTCGTCCCGGAGGTAATGAATATTACCGTGCTCACCGCCAGATTGCAGCAAGTCAAGGCTTCAGGCCATGGTCCGCAGATGGCTCTGGTGCCGGCAGATATGGCGGGGTACGGGGAAGCGGCGCTGTATTCGGAGATACCGGAGAAATTCTGGGCCATGAGCGGCCTGAGCGATCCTGAGATTATTCGCTCCATGCGCTCAGGCGGCCGGCAGTACGGCATCCCTGTTCTCCAGGGCAATCATCTGGTGCTATACTGCAACACGGATATCTACCCGGAGGCTCCCTCTGCCTGGGAAGCGATTGAAGAGCGGGCGGCACAGCTGGTAACGGATGCTGTCCTTCCCGTTGCTGCTGATCTGGCTGACCCGTACTGCTTCATACCGTTTCTGACCGCCTTTGGCGGCTGGCCCGTGAAGGACGGAGAGCCCGATCTGTCTACGCCTGAAATGGAAGCGGCGCTCCGGTTCGTCCAGCGTCAAATAGAGCAGGGGGTGCTTGGCAATCTGCATGGACCTACGGAGCTGCTGGACCGTTTTATTGCCGGGGAGATCGGTGCCATTATAAGCGGAGAGTGGATTTTTAATTATCTGGATCTGCATATGCGGGATAAATTACTTGTCGGCGCACTGCCGCCGATTCACGGTAAGGCAGCGGTCTCCATGGCTTCCTCTATTGGCCTGGTATTCCCTAATCAATCCCTGGAAACAGAGCAGGCGGACAGGCTGCTGGACTTCGCTGCATATCTGCTGAGCGAACGCAGTCAGCGGCAATGGGCAGAGCGGGTGCAGCGGATTCCGGTGCATTCCCGTGTATTGCCTGGCGTCAAGGCTGCAGCCTCACCGGTCAGGGCCAGTCTGATCTCCTGCCTGGAGACAGCGCGTAACATGCCGATTGAGCCGGTTATGAGGAGTGTTTGGGAGGCGATGACCGCAGGACTCAGGGATTTGACGACAGAAGATGCTGCGGAATTAGCTGCGTTAATGCAAGAGCATGTGAAGACAAACGTTCAGACCACTCTGTAGAGAAGAGGGATAAGCATGAAAGCGACTATTTTCAGCCAGGTGTCCATCGACGGTAAACTTACACTCGGAGCCGGACAGTCCAGCAAACCGTTATTCAGTCTGTTCGAGGAGTCAGATCTTGAATATATTCATAAATTCAGGGGTCTGGTTGACGCAATTATGGTAGGCAAAAATACGATTCAAACCGATGATCCCATGCTGACCAACCGCTATGAGGAGAACAAAAATCCGCTGCGGATTATCCCCACCTCGCAGATGGATATTCCGCTCGACAGCCATGTGCTTGCCGACCAAGGCCGGACCCTGATCGTGACCACGGAGAATGGCCAGGATGCCCACAAAATCAGAGTGCTGCAAGAAAGACATAAGGAAGTACTGATCTGCGGGGAGAACAAAGTGGACTTTGCAGATCTGTTCCATAAGCTGGAGAATGATTATAATGTACACAGCATAATGATCGAGGGCGGAGGCTTTCTCAACTGGAATGTGTTCGATCAGGATCTGGTGGATGAAATCATCCTGATGCAGCTGCCGATTATTATCGGGGGCGAGAACAATATCACGCTTGTTGACGGAAAGGGATACAATGACCTGAGCTTTGCCAAGAAATTCAAGGTTGTCGACGTCCTCCCGCGCAAGAACTACACACTGCTTCATTACCGGAAAGCGGTATAGCCAGGGAGGGGTTCACGGATGCTGAAAGATCCGAAAGCGGACTTTTATAGCTCGATTTATAAAATTGCGGTTCCAGTGACACTGCAAAGCTTGATTATGGCGCTTCTGACTCTAACTGACCAGTTGATGGTCGGACAGCTCGGGGATGTGGCCATTGCTTCCGTAGGCATATCTGTCAAAATCTACGGAATCATCAGCGTAGTCCTGGCCGGCCTGGCAACCGGCGTATCCATCTATGCCGCACAGTTCTGGGGCAAGAAGGACGAAAGAAGCACTGGCGGGCTGCTGGGCCTGGGTCTGCTGTTTGGCATGACCATATCCGTTATATTCACGGTGCCTACGCATTTCTTCCCGCAGTTCAGTCTCAGTCTGTTTACTAAGGATCAGGTGCTGATTACCGAAGGCTCTGCCTTTCTGGAAATCATCTCGCTGAGTTATATCCCGGTGATGCTGACCATGATTTACTCGGCCGTTTTGCGGGCTACCGGGTATGTGAAGCTCCCGATGACGGCAAGTATGGTTGCCGTGGGAATTAACATTCTGCTGAATTATCTGCTGATCTACGGGAATTTCGGGTTTCCGGAAATGGGGCTAAAGGGAGCAGCAGTCGCTACACTTATCGCCCGGTTGTTTGAATGCAGCATGATTATTGTGGCCGCCTACAAGCTCCGCCTGCCTGGAGTGACCAATATCCGTCTCTGGTTCGGAGCTTCCAGGGCGCTGCTGGTGAAGTTTCTCCGGACCACCTATCCCATTGTGCTGACCGAGCTGATCTGGGTGCTGGGCGAAACGGTGTATGCGATCATTTACAGCCGGATGGGTACTGCGGAAATTACCGCGATGACCTTAACCTACCCGCTGCAGAGCCTCAGTATCGGCCTGTTGTCGGGGCTGTCGAGTGCGGCCGGCATTATGATCGGGAACAAGCTTGGGGCAGACGAGCAGGATGCGGCGCTGGATTACTCCAAGCGGTTCATTAGGCTTGGCATTCTGGTCGCGCTCGGAACCGGCGTGCTGCTTGCGGTCATTGCTCCTTTCTATGTATCTATCTTTCAGGTGTCGGATGAGGCGCATGTCATGGGAACCCGTCTGGTGTGGGTATTTGCCGCATTCCTGTGGGTTAAGGTGGCGAACATGATCCTGGCAGGCGGGATACTCAACAGCGGGGGCGACAGCAGATTTGTGTTCGTCATGGAATCCTCGGCGACCTGGCTGATCGGCGTTCCTTCCGGCTTACTGATGTCCTTTGTCTGGAAGCAGCCGCTGTTCCTGGTGTACATGGTATTGTCCATGGAGGAGGTCGTCAGACTGGTCATCGGGCTCATGCGGATCTCCTCGCGAAAATGGATGAAGAATCTGGTCGCGGATCTGTCCGCATAAGCTTGGCTTTATAATTGAACATTTGTTTTACTCAACCGGCTGTATAAGCAATTGCGGTGAATGTTTGGACTTCCGGCCGCTGTTAGATTTAGATTTCCTGGATTTAACCGCTTTTCGCGGTAGAAATCTAAATCTAAAGGCGGACGCTTCCGCTCCTACAGTTCCAAACTTCCCCTCCATTGCTCTAGCCTCTGAGATATTTTTTTAGTTCAACGTATAGACTCCACACCGCTCTCGGTGTGCGCTATGAACAAGGTGCTGTGCTATAATCTTACCGGTTGCAGATTTTAAATCTAACTTCCGGAAGGTGGCTGAATGTATGGGATTTCAGGCAGGCCAGGTGTTTATTAATTTACCGGTTAACCAGCTGCAGGCGTCGATTGACTTCTTTACCGCTTTGGGCTTTGAGTTCAATCCGCATTACACCGACGAGAACGCAACCTGTATGATTATTAATGGCAATACGTATGCCATGCTGCTGACACGGGAGTACTTCCAGACCTTTGTCACGAAGACGATAGTGGATGCTTCCAGCCAGGCGGAGGTCATCATCGCGATATCGGCATCGAGCCGGGCGGAGGTGGACGAGCTGGTGAACAAGGCGCTGGCCGCCGGAGGCAAGCCCTATAATGATCCGGTGGACCACGGCTTTATGTACAACTGGAGCTTCCAGGACGTTGACGGTCACCTGTGGGAAGTCATGTATATGGCGGAGAACGGCTAGAAACAGCAATAGCAAGGACGAGCTTCCGTACGTGGTACGGGGGCTTTTTTTGATGCTGTTAACATTATTGCAACACATTCTTTACACTATCCATACAAAACTTGTGAGGATATTTAATATCCGGCTCCTAGAATGAAGGTGCTAGTCAATTATACCTATCAAAAGTTGCAACCTACTCGGGGGGAATTCTGTTGAAGAAGAACCGGTTTCATCTGTCGATGAAATGGAAACTGATCGCTAGCTTTACCGCCATTACCCTTATTGTTATGGGAGTGGCGCTGATTCAGGGGCAGAAGATCAATCAGGTGAAGCAATCCATGGAACGGCAGAAGACGGAGATGGAGAATAGAATTGCAGTCTCAACACTCGGAGGTCTCCTGCAGGAGATCAACAATCTGGAAACGGCGCTGGCTGAATCCAGCGATGTGGAGCTGGCCGGCGGCCTGACGGACAAGCAGTCGCAGATCGGCGAAGAGCTGGCCAAGGTATCCTTTGCGGAAGGCAGCCCGGCAGCCGGACAATTGCAGCAGCTGCGGGACCAGAGCGGGGAATATGCCGGATACGTTGAGGAGCTGACGGCAACGATGGAGGATGTCAGCTTGGACCCGTTGACGGTGCTTGAAACCATTGACAACATACATACTCAGGCGTTGATACTCAATCAGGAGATGCTTGCCGCCAATGAACAGCTGTATGCCGCAGCTAAAAATAATGCCGAAGCGGCGCAGGACTATTCCTTCCTGCAGCTGGAGCATACCGTTTCGGTGATCCTGTACGCCGCCGGTGCCGTGTTCCTGTTCACCCTGGCCTTGGGCTGGGTTCTGATCAGCTCCTTCCTCTCACCGGTGGGCAAGCTGCAAGCCGCAGTGTCGCGTATCGCGGAGGGAGATTTGCGGCAGCAGATCAATTCGCCGTACAATGACGAGCTGGGGCGGCTCAGCTTTCATTTCGACCATATGGCATCCCGGGTGCGCGGCATGCTGGGCCAGACCCGCTCAGCGGCCCTGGCGCTCGCGGAGTACTCGCGGTCTTTCCGCGAGGCCTCAGCCGTGACGGCGCATACGAACCGCGATATTGTGCGGGCCATTCAGGAAATCTCGGCAGGCGCAGACGAACAGGCGATGCTGTCCGAGCGCAGCTCGGGGCTGCTGCAGGAAATGAAGGCGGGGGTCGACAAGATCGCGCACTATACGGAGGACATGCTGGCGACCGGCGAAGCCGCAGGCCGCAATACCCGCAAGGGGGCAGAGACCGTAATGGCTCTGCGCGAGCGCTCCCGCAGCTCCCGGGAGTCTGTCGGACGGGTGTATGCGGCGATGGAGAAGCTGAGCGTACAGTCACATGACATTTCGCGTATCACCGGCACCATCACGGAGATTTCCAAGCAGACGCATATTCTGTCGCTGAACGCGGCCATTGAAGCGGCCCGCGCCGGAGCATCCGGCAAAGGCTTCGGTGTCATTGCGGATGAGGTGCGGCATTTGTCTGAGGAAACAAAGCAATCCTCCATACATATCAGCGGCATCATTCGGGAGCTGCAGGAAGGAATGAGTGAATTCCAGAGCTATATGCTGGAAACGAAGCAGGACCTGGAGGCGCAGGAGACCCAGGTGACAGAGACGCTGACTTCCTTCGAGGCGATTGACGCCTCTATATCTGAAATTGGCGGGAGGATCGGGCGCATTCACAACAAGGTGGAGGAAGCCCGGCAAATCAATGCCAGGCTGGAGCAGTCGATTCAAGATGTGGCAGCTGTAGCCCAGCAGACAGCGGCTGGCGTAGAGGAGGTCAACGCCTCCAGCACGCAGCAGGATTCTGCTATCCATGGTATCGCCGGACAGGCGGCGGAGATCAGCGAGATTTCGCAGCGGCTGTTCCGGGAGATTGATGTATTCAAGATTGGAGAAGAAGACGGAGCGGAGCCGCAGCCGGGACAAGTCCTGACGCTGGATCAGCTCCGTACCCCGAAGGAAGAGGAGCCCGTTCTGTTAGCGATGGCGGAGTGAGGCGGCAAGTTCATCGACCAGCTGCGGGAACCATTCCGCCAGCTGCAGGAAAGAGTAGCCCGCCTTGCGGGCTTTTTCCGTATCCATGTACCAGGATTCCCGGATGCCGAACGGCGACATATCCTCATCGGCCGTCTGCGGTTGGATACTCGCCTGCGTACCGGTTACTTCCTCTATCATGGAGATGATGCCGCCGATGGTGAGCGTTCCGTCCGAGCAGGCGTTGATAGGTCCCGTCAGCCCGGAGAAGCCGAGCCAGTACAGGAAATCGGCTGCTTCATCGGAGCGGATCATCGACATCTGCGCCTGCGGATTGGGGATGCCGAGCGGCTGGCCCTTCAGAATATGCTCGATGTGAAAATGCAGCCGCCGCGTGTAATCGTCCGTGCCGAGCACAATGGGGAACCGGACGGCGGCCGCCGGGAACTCCGTTTGCTGCAGCAGGACGGCTTCGGCCAGGCGTTTGCCCTCCTGGTAGGTGAACTGCTCCCTGCCACCCGGCTGCGGGGGAAGCTGAAGCGGATTGAAGGCCGCTTCCGTGAGTGCCTCCGGGCTGGTGTCATATACCGACATGCTGGAGGTCAGAATATAGCGCCCGGCAGAGCCGGCAAATACCCGCACTGCGGCCAGCGCCTCATCGGGGGAGTAACAGATGTTGTCATACACCACATCAAAGTGCTTGCCATGTACCGCGGCTGCAAGCGCGGCTTCGTCGCCCCGGTCGGCGGTGAGCCGCTCCACTCGATCTCCTAAATCATCCTCCGCTCTTCCTCTGGTCAGAATCGTTACTTCCGTATCCTTATCCTGAAGCAGCCGCTCCACCAGGCGTTTGCCGAAGAAGCGCGTTCCCCCCAGTACCAGAATCCTTCTCATTGTTCACCCTCCTGTGAAATTAAATTGGTGGTTAACCCGCTATCGTTGTTCTCTGCACAGTTTGTACCCGAGCAGACCGGCAACCCGGTATTACGTTTATACTTAGCGGCATTATGCCGCCATCCGCAGTTCCAGGTGTGCGCCGGTTCTTCCGGCGGAAGGGGCGCTGGCGACGGTGCCGGTATGCACTCCCTGTACAGTTCCGGTCGCTATGGCCATGGTCACGCCTGCCGCTTCTTCCTGGCGCAGCAGCTCCAGCATGACAGGCACCTGACCTGCTTCATAGGCTTTGGCCAGCGCGGCCAGCAGCTCCCGCAGGTCTGCTTGCTGCGGCGCCGCCGGACCCTCTGCCGCCGCCGGCTCCTCCCGGACCTCCTTCAGCGTCTGCCGGGCCCGGTGCAGTGCGGCTTTGACTGCGCCTTCACTGGTGTTCAGCCGCCCGGCAGCCTCGGCTGCCGAATAGCCGAGCACGTCGCGCAGCAGGAAGACGGTCCGCTGCAGCGGCGTGAGATGCTCCAGCAGCAGCTGGAAGGCCATCTCGCTCTCGGTCAGCCGGAGCTCCCGCTGCTCCTGCAGTGGCGGTCCGCTGCGCTCCAGCACCCGGCGCAGTGAGGTTCTCCGGCGGGCCAGATCAATCCATGTATTCCTGGCGATCCGCAGCAGCAGAGCCTCCGGATTGGGGTTTACGCTGAATTTCTCATATCCGAGCGCCTTCACCCAGGTATCCTGGGCCAAATCCTCGGCATCCTGGTTCGAGCGGGTGAGCGACAGGCAGTAGCGGTTCAGGGCGGCTGTGAGCAGCCGCAGGCGGGGCTCATCGCTTTGCAGTACGGGGGTCTGGCGGTTGGCGTGCTCCACGTTGGCGCATCTCCTTTCGGTCATGCAGAATGTTCCTTTTATTATACAAACGAACACGCTGCAGCAAAAGATACGCTTCTCCCCGCAAGTATTTCTGCAGACTAAAGCCGTATCCTTTTCCGCCGGCGATGCGTTTACCAAGTGCAACAATCAATGACACAGGAGGTAAGGACAATGAATGTGATTCCATATGTAGTTGACCAGACGGACAGAGGCGAGCGGTCCTACGATATTTACTCCCGGCTGCTGAAGGACCGTATTGTATTTGTGGGGGCGGCGATTGAGGACCAGCTGGCCAACAGCGTCATCGCGCAATTGCTGTATCTGGCCGCCGAGGACCCTGACAAGGACATCCAGATGTTCATCAACAGTCCCGGGGGTGTTACAACGGCAGGCTTCGGCATCTATGATACGATGCAGGTGATTAAGCCGCAGGTCAATACGATCTGCACAGGCATGGCCGCTTCCTTCGCGTCGCTGCTGCTGCTTGCCGGGGCTACCGGCAAAAGATATGCGCTCCCGAACAGCGAGATCATGATCCATCAGCCGCATGGCGGTGCCCAGGGGCAGGCCAGCGACATTGCCATCAGCGCGAAACGGATTCTCAAGCTGCGGGAGAAAATCGTGCAGATCTCTGCGGAACGCACCGGCCAACCGCCCGAGAAGATTGCGCGGGACATGGACCGTGACTACTTCATGTCTGCCGAGGAGGCGCTGGAGTACGGGATTATCGATAAGATCGTCACGCAGCTATAAAAGAACATGCTGTGTAACTGATGGACCACCGTCCTTTGCTGATGACCATACCGCTCTCAGGGAAGAAGATCACTTCACTGTGGGATGACACAAGGCCTTCCCTTGGGCGCATATCTGGTGGAGCACGGATTGGCGACGCATGACGGTTCCCTATTTTCTTTTCAAGGGGAACAGGGGACGGCAATCGGACGCAGCGGCCGGGTCGGCGTTACTGTCGATATTCGTGACGGCGAGCCGGTACGGGTACGGATTTCGGGCAGAGCCGTTATCGTGTTCAAGACGAAGCTATGTCTATCCTAGTACCTTGACCAAGCCAAATTTCAGGATGGGTATACACCTACATCCCTTTCCCGTGAGCAGGCCGACAACCAGCACAGTCCGGCTGATCAATCCTATTGTAGTCGAAAAATCGACCACAATGGGCTGTCGCGAGGGTGAACGGGCCGATTGTAGTCGAAAAACCGACCACAATGCGCTGTCGCAAGGGTAAACGGGCCGATTGTAGTCGAAAAATCGACCACATTGGGCTACCGTGAAGGTAAACAGGGCAAACGTAGGCGAAAAATCGACCACAATGCACAAACCAAGCTCACCTAACGAAAAGCCAGACAGTACCTTAAAGTTTTCATGTTGCTCTTTTGCAGGGGTAGTGGAAAATCGCTACCTTTGCGAAGCGGCAGGAGATTTACACCCCCGAACATGGAAGCTGGCTTAACATTGCTGAAATTGGATTAAGCGCCCATTTAAGCACCCACTTGAAGCACTTAACCCTGGAATTTGACTTGATCAAGTGCAGCGCTTTTAGAAGGTGAATTTGAGCCTCCGTCATTAGCAAGTCACTAATGAATGTGTAAAAGAAACTATATCCTATTGGTTGGTAGCGGGTTAACCCTCCATTACACCAAGGGGTGGTTTCTTTTTTGTTGTTGGCTCTTTTTCATCAATACTATTGTTAATAGGGGTGGTTATCGAATTATCCCGCCGTTGTAATGCAATTCATATACCTTGTGACCGTCTCTAAGAATGATTTCCTTCCCGTAAAAGCAGTCAAGCGTACCTCCGTACTCATTGTTGAAAATGTAATTCCCCGTTTCAAAATGCTTTGGACCACGATATATGGACGTTGTATCCACCAACCTTAACGCTTGTCGAAGGAAACCATAAATCGGGCCAAGGATATCCCAATTTGCCTCCGGGATAATGACACCGCCTGAATAGACCATTGACCAAACCGGACGATTCCCCAATTCAACCGTTTCTTGTCCAATAAAGAATGCCGACCCAAAGTAAATATCCCGATAAAAATAATCACCACTGCAGTATTCCAGTTGTTTTGAACCGTTTAGTAAAGGTTGAACCGATGCATCATCACCCTGGGATGCGTAAGTGCTTCTTTTGGCATCCACAAGGAAGTTGATAAGATGCTCGTGGTTAATAGACATATCAAAACCCCCCATTACGAATGCTCTTCCGGACTATAAAACTGTTCCATTCATGCAAACAAATATTCCTGTTCCAGTATAACAGAAGCCTATTTTAGCAACAATCTTTTAGAGAAGAGCCTTGTTTTTGTGCGACACAAATAAATGTTAATGCCGGTAGACAGGGAGAGGTAACGGCAAGATATAGATGTAAGCGTTAAACTAAATTTTGCCCATTGCGCAAATTTGCATTTTGGGCAATAATATCAGCGTGGGCTAATGCCTGATGGTTTTTGATCATTGATGGTGAAGCTTGTTATCAGGTGAAAGAAAGGAGGAGAACCCGGCTTGTACGATAAGCTAGGCTTGCGTGACAAGAAAAGAATAGCTACTGCCCATGCTTTGGCCGAGGCGGCCTTTGAGCTGGCGCTGGAGCACGGAATGGACGGCTTCGTTGTCGACGATATCGTGCAGCGGGCGGGATATTCGAAGCGGACGTTTGCCAATTACTTTTCCTGTAAGGAAGAGGCGGTGGTTACAGCGGCAGTTACTGCGGAAAGCGACCGGCAGGAATATGACGATTTGGTTGCAGGTTTGCCGGAGGATACTTCGCCGCTTGATATTTTGTACCACCTGCTCCAGATGCAGCTTGCTGCCGAGATTCTGCATAAAGTCCGCCGGCTCGTCTCTTTGTCCAAGAGCCACCCTGAACTTGAACCGTATATCCTCAGCGTGTTTCGCGGTCTGCAGGATTCGGCGCAGGCAGTGCTGGAGGAATTCTCGGGCGGGCGTTACCCGGAAGGCTATACTCATCTTCTGGCGGGCGCAGCATATGGAGCGTTTGTGCCCATCCTCGACGGCAGCCTGAATGTGCTGCTTCCGGGGGAGACGGAGAATGGAGATTCCCGGGCCGTCACGTTTGATCAATATGTGGATTTTACGTTCAATTACTTGCGTAACGGCTTCTGAGCCTATTTGTAATCTTCATATAGAAAAGGGAGAGAGAACCGACTTATGTCAACATTATTGTATAAATTGGGAAAAAGCGCCTACAACAAGCCATGGGCTTTTCTCTTCGGCTGGATCGTAGTTCTGGGCGTTGTCATTGCGATGCTTGGCGTCAACGGTATCCATTCCAGCTCTGAAATGAAAATTGAAGGCACCGAAGCGCAGAAGGTGCTGGATCAATTGGCGGCAGAGCTTCCGGCCGCTTCCGGCGGGCAGGCCAGCGTGGTGTTCACGGCACCGGACGGTGAACGTCTGGATACGCCGGAGCGCCTTGCTGCACTGCAGAAGGCTGTGAACGATGTATACAGCCTTGAGAATGTCATCAACCCTGCCGAGCTGGCGGCCGCTGCCGCAGCTGCAGCAGGTGCTGACGAGAGCGCCCAGGCAGGCGCCGCAGCCGGCGCTGATGCAAGCGCCCAGGCAGGCGCCGCAGCCGGTGCTGACGCAAGCGCCCAGGCAGGCGCTGCTGCAGCCGGTGCTGACGCAAGCGCCCAGGCAGGCGCTGCTGCAGCCGGTGCAGACGCAAGCGCCCAGGCGGGCGCCGCAGCTGGTGCAGACGCGAGCGCCCAGGCAGGCGCCGCAGCCGGTGCTGACGCAAGCGCCCAGGCAGGCGCCGCAGCCGGTGCTGATGCAAGCGCCCAAGCAGGCGCCGCAGCGGCGGCTCCGTTCGGCCCGCTGATGGCGGACGGCGTGCCGGTGACAGGCGTGATGCTCTCCGCAGACGGCGGAACCGCGCTGTTCCAGTTTCAGTTCACCGAGCAGTTAACTGCTCTTCCTGAATCCGTTCTCGATTCTGTCCTCGATGCCGTTAACGCCACCGAAGAGAATGGCACAGGCATTAACGCCATTCCGAGCGAATCGCTGTCCAACCAGATTGCGATCGGTTCAACGGAAGTGGTGGGCATTGTTGTCGCCGCTATCGTACTGTTCATGACGCTCGGCTCGGTCGTTGCTGCAGGACTCCCGCTGATTACCGCGCTTCTGGGCGTAGCCATCAGCGTCGGCGGAGCTTTCGCCATCTCCAAATTTATTAACCTGACCGATATCACACCGATTCTGGCGGTTATGATCGGGCTTGCCGTCGGCATAGACTACGCGCTGTTCATTGTGAACCGGCAGCGGCGGCTCATTCTGGATGAGAAGCTAAGCGCACGCGAAGCCGCCGGCCGGGCAATCGGAACAGCCGGCAGCGCCGTCTTCTTTGCCGGACTAACGGTAATTATCGCCTTGTGCGGTTTGCTGATCATCGGTATCGAATTCTTGTCAACCATGGCTCTGGTCGCTGCAGCCAGCGTATTTGTGAATGTCCTGCTGGCGCTAACGCTGCTGCCGGCGCTGCTCGGCTTCATCGGCGAAAAAATCGTCTCGCAGAAAATCCGCGACAAGAGCAAAGCCTCTTCCAAAAACGGATCGCATGGCGGATTCTCGCTTCGCTGGGCGAAGGGGACGGTTAAGTACCGCTGGCTGATCATTGCCGGCACAGTAATCGTGCTGGGGACGGCAGCCATTCCGGCGACGGAAATGGAGCTGGGTATTCCGTCCGGCGCCTCTGCGAATCTGGACACTACGGCCAGACAAAGCTATGACGCCATTACCGAAGGCTTCGGTGAAGGCTTCAACGGACCGCTGGTTCTGGTTGCCGAGCCAAGCGACCCCGCCGGTCATGTTACCGCCGAAACGCTGGGTATTCTCGCACAGGGACTTCAGCAGCATGAGAATGTGGCGATGGTTACTCCGATGGGCATCAACGCTACGGGAACCATGGCAATTATCAGCCTGACGCCGAAGACGGGTCCGACCGATACAGAAACGAAGGACCTGGTGCATGACCTCCGTTCCCCGGATTACGATCTGGCACAAGCCGCGGGCGTCTCCATCGGCGTGACCGGTTTTACCGCAATCAATATTGATATGTCTTCCAAGCTTGCCGATGCCCTGCCGATTTATGTCGGTATCATCGTCATTCTCTCCCTGATCATTCTGCTGCTGGTATTCCGTTCGGTTATCGTGCCGATTAAGGCGACCATCGGGTTTGTCCTCAGTATATTGGCCACCTTTGGCGTAACTACCGCCGTGTACCAGTGGGGATGGCTGCATTCGCTGTTCGGATTCGACACCGGCGGCCCGCTGCTCAGCTTCATGCCGATTCTGGTTACCGGCATCCTGTACGGGCTGGCGATGGATTATCAGGTCTTCCTGGTCAGCTCGATGCGTGAGTCTTATGTTCATGGACACCGCGGAACGGAGAGCGTCGTCCACGGCTATGAGCTGGCCAGCCGCGTCGTTCTGGCGGCGGCGGTTATCATGGTATCCGTCTTTGCCGGCTTTATCTTTGCGCCGGATGCCATGATCAAGCAGATCGGCTTCGCCCTTGCCTTCGGTATTCTCATTGATGCCTTCGTGATCCGCATGACGCTCGTTCCGGCTGTTATGGCGGTCTTCAAGGACAAAGCCTGGTGGCTGCCGAAATGGCTTGACCGTCTGCTTCCGAACCTGGATGTAGAAGGCGACAAGCTGATCGCCAAGCTCAATGCTAATGAAGGCGCTAAGAAGTAACCGAAGACGAAATAGATAAGTCCGAATTCATATTTCCATTTGTACGATAATTCGAGAGGTCCCGGCAGAGCTATTAAACGCTGCCTGGGACCTCTTGTTGTATCAAGTGTTCCATATCTCTGCCTAGACTAATTGGATAATCGCCAACTAATTTCAGCGATTTGGTGGATTTGCAGAATATAAGTGGAAATGAGCAAACTAAATTCCAGGTTTTGAACGTTCTGCCTTACTATCGTCCGAATTAGTGTGCTGTTATCCACTTAAATCACTTCTCCAATTGATTTTGGCTATTTTAGTTTGCGGAAATCCACTTAAAGCGAGCTTGTTCAGCAGACATGCGCCTGACGGCTGCGAATTCTATCTGCTCCATCAATTCGTCATTGTAATTGAGAATGATTATCAATTATACTGTTAAAAAGATCTTAGCTCAGCGATGGTGGTGTAATCAGGCGATGGAACAAATGCGAACGGCTGTTGAAGCAGAGGACTGGCTGCAGAAGTGGGAGCCGCTGTCTTTCAGGTTATTGTCGGTTCAGGTGCTAAAGGGAGAGCATGAGGTGCGGCTGCCGCAGCAGCTCAACTTCTGCTACGCCCTGATTCTGGTAGCCGGAGGTACGGTAGGGCTCATCGTGGATCACCGGCAATATGAATTGTCTCCGGGCTCGGTATGTCTCTGCTTGCCCGAGCAGACGATTGGAACGGCCGCACCGGCCGTTGGACTGGATATGTATATTTTTTATTTTGAAGTCTACGCTGCGGGAGGTGCAGGGGAAGAGGGCTATCATCCCGTAAAGGATGCCGACCTGTTCCCGCCGGATACACTGCTGCCCGTATTTCCCGCCAAGCAAATCTCCGCGCTCTTCACCGAGGTTTCCAGACTTCCGGAGGAGGGCAGCCAGCGGATCAGCTTCCGCGCACAGATTGAGTTTCAGGAGCTGCTCTACACAATCTGTGTGAACTGCCGCCGTCAGCCCCGGAGCACAGGCACTGCGCTGGAGCAGGCCAAGCAATACATAGAAGAGCATTACATGGAGCCGGTGACGACACGGCAGCTGGCGCAGGCCGCCGAGCTGAGTCCGAAATATTTTCTGGATCTGTTCAAGAAAAAATACGGCAAAAGCGCAGTCGATTACATCTCCGAGCTGCGGCTGCAGGAGGCCAAGCGGCTGATGGCCGATCAAGGCGTCAAGCTGAAGGACATCGCCCACCGCGTGGGCTTTGCCGATGAATTTTATTTCAGCCGCAAGTTCAAGAAGGCGACGGGCGTGGCTCCGGCCGTCTATATGAAGCGCCGCAGCCGCAGGCTGGTCGCCTATACTCCGGCGGTGCTGGGCCAGTTGCTGCCGCTGAACATTGTCCCTTATGCGGCGGCGCTGCATCCCAAATGGACGGAATACTATTACCGGAGGTACCGCAGCGATATCCCGCTGCACATCAGCGCCTACCGTAACAATCAGGAATGGGAGGCCAACATCGAGCTGCTCAGCCGGGTTCCGGCCGATCTGCTGATTGCGGGGGAGGAGCTGGAGGCCGAAGAACGGGCAGCGCTGGAGGAGCTTGCGCCTGTCTATTACTGCGGCGAGGCCGGGGGGGACTGGCGCGGGCAATTTGTACGCCTGGCCGCCTATCTCGGCGAGAGCTGGCAGGCGGAGCGGTGGCTGGAGCATTACGACCGGGAGATTGCCGCAGGCCGGGAGCGGCTGCACGGCCTGCTTGCCGGAGAATCGGTGGTGGTTGTCCGCATGCTGGGTCCGCAGCTGTATCTGCACTGCAATCAAGGCATGGCCAGCATGCTCTACCGGGAGCTGGAGCTGAAGCCCGGCTTCAGGAACGGCGCCGAAACCTACGATATTCCGGTAACGCCCGGAGAAATTGCCGCACTTTCCGCCGATCATCTGCTGATGCTGATCCGCAGGGAGAGCGATACGCTGACAGAATGGGCGAAGCTGCAGAATGATCCGGTCTGGATGCGGATTCCTGCGGTGCAGAGACACCGGGTGCATTACCTTAGCTCAGACCCGTGGCGTGAGCATTCCGCCTATGCCCAGCTGCGGATGCTGCGGCAGACCCTCCAGCTGCTGGCCGCCGATTGTCCATAGATTTTCCGTGTTTTGTCCATGGAAGCGGAAAGTGCCCTTCACTATAATCGTAAATGAGAATCATTTTCATTGGTGCGGCAAGTCACGGATTGCCGGTACGGAAGGGGAACTACAGTAAGATGGACAGACCCGAGAAAGAGCGGACGGCATGAAGATAAACACACAAGCCAAAACGGCATTCCTGCTTCTGGCGGGAGTGGGCCTGATCATTGTTGAGTTCGTGCTATCCATCCTTTATGGCTCCAAAGACATTACATACACTACGGTGTGGAATGCCATATTCCATACCGACCCGGAGAACATTGACCATATTATCATCCGGACCTCGCGGATTCCGCGGGTAGCGGGGGCGCTGCTGATCGGCGCGTTCCTGGCCGTATCGGGGGCGCTAATGCAGGGGATGACCCGCAATTACCTGGCCTCGCCGTCCATTATGGGCATCAGCGACGGCTCGGTATTCGCCGTCACGCTGTGCATGGTGCTGATGCCCGGCGCATCGTCCATGTCCATGATTGTGTACTCGCTGCTGGGCTCGCTGCTGGGAGCCGTGCTCGTCTTCGGAACGGCGAAGCTGCTTCCCGGCGGCACCTCCCCCTTGACGCTGGCGATACTCGGGACCATTATAGGCACCTTTCTCGGCGGGGTATCCCAGGCGCTGTCGGCCTATTTCCAGGTATCGCAAAATATCAGCTACTGGTATAACGCCAGACTGCATGCGATGGACCCGGAGATCATTAAGCTGGCAATACCATTCGCCGTCGTCGGCCTGACACTGGGCCTTCTGATGGCCCGTCCGGTAACGATGCTGTCGCTGGGCGAAGAGACCGCTTCGGGCCTCGGGCTGAAGGTGCCGCTCGTGAAAGGTCTGACGATGCTGAGCGTCGTGATCCTGACGGGTATCTCTGTAGCCATCGCCGGCAAAATCGCTTTCGTCGGCCTGATTATCCCGCATATCACCCGCTTTCTTATCGGACAGGATTACCGCAAGATTATTCCCTTCGCCGCTTTCTTCGGCGCATTGTTCCTGGCAGCCTGCGATTTGATCAGCCGGTTCGTGAACTATCCGTTCGAGACACCGGTCGGGGTCGTCACCGCGATCTTCGGTGTGCCGTTCTTCCTCTATTTAATCAAGACGAGAGGAGGCGGCAAGGCATGAATAAATATCCTTTATCGCCGCCGTCCAAGGCACCGCGCTTCTGGATGCTGTTCCTGGTCATCTGCGGCCTGACGCTGTGCGCTGTGTACATCAGTCTGACGAACGGTACCTTCGACATATCGGCCGGGGATGTGGTCCGCACACTGCTGCGGATAAGCCCCGTGGAGGATTATGATCTGGTGATCTTCGATTTCCGCCTGCCGCGCATCGTGCTCGGCGCGCTGGTGGGCTTCGGTCTCGGCATCGCCGGCGCAGTGCTGCAGGGAATTACCCGCAATACTCTGGCAGATCCCGGTATTCTCGGCATACATGCCGCCGCGGGGGCATTCGTCGTGATCTTTATGTTCTTTGCGGCCGGTTCGATGGAGGCTCCGGGTTGGGTCTCGGTGCTGTCAATGCCGCTCCTCGGCTTCATGGGCGGACTGGTTGCCGTGGTTCTGCTCTATATGTTCGCCCGGCATCAGGGCGAATTCCACCCGCAGCAGCTCATTCTCGTCGGCATCGCGCTTGGTTCCGGCTTCGGCGCGGTGACACTGTACGTGTCGCTGAAGATGGACCCGCAGAACTTCGAGATGGCCACCGTCTGGCTGTCCGGCAGCGTGTATAATGCCACCTGGCAGCAGGTGCTCTCCACCCTGCCGTGGCTGCTGATTCTCACGCCGCTGATCTGGCGGCGTGCTGCCGTGCTGGACCTGATGCAGCTGCATGAGACCAGCGTCAAAGGGGTCGGCGTCAACGTCGGCCGGGAACGCCAGCTGCTGCTGCTCTGCTGCGTCGGCCTCATCAGCGCCTGTGTATCGGTGTCCGGCAGCATCGGCTTTGTCGGCCTGATCGCCCCGCATATCGCCCGGCGGCTGATCGGCAATACCTACAAATATATCGTTCCGCTATGCGGTGTGATCGGCATGCTGATGGTTGTCGTTGCTGATTTCATCGGCAAAACGGTATTTGCTCCGGTAGAGCTGGCCGTCGGCATCGTCCTTTCCATTATCGGGGTGCCTTACTTTATCTGGCTGCTGCTGCGCACACGGGCCAGATGATGCGCAATACTCGGCCGGGCAAGAGGAATGAAGGAAGGTTGAAGCAATGAACGGGAGATTGAAGCGGGAAGAGGTTGAAGGACGCAGAATGGTAGTCTATACACCTCCGTCCTATGGGCTGCCGGGAAGACGTTACCCGGTGGCGTATCTGCAGGATGACGGCGATGTTATGATGGATACCTTCAATTATCTGGAGCATCTGTTTCTGTCGCAGCAGCTGCCGGAGCTGATTCTGGTCGGCGTCTGTCCACAGGACCGGAGCCATGAGTATACGCCTTGGCCTGCGCCGTCCCTGCGCCCGGGGGCGCCCGGCTTCAGCGGGGGCGGGGCGGATTACGTGAAGGAGCTGGCACTCACGCTAAAGCCCGCAATTGACGGGCGTTATGCTACCCTCCCGGAAGCGGAGCATACAGCTGTGATCGGCGGCTCGCTGGGCGGGCTGATCGCACTCTATGCGGGCTATCTCTACCCGGAGGTGTTCAGCCGCCAAGGGCTGCTGTCCGCATCCTTCTGGTACGAAGGCATCCTTGAATATATGGACAGCCATACCCTGCAGGGGCACGACCGGCGGCTCTATATGTATGTAGGTGAGCTGGAAGGCTGCTACAAGTCCAATGTCCAGAAGGAAATGGTGCCGAATACCCGCAAGGCGCATGCGCTGCTGCAGCAGCAAGGCTTCGGAGAACAGAGACTGCGCTTTGAGACTCATCCGGACGGCACGCATGATACTTTATTTTTCAGCATGCATTTTCCGCAGGCACTGAAGTGGCTGTTCGGCCACGGCGGCGGTGCGGCAAGCGGGACTGCGGACGGGATCACGTCAGGAGTCCGCAACCAGTAAATACAAGGGTCTTTGACTGCTGTATGGCAGCCGGAGGCCTTTTTGTTATAATTCGCGGCAAGCCTTCTATTACATGGCTCCTTGGTTAATGATCGGCAGCGAAACGGGACAACCTATAGACATCCTGACGATTGAGAACCAGCGGAACGGGTAAAAGGGTATTGCAGAGCTTCGGCGGTCCGGCGGTATGCATCCAAGTTCCGGCTGAGTGTTCCCACAAAGATTTTAGTATGAAGCCTGTCTCGCTTGTGCTACAATTGTCTAGTTGTCCAAAAACCGGGATATGACCGGATATCTGCCGGGACCGATGCTGAATATTCTCTTAGAAATCGAAGGAATACAGAGCATTTCAGTGTATTTTTATGAGTTCAAGAGTATTAAGTGGAAAAATCGCAGATTTTACAGTCTCGTCAGCATTTTTTGTCGGTTTTTATTGATTTATTGCGAAGCAGGCTGTATAATCAGCCTTGTTGATTTTTGCAGAGCGGAATTGGCAATCCTTGCCTGAACCCCGTTTTTGCATGAAGGATTTCTTAATTTAGGGGGTTATCAATTTTGGGAAAAGCGTTAATTATTGGCGCTGGCGGTGTAGCTAGTGTTGTTGTGCACAAGTGCTGCCAGAACCCGGATGTATTTGAAGAGATTTGCATTGCAAGCCGTACGCTTGCGAAGTGCGACGCTCTGAAGGATAAATTGGCCGGTGGCCAAACGAAGATTTCCACTGCTCAGCTCGATGCGGATAATACGGACGAGGTAATTGAACTGATCAAGAGCTTCCAGCCGGATGTCGTGATTAATGTCGCTCTCCCATATCAGGACCTGACCATTATGGATGCTTGCCTGGCAACGGGAGTGCACTATGTGGATACTGCCAACTACGAACCGCAGGATACAGCGAAGTTTGAATATTCCTGGCAGTGGGCTTACAAGGAAAGATTCGAGAAGGCCGGAATCACTGCGCTGCTCGGCAGCGGGTTTGACCCAGGCGTAACCGGTGTATTCACCGCCTATGCGCAGAAGCATTATTTTGACGAAATCCATACGATTGACATCGTTGACGCCAACGCCGGTGACCATGGTTACCCGTTCGCAACCAACTTCAATCCGGAAATCAATATCCGCGAAATCACCGCCAACGGACGCTACTTCGAGAACGGCGAGTGGATTGAGACTGCACCGCTGTCCGAGAAGAAGGTCTACGATCTCCCGGAGATCGGACCGAAGGATATTTACCTGCTGTATCATGAAGAGCTGGAATCCCTGGCCAAGAATATTAAAGGCGTGAAGAAAATCCGCTTCTGGATGACCTTCTCGCAGAACTACCTGACCCACCTGAAGGTGCTGGAAAATGTCGGCATGACTTCAATCGAGCCGATCCAGTACGAAGGCAAGGAAATCATTCCTTTGCAGTTCCTGAAAGCGATCCTGCCGGACCCGGCTTCCCTTGGACCAAGAACCAAAGGCAAGACGAATATCGGCTGCATCATTCAGGGCACCAAAGACGGTCAGCCTAAGACTTATTATGTGTACAATGTCTGCGATCATGAGGAATGCTACAGAGAGGTTGGCTCCCAGGCCATCTCTTATACAACCGGCGTACCTGCAATGATCGGAGCTATGCTGATTATCAAAGGCATCTGGAAGAAGCCGGGCGTATACAACGTCGAAGAATTCGATCCGGACCCATTCATGGATGCCCTCAACAAACACGGACTGCCTTGGCAAGAAGATTTCTCGCCGACGCTGCTCGATTAGGACTTAAGTGATGAAAGATATCAATATCGACATCAGCAACCTGCCTTCGCCCGCCTATCTGGTGGATGAACGGCTGCTGAAGAAGAACCTGGAGACGCTGAATTACGTTCAGGAGAAGAGCGGGGCCAAGATTCTGCTCGCGCAAAAAGGGTTCTCCATGCATGCCTTGTATCCGCTGGTCGGACAATACCTGCATGGCGTAACCTCCAGCTCCCTGTTCGAAGCGCGTCTGGGCTTCGAGGAAATGGGCAAGGAGGTGCATGTCTATGCACCGGCCTACATGGACCGTGAATTCGACGAGCTGCTTGGCTACACGGACCATATTGTCTTTAATTCGTTTGACCAGTGGAACCGGTTCAAGGACCGGGTGCAGAATGCCGGCAAGCCGATCAGCTGCGGCATCCGCGTCAATCCGGAATATTCCGAGATTGAAGTGCCGCTCTATGACCCTTGCTACAACTTCTCGCGCATGGGCGTGACGCTGCCGAACTTCCGTCCGGAGGAGCTGGACGGGATCGACGGCCTGCACTTCCATACGATGTGCGAGCAGAACTCCGATACGCTGGAGCGCACGCTGAAGGTTGTGGAAGAGAAATTCGGACAGTACCTGCACGGCATGAAATGGCTCAACTTCGGCGGCGGCCATCATATTACCCGGGATGACTATGACCTGGAGAAGCTGATCGCCTGCATTATTCATATGAAGGAAACCTACAATGTCGAGATCTACCTGGAGCCGGGCGAAGCGGTTGCGCTGAATACCGGTTACCTGGTGGCAACGGTGCTCGACACCATGCATAACGGCATGGACATCGCTATCCTCGACACGTCGGCTGAATGCCATATGCCGGACGTGCTGGCGATGCCTTACCGCCCGAACATCATCGGTGCCGGCCAGCCCGGCGAGTTCGCCTACACCTACCGGCTCGGCGGCATGACCTGCCTCGCCGGGGATATTATCGGCGATTACTCCTTCCCGGAGCCGCTGAAATACGGCGACAAGCTGGTCTTCCTGGACATGGCGCATTATTCCATGGTCAAGAACCATATGTTCAACGGCGTGAACCTGCCGGCCATCGCTTCGTACAATGACGAAGAGGGCCTGAAGGTCATCCGCGAGTTCGAATTCAGTGATTTCAGCGGCCGGCTGTCTTAATACGGCCCGACTGATTATATAAACGCCCCGTCTGTCCCTGTTTGGGATGACGGGGCGTTTTGTAGTATACGGGCGGGTGGCGAGCTTAGTACCGGGCTTCGGCGGTGGTAAAGGATGCTTATACCCGTATTGTCCATTGCCGCCAGGCGGATGATGCTGTTACCATGAATGAGGTCCCTGCATGCCGCCTGTTGCTGCAAGAGGTATGGCGCTGGTGCACCAGAGAATGTAAGTCACGACTTTGAAGGGAGTGATCGGCATGAAACGCCGGGCTAATCTAACAACTACCACAATGAAGGTGCACTGCAATCTCTAATCTTTCAAAGGGTAGGAGTGTTTAATAAGAGAATGTTGAATTTAAAATATTTGTTTCATACGCCGGATCTGGCCGAGATGCTGCTGGGTAACTTCGAATATGATCCGGCTTCGCTGCATTTATTTCAGTATTACCGGATCTCTTCCAACGCCGTGTATCCATTTCAATCCGGCGGAGAGAGACGGCTGCTGCGCTTCGCGCCGAAGGGTGAGAAACGCAAGGGAAATCTGCTCGCCGAGCTGGATTTCCTGGCCTACCTGCGGGCCCAACGCTACGCAGTGATGGAAGCGGTGCCGGTGGCCCGCGCAGGAGCAGGCTTGCTGGCTGAAGCGGAGACGCCTTGGGGAGCGTACTATGCTTCTGTCTTCAAGCATGTTCCGGGTGTGCAGCTCGGTCAGCTGGAGCTAACCGGGCACATCGCCCGCCGGTATGGCGAGGCACTCGGGAAGCTGCACAAGCTGTCGCGGGAGTACCGCCCAGAGGCGGAGCAGAGATGGACGCACAACGAGGTGCTGGAGTGGATCAGGGACACCTTGCAGCCTTGCTTGCCGGAGCCGGAGGCCATGGCGGCACTTGAAGAAACCAGGCTGCTCACAGAATATTTCGCGCAGGTTCCGCTTACGCCGGATAACTACGGCCTGATCCATTATGATTTCGAGACCGATAACGTGTTCTATGATTCGGCCGCGGATGGATGCCATGTCATTGATTTCGATGATGCGATGTACCACTGGTACGCTCTTGATCTGGAGCAGGCGCTGGACAGCCTGAGCGATGCGGTAGCGCCGGAGCTCTACGAGGAACGGAAGGACCACTTTATGGAAGGTTACCGGAGCTGCTTCACGCTGCCGGAGAACGGTCCGTCGGCCGAGGCCTGCCGGCGGTTCGCCGATTTGTACGGATATACCCGGATAAGACGGGCTTCCGCAGAGGCCTGGGCGCATGAGCCGGAGTGGCTGACCGGGCTGCGCGGCAAATTAGCTGCCGCCCGGCAACGTAAGGCGGCCGGATTCGGCAAGCCGCTTGGCTAGCTGCTGAGCAAGCGACCGGTCAGGCCATCGGTCAGGCCACTGGTCAGGCCAACGGTCAAGCGACCGATCAAGCCATCGGTCAAGCGACCGGTCAAGCCACTGGTCAGCTACTGGGAAGCTACGTAGCAAGCCGCTGGTCCAGCTGCACACGCCTAAGACTGTAACCTTGCTTACGGATTATAATTGCATTCCGTACAATTATAATCCGTATTTATAAGGTCAAAAGCCGTATAATTGCACTTTGTACACTTATATGGTAAGAAAAGCTGTGATGGTGGCTGGAATCACATTTTTAGTTGTACAGAATGCAGCTATCTGCCGAAAAGTGCGAATCTCTGCCTGTTTAGTTGTACGAAATACACTTATTCCCTCGGTTGTGTGGGACAACTGGAGGCGTAGGCACTACTTTATAGGCAAAGCAAGGCGCTGTCCTTCAGGCTGGAGAAGGACAGCGCCAATTTGCTTACTCTTAATAGCCTGTAATCCGGTTAAGCAGCGCTCTCGATTTGACCGCATTCATTCTGCCGCCTGCCGCCTGCCGCCATACTACTTTCATGGGCTAGCGGTAAATCAACTGCACAACGCCGGAGGCGAAAGCTCTTGTATTAACCAACATCAGATTAATCCGCTGCTTGATACCCGAGAACAACGGCTTGCCTTCTCCCAGGACAATGGGGTGAACCGATAATCTGTATTCATCAATAAGTCCTGACTGGACAAAAGTCGTAATGAGACTTGCTCCGCCATACAGCCAGATATCTTTACCGGGCTTATTCTTGAGTGCAGTTACTTCTTCGCGTATATGATCATTTATAAATGTTACTTTAGGGTCGCCCGTACCCCACTGCGTTCTTGAGAACACAACCTTCTCCTTGCTGTGGATGGACGCCCAGATCTCCTTTTCATCATCCGTGTCATCCATCTTGGGAGTGTATTGTCCCCATAAGTCATAGCTTGTTCTTCCATATAAAATAGTATCGATTTCATCTAAAAATTGATTAAATTTCATCTCAGGGTCCATAATACACCAATCCGTTTCCCCGTTCTTCCCTTCAATGAAACCATCCAAGCTAACGGCTAAATCCAAAATAATTCTTCGTGCCATAATCAGCGGCCCCTTTCGTTGATATACCACTTATTATAGGGCATAAATACGTCACCTTATGTCATATTAAATAAGAAAGGGGATGTTCGCCGTCAGCTTCAGAACATAATAACTTCCGAGCCTGCTACACCGCAGCCTACTTCATCGTCACCGCAATCCGCTCCTCCTGCGGCAGCCACTGTACGCTCGCGCCCAGCTTCTCGCTGATGAAGCGCAGCGGCAGGTATACGATGCCGTTCGCAGTAGTAAAGGGCAGGTTCTCCAGCTTGACGATCTGGCCGTTCAGCCTGGTCTCGCCGGTCTTGGCGTTCACGCTGATGGACAGCGCCGGCAGGCTGGGGTCCTTGCGCGTCACGGTTGCGAGCTTCTTCGTGCCATCGAAGCCAACCTCGGCGCCCAGCTTATCGAAGAAGGAACGCAGCGGCACGAAGTTCTGCCCGCCCCGGCTGATGACGCCGCTGCTCAGCGGCACATTCTCACCATTCAGCGAGACGGAGATTGGTTGTTGGACCGGGACGGGCGTATCGTGCTTGAACTCATAATCTCCGTTGCCGAGCTGGGCGTTCTTATTTACGCCCCAGCCCCAGAGGCTGCCATCCGCCTTCTGCATGATCATATGTCTGGCCCCCGGGACAATGGTTGTCACCTCAGAAGCCAGCAGCTTGAACTCCGGACTTGACGGCATGCTGCTGCGGGCGATGGAGGTCTCGTACACTTTATTGTCGGCTGTCCATACAATCAGCGAGTGCTCGACGACAAAAGCGTCCTTGACGTTCTGAATACTATTGATCAGCACCGGCTCGGGATGATTCTCGTAGACCCAGCCGTCGGAATAGCCGGCCACCGTGCCGCCCCAGAACCACAGCCGCGATTGACTGTCAATCGCCAGGGTGGAGTTGTTGTCATGCTGAATGCTCTTAATCTTTGGCAGCGCCGGGAATTTGAAGGCGATGGTGCCGCCTGCCGGGAGATCGTAAGTGTAGCTATCCGGCCAAGTCCAGACGGTGCCGTCTTTGTCCAAAGCATAGTTCTCAGCGATCTGGACGATGTTCTTCAAGTTACGGATGGGCATGAAATCCTGCAGCTCGCCATTGTCCACCCAGACCGTGCCGTCGGACTTAAGGAAGGTATATCTATAGTTGTTCAGATCGGAGCGTGTTTCTGTAAAACCGTTGATGTCGGTGACCTGGTCAATGCCTGCCACTGGTGTGAAGAATAACCCCTCTCCGGGTTTCGGCTCGGTATCTGCAGCTCCAAGCTTCGTATACACTGCACCGTTGCCATCGGCGACAAGCGGTGTTGCCCGCCACATCTCCACATCCGCAATGGAGCTGATGCCGCTGACAGGCTCAATGGTTACAGCAGGGCTGTAGTCGTCATTTTGCCAGTGCTTGATGGAGCCGTCGTTCATGACCACTAGTCCCAGAGGAAACGAAGCAGTTACCCCTGTCAGCGCCTCCACCTGTGTCGGAACGGGCTGATTATAATCCCAGACCCAGTAGCCGCCATCCCTCTTGAGCAGCCAGTCCGCTCCAAAGCCGACGATGCTTGAGCCTGACACCACATTGGCGGGCGACGCAGGCGTGGTAGCCGGAGGTGATGCCGAAGTCTCTGCGGAAGCGGAGCCTGTCCCGGCAGCCGTTGTTCCTGTTACCGTTGTCCCTGTTACCGTTGTTTCCGTACCCGCAGCCACAGCCGCACCTGCTGGTAAAATACCGGACAGCAGACCAAGACTGAGCAGCGTGCCGGTGATCCATGTTTTGTTCATCGTTTGAAATCCTCTCTTTACACCAAGTTTATATTTCTTATGGAAAAAAGAACCACAGCATCCAAATAGACGCGCCTGCATCATGAAAAGTTTCGCAAAATGTTCCGCCTATCCTGCTGTCTCTGTGATACAATGATTTAGTCTGTTTTTTGAGCGGGTCTTCAGGGTAAGTCCGGGGTCCGCCGCCTGAACGAAAGACTTGAGGAGGAAATCAGCTTTAATGACACATGCACCGTTTATCGCCGTCGAAGGACCGATCGGCGCCGGCAAAACCACACTCGCCACCATGCTGGCCGGCGAATACGATTTACCCCTGATTAAGGAAATTGTCGATGAGAACCCGTTCCTGGACAAGTTCTATCAGAATATGGACGACTGGAGCTTCCAGCTGGAAATGTTCTTTTTGTGCAACCGCTATAAACAGCTGGAGGACACCGTTAAAGAGTACATAAGCCAAGGAAGACCGGTGATCTCGGATTATCATATATACAAGAATCTGATCTTTGCCGAGCGTACACTAAAAGGGACCTTGCGGGAGAAGTACCGCCAGATTTATCAGGTGCTGACCGGCGATCTGCCAAAGCCGAACATTATCCTCTACATCCGGGCCGATCTGGAGACGCTGCTGGCACGGATATTCAAGCGCGGGCGTTCTTTTGAAGAAGAGATTTCGCCTGCTTATCTGCAGCAGCTAATCGAAGATTATGATACGGCGATGGCCTCGCTCGCCCTGCGTGAACCCTCCACCGTAATCGTAACCATTGACGGGAACCGGGTTGATTTTGTCGAGAACAAGGAAGACTATGCTGCAATTGCCGCACAACTAAAGGAGCTTATGAAATGAACTCATACCATATTCCGGACAATGCCATTATCACCGTTGCAGGCACCGTAGGGGTCGGCAAATCGACGCTGACCGCTTCTCTGGCGGAGCGCCTGAATTTCCAGACCTCGCTGGAGCAGGTGGACCATAATCCGTACCTGGAGAAGTTCTACCATGATTTCGAGCGGTGGAGCTTCCATCTGCAGATTTATTTCCTGGCCGAACGGTTCAAGGAGCAGAAGAAGATGTTCGAGATGGGCGGCGGATTCGTGCAGGACCGTTCCATTTATGAGGACACCGGGATTTTTGCCAAAATGCATGCCGATCAAGGCACGATGTCGAAGACCGACTACGAGACTTATACCAGCCTGTATGAGGCCATGGTGATGACGCCGTATTTTCCCCATCCCGATGTGCTGATCTATATTGAAGGCAGTCTGCCGTCAATTCTGCGCCGGATCACTGAACGCGGGCGGGAGATGGAGATTCAGACCGATGTTACCTACTGGGAGCACATGCATGAGCGCTACGCGCAGTGGATCAAGGAATTCACCGCTTGTCCGGTGCTGCGGCTGAACATTGACGATTATGATGTGAACGACCCCGGCTCGATGGCCGATATTCTGCGTCAGGTAGGGCAGACGATTGTCCGCTAAAAACGGTGCCGGGAGGCACCGTTTTTTTGTGAATTCACAAGCTTCTGCAACAAGGTTAGTTTGTTACAAAATATAGACATCTGGCCCTGAAGGCCTGCTTTAATGGCTTGAAATCGCTCATTTCATTCAATTGTTCAGTGATTATTCAGTGGCGGATGGTATTTTATTGGACATATAAGGAAAAATAGACTGATATTTATGGAAATACATAACAGTTATAAACAGGATAAGGAGTTTGGTGAACCATGCGAGTCAAAAAAGCGACGATACAATTGGGAGATGTACTGGCGATTCCGCTGCCTGATGGAAAATATGCTTTTGGACGAGTGCACCGGGACACATCGCTCAGCATCTATGATTATGTGGGAGCATCGCCCGAGGATTTGCCGGAGGAGAGCGGAAGCGAAGCCCAATTTACCGTAGCCGTGGAGGAAGCGGCGCTGCAGTCCGGTCACTGGCCGGTGGTTGACCATCGCCCGTTCAATAGTGCTGAAGAGCAGTGGCCGCCGCCAAGCCATATTTACGATGAGCGGTCGGATAAATATTTTCTCTATGACAAGGGCATTATCACCTCCTCAACCCCGGAGGAATGCGCAGGCCTGGAGCCAGCTGCAGAGTGGGAAGAGGAGCAGGTGGTGGCTAGGATTGTGGGGGAGGGGCAGGTGAAGGGGAGTAACTGAGTTGAACGGCGAAAGTATCGTAATTGTGACCGCATGCCATGAAGCATGTGGTTTTTGCTGTAAACAGAATTAAGTCCGTATATTGCTCTTTTACGGGCAATCGGCATGATGACTTGCATTAAAATCAAGCTTTTGAGTCACACGTTTGGATAACAAACATGTGGCTCTTTTTGTATATCAAATAAAAGATATATGAATGTTTAACGGGCGGGAAGCAGGTTACTGAAAATTTTTTTGCGTTTTGTCGAAATTAGTACCTATTTACTAGTATTTTGTCGAGATTTGTTAAGAGTTTGTTTAGAGTGGACTGATAGAATAAATCGAAGCTATCACAAATTAGGTATTTAGAATTTAATTATTGTCCGTCAAACCGGATGGAAGGGAGCGAATGCGGGATCGTGGGCAGAGAGAGATGACAGCGGAATTTGCGATTCTTGGTGACGGCGGACGAAGTTGAACGAAAGAATAAGGGGGAACATCAAGTTGCTGAACAGCAGGAAGGCGAAGAAATTCACCGCTATCAGTGTGATCTTGAGTATGTTAATAACGTTGCTGCCAACATCATGGGCAGGACAGGTGGAAGCCGCGGGCGCGGGCGATCAGCAAGTCATGGTTGGTGCGGCCAGGGTAGGTAATGCATCCTATGAGGCCCAAAACGCTTTGATTAACTTTAATAACAATCGGGAGGCAGGGTTTAAATCTAATTCAATCGACAACATGCAAGTGAACTGGATTGATGGAGATATCCTGGTTCCTAATGATGACGGCGGTTCAGTAGAGTTTCAACTGAATATTGCGGACAACGCTGCTCTTAGAAATATGGCACTAAGTGGTCATACCGAAGTCCTGGTCGGGTGGAGATATCTTAACTACGATGAAGGTTCAGTCCTTGGGATTACTACTTGGACACGCGTAAGTGGAGCAAGTGTTAATCTTGACGGAAAAGTAATTCTGTCTGATAGCTCACACGGCGATAGAGAACGGGCAATGAGCACTTCAGCCATTATCAATCCTAATTCACGGATCACCATCAATGTCTCTGGTGAGGGTAATAAAGGTGAGCCTACAGGCGCATATGGTTTCTATCTCAAATTCCAGGACAAGCAGCGCCCGGTGCTGAACAGCTACACCTTTACCGGAAATGGTGCTGAACGTCTTAACACTAATATTAACCAGAAAGAGCTATATGTGAAACGCGACGAGAATATTACACTGTCCTATAATTTCTCGGAGCCGGTGCGGCCGACTACGCTGAATTCAAGCAATGCCGGCTACTTCCTGCAGCATAAGCTGTTTTTGAATGATCCGGATACATTATTGCCGGCAGCCGGTCAACAGCAATATTTGACGAATACAACCTTTACGGCAAGCAATCTGGGCACTTATCACGATAAGATCGCTTACCGTTATACCGGGGTACCGTTCCATAACAGCAGCAATCTTCCATTGCAGCCTCTGATAACTGGCGGAACAAGCGGTGCGGCCCAGATGGACCTGTCGCTGGAGAACAAGTTCATCTCAACTGAACTGCGCGACGCAGCTGGCAACCTGGCTACGGTAAACTTCAATAACCTTCCAAGCTCAGGTAGTAATACCTGGCTCAGCGGCAAAAATATCAATCCGTTTGATTTCGACAAGGGCGGTTTCCGCGTCATCGTCGATGCGGTGCGGCCGAAGTACAGCAAGACTGCCAATGGTATTCAGCCGGAGATTCTTACCGGAGTCACGCTTAACAAAGGAGACGTAATCGACTTTACGCTCCAGATGACTGAGGAAGCCATCGTCAAGACCGGCTGGGAAGTGAAAAATACTTACATTTTATTTAATAACGGAATGAAGGCCTATTATGTTGCAGGCTCCAACACACGAAATTGGACCTTCAGCATGACTGTGCCGGATGGCGTCAAGGTGGAGACTCCGCTTTTGAAAGCTATCGCCATCTCTAATGATGCGAAAACCGGTACTGAGGTGGATAGAAACGTCATTCAGGACTATGCAGGGAACCTGCTGATCCAACCCGCCAACTTTGACGGGACCTATACAGATGAGACCCCGCCGTATGGCAGCGATATCTCGCTGGTCAACTCCAAGATTGACTGGGCCAATCTCTTTATTGACAATACAAAGCCGCTGATCAGCTACAGTTTTGAAAACGGCGGCGCCAGCGATGTCACTTATCAGAAGAAAGGCAAAGTGACGATCGACGCTAATGATCCTTCCATTAAGGTTCCGGATCAGGATCCGGTTGTTGAAGACCACAACAAGGAGCGTCCAAGCCGCGGCATCTACCGTCCT
This sequence comes from Paenibacillus tepidiphilus, assembly GCF_008635795.1. GTDB lineage: Bacteria > Bacillota > Bacilli > Paenibacillales > Paenibacillaceae > Paenibacillus_AQ > Paenibacillus_AQ tepidiphilus. Next base: position 135,779 of record NZ_VWRQ01000003.1, on the reverse strand, counting down.
TCCAATATGTCGGCCGAGGCATCGCCTTCCGTGGGTCTCGTGTACTACATGTGGAGCCAGGACAAGGCCGATCCGTTGGCTGGAGACAAGAACTTTGCAGCACTCAAGCGCTATGCGCTTGCCGCCAAGCAACCGTCCGAAGAGCTGTACCCCGGCAAATATGAGGATGTGCAGCTGCAGGTCGTCAACAACAAGACCAACCTGCTCTCGCCGCCTCCTGAAGCATTCACTTCAGAGAACAGCGGTGAATGGTATCTGCATACCTGGACTGCGGATATGACCTGGGATTCGGCCAAAGAGCTGATGCAGTATGAGAAGATGCTCGACTATAAAGCCGACCATCAGGATGTATACGATGCCTGGGTCGCCGAAGCGGCCGGCTCGGACGCAGACAAGGTATTCTACGCTGACAATCAGGCGCTTGCCGCTGTAGGCCAATATGGCGATACGAGCGTATGGCCGCTCGAAGATTTCATGCAGGAAGATTCCAACTGGACTCACGAAATCGGTGTGCTGAAGCTGGACAACCAGGTTCCTTCGGTCACTTTGGCCGCAGTGGATAAATCCACTGTTCAAGCCCTGGTGCAGGACCCGCACAGCGGAATCCAGACCGTCCAATATCAATGGGTCAAGGACGGCGGAGCGCCGACTGATGTGGAGTGGAAGCCGGCCAGCTATTCCGGCACCACGGTAACACAGTCCGCTACTGACGATATCGACGAAGACGGAGCATATTGGCTGTATCTGAAGGCGCTCGACAAAGCAGGCAATGAAGTGGTGAAGACGCCGATGTCCGAGCCGCTTGCAGTCAGCTCGCAGGAGAGCATTCCGACGACATTCTCGCCGGAAGCCAATCCGGAGTATGTGCAGAGTCATGATGTGAGCTTTGAAATCGGCGGAACAAAGCCGGAATATGTCGGTTATACCGTCAGCGGCAGCTCGCTGCGTCCGGCGGAAGGAGCATTTACCGCATTGGAAGCTGTTCAGCAGGACGCTGCGCCAGCCGCACTGGATGGTATTGAAGGGGAAGGCACATTGCCGGCACCGGAAGAAGGCGTTGAGCCTGAAGTTACAGCCGAAGTCGGCCCGGTGGCGATTCTTAAGCTTCTGTCCTCCGGTGCCATGGAGAACAAGCTAGCTTCACTGCAGCCGCTCGATGCTGGAGCGCCAGTGGAAGGCGAAGCGACTCCGGAAGCTACAATAATTCCGGAAGCTACAACAACTCCGGCAGCAACGGCAACTCCTGAAACAGCCCCGACACAGGAGGCTGCGGCGGAACCAATCGCTGAAGCGGAGACCGTAGCGGATAACGCAGCCAAGACGGCGGCAGTTACCGTAACTGGAGCGACCTACAGTTATGTGATTCCTGCTGATGCTTCATTCAGCGGCACGCAGTATATCCATCTGATCGTGAAGCACAGCGACAAGACATATTTCTATTCCAAGGCGTATTATTTCGATAATGAAGCACCTGGCGTGACCTTCAGCATCAACGAAGTGGCTTATCCGCTGGCGGAACAGGATACGAAGGTCACAGTGTCGGAGCTCTACAGCAAGAACAATCTTCAGAGCTACTACCAATGGGTCAAAGCAGATGCGGATGCACCGACCGCTTCCTCCGGAGGCTGGCAGGCACTGCCGGCAGGCGGAGTAGTGACCATTGACGGCAAAGTGCTGAAGCCCGGCGAAATCGCCGACTACAGATTGTATGTTCAGGCTGTAGACGGCGCCGGGAACAGCGGGATCACCGCAACGGCAGGCATCTTCAAGGTGTCAGCATCTGCGGATAAGGATGCGCCTCCGGCAGACGCGCAGTCGTCGCTCGTGTACCTGTCTGGCGACGAAGAGGACGGCTATACCGCTATTCTGAAGCTGAGCCTGGAGACGGAAGATAAATCGGGATACGAGTATTCCGTATCGCCGGATAACGGCGTGAGCTGGCAGAACTGGCGTCCGTATACGAACTTTGTGGCGGTAAAGGTGCCTTCGGGCGATCCGAACCTGCTGCAGGTTCAGGTGAAGTACCGCACACCGGGCGGTAAGATCAGCGAAGCAGCGAAGCTTGAATTCAGCGCTGAGGCGCTGGAAGACCAGCCGGTGTACGCGCTGGCAACACAAGGAACTAGCGGACCGGTAACGGCAGCGGCCGGCGCAGATATCGACTTCACACTACCTGCGGGAATCCGTGTACAGCCGTCGAAGATCAATCCGGCCGTACCGTCCCGGACCGGCAACCGGTTCAATGTGAAGGAGAACGGCTTCTACAGCTTCGATCTGACGGATCAGGCGAACAAGAACCGTACCGATACGCTGTACGTTGTGGTGAAGAACATCGACAACACAGTACCGCAAGGAACCGTGGAATACTCCAATGCGGCATTCACCAACGGCAATGTGACAGCTTATCTTCAGAAGACTTCGGAGCCTGTCGTCATTACGAACAATGGCGGCAAGAACGCCTATACCTTCAAGGAGAACGGCAGCTTTACGTTCGAGTTCAAGGATGCGGCCGGGAACCCGGGTTCCGTTACGGCAACCGTCAACAACATTGATAAGGAAGCTCCGGCAGTTAAGGTAGTTCGGACTTACAACTACGGTAAAGACAACAAGTCATTTGGTACGATCACGGACGGCGGCGGCAATGTGCTGTTCTCGACCGGAGTGACGCTTACTGTAGAGAAGGCAGACGGGTCTGCCAAGGAAATCATACCGGTGAGCGGAAGCCAGACCGTAACGCTGACCGAAAATGGCACAGCATCATTTACGGTTGCCGATAAATTTGGCAATACAACCGTAGTCAAAGAGAAGGTTGGCAACATTGTCACCGCTGCGGCGCAGCCGGAAGATATCGTCTACACCTTCGTGGATGCGGACGGCAAAGAAGTCGCAGCGGATAAGATTGTGACAATTGACGGCAAGAAATACGCCAGAGGCAAAGTTCAAGCAACCATCAGCGGCAAAATTGCATCGCCGAACAAGCTGTTCTCCGGCGCAAAACCGATTGAGGGCGGTTTGGGCTATACGAACCAGGTCAGCAAAGCAGACGGAACCTTCAGCTACTCCAGAGTATTTGAGAACAGCGGTTCGACCGTGATGACGATCTCAGACCTGCTGGGCAATGTGAACAAGGTGCCGGTGACGATTTCCGGCATTGACAATACCGCGCCCGAGCTGACGCTGAACAAGACGGCCGTGGGCATTGTGCAGAACAAGAAGGACTTCAAATTTACAACGGATCTGGGCGGTTATACAGCAACGGACAATGTTTCGAAATCAGCCAATATCAAGGTATCAATCGAAGGTCTGGACTTGACCAAGCTGGGACGCCAGAAGGTAACTTACAAGGCGGTGGACCAGGTGGGCAACGAAACCGTGGCCTACCAGGATGTCATTGTGGTCAAGGACGGCGGACTGCTGATCTTCGGCGATGACACGCTGATCTCGGCTTCGTCCGGTGAAACGGCATTGTTCAATACGAACACCCTCACCTTCAAAGTATCCGGCTATAACGTGATGAACGTAGGCGGAACGGAGAAAGTGAACCAGGCCGGTACGTTTGACATTCTGTATTACTCCGGTTTGTACCGTGAAGGTCAAATGAAGGTGCTGCAGCAGAAGCTGACCTATGACCAATTGGTGAGCAGCCAGTTCAAGGTTACCTTCCCGAAAACGGGCTGGTATACGATTATCGTCCGGACCCAGGAGCGGGACCGTGAATTTGCCACATTCTTTGTCGGCAACGTGAAATAGAGAGAATGAAATGAACAGGGGGAACTCACGGTGAAGCTGCTCAAACGCGCAACGGCGTTGATGCTCACATTGATTATGGTGTTTTTGTCCACCTCCGAGAGTGTGCATGCCTTGGCGGAAGCCATTACGGCTCCGGATACGACGACCATACAGAATGAATTCATCAAGGTAACAGTGGACAACAAGACTGGCCGCTACGGTATTCGTACCGTAGACGGCCAGCCGATCCGCAAGAATGACGACAATGTTAACCTGCTGTTCCAGGGCGACGACCCGGAAACATCGTTTACAACGTTCCGGATCGACGGAACAGACTATATTTACGGCAATAGCTACAAATTCGACAGCAGCCATTATTCCGAGACAACCGCACCGAAGGTTGTAACTAATGCGGATGGCACGCAGCAGCTCGAAATGGTATGGAAGATCAAGGGCGTAGAGATCAAGCAGATTCTGATGCTCTACACCGACAGTAAGGACGCGGCCAATTCAGGCAACGTCAATATCCGCTATGAAGTGAACAACAAGAGCGGGGCGCAGGTCATGGTCGGCAGCCGTATTCTGCTGGATACGATGGTCGGCGGCAACGACGGCCCGCAGTTCCAGATCGGCACGGGCTACAAATCCCCGCTGCAGGTGGAGCGGAAGCTGGTGCACAACCCGGAGGACAATGCTTCCATTCCGGAAGAGGACCGCAATTATTTTAAAATCCCGGCATACTGGGTTATGCGCGACAAGCTGGATTTGACCAATCCGCTGGCCACGAATGTGGTGGCTTACGGCTTCAACAACTTTGCAGAACAGAACATCAACATCGTGGATGAGATGATTGTCGGACACTGGAACGGTCTCGCGAACACCAAGTGGGACTATACCGTGCATCCGAACCTGGATTTTACGCGGAACACCAATGATTACGGGACGGCTGACTCCGCAGTGGCCTTCTACTGGAATCCGGAGAATATTGCCGCAGGCGGCTTCCAGAGCTTCGAGACCGTATACGGCCTCGGCGAGATCGTCGCTCCGGACAAGGTGTTCTCCATCCGCTATCTCGATACGGTGCAGCAGCTTGCTACCGAGCTTGCTCCCGGCGAGACGGTACCGGAGAAATATGTGGACAATGGCGTGTTCAATATCACCGCCGAAATCGAGAATCTCCAGGCTTACAATATGGAGCACTCCAAGATTGAAGTGGAGATGACGCTGGAAAGCGGGCTCAGCTTCGTCAAGCAGGATGAGAAGGGCAACGACGTGCTCGATGCGAACGGAAACCCTGTGCTGGAGAACACACGCAGCAAAATGCTTGAATTCAAAAAGGCGGCGACGCCGGAGGAAGCGGCTCAGGGTATTCAGCCGAAGTACAAAGCGGGTGACGCCATTACTGCTACCTTCCGGGTGCAAGCCAAGGGCAGACCGTGGCCGACTACGAGACAGTATATGATTTCAGCCCGCAGTCCGGAAACGCAAAGCAAGGTTCAGGGCGTTGAGGACGAAGGCATCAAGGCGCAGTATGAATCGAACAAATCCAACTTCATCCTGCTGCCGCCAATCGGCGAAGCGACACCGACGTATTCATATTCGCTGGCGCCGGAAGAGCTGTACAGCACCGATGTGAAGTATGTGACGGTCAACCTGTCCAATCTTGAAGCATACAATACGGGCAATGAGACTACGCAGCCGAACTTCGATTTATATTTCAAAAATGTGGCCGACGGCAGCCGGTACAAGGTTAACGTGCAGGATGGCATAGTAATGCAGCCTACCGATGACGGGTTCTCCGGCGCTATGCGGATTACGTACAGCGGCGGTGACCTGGTTGACGAAGGCGGCAATGTCATTGAAGCCGATCTGGGTCCTGAACTGCCGCTTGGCGAATATCAGGTGGAGATCGATTATAAAGGCGACGCCGGCGGCGATGAAGAAGTGGCGGCGATGTACGATCTGTCGACACCGCAGACCTTCCTCGTTACGGACAACGACGAATCGCGGATCCGTGAAGCCGGAATTATGGTCATTTACAAGGAGCTTGTGGACGTCAGCGGCGTGGCGAACGGAACATCAGTCAGCGGAGACCTGCTGGAGCAGCTGAATTCACTGTATCCGGGCGAGCCCTTTGAAGACGGAGCGTTCCTGTGGAGCGCAGTGACGGAGTATAAGAAGACTAAAGCGTTGTTCGGCATGGCCAGCAAAGCGGTCGATCCGGATTTCGAGCTCAGCGAGTTCATGGATGATGAAGCGCTGGAGGAGACTCCGATCTATAACTACATGCTGTTTGAGTCCGAAGAAGACTTCGAAGCCTTCCAGGAAGAAGTCGAAGATGAGGATGCCGACTATGAACGCGAGATTTTGGTCACCGTCCGCGGGATGATCAAACAGGTCGGCAGCGGTGCGGATGAGCAGGTCATCGTTGATACGAAGACCGAACCCGCCATCATTAACGACGCCGTAGCCTATACAGGCAAGGATTTGGCTTTTGTCCGCGGTAAGCTGGAAATCTTCAACACAAAGGTTCCGGACAATATGCCGTTCCTGGACACCTTGTTCGTGAAGGGCGACGGCACGCTCAGCGTAGCCAGCAGCGGTTTTGTCTTCCATAAAGGCGAATGGACGCTGGATTTCTTCAACGGCTTCGCCAAGTCGCTTGGAGACGAGAACTTTAACATTCCGAAGGCGGAGACGCCGGAGGATGAGGAAGAAGAGGAAGACGAAGAACAAGAGCCTAACGACAACCCGGAAGACGATAGCCTGAACGGCAGTCTGAAGTGGGCCATCGGCGGCGTCGGCGACCGGCTTAATCCGCTGCGCCAGGTTATGATCGAGGACGTGTACTTTAACAAGCAGTCACTGTTTGGTGCACCCAGCTTTGCGATTGACGGCTTTGGCTTCTCTTTCAATGATTTTATTCTCAGAGAAGGCGGAATTTCCTTTGGCGGCTCGCTGTCGCTGAAGGTAGTAACAGCTGAAATTCAGAACGTTATCTTTAATAATAAAGGCTTCTATGGTGTGGAAGCATCGCTCGGCTTTGATCTGAACGAGGACATGGGCCTGTTCGGACCGGAGGAAGACAAATCGGACGATGAAGGTCCTGACGCTCCAAGCGGCGAGATTACCATTAATCACGTGGTACAGGGCTCAGGTGAAGGCAATGAATATGGCCTGGCATTCGGAGCCCAACTGAAGAACATGCTTGGTGTGGAGATCGAATTCTCACTGAAAAAAGTGGCCGACGGCCGCATCCTGCCGGATGTCATCGGCTTTGGCGCCGAGCTTCCTTCTCCCGGCATTCTGGTAACAGGTGCTACTTATTTAACTGCAGTCCGCGGCGCAGTGCGCGAGCTCGCCGACACGATTGCCGGCGGTACGGATGAAGATCCGTTCCCGTTGACCATTGAAGCAGGTGTGGGCATGCGTTTCGGTATTGCTCCGGCCTATTTCTTCGGCGATGTGGATCTAACGGTGAAACGGACCGGTCTGAAGGTGGAAGGCAAGCTTGACTTCTCCGCCGATGCAGACGCTGAAGAAGATGACCGCCTGCCGATGCTTACCCAGGCACTGCTGGAGACCCAGTGGGTAACGCCTTGGTTCGTAAGAGTCGCGACAGAGGTTGATATCGGCGGCTGGGACATTGTTGTCGGTAAAGCGGGTATCTTCGTCGGGCAAAATCTGGAGAAGAACCGGACCGATTTCGAAGGCTACATCGGCTCGAAAGTACAAATTCCGAACGATGTGCCCATTGTCGGAGGGATGCCGCTGTCCAGTGTATTCTTCGGTGTCAACAACGACAAGGTATGGGGCAGCATCAGCGTATTGCTGATTTCCCTTGGCATTACCTATTACTGGAACGGTGGCATTGAGTTCGGCACATCGGCCGACGATCTGCCGGAAGGCATGATTCACCTCGTCGTCGATGATCCGGAGCGGGGGCCAACCCTCATGGTCATCGGTGAAGGCGTGGAGACTCTGGCGACATCCCGGGTTGTAACCGAGGAAGAGAACCAGGATATCATCTACCGCGAAGTTGCCGAAGGTGTGAAGTATGTGGAGAACGGCTCCATGAATGTCGGCACCGGCGGCATTACTGTGAAGAACGGCGGCCGCATCCATGAGATTCCTATGGGCACGACCACCGGCAATGCCATTATTGAAGTACAGTATGACAGCAAGGACATGCCGAAATTCACGCTGCAGGATGCAGCGGGCAAGGCGTATCCGATCAAGTTCGATAACACGAATACCGATCCGACGGCCAATGCTTTTACCCAATACGTTCCGGCAAGCTATGTTTCACCGGATAAGGATAAGCTGAACGACGAAGTCGATATCCGCAGAGCTTACGTTATTATTCCGGAGGCTCAAGCCGCGAAGGGCGGTACCTGGAAGCTGACGGCGGAATCGGCGGTAGAGACGAAGCTGCTGAACATTCCGACGCTGCCTGAACTAAAGGAAGTCAATCTGGCCAAGGACAGCGTGAATGTGAACAAGTTCAACGCTTCCTGGAAAGTATCGAACGCTCAGGAAGGCGATACCGTCAACCTGTATCTGGCTGAAGATGCAGTTACCGCCAAGACAACGGTAATCGACGGCAAGGAAGTATTGGAGCCGGGAGATCCGGGTCTCCTGATCGCCAAAGACGTACCGGTTAATCAGAATGGTACGGTTAGCAGCGGTGTGACCAGCGGCAGCACGGTTATTGACGTAACCAATGTAATGCTGATGAACAATCCGGAGGATATCCGCGGACTGCTGCGCCAGGGCAATTATTATCTGCGTGCAGAGCTGAAATCCAGCGCGACCTTCGGAACGAAGACTTCACCGCAGAAATTTGAAATAGTTGACCCGCTTGCGCCGCAAGAGGTCAGCAATGTAGAAGTAGAGCCGGCCGGCAACGGGCTGTTCGCCCTTTCGTTCAAGCCTGGCGCGGAGAAAGCCGGACATGAGGCTTACGAGCACAGCTATGTGATCGATGCCAAGGTAGCCACAGCTAGCGGAATGGAAGAATACGCTCCGTTTGGCGAGATTCTGTATACCGCAGAAGAACTGCAGCCTTACTGGAATGCAGGCAGCGGCAAGTATGAGGGCATTCTGATCGGTGGCTGGAAAGCACTGTCCACCTCGGATGAGGTGAATACAGACAGCCTTGAAGGCACTGTCGTAGATGTCCAGAAGATTAAGTACACCGGCCTTGAAGTGAACCGTGAGTATACCATCGGTGTTTCCGCCGCAACGGTTCCTACTGAACAGGACGACAAGAATCAGAATTATCATTATGCAGAAGCTGCAAGCAGTCCGAAGACACTGCTTCCGGCGATCAGCAAGCCGAAGCTGACGGTGAGCTCCTCCGGCAAGGTGGAGGATACAGGCAATTACATTAACCTGTTGACCAACCAGACGGAGCAGACGCTGACGATTACTTCCAATCAGAAGGATGTCACTGTAGAAGCCTTCTATGCCGAGGAATCCATCGGCAAAGTGGCGCTTGCGAATCAGACGGCCGGCGGCAGCAAAGGAACCCTGAAGCTGGACCAGTTCCAGACCGACGGACCGTTTGCCATCGAGCTGAAAGCCAGAAACATGAAGACCAAGGATGTCTCGGTAACGATGCTGTATCTGACCGTCGACACCATTGCTCCAGTGCTGTACATTGACTCTCCGGTAACGGGAGACAGAACGGCGCTGACTGGCGGGCAGGAGCTGATCCAGGTTGCCGGAACGACAACAGCCGGAACACTGCTTACTGCGCAATATACGGTAGACGGCAAGACCGTATCGGCACCGATAGAGGTGCAGGATAACGGCGCGTTCAGCGGAACAGTAGCCGTCAAATCCGGTGATTCCACCGTTGCCTTGACCCTTATGGCTGCGGATGAAGCCGGCAATGAGAACAGCGCCGTGGTGAATATCACCAACAACGGCTTTAAGGCTCCGGTGGCGCTGATTGTGAAAGGACCGGACGTGCTTGAACCGGGCGAGAGCGGCAACGTGACAGCTTACTTCAAGTATGCGGACGGCAAGGATGAGAACGGCAAGACGAAATTCAAGGAAGAAGCGTTGACTGCAGAACAGCTCGCCAAGATCACTTATACAGTGGCCGCTGGCGAGGATGCGGTGGCGTTGACGGGGGCGGGCAAGCTTTCAGCCCTTTCTGTTGGAGCGAGCCTGATTCAGGCAGAGTATAAATTGTCGGAAGAAGTGACACTCGAAGGAATGACCGTTGCAACGGTTGAGGTTCCTGAGCCGACGGTGCTGGGAACGCTGAAAGTGACCGCGTCGCCTATCACATCGGATTATCAGCATACCCGCTTAACGATAACGGAGACAGGCGATATGACCGGACAACAGCTGGCATACAAAGTGTTCACCTCGGAAGTCAAGCTTCCGGCCTTCAAGGAAGATCTGAGCACTTGGGAGCTGCTGCCGCTGGACGGCATTATTAGTGCAGCTGCCGGCTCAACAGTAGTTATCGCCAAGCGTACATCGACAGACAAGCTGGCCACGGGTGCCGGCCAGGCGGCTGCAAGCATCTGGAGCGGCTCAAGCAGCGGAGGCGGCTTTGGCGGCGGCGGTGGCGGCGCATTGCCGGCACCGACCGAAGAGCCGGGACAAGCCGCAGCGGTCACTGTTAACGGGCAAGCCGTAGAGGCACAGTGGAATGGCCGCACTGCGGTTCTGCATATTACGGATGAACAATCCGCAGGCGGCAGCGACATGGTGATTCAATCTGCGGATACCGCTGCTGAAGGCTTCAGCATCCGTGTAGACGCAGCAGTGATTAAACAACTGCAGGCTGCCAAGAAACAGATCAAGCTCGAATTGCCGATGGGAACGCTGGTGCTCACTGCGGCGAACCTGTCCGGCGTAAACGGGGAGCTGCAGCTCCATATCGGACTGAACAGCAGCGCCGATCAAGAAGCCATTCAGCAGATTGCTACGCAGCAAGGCTTTACCGCTCTGGCATCCGGAGCAGGCCTCACCATCTCCGGTAATCTGCCGAAAGGCAGCTGGACACCTGCGCTTAAGCTGAAGGCAAGTATTCCTTCACCAATTGCAGCGAATCAGCTTACAGCGGTGGTGCTGAAGGATGAAGCCGGACATTGGACTACGGTGCCTTGGAAGCTGGACGCTTCCGGCAAGGCCGTCGATGTGCAGCTGACCGGAGCAGGCGCACTTTACTTCATCCATAATGACAAGAGCTTCAAGGATATGCCTGCGGGCTGGGGCCGGGAAGTGATCGCAGCGGCATCGGCCAAGCTGTTTGTACTTGGCAAGGCAGACGGTCGCTTTGATCCGGCCGGCCAGGTTACACGGGCCGAGTATCCGACGATCCTTCTCCGTGCAGCAGGTTTGATGAACACAAATGCTCCGGCATCCGGCTTTACGGATGTGGCGGGTACCAGCTGGTATAACCGCAGCGTGTCTATCGCTTCCGGTCTGGGCATTGTTACCGGACTGGAAGGCGGCCGCTATGCACCGCAAGCGGCATTGACGCGGATCGAAGCGATGACCATGCTCGGCAGATTGCTGGCCCAGGTCAGCGCAGGCTCCGAGCTGAGCGATGCCGAAGCGGATAACATCCTCGCGGGCTTTGCTGACGGGGCGCAAATTCCGGCTTGGGCACGCAAAGCAGTTGCAGCCAGCATCAAGAACGGAATTATTCTCGGCGAAGGCGGCAAGGTGAATCCAGCCGCACAGCTGACGCGGGTACAGGCAGCAGCGATTGCCATCCGTCTGGAACAGCTGATTACCGACAATCAATAGCAGAGGATGCCCGCAGCGCGCTTCATCACTGGTGCTGCGGGCAACTTCTCTGAGCTTCACAAATTTCCTGGGGTGGTGTCATCATGGCTTCAAAGCGGAAGGCTTTAATAGGATATTTAATCGCGCTGGCCGTCATTGCCATTGCTGGTGTTGCCGGGGGAATCATCGCCAAGGCCGATCCGCAGACGTGGTCGGGCGCAGCCGAGACAGGCTGGTATGATTCCACCTACGATACCTTCAAGATTAATGACGAGAAGATGCTGGCAGGTGTGGCCAAGCTAGTTAATGAAGGAATGGACGACGGGCTGAAGGGTAAGATTCTGGAAATCACCCGGGATTTAGACCTGTCGGAGTTTACCTGGGTTCCCATAGGGACAGGGGAGCATCCCTTTAGAGGTACGCTTATTACCGAGAAGGGTGCGATCATTACAATTTCGGGGATGAAGGTCGTTCCGAATGTTTCCTATCAGGGTCTGGTAGGGAATATGGAAGGCGGTACAGTAGGCCGTCTGACGTTCACCGACACAGGTTCGCTGTCAGTAACAGGCGTTACGTACGACGTTTATGCCGGGTCTGCCGTAGGTAAAATGAGCGGCAGCAGTATTGTATTTGACATTACGAATAACCTTGATATCACAGTTAACGCAGCTCCTTATCCGGCTCATGCAGGCGGAATTGTCGGAATGGGCGAAGGCATGATTTCGAACTCTTTTAATAACGGTGATGTCACCGTCAATGGTACCGGCGAAGTCGGCGGTATTATCGGCTATGTGGATTCCCGGGGCAGTATAGTGAAGAAAGTCGGCAACGCCGGCAATTTGCTGGCCCAAGGCTCAGCGGATTCCGCCTTGTATGCCGGAGGTATCGCCGGCCGTGTCAGCGGCGCGTTGTCCATGAATGACGAGAACACGCCGATTGTCAACAGCGGCAGTGTCAACGTCAATGATGGAGCTAAGGCGGTTGCCGGCGGGATTGTCGGCCAAGCTGATGCTTCAATCATCTTCTCTAATGCAACCAGCAACCAGGGCGCGGTAACCATTTCGTCGCCCGCAGCGGCATTGTCAGCTGCCGGCGCACTTATGGGAGCGGTTGGAAATGCAATCATTCCGGATATTCAGATTGATTTTGCCAATACGGCTCCGGTAACCAATTATGGGGGCACTGATGTATATACCGGCGGGATTGCCGGATATTCCGTTACCCGGTTCACTTGGAGGGCGGACTACAACAATGCCGTAACCATTTCCGCATCGGGCACGCAAAATATTTATACCGGCGGGATTGCCGGTTATACCCCTGCGGGATTGGTACTGCCGGAATCTGCAGCATATACCCATACTGGCGAGCTGCAGGTAACCGGCGGTAGCCGAGTGTACACGGGCGGGATCGTCGGTTATGATGTCGGCGGATCGCTCGGCGGCGTGTCCTTCAAGGGCAGCTTGAACGCTGCCGGTACAACCGGCGTATATTCCGGCGGGATTGCCGGATACGAAGCAGGCGGCACCATTGCCGGCGCTGCGGCGGGGAATACAGCTGAAGCCCATGCTTCCATTAGTGCAGATGGAACCATCGGCGGAATCGCCGGTTATCTGGACGGCACCCTGAGCGGTGCCCAGGTGCAGGATCTGACGCTGCAGGCTACTGCAGCTGGCGGCGTAGTCGGCGGGATCGCCGGTAACGCGCAGGGTACTGTCACCGGCGTAACTTCCGGCGATGCCGATTCGGAAGATTATGCTACTGTTATCTTCAAAGCGGCCGGCCAGAACGATGTCACTTACGGCGGCCTTGTGGGATTGAACGAGAAGTCGCTCCTGCTGACGGAGGGCCGGGTTAGCCGGACAGCATTCCTCACGGAAGCCGGAACAAGCGGCTATACGATGGGCGGAGCTGCCGGCAAGCTGGCGGACAATGTATTGGCAGGGACAGCGGCAGCTCCACTCGAAGTGCAGGATATCCGGGTGGAGGTGCAGGCTGACAGCACAAGCTTTGGCGGTGCAGTCGGAAGCAATGCGACAGCTCAAATCTATGCGCATGTCAACATGCTGGAGATTGGTACAACAGGAAATTCGGTTCAGGCCGGCGGATTGCTGGGCCTCAACCAGGCTGTAGTGCCGCATAACGTTGCGGAGAACGTGACGATTGCCGCGCAAGGCGCAAACAACCGGGTGGGCGGCTATGCCGGGACTAATACAGGAATGCTGATCGACGCAGTCGTGAACCGTCTGTCCATTGAGGCCAGTGGCACCGGCGCCGAAGCCGGCGGGATCGCCGGGCATTCGGAAGGCAGCGGTATGCGGGCGGTTATCTCGAAGCCCATCCTGAATGTTGTGGATGAGACTAACCTGATTACCGCATCCGGTGCGGATACGGCTGCCGGAGCCATTGTTGGCTCCGCGCTCGCGACGGATATTACAGTGCCGGAAGTGAATGCGGTGACTCCGCTGCAAGCGATGATCATCGTGCAAGCCGACAAGGTGAAGGCCGGCGGACTTGCCGGAGCGCTGCAGAATACGGTTATCACTGGTGACACTAAAACGGAGAATCTGGAGAATCTTTATCTCCTGGTTGAAGCAGATGCCGAAGACACATACGTCGGCGGACTCGTAGGCTATAACGAAGAGTCTACACTGGACAAGCTTGTCGGCACAGGCATCAACATGGTGCTGAATGGACCGAGAGCTACAGCCGGCGGGATTGCAGGCTATAACCGCAGCAGTTCTTCCGCCATCATTGTTAACACATATTTGACCGGGCTTGCCCTGAAGGCAAATGCCGGTGCAGCGTCCTCGGTCATCGGTGGAATCGCCGGTCTGAATGATGCACAGTCCAGCGATCCGGTGCTGAATCCGGCTATTGCGGTCAGCACCATGCAGAATACCCGCACGCTGGGAACGGTTGCGGTAACCGCACCGTTGGCGACGGTCGGCGGAATGGTCGGCGAGAACCGCAGCCTGATCGCCAACAACAGTATTACCGATAAGCTTCCGGTCAGCTCCAAAGGTGCTAACTCGGTCATCGGCGGTCTGGCCGGATTGAATACAGCATCCGGAACGCTGTATTATACGTATTCCAATGCCAATCTGACGATTGAAGGAGCCGGAACGCTGGGCGGAGGCCTTGTAGGCGAAAACGCCGGAACGGTCAAAGGCTCTTATGTCGATATTGATGTGACGGGCAAGGCGACAGGCACATCCAGCCAGCCGGTATTTCTGGGCGGGCTGATCGGCCGCAACAACGGCGGAACGGTTGAGCTTTCTTACTCCGCTTCCAATGTAAAAGCCGATGGCGTCTATACCATTGTCGGAGGTCTTGTAGGCGAGCATGCCGCAGGCAACATCAAGAACTCTTATGTGGCCAAGACCGTCTCGGCAAACAAGGGCAACTCCTATGCCGGGGGATTTATCGGTCGGATCACGAACGGTAAAGTGTCGAACGTATACTCTGCGGCGGAAGTCAATACCGTCTCGGGCAGCTACGCCGGCGGATTCGCTGGACGTTATGACAATTCCAGCAAAGAGCTGCTGTACAAATCCTACTATATTAAAGACGCTTCACTGAATATTAATAAAGACTTGCCTGATTTCGCCGAGGGCAACCATCGGTGGCTGAATGTGCATGTGCGCCTCAGCACGATTCTCTCGGAGACCTTGAAGGACCGAGAGGAATTCCCGGGCCTGTCCGGCTGGGATTTCACCGGTGCCTGGAAGTATGGCTCGCTGAATGCAACCTACCGTTATCCGGAGGTTAACCGCGAGGCCAATACCGGCGGAGAAACCGGAAACAATGTTAATGCGAACATTAACTGGTACATGAAAGACAAGGACGCGATTTCCTTCCAGATTACATCCGAAGCCGAGCTGGCCGGACTGGCGGCAATTGTCAACGGCACAATTGCGGGTGTGGACAAATTCAATTTCGCGGACAGAACCATCGCAGTATTGAACCCGATTCATATTCAATCGAAGCTTTGGGTTCCAATCGGCGACAGTGAGGAGAACGCCTTCCAAGGAACTTTTGACGGCGGCAATCAGCTGATCGACGGACTTACGTTGCAGCCTGTATATACTTACTCCGGCCTGTTCGGGGTTATCGGGAAGCAAGGGGCTGTGCAGCACATGGTGCTGGAGCCGGTAGCTGTCAGCGGCAACAAGTTTACGGGAACATTGGCCGGTCTGAATCTCGGTAAGGCGGCTAATGTGGATGTGAAGCTGCTGAATGGCGCAAAGATCAGCGGCGGCACCGTAGGCGGCATCATCGGCAAGAACACAGGTGAGATCACCGCGCTGAACCTTACCCTGAACGGCGGCGGAATTGAAACTGTAGGTAATGAAGGGACTGCCGGAGGCATTATCGGTGACAACACCGGCGACATCATCGCTTCCACCTATGCCATCACGGCTGTGGACGGCAGCATCGGGTCCGCAGCGGACGGAGCCATCGTAGGCGGAGTTATCGGCACACAGTCCGGCAATGTGACCGGTCTGGAGATGAATGTAACCTCTGCATACAAAATCGCTGCAACCGGTATGGAGAGCAAGGTTGGCGGATTAATCGGCTACTATAGCTCCGGAACGGCAAGCGCACTGAGCCTGTCCTTTACGGACGGAACGGTGGAAGCACGCGGACTGGATTCTGTGCTGGGCGGTGTGATCGGCCAGGCAGCAGCCGGAACCGTGCTTAGCGGAATTCAGGTGGACGCTCCCGGAACCGGGGTACAGTTGACCGGCAACGGCACTATGGGAGGTGTAGTCGGCGTCAAAGAAGGTACGCTTGGCGGACTGTCACTGCTGTCAGCCGGCAGCGGAAGCAGCAGCTTTGATCTGGAGCAGCTGTCAGCCCGGAACCTTAACCTGGCAAGCACAGCGGACAGCATGCAGGCCGTTATCGGCGGGCTTGCAGGCGAACTCTCCCAGGCTGCGCTCAATGCCGGCTCTTACCAAGGTGCAATTCAGGCTGCGGGAGAAGCGGTCATGGCCGGCGGGATCGCCGGACAAGCAGGCAACAGCGTGGTATATGACGTGAAAGCCCAGCCTGAGCTTCAGGCCACGGGCAAGAGCGGGGAAGCATGGGCCGGCGGCATTGCCGGAAGTCTGGCTTCGGATCATCTGAATCAAGGGTTTGATTTCGGCAAGGCCTACCCGCTGTACAACGGGATTTACCTCGCAGAGGTAACCGGCGGCAGCATCGGCGCTTTCGGTACAGACAATCAAATGGATGTGTATGCCGGCGGATTGGCTGGCCGCAACGATCAGGCATCCATTTACCGTTCAGCCTCGGCCGCAGACATATCTGCCGGCAGCGGCAAGACGGTAAATGCCGGCGGCATTGCCGGTTACAGCAACGGCATCATCGTTGATGCGGCAGCAGCTGGAAGCATCAACGCCGATAACGGCATCGTATATAATGTCGGCGGTATTGCCGGCTGGGCGGAGGAAGGCGAGATTCACCACAGCAAGGCCACTGCTTCCGGCGTACAAGCCATAACAGTCGGAACTGCGCTGACTCTGGGGGATCTTCTGCCGGCAACGCATGCAGGCGGCATAGTGGGAATGGGCGATAACGTCAAGATTACCTACACGCGTGCAGGCATTCCGTTGAACATTAAGGACAGCAATCAGGACAATACCATTTATACAGGCGGATTCGCCGGTCTTCTGGGCGAGAATAGCACCAGCAAGGGATTGATCAAGAACTCTTATGCTACCGGAGCCGTTACGGTCAGCGGTAAGCTGGGCTCTTATACCGGCGGATTTGCCGGATCGGTTGATCATTTTGAAATTAGCGATTCCTATGCTTCAGGCGTTGTAATCAATACGGGTCTGGATACCCGCACCGGCGGTTTCGCGGGTTCCGTAGACCGCGGCGCCCTGATTGAAAGATCGTACGGGCTGCAGTCCCAGATTTCAGCTACAGGCATTAAATCCGCGACCCGTTCCTATATCGGCGGCTTTGCCGGGTATAACGACGGAACGTTGTCCGGCATATATGCGAACGTAGCGGCAATTACAAACAATGTGCAAGGAGCCGATGCCTTCAAGGGGGCACTGGTCGGCTACAACTTCCGTGACGGGAAGGTGCTGGCTGCCCGGTTCACAGGCGATCTTGCAGCGGCAGGCCATAATGCAGGCGGTACAGTGGTGGCAGAACAAACAGGTCTGTACAATCCGCTGGACTCGGGATTGTGGAACATCGAATACGACACTTCCTTCATGGACGGTGCATTTGATGGCACAGTGACGCTGAACACGCCGCAGCAATTGCGCGGTGCGGCTATGATGTACAATCCGACAGGTGAAGCATACTATCAGCTGTACAACCGGACGGCTACTGACAAGCTGAATATCACTACGCTGCTTCTCGGCGCGGATATCGATCTGGCAGGAGCTTCCTGGATTCCGTTCAGTGATTTCACAGGCACTTTTGACGGACAGGGACATACCATCAGCGGACTTCGTATCCAAAACGCTGATCTGGAATTCGCGGGCTTTGTTTCCGAGAATCAGGGTCAGATCAGCAATATTAACTTTGCTGACGCCGTAATTGCCGGCGGAACGAATGCCGCAGTGGCGGCGGGTATCAACCATAACGGTGCAAGCCTCTCCGGCATCACGCTCAGCGGCAAGGTACATGCGGCTGAAAACGCCGGTGGCGCTGCAGGCGTCAATGACGGCTCGCTAACCGATGTTCAGGCAGAGGATATTGAAATCGTGCTCGAAGCTGATGCCGTTAATGCAGGCGGCATCGCCGGGATCAACAATGGCAGCATTGCCGCTTCCGGCGCGCAAGGCAGCATAGCAGGCGGGAAGAACGCCGGCGGTATCGCCGGAACCAACACCTCGGATATCAGCGGTGTAACCTTCGTCGGTTCGGTTGAAGGTGAAGAGACGGCAGGCGGTATTTCCGGTAAGAGCACCGGTGCCATCGCTGATTCGGAGAGCCGTGACTCCGGGAACAATGTATCCAGATCTTACATTAGCGCTCCGAACGCCGGCGGTATCGCCGGAACCAGTGAAGGCAGCATTACCGGCTCCAAGTCGGCCAGCAGCGTAGGTGGCTTGCAGGCAGCAGGAGGAATTGCGGGTACCAACAACGGTACCATTAATCTGGTGAGCGCAAGCGGTGCGGTTACCGGCAGCACGAATGCCGGAGGCATTGCGGGAGTGAACCAAAATGTGATCAGCACTTCGACTTATACCGGAAGTGTGGCTGGCCAGGAAACGGCCGGCGGCATCGCCGGGGTGAACCAAGGCGAAATTACGGATTCCAACAATTCCGGCGACACTATCAGCAGTGAGCAGGCAGCCGGGGGCATTGCAGGAATCAGTACAGGCACAATTGGCAGCTCGGATGCTCACGGTAACGTTACAGGCCCGGCTGCGGGCGGCGTCGCCGGTGTGAACAGCGGCAGCCTTAACGTGGTCAGTTTCGGCGGCAGCGTTCAAGGAGACAGCTCAGCCGGCGGTATCGCGGGTGACAACGAGGGCAATATTTCCGAAGCGGTCTCCTACGGGGATGTAAGTGTAACGGGTAATGAAGCGGCTGCGGGCGGCATCAGCGGTGTTAATACCGGTGATATTACCGACAGCCAGAATGCCGGACGCGTTGTGGCGGCTGGCACTGTACTGGCCCGGGCGGGCGGCATCGCCGGTTATGCCAAGGAAGGTCTGATTGCTTCCTCTCTGAATACCGGGGAAATCAAGGCAGGCATCGGCGGTATCATCGCACCGGGTAAAGCCTTCTTCGGCGGCATTGCCGGACAGAAGACGGGAGAGGCCACGATCAGCAATACGGTGTTCGCGGCCCAGATGCTTAAGAACAAGACGGCATACTTTAATGAATCCGGACAAGCGGTTGCCGGAGCTGCCGGTGAAGCCGTGGCTATGACATCAGCTGAGCTGGCCAAAGGCATCGTGCCGCAAGCTCTTGCCAGCAGCAAGTGGTCCGCGTTGTTCTCCTTCTATCCGGGCCTGAGCGCTTATAAAGGAACGGATGCCGGCTTGTTGAGCACCGCTGCTGTGCTTCTGGATCAACAGGATCTGATTAACCGGGTGAACTTTGACTTTGCTTTGAGCACGGGTACAGGCTTGTCCTGGAGTGCCGATCCGGCCGCAGCCGTCTTTCAGGGCGGGGCAGGATCGCTAGTAAACGGTTCAGCCGCCAAGCTGACCGTCCAAGCAGGAGCTATAAGCAGAACGATTGCTGTCAACGAGCCTGCGTTCCGCTATCCGCAAACAGCGGCAGCGCCGACGATTAAATCAATGAACGGCGAGAACATTCTCGTTATGCCGGTAGTACTGGAGACGACGGAGCCGGGAG
This sequence comes from Paenibacillus tepidiphilus, assembly GCF_008635795.1. GTDB lineage: Bacteria > Bacillota > Bacilli > Paenibacillales > Paenibacillaceae > Paenibacillus_AQ > Paenibacillus_AQ tepidiphilus. The sequence goes on along the minus strand of NZ_VWRQ01000003.1, from coordinate 115,958 downwards.
GAATAATCTACTACACCCTGGATGGATCGGTTCCGACAGAAACGTCGCTGAAGTATACCGGCCCGATTGAACTGCAGGGTCAGACGACGGTCAAGGCAATCACCATTGCCGAAGGCAAAGAATACAGCAGCGTGGTCGGCGGAACCTGGACGCCTCAGGCCAGCGGTGGCGGTGGCGGCGGATTTGTGCCAGTGCCTCAGCCTGAACCGGCCATTACAGCCGTTGCGGGAACCGTAACGCAAATCGGCGACAGTGAAGCTCCGCTGAAGGTCGCTCGGGGCAGCAAGCTCAAGCTTAGCGCACCGGAAGGCCAAGTGATTTACTATACGACTGACGGAAGCGCGCCAACCGATAAGAGCACGGTGTACACCGGTGAGCTCCTGATTACGCGCAGCATGACGATCAAAATGATTACAAGTGAAGACGACACGGTAATTACCATTCAGTACGAGGTGGAGAATGCCCAATACCATCTCAAGGAGAATTCCGCAGAGATCAAGTATATGACCGCTGCTCCGAACGGCCTCTTTAAGCCGAATGCGACCATTACCCGCTTCGAAACGATCGGGGCGCTTGCTCCGCTGCTCGACATGGAGGAAGTGGACCTCGGGAGCCTGTTCAATGATGTTCCGGCGGAACATGAGGCGCTTACGTCGTTCTTTGCATCCGCTGGCATTGTAGAAGGTTATCCGGACGGGGGCTTCGGCGGTGAAAAGGGCTTGACCCGCGCCGAGTTCTCCAAAATCGTTGCAGTTATGCTTAAGCTCGACACTCAGACGCCTGGAGCCGCGAAACAAAGCGATCTCAAGGGTCATTGGTCCGAGGCTTATGTGAACGCACTGACCGCTGCAGGTTATATCCAGGGCTTCCCGGATGGAACGTTCAAGCCGAACGCCCCGATTACCCGGGCCCAGGCAGTCGTGCTGATCAACCGCATTGCAGGGACCAAGAAGCTCCCTGCGGCAGCCGCCCGCTTCACCGACGTTCCGGCTTCACACTGGGCGTTCAAGGATATCATGTCGGCGGTGCAATAGAAATAAAGTCTTACATGAAGGAGATTTAGCGGATGAGAAATAAACTGATGGCGCTGTGCCTGCTGGTGGCCTTGGCTTCCGCCGGGCTGCTGTATACGCGTCCTGCCGGCGCCGATACTCCTGTCGTCAACAATGCCGAACAGACCTACCGGCTGGCCGAGAACGCCATGTTCTATCTTCGGGTGCTGAAAAGCGACGGCACTGCCAGCTCCACGGGGACGGGAGTGATCCTGTCCTCCGGGGGAACGGCGGCGACGGCTTATCATGTGGTTAAAGGTGCGGAGCGTCTGGAGGGTGTGCTGGCGGATGGGACGGTGATTAGCCCCATCAAGGTAACCAAATATGATGAGCTTAAGGATGTTGCCGTTCTCGAACTGCCGGCACCCGGGGCGAAAGTGAAGGGCGGCGCCTATGCTTATCTCAAGATCCGCAAAGAAGTGCTGGAATATGGGGAAGCGGTATTTGCACTGGGTTATCCGCTGAAGAATACCAGCATCATTACAGCCGGGATTGTCAATTCACCTGATGCGCCGATCAACGGGCGAAGCCGGATTCTGACTTCGTCCCAGGTGGCCAGCGGCATGTCCGGCGGACCGCTGATCGACGCGCACGGGCAGCTTGCCGGAGTTATCTCCGGTTCGCTGCGGACCATGGACAATATTCATCTCGTAGTGAGTATGGAGGATCTGCGCAGCTTGCTGCCGGCGGCGCTGAAGTAAAGCGGCGTATTCCACAAGAGCTGTCCCCAAGCGTGTAAAAGCGCGGGGACAGCCTTTTTATAAAGGGGCCTTGCTGTCCGGCTCGATTCTACGGCGGGAGGTGGGAGGAAATGATCAAAGCATTCTTACTCGATGTGAACCAGAAGGATCTGTACAAGCTTTCTTCCATGTTGCAGCAGTCCGGGAGAGTCCATGTCATCGGCATGTCTACACATCCCGGCGATGCGGTCGAGACCCTGCTCCGTCTGCAGCCGGATGTATTGTTTCTGGAATTGCAGCTGCCGGACCTCCAGGGGGTTCTGGTCGCCGAGCAGGTCAAACGAAAGCTTCCGCAGATCCAGATTATCGTGGTGACCGGGAGCAAGCAGCATGCCCTTTGGGCCTTTGATCAGGCGGTGGCGGATTATGTGCTGAAGCCGCTGGAAGAGCTGCGGCTCGGCCAATCTTTGGACCGGCTCCGGCTGGGCAGTTAAGCTTCCGGGTAGCGGTGCAGGAAACGGGCGCCTGTGATACAATAAGCGGATATAACCGGAAGGTCACTTGGAGGTGCAGTAGTTTGAAATATGATTTTGACCGGGTAACGAACCGGCTAGGCACACGTTCCCTCAAATGGGATCAGCTCGAGAAGCTGTACGGGAGCGATGAAGTGCTGCCGCTTTGGGTAGCCGATATGGATTTTGAGTGTCCGCCTGCGGTGAAGGAGGCGCTGGTCCGCCGCGCCGAAGCCGGCATTTACGGATACAGCACGGATAGTGGATCTTACAGAGAGGCTATTGTCCGCTGGTTCGCCGGAAGACATGGCTGGAAGCTGCAGGAAGAATGGATTACAGATTCTCCGGGTGTAGTCACCTCACTGAGTCTGGCGGTGGAGCTGTTCAGCGAACCGGGAAGCGAGGTCATCATCCAGCCGCCGGTATACTATCCGTTCTTTGATGTGATCCGGACGAATGGGCGCAAGACCGCTCTTAGTCCGCTGCTTCTTACAGAGGGACGTTACGAGATGGATTACGCCAGATTGGAGGAGCTGATGCAGGGCGGAGCCCGGCTGCTTCTGCTCTGCAATCCCCATAATCCGGGAGGGCGCGTATGGGAGCCGGACGAGCTGCGGAAGCTCGGCGATTTATGCCTGCGCTACGGGGTGAAGGTCATCTCGGATGAAATCCACTGTGATCTCATCCTGCAGGGCCATAAGCATACGCCGTTCGCTTCATTATCGGGTGAGCTGGCGGAAATTACGCTGACTGCCTTGGCTTCAACGAAGACGTTTAACCTTCCGGGGCTGCAGACCTCGTTCATCGTGGCCAAGAACCGGGAGATCAAGCGCAGCTTTGACCGGAAGATGAAACAGCTCAGTCTGCAATCGGCTTCCTTCTTTGCCCATGAAGCGGTGGAGGCTGCGTATAATGAAGGCGGAGAATGGCTGGACGAGCTGCTTACTTATGTAGCCGGCAATGTGCAATTTGCAGCGCACTTCCTTCAGGAGAAGCTTCCGCAAGTCAAGGTGATGCAGCCGGAAGGCACCTATCTGTTATGGGTGGATTGCCGTCCGCTGGGACTCGATGTGGAGGAGCTGAAGCGCCTGATGTACCGGGAAGCGAAGGTCGCCTTTACCGAAGGCTCTATCTTCGGCGAGGAAGGCCGGGGCTTCCTGCGGATTAATCTGGCCTGCCCGCGGTCCATTCTGGCGGAGGCGCTGGAGCGCTTCGGCCGGGCGGCTGCGGCGTATACTGTAGACTAAGAGCAGGAGCAGCCTGCTGAAGAGGCCGTGTATCATCCGCCGTACCCTGCAATAAGACAGGGGCGGCGGATTTTTTTGGCAGAAGAGAATCCTGGAGGCCTGCTGCGTACATGAATGGGCATAATCCAATGGTTCCGTATTATAGGGGCAGGCTGGTGCTGATGGAAAGCAGGCAGCAGAACAGAGCGGCTGATGTAACATGCTTCTGCGGCAGGCCTCTTGAGCCCTTGTCGGCAAGCGTGATAAGATGATCCACATGCCAGGCATACTGTTAGATAGAGAAGAATGGGAGAGATACGAGAAGATGAACAACGAAGATACGCGAATGATTATAGATTGCGATACCGGGATAGACGACGCTCTGGCGATTTTATATGCCTTGCGGGCGCCGGGGGTAAGTGTGGAGGCCATTACCACCGGGTTCGGCAATATCGATGTGCAGCAGGCGGCGGAGAATACACTGCGGCTGCTGGCCCTGGCCCGGCCAGAGCGGGAAATTCCCGTGGCGGTGGGCGCGTCCCAAGCCCTTGTCCGCGAACCGGGCATCTACTCGCCCCATGTGCATGGAATGAACGGCATCGGGGGTGTCCTGCTTCCCCCTTCCGCCCAGCAGCCGGTCAGCGAATCTTCGGCTGAGCTCATTGTGCGGCTTGCGAATGAAGCGCCGGGCGAGCTGGTCCTTGTGACGCTGGGCCGGCTGACCAATCTGGCGCTGGCGCTTGAGCTGGACCCGGCGCTCCCCGGCAAGCTGAAGAAGGTGAGTGTCATGGGCGGAACGGTCTACAATCCGGGCAATGTAACGCCGGTGGCCGAAGCCAATATCTGGGGAGATCCGGAGGCTGCCGACCGGGTGTTCAGCGCCGGATTTCCGCTCCTGATGGTGGGTCTGGACGTCACGCTGAAGACCCTGATTACGGAGCAGCATATCGAACTGCTGAAGCGGCTGGGTAAACCGGACAACCTGCCGGTCATCAAATTCATGGAACAAACGCTGGGGCATTATTTCAAGTTCTACCGGGAAGCCAATTATGTGCTGAACGGGGCGCCGCTGCATGATCCGCTGGCCCTGATGGCCGCGCTCCAGCCGGACCTTGTGACCACCCGCCGGATGAAGGTCCGGGTAGAGCAGAAGGGCGAGTTCACGGCGGGCATGGTTGTTGCCGATCTGCGGCCGCAGCCCAAGGTCGGCGAATATATTGAGGTAGCCGTCGACGTCGATGCGCAGCGGGCGGTCGGCGCTTTTCTCAGCGTATTCATGTAATCTGGCTGCCTGTCCGAAATGAGAGATTGCGGTCCGGTATGGTTAAAAGTAACAATCTATTAATTTGCTATAAATAGCAGGTTTGGTAGAATGATAGAAGGCCGCCGGGCCATTCACTTACATCTTTCATTTCAGATTGGAGACCTTAGAGTATGAAACGCTTACCCAAACTGTTGTTGTGTGCAGCCATTTCCCTCGGCGGATGGGCTGCATTGCCGGTGCCGGCTACTCATGCCGCCGGAGGCGTCAGCATTGTGCTGGACGGCTATCCGCTGCCGTTTCCGGTAGAGCCGGCCATGATGAGCGGAACGACGATGGTTCCATTCCGGGCCATCTCTGAAGCACTGGGCATCAATGTACAGTGGAATCAAGCCGCGAAGAAGATAACGGCCACCATAACGGATAACGGCGTTACCAAAACGGTGGTACTGACTTTGGGCAAAAACACGGCAGCCGTCAACGGAACAGCCGTCAAGCTGGCGGTAGCGCCGCAAAATGTACGCGGGACGACGATGGTTCCGCTCAAATTCTTCAGTGAACAATTCGGTGCTGCGGTGTCCTGGAATCAGGCGACCAAGACCGTATCAATTACCTCTCCGCAGAAAGATTTGTACACGCTTGGTTTCTACGCGCAGAAGGCGTACAGTGAAGTCTCCCTTATTCCAGGCTTCGATGCGATAGCATTCGGCTGGAGCCGGATTGACCGCAGCGGACAATTCACCACAACCAGCACAGACTTCTGGTGGCCGGAAGCGGCCGGCGAGGTGACTCCCGAGCTGATCGTGCAGAATGCCGACGCCGGGGGAACCACTCCTTACCTGATGGTGTATTCCGGGGACAAGGAATTGGAGCTTACCAAGAACCTGGAGGATTTATCGCTGCAGCAGCAGACGATTACCAGTATCGTCGACTTGGCGGTGCAGAAGGGCTTCAAGGGCATCGGACTTGATCTGGAAGGTCTCGGACTAACCGGGGACAAGGCTGCGGTGCAGGCCCAGTTTAATACTTTTGTGCGGAATCTGTCTGTGAAGTCAAAGGCCGCAGGTCTTAAGCTGACTGTGATTGTACATCCGCTGAACGGCCCTTACAAAGGCTATGATTACAAGACGCTCGCCCAGATCGCCGATGATCTGGTGGTGATGGCGTATGCCTATGAGGATGAGTCGCGTCCGGAGCCGATGAACAAGGTGGATGAAGGCATCCGCCTTGCACTGAAGCAGGTGCCCAAGGAGAAGCTGATTCTCGGAATTTCGGTGTACAGCGAGGATGAGACCTCCGTCAATGCCAAGATCGGCCTGGCCAAGCGCTATGGTCTTAAGGGGATTGCGATCTGGCGTCTCGGATTGATCGGACAGCCGGTATGGAGCGAAATGGGCAAATCGGTGGAATTGCAATAGGCTTTGATGCAAGATAGACAGCATGAAAGTGATACCAGCATTACATTGTAAGGAAGAGCTTATGATATAGCGCTAAGTGTAAAGTGCTGTGGCCATAAACACATTATCTAGAAAAGACTGCCTATGGGCAGTCTTTTTAAATTGCGTCAACGGCTGACATCACGCGAGCTTGCTGGGGGAGAGTATTCAAGTTCCTGCGGCTGTTGAAATTCTGTCGTAGTAGAGCTATTCGGGCGCATACAGTAGTATCAGACGGACAAATGTCACATTAACACGCGGCGTAAACCTTTATAATGCTTAGGTTAAGCCTTGTGCAGACTATTTTATTTTTTCAGGAGGATTACGGGCATGAGTACAAAATATAAAGCGCTTGAGCTGGATAAGCCGCTGACCTATGATCTGGAAGGGCTGGAGGTCGGGGTCACCTCGAACTGCAATTTCCGCTGCGATTACTGCTGCGCCTATAATAGAAATGACGGACAAAGCATCAACGGCCAGGAGGTTATCCGTATTCTGGAGGAGCTGCCGCGGCTGAAACGAGTGCGTCTGTCCGGGGGAGAAGTGACGCTGAAGTTTCAGGATTGTCTGGACATCGTTACTTATTGCACATCCCGGGGAATTGCGACCCAGCTTAATTCGAACGGCAGTCTGCTGAACGCGGAGCGGATCGCACAGCTGGAGAAGGCCGGGCTGACCACCATACATATTTCCTTCAACTTTACGGATGCGGAAGCATTCTCGCGTTATTACAATATCCATCCTAGCGTGTACGTGAAGATCCGGGAGAACATCACCATGTTCGCCAAAACCAGTGTGAACGTCGTACTGGAGACGCTGCTGTTCAACGAGACTCAGGATAATATGAAGGAAATCAGCGAGCATGTCTATGCCATGGGCGTGCGCACGCATGAAATCCAGAACAGTATCATTATGGGTCACACCGGCTGGAAGGCAATTGCCGCCCGCGAACAGCTGAAGAACGCAGTGAACGAACTGATTTCCGGCAAAAAAGAGGACACCACGCTTTACTTCACCTGCATGGACCGTTTTATGGACGCCATGGGCTTCCAGGAGCAGCCTGGTGTGCATTTCCCGCATTGCATTGAGGGCATGAAGCAGTTGCATCTGCACGGCAATGGCGATATTCTGATCTCCGAGCTCTGCCACCCGGTCATTATCGGCAATATTTACAGCGGTACCTCGCTGAATGAGATGTACAGCAATATGCCGAAGCCGCTGGAGGATTATTTGGAGAAACGGCCTTGTCCGGCGCTGGATGCGCTGTTTCCGCAAGGCGTATAAGCCGAGATCCTTTACTTTCGCAAAAACCCGACCGCAGCGCCCAGCGCTGCGGTTCTTCATTATGGCGGATACTTGAATCGTTAGGCGCGGTAATTCTGAACATAAGCGTGGTATGGATCTATGATTTTCTGAAATAAGGAGAACGCTGTCATTTATTCCCGCAAATTTCAGCACAAACTGAAAAATTTCATGTATAATCATCATCATGTGCAGGGATAACGCAAAGCTTACTCTGCTTGATTTTTATAGATATAGTAATTTAGAAGATTCAGTGATATAGGGGCAGGAGGATTCATCATGGTTTACGGATTTTTGCTGTTGCTGCTGGCATGCTTCTTTCAGGGCAGCTTCGGACTGGGTATGAAGAAATATCAGCCTTTCTCCTGGGAAGCGTTCTGGACGATCTTCTCGCTGGTCGGGATTCTGATGATCCCGGTGCTCTGGACCTGGATTGAAGTCCCGGACTTCTTCAGCTTCATTAAGCAGACGCCGGGGGATGTGCTGTGGACAGCGTCCATCTGCGGCTTCATCTGGGGCATCAGCTCGATTATGTTCGGCAAGGCGATTGATACGATCGGGGTCTCGTTGACATACGGAGTGAATATGGGGATTTCCGCTTCCCTGGGCTCACTGATTCCGCTGTTTATCTTCGGGAATATCCCCGCAGCCGGCTCATTTACGGTCCTGCTGATCGGCACAGCGATTATGCTGGGCGGTGTGGTGGTTATAACCCGGGCGGGGCTGCTGAAGGAAAAAATGCTCGCGGCCGCCTCGGCCGGGAGCGCCACGGGCGGCGGCCTGTCCAAAGGCTTGATCATCGCATCGGTTGCCGGACTTGGCTCAGCAGCGATGAACATCGGCTTCTCTTACGCCAGCGAAGCTGCTGATATCGCGGTGGCCGCCGGGACGCCGAGAATCAGCGCCAGTCTTATTTCCTGGGTAATTACACTTTCAGGCGGCTTTGTCGCCAACTTTGTGTATGCGTTGGTACTGCTCATCAAGAATCGTACCTACCGGGACTACGTGGCCAAGGGGGCAGCTATGGCTTATGTCAAAGCGCTGGCAACCGCTCTGATCTGGTATCTTGCCCTTGGCTTCTACGCGAAGGCCACAGCGCTGCTCGGACCGCTCGGCTCGGTTGTAGGCTGGCTGGCCTTTAACGGCCTCTCGCTGATTATCAGCAATGCATGGGGGCTGAAGGACGGAGAATGGAAGGGCTTTGCCGCACCCAAAAAGCTGCTGCTCTGGGGAAATGTCATTCTGATCCTGTCCTGGATTGTGGTCGGCATCGCCAACAGCATGGCTTAGCAAGAAGCCAACACATACCGCTAAAAAAGGCAGACGATGTCAGTATCGCCTGCCTTTTTTGAAAAATAAGATAGCAAATCTTCCAGGCTATCATTCAGCCTTATCTTTTTCGCGCAGAAACGGCTATTGTCCTGCTTGATAACAGCTTAACCGTTTCAGCTTGCGCAGATAAGCAAAGTCGCCATTCGTTAACACGTATCACCTGAGCCGATAGACATAGTGAAACTATCGTTTTCGACATATTTTTCGCAAAATGTTCAGCTAATCATCATGGAATCTTCACAAACACCCGGTTTTTACCGATATTATTGTGACAATGGATACATTCCTTACACAGGAATGAGTCCCAGAAGATCAGAATGAAGGACGTGGAGAAGATGAAGATCCGGATGAAGCTGTCTGTAATAATGATTGCCGTTACCTTATTGTCTACGGTGATCATGGGTGTTTTTACGTACAACAAATCCACGGGGACCATTCTGGATATGACCGAAACGGCTATGGCCGAGATGAACAAGGGGAAAGCAGACACCATACAAGCGGTAATTTCCAAAGAACAGAGAAGCATGGCCCTGGTAGCACAAGAGACGGAGGTTGCCGAGCTCCTGCTGAAGGCGGCAAAAGGCGGAATCGCCGGCGGCGACCCGCTGCAGGCCGAGCTTAATGCCAAGCTGCAGAGACTGGTGGAGCAGGCAGGCAATCTTGAGCATATGTTTGTGGCAGATATGAACGGAATAGCCGTCGCCGACAGCGATATCAAGCTCGTAGGCACCGATTTCAGCGAACGAAATTACGCCAAGCGGGTTTTCGAAACCGGTGAACCTGTCATTAGTGAGACACTGAAATCGAAGTCGACCGGAGCTTATGTACTGGCCTTTGTCCATCCGGTAACGAGCGGAGGCAAGATGATCGGCTTTGTCGCTTCGGCAGTGAATGCCAGCGGAATGATCGAGCACCTGGCCAATGCGAAAGTCACTAACGCCCCTTCCTCTTACGCCTATCTGGTGGATGAAACCGGCAATATGCTGTATCATCCCGACGAGACGAAGATCGGCTTACCGGTCGAGAATGCGCAGATTAAAGAGGTAGTGGAGCGGGTGAAGGCCGGTGAGCCGGTCGAGCCAGACAACATTGAGTACATCTATAACAACGAAACGAAAAAAGCCGCGTACGAGCTGATCCCGGAAACGCGATGGACGCTCGTGCTAACCGGCGATCTCGATGAGGTGATGGCACCGGTCAGTGATATGACCCGTTACATTGTTCTGCTCGGAATCGGCTGTGTGCTGCTGTCCCTGCTGATTGGGCTGTTCGTGGCCCACCGTATTTCTTCTCCGATCATTAAGCTGACCGGGATGATCAACAAGACGGCGGACCTGGATCTGGTCTATGATCCGCAGTATGAGCCGCTGCTGAAGAACAAGGATGAGACCGGCACCATCGCGCGGGCGATGTTCCATACCCGCTCTGTGCTGCGCGGGATGGCGGAAAGCCTTGTGGCCATCTCCGGCAAGGTGATGGACAATGCGGAAACGCTGGAGAAGCTGTCGGTTGAGGTGCGCGAGAATGCGCATGACAACTCGGCGACTGCCCAGCAGCTCTCGGCGGGCATGGAGGAGACGGCGGCCTCGGCGGAGGAGATGACGGCGGCGATCCAGGATATCGGCAGCCATGTGCAGCTGATTACGGAGCAGGCACAGACCGGAGTGGCAGTATCGGGAGGCATCACGGACCGTGCCGTGTCCCTGCAGGACAGCGCCGGCGCCTCGACGGAGCAAGCCAAGCGGATGTACGAAGAGGTGCGGACCGATATGGAGCAGGCCATTGCCCGTTCTGCGGCCATTAACGATATTCATACCTTGGCCGACACCATTCTTGCCATCACCAGCCAGACTCAACTGCTGGCGCTGAACGCGGCGATTGAAGCCGCACGGGCCGGGGAAGCGGGCCGCGGCTTTGCGGTGGTGGCCAGCGAGATCCGCAAGCTGGCCGATCAGTCCTCGAAGACGGCCAGCGGGATTCAGGAGGTCGTTCATAACGTGTATTCTTCCGTGGAACAGATGAAAGAGAACTCGGAAGCGATGCTCCAGTTCATCGACCACAATGTGCTTAGCGATTATGAGCGGCTGATCGAAGTCAGCCGGCAATATCACAGCGATGCAGCCATGGTCAATGACCTGATGATCCGCTTCGGCTCTGCGGCGGAGCATCTGAGCGAAACGGTATCCGCCATCGGCACGGCCGTTCATGAAGTCGCCGCTACGGTCAACGAAGGTGCTGTCGGCGTACAGGACATCGCCGAGAAGACGGGGGACATTGTCGAGAAGACCTTCCAGGAAGCAGCGATGGCCGACGAGAATACCCAAAGTGCAGCGGCCCTGCAGGAGCTGGTGGCGAAATTTAAAGTTTAGCGTCGCCTTAAGGTAATCTTTAGCCGGGCTTCAGGTTAATTTAAGCTTCGCGAATTATACTTGTACTCATATCCCCTTATTATATACATTGAAGCCCCGCCGGCGCCCGGCGGGGTTCTTTTTTTGCCGCAAAACCGCAAAAAACCGGATATACAGGAATCCGCCTGCTGTTATATACTGTTAATACTTATGTTGCGGTTAGTGAAACTAAATTCAAAGGAGGAATACCTGTGACTGTGACAAGGTTTATGGGCTGCTCTATGCAAAGTCTGTGCATATCTAGCGACGGCGGTTGCCTGCATAGAGCCTGAATGAAACCGCTGCTGTTCGGCAATCTCTGATTTCACTGGATATCGCCGGGCTTTGCTGCCTTAAACCCCCAAATTTAAGGAGCGGAGCGATAATAATGAATACTATGAATGAAGATAACCAACGAAGCGCTACATTGAATAAAGCCAGAGCGGCTGCTGCAGCCGCTTTGCCGCATTACGGCCTGGAGTGGGACAAGATCATTTATCTGGGCTATTCGGACAGCATTACCTTCAAGATTGAGACGGCGGCTGCGGGGAGCTTTCTCTTGCGGGTCCACAATGCGCAGGCCCGTGCCGGGGAGCTGGTCTCTGAATTGCAGCTGCTTGACGCCTTAAGCCTGACCCTGCAATTCCCTGTCCCGACCGGTCTTGCCGCTGTCTCGGGCGAAACCGTTATCCAGCCCGGCGGGGCGGAGCTGCAGCTGCCGCTGGTGACGGTAACCCGGTGGGTGGAGGGAGAGCTTCTCAGTGATACGCTTACCGATGCGCAAGCAGCCGAGCTGGGCGTGATGACCGGAGAGCTGCATCAGGCGGCGGCAACGTTTGACCCTCCGGCGGGCTTCACCTGCCCGGTCTGGGGAATGGGCAGCTTTGGGCTTGAAATGGAGCGCTTGAAGGAGCACTATTCGGGCTTCCTTACGGAGACGGAATGGGGCTGGTATCAGGATGCAGCCGCCCAAATAGGGGATGAGCTTGCTACCCTTGCGCCATCACCTGACAGCTACGGGCTGATCCATGGCGATCTGCATCCCGGTAATATTATTGAAGACGGCCGCCGGCTGATGCCGATTGACTTCGGAAGATGCGGCTACGGCTATTACCTCTATGACCTGGCTGCCTTGCTGCTGGGCTTGTCTCCCCGGCAGCGGGAGCTGTGCATAGAAGGGTATGCGTCGGTACGGACGCTGCCGGTGAATGCCGTGCGGCAGCTGGAATGCTTTTTCATTATGGTGATGATCGGGAATTACAGCCATCATGCCGGCAATCCGGAGGAAATCCCGGGGCTGCAGGAAGAACAGCCCTATGCCCTGGCCTTCCTGCGGGAATATTTGCGGGGTGAATCCTTCTTGTTCAGAAGAATTGCGCCGGTATCACCGGAGGCGTGAGATTTCGAAGGCGTTGGCCAGCTTCTGAAATCCGAGCCGGGGATAATATTCCATGGCTGTAGGGGCAGACAGCAGGAGCAGCATTGCCTCTTCGCCCAGATGCCCGCGCAGGCTGGCGACCAGCTCCGTGCCGATGCCCCGGCGCTGATATTCCTTGCGGACCGCCAAATCGGAGAGATAGCAGCAATAGGCATAGTCGGTGATCGCACGGGCGAGTCCTACCGGATGTTCTCCGTCCCAGGCGGTCACGAGAATGTCGGCATGCTGCAGCATTCTGCCGATACGCTCCAGATCATCCACCGGCCGCCGGAGACCGGCGCTGCGGAAGATATCCGCCGCATCCTCTGCAGCCAGCGGATGATTCAGGGTATAAGAAATAGCCATATAGATTCCTCCAGATATAGAATAATAAAGGATTGAAGAGCACGCAGCTTAACTCATTATGCAGCGAACGCGGACCGGGGAACAGGGCCAATCAGCCGATATTCCCCCGGTCCATTTTTTGTCCTGCATTCATGCCTCCAGCTGCCAGATTGCCTGCTCCAGAGGCAGCAGCTCTTCTGTTCCCTCCCGCATATCCTTGAGCAGCACCTTGTCCTCCGCGGCTTCATCCTCACCGATCAGCATGACATAACGGGTGCCCCTGGCCGAGGCGGAGGCCAGAATCTTCTTGAGCTTGCGCCCGCCGGATTCCAGTGCCGCGCGGATGCCCGCCTCCCGCAGCGCAGCGGCTGCCAGCAGCGCCTGCGGCAGCGTGCCGCCCAGCGGAACGATCAGCACAGCGGCGTTCGGCTCCGGAAGCGGGCGGTCACCGAGCAGCGCCATGATCGCCTCCATTCCGAAGGAGATACCGACCGTGGGATAAGGAATATCCTCCCGGCCGGACAGCTTGCCGATGATCGCATCGTACCTTCCGCCGCTGCCAAGGCTGGAGGTGTAGCTGCCGGTGGCATCAAAGATTTCATACACCGTTCCGGTATAGAAGGAGAGCCCGCGCGAGAGGAAGGGATCGAAGGAGCAGACGCCGCTGAGCCCGAGGGTGGCGGTCAACCGTTCCAACTCCAATACCTCCAGGGCTCCCGGCTTGCCGGCAAGCCCGAAGGTTTCCGTCAATCGGGTGAAATCCGGGCTTTCCTGCGCCAGCAATCCGGCAATGCCGCGCACGGCATCCGATGACAAGCCTTTGGCGGCCAATTCGTTCAGCACACCGTCTGTGCCGGTCTTAGCCAGCTTGTCGAGCGTCAGCATGACGGAGAGATGCTCTTCCGGGGGCACACCCACCGCTTCAAGAAGCTCCCCGAGGAAGGTACGGTTGTTCCATTTCAGCACCACGGGGATTTCCAGCGCGCCAAAGACCTGCACCGCAAGCTGCATCAGCTCCGCCTCGGCCTGCGGGCCGGCAATCCCGGCGATATCGGCATCGCATTGCAGGAACTCGCGCAGCCTTCCCTTCTTGACGGGGCCGTCGCGGAATACTTTACCCATTTCATAACGGCGGAACGGAAGCTCGATGCCGGGATGCAGCGCGACCACCTTGGCGAACGGAATCGTCAGATCATAACGGAGCCCCAGCCTGCGTCCGCCCTGATCGGAGAGCTGATACATTTCCTTGAGGATCTCATCGCCTCCGGCGTATTTGGAGGTTAACAGCTCAAGCTCGTTGAGCAGCGCCGTATCCATTGCCGTGAAATCGTACAGCTCGAAGCAGCGGCGCAGCGTCTCCTGGACCTGCAGCCGCAGGGCCTGCTCTTTACCCCAGAAATCATAAGTTCCCTTAACATTTTGCATCGTCAGACAGCTCCTTTGGATTAGCGGCCCAGCTATTGGTGCAGGGCCTCTTTCTTGTCTTCAAATAAAAAAACGCGCCGGACCCCGTGGTCCTGCGCGTTTCGTATATCGCAGGGAGGTCAGAACGCGAATAGCGTTAGCCCTCCCTGAATTCATTCAGGAGTGCTAACGCTGCTTGTGATAATAAAATGCTTTCGTTATGATGGTAATGCTGTTCACAGAAATCATATCCTCTCCAACTGGATTACAGCACATTATAGCGGACGGGGCAGAACCTTGCAAGCATGAAAATAACATATCATCACGATAACAAACAGAACCGGGGGTATATAGCATTGAATGAGCAGAAGATGATCGGCGAAGCGGAAGCCTTCGCCCAAGCAGAACTGGGGCAGGATCATACCGGGCATGACTGGTGGCATACCTGGCGTGTGCGCAACACGGCGGAGCTGATCGCCGGAATGGAAGGGGCGGACCGCAGCATCTGTATTCTCGCAGCGCTGCTGCATGATGTCGCCGACGAGAAGCTGAATCCATCCAAGGAAGCGGGACTGGATAAAGTGCGCAGCTGGCTGGAGGAACGTATGGAGGATGAGGCGCGTCTCCAGCATATCATGGACATCATCGAGACGATGTCGTTCAGCGGCGGTGGCGGCCGGCCGATGGCCACGGCGGAAGGACGGTGTGTACAGGATGCGGACCGGCTGGATGCACTGGGGGCGATCGGCATTGCCCGGACGATGGTGTTCTCCGGAGCCAAGGGCCGGCCGGTATACGATCCGCAGACCCCGCCGCGCGATGAAACGCTGAAGCAGGAATACCGCGATTATTCCAAAGGGACGGCAATCAACCATTTTTACGAGAAGCTGCTGAAATTGAAGGCTATGATGAACACGGATTACGGGCGCAGGCTGGCGGAGGAGCGGCATCAGTTCATGCTTGCCTACCTGGAGCAATTTTACCGGGAATGGAACCAGGGGAGCGAAGCCTGAAGCCCATTCGCTAGAAAAAGTGATTTATGCGGCTGCATCCCTGCCCGGAAATAGCGTATTTTGTTACATAAATGCATTAAGGGGAGGGAACCGGGATGAAGAATGTCAGGGAACGCGAAACCGCCGTGACGTTTCTGCAGCAACTGATTCAGGCGGATACCTGCAATCCGCCGGGCAATGAGCATGCGCTGGCCAAGCTTATAGGCGATTTCCTGCAGGAATATGGCCTGCCATGCAGCATTCATGGGATTGAGCAGGGACGCAGCAACCTGGAGTTCTCGCTGAAGGGGGGCGCAGGCCGGAAGCTGATGTTCTGCGGCCATCTGGATACGGTCAGCGCCTGGACGCCGGATGCGGGCAGCTACCCGCCGCATGGCGCAGTCATTGCGGATGGCAGGATGTACGGGCGTGGGACCTCCGATATGAAAAGCGGGCTGGCCGCCATGCTGCTGGCCGCCGTATCGCTGCATCAGGAAGGAATTGCGCTCGGCGGTGAGCTGACCGTGCTTGCGACCGCCGGCGAAGAAGTGGACAGCTGCGGCGCCTGGCACTACGCCGAGCACACCTCCCTGCGGGACCTGGACGCCATTGTAATCGGTGAACCGACCGCGAGCAGGGTGGCGGTAGGCCACAAGGGAGCACTGTGGCTGCGGATTACGCTTTATGGCCGCAGTGCCCACGGCTCCATGCCGCAGCTCGGCGTCAATGCTGTCGAAGGCATGATGGAGCTGATCTCGCTGCTGCACAGCCACGCGCTGGAGTGGCAGGCTCATGATCCGGTGCTGGGAAGCAGCAGCTTGTCGGTCAACCGGATGGAAGGCGGCGTGCAGACCAATGTCATTCCGGACCGCTGCGTCATTGATGTCGATATCCGCACCGTTCCGCCGCTGCGGCATGCCGCATTGCTGGACGAGATATCGGCCAGGCTGAAGGCCATCCGCAGACGGCATCCCGATTACCGCTATCAGGTGGAGCAGCTGCTGGACCGGAGCGTGGTCTTTACAGACCCCGGGCATGAGCTGATCCGCACGGCGCTTGAACTGGCGGGCGCTGACGGCGGTGTCTCCGTTCAAGGGGTGTCCTACTATACAGACGGCTCGGTGCTGCATGATGAAGGCCGCCTGCCGGTGCTGATTTACGGGCCAGGGGAGCCCGGCCAGGCCCATCAGCCTGATGAATGGGTGGATATTGAGGCCTATTTGCAGTCGATTGACTTTTACCGGGAGCTGGCACTGCGTTATTTGGGAACTGCAGCTGTGCAGGAATAGTCGTTATGTGGCAAAAAATCGCTAAAACGCCTCTTTTACTATTCCATAAATGGAATTATTTATGTTAAAATACAAATAAAGAGCCCGGCTGCCTGGATGAACCTCACCTGAGTATTCACCGTCAGCCGGGCTTCTCATTTTAGTTGCAAGGAGAGGGGGATGCAGCGGAAGGAAGGCAAGGCAGAGGCAGTATTTGCACCCGAACGAATTCACCTGAATGAAAGGAATTCAATCCGTGAAGGGAGAAGAACGGGATGAAAAAATCAGTCTTTATGAAAGCGCTTAACATGCTATTTGTATTATGCCTTCTCTTACCTGCTTACTGGACAACCCCTGCGCATGCCGAGAACACATTGGTCACGCAAAGCGACTTTGAGGACGGCACGGTCCAGGACTGGGCCGGACGCGGCGGTGTCGAAGTGCTGGCTGCCGAGGCCGGCGCCGCCCGCAGCGGTTCCTATGGCCTTAACGTCAGCGGCCGGACCAAGACCTGGCACGGTCCGTCGCTGGATGTCACCTCACAGCTGCAGGTGGGACAGACCTATGTTTTTATCGGCTATGTGAAGCTGCCTGCCGGCGCTTCCAATACCAACGTATATATGTCCCTGCAGCGTACGATGCCGGCTAACACCTACTACGAGAATCTGACCTACGCCTCCGTCGGCTCAAGCGGCTGGGTGAAGCTGCAGGCCCAGTACAAGGTGCTGGAGCAGGCCGATAATCTTGCGGTGTATTTTGAAATACCGGACAGCGCCACGCAGTCCTTCTATCTGGATGATTTCCGGCTGGAGCAGCTGCCTGATCAGGGGCCGATCGTGATTGAAGAGAGCATTCCTTCGCTGAAGGACGCTTTTGCCGGGAAGTTCCTGGTGGGTACAGCCTTTACGAACAGCGAGCTGATTACCGCTCCGGACAAGCAGCTGCTGACGAAGCATTTCAACAGCCTGACGCCGGGCAATGTGCTGAAATGGGACAGCACCGAGCCGCAGGAGGGCGTATTTGATTTCGACGACTCGGATGCCGCGGTAGCCTTTGCCGCCGCCAATGGGCAGGAAGTCCGCGGGCATACGCTGATCTGGCACAACCAGACACCGAACTGGGTATTTTATGACGCGAACGGCGCTCTGGTCTCCAAGGAAGTGCTGTATGCACGGATGAAGGCTCATATCGACACCGTCATGGAACGGTATAAAGACGATATTTACGCCTGGGATGTGGTGAATGAGGTCATCGACGCCTCCCAGCCGGACGGTCTGCGCCGCAGCCTCTGGTACCAGATCGCCGGCGAGGAGTACATTCAGAAGGCTTTTGAATACGCACATGCCGCCGACCCCGATGCGAAGCTCTTCATCAATGATTACAACACGCATGAATCCGGCAAAAGCCAGGCGCTCTACAACCTGATCACCCGTCTGCAGGCCAAAGGCGTGCCGATTGACGGCGTCGGCCACCAGACCCATGTCAGCCTGTACTATCCGACCTTGTCCGAGATCGAAAATTCGATCATCAAATTCAAGGCGCTCGGACTGGAAACGCATATTACGGAGCTGGATGTCAGCGTGTATTCCAGCAGCTCCCAGTCCTACGATACGTTCCCGGCTGATCTGAAGACCCGCCAGGCGAACCTGTACAAGTCGCTGTTCCAGATCTTCCTGCGCCATACTGATACGGTCACCAGCGTCACGGTGTGGGGCAAGGATGACAGCAACACCTGGCTGCGGACCTTCCCGGTTGCCCGCAACGATTGGCCGCTGCTGTTCGATGAGCGGCTGCAGTCGAAGCCGGCCTATTGGTCCGTCCTGGAGACCGTAGCTACACCGGCGGTTCCGGCGGCCCCGGCCAATGTCAGCGCTACGGCCGGCAGTGCACTGGTCAACCTGAGCTGGAGCGCCTCAAGCGGTGCAGCCAGCTATAAGGTGCAGCGCTCCCTTACCAGCGGCGGGCCTTACACGAATATTGCGAGCGTGGCGGGAACCAGCTACAGCGATGCGGCAGTCACGAACGGTACGGCCTACTATTACGTAGTCAAGGCTGTGAACAGTGCAGGAGAGAGCCCGGCCTCCGCGCAGGTATCGGCGACGCCGAGCGGCACGACGACCCCGATTACGGGGCTGTCGGTAGCTTACCGGACAGGCGATTCAAATCCCGGAGACAACACAATGAAGCCGTTCCTGAACATCAAGAACGGCAGCGCCTCCACGGTCAATCTGAACGAACTGACGGTCCGCTACTGGTACACGATTGACGGAGACAAGGCTCAGACCTTCTTCTGCGATTATGCCCAGATCGGCGGCAGCAATGTGTCGGCCAGCTTTGTGAAGCTGGATACGCCGCGTACGGGGGCGGACTACTATGTGGAGCTGAAATTCGGCGCCGCTGCCGGCACCCTTGCACCCGGCGCCAGCACGGGCGAGATTCAGACCCGCATGCATAAGGCCGACTGGTCGAGCTTCAATGAGAGCAACGACTATTCCTACAACGGGCTGCAGACGGCGTTCGCCGATTCGGCCAAAGTCACCCTGTACCGCAACGGCGTTCTGGTGTGGGGAACAGAGCCCCAATAACGGATAGGCGTTGTGTAACAGAACAGCAAACTTCATATATAACGGCAAGAGGCACCTTCCGGCTGATCCGGAGCGTGCCTCTTTGGTTGCTTTGCGTGATGCGCGGAATGATCCGCCGAAGCTTAGGACATGGCGTACTGGGCCTGATACAGGCGGCTGTAAATGCCGCCGGCATTCAGCAATTCTTCGTGGCGGCCTTCCTCGGATATGCCGTTCTCCCCAACGACAATAATCCGGTCGGCATTCTTGATCGTGGTCAGGCGGTGGGCAATGACCAGTGTCGTGCGCCCGACAGCCAGCTCGGACAAGGACTGCTGGATCGCCGCTTCCGTCTCGGTATCCAGCGCCGAGGTCGCCTCATCGAGAATCAGAATCGGCGGATTCTTCAGGAACATCCGGGCGATGGCCAGCCGCTGCTTCTGTCCGCCGGACAGCTTCACGCCGCGTTCGCCGATTACGGTATCCATGCCGTCCGGAAGACTCTGAATAAGCTCCTCCAGATGGGCGCGTCTTGCCGCCTCCCAGATTTCCTCCAGGTCCGCGTCCAGCTTGCCGTAAGCAATATTCTCACGGATGGTGCCGGAGAACAGGAACACATCCTGCTGCACGATCCCGATCTGGCGGCGCAGCGACTGCAGCTGCAGATCACGGATGTCCATGCCGTCGACGGTGATGGCTCCGCCGGTCACTTCGTAGAAGCGCGGCAGCAGGCTGCAGATCGTTGTTTTGCCTGCACCGGAAGGACCTACGAAGGCGATGGTCTCGCCGGCTTTCACCTTCAGGCTGATATCGTTCAGTACCGGCCGGTTGCTGTCATAGCCGAAGCTGACCTGGTCGAACACAATATCGCCGTGCAACTGCTTGACCTCGATGGCATCCGGTTTATCGGCAATGTCCGGCTCGGTGTCGATAATCTCCAAGTAACGCTTGAAGCCGGCGATGCCTTTCGGGTAGCTTTCAATAACGGCATTAATCTTCTCGATCGGCCGGAAGAATATGTTGGACATCAGAATAAAAGCCACGAATTGGCCGATTTGCAGCTCACCCTGGATGAAGAACCAGGCGCCGCAGATCATGACGACAATCGTAATCAGACGGGTCATCATATAGCTAATGGAGGAACTGCGGGCCATCAGCTTATAGGCAAGCAGCTTCGTTTCGCGAAATTTCTGGTTATCCACAGCGAACAAAGCTTTTTCATGCTCCTCATTGGCAAAAGATTGTACGACGCGGATTCCGCCGACATTGTCCTCGATCCGGGCGTTGAAGCTGCCGACATTGCCGAACAGCCGGTGATAGGTACTGGTCATGCTGCGGCCGAAATAAATGATCACCCAGGCCATCAGCGGCACAATGATGAAGGTGATAACCGCTAGCTGTAAATTGATATCCGCCATCAGCACAAAAGCTCCGGCCAGTGTCATCAAAGCGATGAACACATCCTCCGGACCATGGTGCGCGACTTCCCCGATATCGTTAAGATCGTTGGTGATCCGCCCAAGCAGATGACCGGTTTTATTGTTGTCGAAGAAGCGGAAGCTGAGCTTCTGAATGTGGTCGAACATCTTTTTGCGCATATTGGTTTCGATGTTGATGCCCAGCATATGCCCCCAATAGGTGACGATATACTGCATTACGGCATTCAAGGCGTAAATCGCCAGCAGGGCGATGCAGGCAAGCAGAATCAGCGGCCAGTCCTGGCCCGGCAGCAGCTCGTCGATAAATTTATTGACGGCAACCGGAAACGCCAGCTCCAGCAGACCGGCTACCACCGCACAGATGAAATCAAGCGCGAATAGCTTCTTGTAGGGCTTATAGTAGGAGAAAAAACGGCGCAGCATCTTGGATTCACTCATTTCTGTTAGATTATGTATCGCTAGTTGAGAGTCATTCTCAACTGATCCGTATTCTTAGGATACTAACGGCGGACAGGGTATTTGTCAACGAAAAAAGGCTGAGCCTCAGGACAGTTGGGCTCAAACTTTGCCGTTTTACCCAATCCGGAAGGTTATTCTCCACATATGTTAATTTTGTATTCCAGCACAAAGGAGGAGACATTCATGAGCGAAAATGTCGGCGGCTACAACATGTTTACTTCGACCGGAGCGATTCTGGTCCTGTTCATCCTTCTGGTAATCATCACCAAATCCTTCTGGGTGTAATTCAAGACTCTCCCGCTGTACAAAAAGGGCTGCCCGCGAGGGCGGCCTTTTTCATGCTGTGAAACAGCCTGACTGACGCTTCTGCTGTGGTACATTCTCGCGGGCGGGGCTATAATGGAACAAGTTGTGTACGGGCGACAATGAATGCAGCAGGAATGTCTGCGGCTGCCCGCACGATTACATACAGTTTCAATCGCCGCCGGACAAGCCGTAAGCCTGGGCGGCGAATAAGGTCTCTTACGACAACATGGAGGAGCATCATGAACACAAACCACAAACACAGTTCCGCTGCCAAGGACGGCGGATTGGCCACCGGCCGGTCTGCGGGCAACCGGGGGCTGCTCATCGCGGGCATTCTTCTCGTGGCTGCGGCACTCCGCGCCCCGTTCACTTCGGTAGGACCGCTGATGGAGATGATTGCCGGTGACCTTGGCCTCTCAAGTGCCGCGGCGGGCACGGTCACGACATTGCCGCTGCTGGCTTTTGCGCTGCTGTCGCCGTATGCGCCGCAGCTGGCGCGCAGATTCGGCTCCGCAGCCGTGCTGGCGGCGGCCATGCTGGCGCTGTGCGCCGGCACCCTGGTCCGTACCCTGCCGGGCACGGCGCCTTTGTTCGCCGGCACGGCGCTGATCGGTATGGCCATTGCCGTATGCAATGTGCTGCTGCCGGCGCTGATCAAGGGGCAATTCCCGGCGCGGATCGGCCTGATGACGGGGCTGTACACCGTGTCCATGAATATATGCGCTGCGGCGGCCTCGGGTCTCAGCGTTCCGCTGGCCAGGCAGGCCGGGCTGGGCTGGAGGGGAACGCTTGCGCTGTGGCTTATCGTCGCCGTGCCTGCCCTGCTGCTCTGGATTCCGCAGCTGCGCACCCTGCGGCAGGAGAGCGCCGGCCGGACCGCCGGTTCTGCAGGCAGGATGTGGCGTTCGCCGCTGGCCTGGCAGGTCACTTTATTTATGGGCCTGCAGTCGCTGCTCTATTATGTGCTGATCGCCTGGTTCTCGGTTATTCTCGGTGAGCGGGGCATGTCCTCCGAGCAGGCAGGCTGGATTCTGTCGCTGATGCAACTGGCCCAGCTGCCCTGCACGTTCTTCGTGCCGATCTGGGCGGGTAAGCTGAAGCAGCAGCGTCCGCTGGTGCTGGTCACAGCCGTGTTGTTCCTGATCGGCATCGGCGGTGTCTGGCTGGGCGGCAATGCCTGGATGCCGCTGTGGGCCATCTGTATCGGCATCGCCGGGGGCTTCGCCTTCGGGCTGGCGATGATGTTCTTTAGCTTGCGCACCCGCAGTACCCGGGAAGCAGGCGAGCTGTCCGGAATGGCCCAGTCTGTGGGCTATTTGCTGGCCGCCCTGGGCCCGGTGCTGTTCGGGCTGCTGCATGACGCCGTGGATAGCTGGGACCTTCCGCTTGCCCTGCTGGTTGCGGCCAGCCTGCTGCTTCTGGCCGCCGGCTGGGGGGCGGGGAGCAGCAAATTTGTAGGCGATGAACGATAACGTTAAGGCTGAGCATGCAAACCAGGAGGAGCTGCTGCGGAAGAAGATATTCTCGCTTCCTTAGACAGCTCACCGGCATATAAGACAAGCAGAGCAGCGGTCCTCCGGTCAATGGAGGGTCGCTGCTCTGCTGTGTGCGCCCGGCATGGCGATAACTTGGCGGTAAGAGTCCGCTGCAGGCTTGGCTTTAAAGACTGTAAAGCTTGCTGTGAAAACTCAGCAGAGGCCATAGTATTTGAAAGTTATTTATCGGGAAAGGCAGAACAATCGTAAGTCTCAAGTCAGACCGAGGGAGAGCCGACGATGAAAGCAGAATACCGAAAGGGCTGTCTGCAAAGAGATAGTGTGGAACGCGAAGAGTCTGCGGGAGCGCGGAGCGTCGGTAATCGGAAAGGTAGAGAAGGAGGCGGTGCAACGGACCTGCTTCAGCAAATTCTGCACAGAAACAATCTGAACAGAGCCTGCAAGTTCGTCAAGTTATCAAGTTATGGAGCAGGTGTAAATCTGCATTCGGGTGGGGTAGGCCAGTTCTATGTAGCCGATATGAAACGGATCTTGCAAGCTGGAGCGTAAGGCTGCGCATACGGCGTAACAAATACTAAGCGTTTTTCTTCTGTATCAACTTCTCAATATATATCCAAACATAGTAAGTAATCCAAAAAGCCATCGCCGTTCCTAATAATGCAAAAGACCTTTTAAAGGATGAAAGATTAAAAGCCAAGACCATTCCTAAAATGAGGAAAGGGGGTAAGAGGATAAAATACTTTTTTATATGCAATATGACTAACTCCTTTTTATTGTTTTGATATATATAGATTGAACTAAAGATTTTTGTGTTGGGATTAGCCGTGACGCAAGAAAACCTTTGGACTTCCGGTCGCTTCCCGTCCGTAGATTTCTTGATTTATACCACTTGTTGCGGTTCCGGCCTCCGACTGATGGCTTTCCGCAGTAAAAGCTGATAGGCGAAGCACGGGCTGTCATCGTTTTAAGCTGCTGAAATGTAGATCGTGATTATCCTCCACACAGGTCAAATCAATAAGATTGATGAGGAAGGCCAAGAGCACCCATGACTAAAGGCGACAGCAGCTATTGCTCTTCATGACCTCACTAACCGCTGCTAAGCTGCTAATTGCAGTTTGTACAACTATATCCATCTAAACAGGCCGTTTCCCGGCTATAGTTGCATTTTGTACATCTATTTTCTTGCTTTAAGGCCGTTTGATCCCAATATGCTGATTTTAGTTGCACGAAATACATCTATCCTTCAAAAATGGGTGCATACCTAACAAATAGTTGTACGAAATACATTTATCCTTGTTGATTAGGGATTGCTTTTCGTTCATCATCATACCTAAACAGAGCCGGATAGAGCCTGCTGCCAGCGAACTCAACAGCAACTAGCGGTATTCATCTGGAGAACGGGAATGGGCAGCGTACGGAAGTCCATAACTTTAATTCACTTTCCGGCCTTATTCAGGCTAATCTTAAGTTCAACTTATATAGATACATTAATATTAACAAAACATTACAGAAGTTCAAAATAAATAATTATTATTGCTACACAGTCCGAAGAGATTTCGCAGCAATTATTGAGGGACCGGCATAGCCACTATAAGGAGAGAATCGGCCATGGACCGGACACGATAAGCATACCGAATTCTGGCCCATGGAACAGCTTGCCTACTAAAGTACGTAATGATCACCACAACGACGGCGAAGGCCGGCATATACAACAAACCGCCACTGGATCGGCCAAAGAGCCTGCCTGACAGCCAGTTCATGGCTGTCAGGCAGGCTCCTTGATGTGCGAGTGGACGTTGTGCGGCAATCAAAGCATACGAGCTTAGCGAGTGCCCAGCACCTACACCTTCCGGGCGGCGATACGCAGCCGCCGGTAATCCATGACCCAGCGCCCGTCCTGGTACAGCTGTGCGTGCAGCTCGCGCTCCATAAAGACAAGTACTTGCTCCCGCTCGGCGGGCGTAAGCACGCTGAGAATCCCGTCCGCGAAGGTGTTCAGCCAGCCGCGGAAGCCCGCCTCTCCGCCGCTGAGCGGAGTCGGGCGGTCATAGCAGAGCGCCAGCTCCACGCTTAGACCGCACCGCTCCAGCAAGGAGGTATATTCTCCGACGCTCGGGAAATACCACGGCAGCACAGCCTGGCCTTGGCGTCCCGCCGCTGCGAACGCACGGGGCAGCGCTGCGGTGACCGAGGCGATGTTGCCCGCTGCGCCGAACTCGGC
This sequence comes from Paenibacillus tepidiphilus, assembly GCF_008635795.1. Classification (GTDB taxonomy): domain Bacteria; phylum Bacillota; class Bacilli; order Paenibacillales; family Paenibacillaceae; genus Paenibacillus_AQ; species Paenibacillus_AQ tepidiphilus. The sequence goes on along the minus strand of NZ_VWRQ01000003.1, from coordinate 90,859 downwards.
AACCAGCCGCCCGCCGTGCCGCAGGCTGGCAGCGATGCTGCTGGCCGCGCCCTCGGCGTCCGGCAGCCAGTGCAGGGCGGCGTTGCTGAAGACGGCATCGGCAGGAGCCGCCGCGCGGTAACGCTGGCCGTCCGCCAGCACCCAGGTGAGGTCCGGGTATTTGGCCCGGGCGGCGGCCAGCATCTCCGGCGAGGCGTCAATACCCGTGACGGCGGCGCCCCGTTCTGCAATCGCAGCGGCCAAATCTCCCGTGCCGCAGCCGTAATCAATGATCTGTTCGCCGGGCTGCGGGTTCAGCAAATCAATCAGCGACTGGCCGAAGCCCGAGACAAAAGCCATGTCCGCATCATATGTTCCGGCACTCCATTTCTGGTTCATCGCAAGCTTCCCTCCGTTTCAAGCTTATCTTCCATGCATAAAGAACAATACCGTTGTACCACATCGCTTACACATCTGTGAAATACATAAATCAAATCAAGCTTATTGGTGCTGCCTATCGCCACTGGCAGAAGCCGCGCCGTTCCTGCCCAGCCTGCGGATCGGCGATGCCAGGGCGATGGCCACTTCTGCAAGCTTGGCCCCGGCGGCCAGGAGGAACACCGCTCCAGGAGGCAGCGTTCCCGTCATCCAGCCCCCGAGCAGGGCGCCGAGGGGCATGGCGGTACGGGTCAGCACCCGGGAGAAGCTGAGCACCCGGCCCAGCAGCTCCGGCGGCACACTGCGCTGGCGGACTGATGCGGCAAGAATGGACCAGGCTGTATTGCAGGCCGCTACAAGCGCGAAGCCGAGTCCCGGAGCCAGCCAGAAGGGGCTTAAGGCAGGCAGGAGGAAGCCGCAGGTTCCGGCCAGCAGCAGCAGCGGAATCAGGCGTCCGTAGCGGCAATGCCGCTCCAGAAGGACAATGGCCAGACTTCCGGCCAGGCCCCCGGCCGCCAGCAGACTGTAGGTGATGCCGATTCGCCCGCCGGACAGCTGCAGCGTCGTGATCAAATAATAGGTGAGCGTGGCATAAGCGGCGCTGTAGCCGAAGTTGCCGATCGCCGCCTGCAGGGACAGCGCGAGCTGCACGGGAGCGCGGACCAGCCAGGCCAGACCCCCGGCCATCTCGGCGAGAACGCCGGTGCGGGATGCGGCTGCCCGGCTGCCGCTGTCTGCGGGCAGCCGCCACAGCACGGTCAGAGTGGCGGCGAAGGAGCAGACGTCCAGCCACAGGATGGACGTCAGGCTGAACGCGGAGACCAGCACACCGGCAATAGCGGGACCGATCATATCGGCCAGCTGTCCGGCTGCCTGGACGCCCGCATTGGCACGGGTCAGCCCGTTCCCGGCAAGCCGCGGAATAATTGTTACCACCGCCAGATCATAAACGGTGGATAACAGGGAGAGCAGCAAGGTGAGTGCATACAGGCACCAGAGTTCAAGGAGCCCGAAATGCTCGAGAACCGGAACCAGGGCAACCAGTCCCATTCTGGCCAAGTCCGTAAAGAGCATCAGCCGTCTGCGGTCGAAGCGGTCAAGCATGGCGCCGGCAAGGGGGGCGAAGAGGATTACCGGCAGGACGCTCACGGCAAACAGCGAGCCCATCACCAGAGCCGAGCCTGTCAGCCGGTACGAAAGCAGCGGAAGACAGAAGGTATAAAGCGCATCGCCGATCCTGGAGATGAAGTAACCTGCCAGAAATGGAGTCAGGGTGAGAGGTTGCTGTGCCAATGCGGACAATCTCAATTTAAGTCTCTGCGGGAATTTCATCTTATAGTGCAATGTCCGCTACCTCCCTCCGGTCAGGGCATTCCAGAATGTAAATAAGGCGAAGCCCATCAGCAGGAGCGCTGTGAGGATATGGAGCCGGCGGATCAGAGTATCCGGCACCCGGCCGCGAATCCAGACCACCACGGCGGATAGCAGCAGCCACCAGCACAGGGAGCCGGAGGCAATTCCTGCAGGAAGGAGGAGAGAGCGGCCGGCAGACGCTCCGAGCGAAGCGGACAGCGCCATGAAGCTGAGTATGGTGGCTGGATTAGCCAGTGTTAGCAGCAGTGAAGACAGCAGGAAATAGGTATTCCCGCTGCGTCCGGCTTCAGCGGCGGAGCCGGAGGAAGGAGCCCGCAGTGCTTTTACGCCAAGGTATACGAGGAACAGGCTGCCCAATACCTGAAGCGGCGTGTTATAGCCGGTGGTAAAATTCGTCAGGGCCCGGAAGCCTGCGACGGTGATGAGTGCATAGGCGGCGTCGGCGAGCGCAATCCCTGCTCCGGTGGCGCAGCCTGCCGCGAACCCGCGCTGCAGTGTGCGGTTGATGAGCAGCAGCGCCATGGGACCGACAGGCGCAGCGACGATGAAGCCGAAGCCAAGCCCGCCGAGCAGGGCTTGCCAGTGCATCATGGGGCATCTGCCGGAGGCAGCGGCACATTGGGCGTCTCCTTGACCGTGCCCAGAATGATGGTGGTGCGGGTCCGCATAATTCCCGGCAGGCTCTTCAATTCCTCGCTGATGAGACGATCAAGGTCCCTTGTACCCCGGCAGCGCACCTTCAGCATATAGTCATCGTCTCCGGCCGTATGATGACATTCCTGAATCTCCGGCAGCCGCCGGACCAGCTCCAGGAAGGGCTGCCGGTGCTCGGGCCGCTCCAGGGAGACCGCAATCAGTGCCGCCAGGCCGTATCCGGCAGATTCGGCGTCAATCAGCGCGGTGTAGCCGCGGATCACGCCCTGCTCCTCCAGCCGCCGTACCCGGTCCGCGGCTGCCGGAGACGACAAGCCGAGCTGCCCGGCCAGTTCGGCCCAGGTGATACGCCCGTAATGCATTAACGCGGTAATAATTTTGTAATCCAAGGAATCCATGATCTCACACCTTCTATAATTAATTATTTATCTTATAATACCTTTGATAATAAGGTTTGAAAGTGATTTATCTATCATTCTGCAGTCTAGACCATCCAGACGGAATCGGGGTTGAAATACGATCTCCATAACATGCGAATCGTTAATAATTAAATTCCGAAAAAAGTCTTGCCTTTTATCGTGAATAAGTGTATATTCTTAATTACGGTGATTGAAACACCGGATACATATTATGCGGTCGTGGCGGAATTGGCAGACGCGCACGGTTCAGGTCCGTGTGGGCTAACCCCCCGTGGAGGTTCGAGTCCTCTCGACCGCATCATGGTTAAAGAACAGGCTTCTGATTGACAGCAATGTCATGAAGGGCCTGTTTTTTTGTGAATAAGAGTGAGGAAGGATTACGGACAGAGCATGACGAATGAAGCATCATGCAAATGATGGTGTGAAGCTTGCAGCAGCCTGGGCTGCTGCCGACAGAAGAAGATCAAGCCCGCACAATTGCTGTTTGGCAGTTGGCGGGCTTTTATTTTTGGCAGAGGAAGTGTAACCAAATTGGGGGCTTGTGCGAATAACAAGTAGTTATAAGGAGAGAGGAGGGGAGCGGGACGGACAGAAGCGATGTCAACGGGGGACGGCGGCCGCAGCCGGACGGATATGCTGCAGAAGCAGCGGATGAAGAAGAACAAATACTAAGGCGGTTCCGGCAGGGTGAACGCGATGCTTTTGAATGGCTGGTACGGAAATACCGGCAGCCGGCGGTACGGTTTGCTTATCAGCTGACCGGGGACTATCACATGGCTGAGGACTTGACGCAGGAATGCTTTGCTGTGGTGCTGGTCTATCCGGAAAAATATGATTTTCGCGCCTCGTTCAAAACGTATCTGTATACGATTCTGCGCCATAAATGCATCGATGCCCTGCGCCGGCAGCGCAAAGTACAGACCGGTATTCAAGGGCCACGGCACGCAGCGGAGGACAGAGAGGGGCAGGCTGCGGAGTTCCGGGACAGCAGGCAAGGGTCTGGCGAAACGGAGAATAATCCCGAAATGCTTGCCGTGATTCGCGAACAGGACCGGGAATGGGTCAGGCGCATGCTGGCGCTGAAGCCCGATTACCGGATGGCCGTCTATCTGGTGGATGTGAGCCAAATGAATTATGCGCAGGCGGCGGCCATCATGCAGCGCAGTACGGTCAGCTTCAAGGTGCTGCTGCACCGGGCCCGTAAGAAGCTCAGGCAAATATATGAACAGGAGGAGTGGGAAGGTGAACTCAGAAGAACGGGAGCAAGCATTTCTGGATGAAGTCTACCGGAAAGCCCGCCTGCTGGAATACGACAAACGCGAGGCGGAGAAGGTCCGGCATAACCACAGAATATTGGCCAGACAACGTTGGGTCAAAGTTGCGGTGGTTCTCGGATCTACGGTCTCGGCTGCAGGAATGAGCCTGTACGGAGAGATTAATGAAGGCATCTGTATCCTGGTGTCGCTGCTGCTCTTCGGAGCCGGAATGGCTGTGGAGCGATTCGAATTAAGCTGGAATGCGGACAAGCGCACTGGCAGTGGAAGCAATTAATTAGGGAAGAGGGGCCTGAAGTGGAACTGAACATTGAACAATTAAGCAAATCGTATGGCGGCAAAACGGCCTTGAACGGGATCAGCCTGCGCATCGGCGAAGGCATACACGGGCTGCTCGGTCCGAATGGAGCCGGCAAAACCACGCTGATGAGGCTGCTCGCCACCCTGCTGGAGCCAAGCTCCGGCAATGCCTTCATCGGCGGCATTCCGCTGCGGGACAAAGCGCAAATCCGGCGGATGGTCGGCTATTTGCCACAGGAATTCGCCGTCTACCCGGGAATGACGGTATTGGAGGCAATGGACTATCTGGCCTTGCTGTCAGGGATGCAGAGCCGCGCCGAACGCAAGCGGAGAATTGATGCGCTGCTGGAGCAGGTCAATCTGACGCAGCAGCGGCGGACGAAGGTGAAGGCCCTCTCCGGCGGGATGAAGCGCAGGCTGGGCGTCGCCCAGGCGATGGTGCATGAGCCGCAGCTCCTGATCGTCGACGAGCCGACGGCGGGGCTCGACCCGGAGGAGCGGATCCGCTTCCGGCAGCTGCTGAACCGGTTCTCCGAAGGGCGGATTGTGCTGCTCTCCACGCATGTCGTAGAGGACGTGGAATCGACCTGCGAGCAGATGACCGTGCTGCACCGGGGGGAGCTGCGTTATCACGGCCGGACCAGCGAGCTGACCGCTGCAGCCGCCGGCCGGATCTGGACGGCTGAGCTGGAACGCGGCCAGTGGGAACGGGAACGCGAGCGGTTCCCGGTGCTGTCCGCCGTGCCGGAGGGGACCGGGATGCGCATCCGTATTCTTGCCGATGAAAGGCCCTATGCAGATGCTCAGCCGGCCGTTCCTTCAATTGAGGATGCATACCTGTACTTGATGCGCAAGGAGGCAGCGGTCCGATGAGGGAACTGATCGGGAAGGAAATGCGCATGACTCTGCGCAGTCTGGTGTTCTATCTGTTCATTGTGGTCTCCTGCTTCTTCTACTTTACCCAGTACGCCACCGACGAGACCTGGGGTGAACTCGGCCCGCCGTCAAGCTCCGCTCCGCAAAATATCGGCACGGCCGAGCACCCGTTATACGGCTGGAGGCTGCCGGCAAATGCCGGTGAATTAGCGCAAAGTATACAGCAGGAAATGAAGTGGAATCTGGAATCCGGAACTGTCCAGAAGCTGCGGCTCGGGTTTCTTGTAGATACAAGGCTCAGTGAGAGAGAGAAGCAGGCGCTCTCTGCTGCGGCATCCGAACTAGAGAAAGTTATACAGAATGCGGATCAGTATACGATGGATGATGTCCATCAAATTACCGGAGATTTAAACCGGGAGCTCGGCGGCAACTCTTTTTACCGGATTGGTGTGGATAGCTTCCGGATTAACGTGGAAACACCGGAAGAGGCTCTGGCCGCGCAGAAACAAGTAGCTGCCGACTATGAGGCCAAGGTATCCGCAGGAGAACTGCTGCCTGGAGCCGCCCGTTATTTCTGTGATTACCTGTCCTTATCAGCCGGTGTATTTCCGGTGTTCCTGTCGGCGTTCCTCCTGCTGCGGGACCGCTCCAGCCGGATGAGCGAGCTGATTTACAGCCGCAGCGTATCCCGCTGGGCCTATGTCGGCTCCAAATTCATAGCGCTGGGCATTATGCTCTCTATCGTATACCTCCTGCTGGCCGTCCTCGGCGCCTGGCAGACGGTAAACGTCCTGGAGCTGGAAGGCCAATTGGGAGAGGCCCTTAGCGCATTCCTTGGATATACGGCCTGGTGGCTGCTGCCGACGGTCTGGGCATCCGTTGCCTTCGGAATGTTCGGCTCCATGCTGTTCCGCCGGGGAATCGTCCCGGTTGCCCTGCAGCTTGTCTGGTGGTTTATTTCGCTGCTGCCGCTGATGGGCTCCTATGACTTCTACAGGCTGCTGATCCGCTTCAATTCTCCCAATGATTACAACCTGTACCGGGATTGGGCGGATGAAATCGCTCTGAACAGGGGCTTTTATCTGGTGCTGGCCGTTCTTCTGGCTGCGGGAGCGGCGTGGTTATGGGAACGGGACCGCAGCAGGGCAGACGCCGGCGCTGTATTCAGAAAGCCAAGAAGGGGCAAGAAGTCTTCAGCCCCGGCGGAGGCGCTCTGATGCCGGGCCAAGGTACGGTGAAGCTGGGCTGGTACAATCTCAAGCTCACCGCCAACTATTCCTGGCTGTTGTCACTGCTGCTGCTAGCTGTAATCCCCTTCTTCATGGACCCGATTCTGATGGGAGCCGCCGAGGCGGGCAAGCTGGGCGCGCTGCTGCTGAGCTTCATCGGGCTGATTGTCTTCCCCCATCTGGCCTTGCTGGAAGAAGGGGGAATCGGCGAGGTCGTCTTTGGAAAGGCCGTCCGGCCGTTCCCGCTCTTCCTGTTCCGCTGGCTCGCCACCTTCGTTTTTGTATTCCTGGCGGTAGGCCTGCTGTACATATACCTCCGGCAGCAAGGGGCAGCCATCGAAGTATGGTCCCTCACCGGCAGTGTTGCCATTGCCGCAGCCGCACTGGGGTCGCTTGGGATGACCGCGGCGCTGCTGCTGGGCAGCCTTCCGGCCGGTTATATCGCGGGATTCGCTTGGTATTTAATCGATTATTCCACGAAAGGGAGGCTGACCGGGTCTTTCTATCTGTTCGGCCTCCTGAAGGGGGGATGGGGCCGGAATCAATGGCTGCTCGGCGGACTTGCCCTGGCGCTGGCCCTGGTCTGTGCCTGGCTGCTGCCGCGCCGGCGGCTGGACTAGAAGCCGCGCTGCACCTCACTGCTTCAAACGGTTGCACCCAAAAAAAGCAGAGCAGCGATTCCCGCTTGGAGGATCGCTGCTCTGCTTTATTGTCCGTGCTGTGGCTTGTTCGAAGCAGGAACCCGCTGGTCCCCGGAACCCCCGGCCTCCCAGACCCCCTGGAACCCAAGCTTGTTCACTTGTCCCAATGCCTTCCTTTCGCTTCCTTCATCCGGCTTGCCGCCATTGCTTACCTTCCTCACGTTGAAGAAGCGCTCAGGCTTGCTTCTGGTGCCGTAATCGCTCCAGACTCACCACGACTACCCGGCAAAGGAGGATAAGTGTATAACGTACAGCTATTTTGGCCCCCGGAGTCCTTTTTTTCAGTTTAATTGTATTTCGTACACTTAAAGAGAAGGGATTCCGGCGAAAAGGTCCAATAACCGGATTATAGTTGTACCGAATGCAATTATAGCGCGATGTAGCGGGCAACCGGCAGTTATAGTTGTATAAAATACACTTAAAGTTCCTCATACAGCTTCTAATACAGCTTCTAATACAGCTTCTCATACAGTCCGATCCATTTTACCTGCTGGGCTGGGTGAAGCTGATGACATTGCCGTCCGGATCGGCGAACTGCAGCGAGCGCGCTCCCCAGGGGCGGGTGACCGGTTCATTCAGCAGTTGTACTCCGAGCGCCTGCAGCCTGAGGTGTTCGGCATCCACGTCCTCCACAACAAACGTCAGCGTCATGTTTCCGGCCCCCGCATCAAGGCAGAGCGCCATATCTTCCCGTGCAGCCTCTCTGGAGTATATCGCCAATCCGGCCCCCGATGTAGCGATGTCCGTATGTACCGGATCAATCACAGACGAGGTCTGCAGGATACGGTCATAGAATCGGGCGAGTGCAACCACGTCTCCGGTAATAAGACAAATTCCCTGAAATTTCATTTTGCGCAACCTTCCTTTCGTTCTTTATACACAGGCGGTCCTCCTGGAATCCCAGCTTTTTGCGGCGATTGTCTCATTCTTCAACCCGGAACACTGTGATAGACTTCATATCTAAAGCCATTATTCCGAAAAAAAGGTATACTGTAAAATAACCGGGGTCCCCCACTTTCACAGAGGAGGCTACAACATTGTCAGATACACTGTTAAAAAATCTGTATATGCGCTCCTCCAACGGATTTGCCGCAATCTCTGCCCATGATGGCATTGTGCGGATGGCCAATCCGGCATTTCTCCGGATGTTCGGCTATGCTGAAGAAGAACTGGCGGGAATCGACTACCTGAAGCTGATCCATCCGGAAGACAGATGCCTGTATACGCATATGCAGGCGCTGGCGGCCTTGAAGAGCTATCCGGAAGGAGAAGCCGAGCTGGAGCTCCGCTTCCTGCACAGGGACGGCGGGAGCTTCCGGGGGGCGCTGCACATCTATCTGACCTACGGGGAGCAGGGCGATCCCTTGGACATGGTGGCCGAGCTGACATTAATCAAACATAAGGAGCGCCTGATATCGGAGTATTCCCGTGACTTCATTTCACGGAATGCTGCGGATTCGCAGGCCACTTATTTATATGCTTCGCCTATCTGCCAGGAGATGTTCGGCTATACGCCCGAAGAGATGATCGGCTCGCCGGGAATGAATTACGTTCACCCGGAGGATGAGGCGAAAGTTCGTGATTATTTACGCCTGAGCAGAGACGGGCAACCGCTTGAACCGGTCGTTTTCCGCTTTCGGTGCAAGGACGGCACTTACATATGGACGGAAACGACTTTGCGCTATACATACGAAGGAGCGGGCGGAGCCGGTGAAGTTATCGGCATCACCCGCGATATCTCCGAACGCAAGCAGTATGAATTACGGCTGCGGGAGAGCGAGAACCGTTATAAGTCGCTCTTCGAATACAATCCGGCGGCGATCATCGCAATGGACCGGTCGGGACGGATTCGCTCCCTGAATGAGAGTCTCCGCGGACTGACGGGTTATTCCTGCGAAAGCCTGCTGATGTCCGGGTACAGCGATATTATGGACCCGTCCGAGCTTGGGTTTGTGGCTGGGAGATTTGCGGCGGCGGCTGAGGGCATGGCCCAGACCTTCGAGAGCCGGATCATCCATAAAGAAGGGCACGCCGTTGAAGTCAGTATCATTTATGTGCCGATTATGGAGGATAACCAGGTAGTGGGTGTCTTCGCCATCATCAGCGACATCACGGACCGTAAACGCCATCTGGAGCAGATCGAGAAGCTGAGCTATGAACATTCGCTGATTCTGAACTCGGTATCCGAAGGGATCTTCGGCATGAATCTGCAAGGCGAGACCGTCTTCATCAATCCTGCGGCATCGGCGATGCTCGGCTACGGTACGCGGGAGCTGGAGCGGGGCGGCAAGCTGAACACGATCGAGCAGACCTGGCTGGCTGGTGAGCCATATCCCGGTATTCGCAATTCGGCGGAGGAATGGCTGCAGGAGCATCTGTCCTACGAGGAGAAGGAAGGCGTGTTCTGGCGGCAGGACGGATCGAGCTTCCTGGTCAGCTACCGGATGACGCCATTGTTCGACAATGGGGTGCGCAAAGGGGCTGTCGTTGTATTCCGCGATATTACCGAGGAGAAGGCAATTGTCCGCGCCAAGGAGTCCGCCGAGCAGGCGGACCGGGCCAAATCGGAGTTCCTCGCCATTATGAGCCACGAGCTGCGGACGCCGATGAACGGAATTATCGGAATGGCCGATCTGCTGGCGGGAACGGAGCTGAATGAAGAGCAGCAGTATTATACGGGTATTATCAACAAGAGCGGCGGCCAGCTGCTGCATATCCTGAACGAAGTGCTTGATTTCAGCAAAATCGAAGCGGGAATGATGACCCTTGAGCCGCAGACCGTTGAGCTGCGCCAGGTAATGCAGAATGTGTCGGAGATTTTTTATCCGCGGGTGAAGGAGAAAGGGCTGACGCTGCGCATCGAGCTGGACCCGGCCCTGCCGCCGCTGGTAGTGACGGATGAAGGCAGGCTGCGGCAAATTCTGGTCAACCTCGTCGGCAATGCGGTAAAGTTCACCGATGAAGGCGAAGTAACCGTGAAGGCTGCTCCGGTCTCTGCCCCTGCCCATAATCAGGTGATTCTCAAATTCACGGTGAAGGACACCGGGATCGGCATTCCCGAAGGCAGCCAGAAGTTGCTGTTCCAATCCTTCTCCCAGCTCCATCCCGCAATTAACCGCAAGTACGGCGGTACCGGGCTGGGCCTGGCCATCAGCAAGAAGCTGGTTGAATTGCTGGGCGGAGCCATCGGGGTGGACAGCATCCCGGACCAGGGCTCGGAGTTTTATTTTACCGTAAATGCGGCATTGCCCCGTGAAGAGAGCGGCTTCGTGCCCGGTTATTATTCTCAGCCGCTGAGCCCCGTTTCGTCTTCGGTGAAGTCCGCCGGCCAGTACGGTCCGCTGTCGATCCTGATCGCTGAAGATCATCCGGTGAATCTTGAGCTGCTGAAGGCTTATCTTCACAACCTGGGATATGCCGCCGATGAGGTGTCCAACGGCAGATTGGCGGTGGAGGCGGTGACGTCCCGCCGTTATGACCTTGTCTTTATGGATATCCAGATGCCGGTGATGGACGGTATAGAAGCCACCCGCAAGATCCGCGAGGAGCTCGGCTTGTATCCGGTAATCATTGCTGCGACTGCTTTTGCAAGGGAGGAGGATAGGGATATCTGCCTGAAGGCAGGCATGCAGGATTTCATCGCGAAGCCGATCCGCACGGCTGAGCTGGAGCGGGTGCTCCGGGAATGGACGCCGCATGTGCGCAGGTAGATTCTCAGCAGCCGGGCCGGAATTACATTCTGGCTGCGCCGGATACACAAACGGCTGCGCAAGGGTTGACAATGCGCAGCCGTGTTGGCTATAGTGGTATTATTCGTAATTATTACGTTATAATAGCTTGACGAAAGGATCACAACATTGCAAAAGCTGAAACGCGGAGATATCGTGCTGATCCTGGTGGTCCTGCTGGCGGCTGCTTCCTTCTATGGGGTGAAGTGGCTGAAGGAACGCAATGAGCACTTTACGCAAGGAGAACTTCAGGCAGTCATCTCTATCAACGGCAAAACGTATCAGACCGTGCCATTGACCAAAGAGGAGCAGGTCATCGACATCAAGACCAAATATGGACACAATATTCTGAAGGTATACGATTACGGTATTGAAATGACTTATTCCGATGCACCGCTGCCGATTGCACTGGATATGGGCTTCATTTCCAGGCCAAGGCAGCAGATTATTTGCATCCCGGCAAGACTGATGGTTGAGGTGATCAACCCGGCGGCCCCGGTGAACGACCCGGATGCACTTGATGCAGTCATCTAATAAGCAGCTTTCTGCGAGAGCTCATCCCATGCCGCTACCGAATCCGCGCTGGTATAGACATACGGCGTGGCCGGCTGCGGGACGGTGCTGATAGTCTCGGGAACCAGCCCCATGATCTCGCCGTCTCCATAGGCTACAACCTCAAGCTTGCCCCGAACCTGAATCCAGGTGTCTGCGGGCAGGCTTATTGGCGTCTGCGGGTGGAGCATGATACCGACCGGGGTGGCATCCGCTGTACAGCACTGGACGAGAAAGCGGCTGACGGCGAACATGTCTATCCCTCCGGCTCCCCGTTCCCGGTAGAGAAAGCCGGTTACCTGGACAGTTCTTCCGGCAAATTGCTCCTTGTACAGATTCAGCGCGCCGATGGTTTCGGAGAAGATTTCCGGCTGCACAGGTACGACGGGAAGGAGATGCAGCCTGCTTGCAAGCTCGGCGAATTCAGCCTTGTACGGGTCCTCGGCGCGGAAGTCCGCTTGGCGCCGGCTGCCCGTTTCGGGTGAGGTGTAAGCGAATTCGAAGCCTTTTTTGGCGGCGGCGGCGCTGCCGAGCGCCCGGTCGGGAAGCAGCAGTCCCAGGAGCAGCGGAAACAGGAAGAGGCTATACAGCGCTCCGCCGGCTGCTCCGGAAGCCGGCAGCCGGTGCTCGCAGTCGCACAGGTCGCCGCGTTTGCCGAAGAGTGCCTGCAGGGCGAGACTGAGAGACATCAGCACGAGCGGCAGCGGGCAGAGCCTGACCCAGCGGGCGAGGCGCGGAGCGACATAATAATGCAGCGCATCCTGCCGGACCAGGTGGGCGATGAACAGGGCGAACAGCAGCAGAATCGCTGCGCGCAGCAGATAGTGAACCCGGATGGTTCGGGGGTCATTCATAGTTTGCCATGCCTCCTGAAACGGAATTGCTTATTGATATTAATTTCCCGGTGAAATGCAGCTTCTCACAGGACGAGCGAGAAGAGCACGGAGCCGCTGAAGACCAGGGCGAAGATCAGGAAGAAGAGCAGCAGGGCGAAGCCGGTCTTGAACAGCGACAGCAGCATCAGCGCATTCTTGAAATCAAGCATGGGCCCCAGCACCATAAAGGCCAGCAGCGCACCCTCCGGAAAGGTATGCAGGAACGCCGAAGCGACAAAAGCATCCGAGGTCGAGCAGAGCGAGAGGGCAAAGGCCAGCCCCATCATGAACAAATACGAGAGAAGCGGCCGGTCCCCGATGGCAGAGAGGCTCCCCTGATCAAGAAAGGTCTGGATTCCTGCAGTCAGCAGGCAGCCGATGATCAAATATTTGCCCATTTCAAAAAATTCATCCGCCGTGTGCACGAAGACGGAGACCGCCTTGCCGCCGCGCATTTCCGGCCGGTGCGGCTCGCCTGCGGTGCGGGCCAGCGACAGCCGCAGCGGCGGCTTCTTCACGGTGACGAACAGAACCAGGCCAACGACCACGGCGACGGCAAAGGCGAGTCCCATCCGGGCATAGGCCAGGTCCGGGTGGGCCCGGAAAGCAGTCAGCGTTGCGCCGTAGACCACCGGGTTCAGGATCGGCCCGGCAAGAATGAAAGTGACTGCGGCATAGACCGGCATGCCCTTGTGCATCAGGCGCCGCACCAGCGGAATCATCCCGCATTCACAGACCGGGAAGATGACGCCGAGCAGGCAGGCGAGCAGAATGGCCGGCAGCGGCCGACGCGGAATCCACCGCGCCAGCGTCTCGTCGGCGACGAATACACGCAGCGCCGAGGAGAGCAGGGCGCCGAGCAGCACGAAGGGCAGTGCTTCAAGCAGGATGCCCAGAAACGCAGTCTTGAAGGTGTCGAGATAGACATTGTCCGGCGGTGCGGGAAAAGCCTGCAGCCAGATGACCCCGGCGGCCAGCAGGAAGGCGGCGGGCAGAAGCAGCGGGAGCCATTTCAGCGTCAGTGAAGACATGCTTGCCAAGCGGTCAGCCGAACAGCGCGGTCCATTGCTCCGCCAGCCGTTCCTCGTCCAGATTCAGTCCGATGAAGACCACATAAGGCTGTCCCGGATAGCGCGACGGCTCCCAGCTCGTACGGTTACCGGCGTATTGCACCAGCTGTACGGCAGCCTCGCCCCGCAGCTTCACATGTCCTTTGGCCCGCAGCAGGGCATGCCCCCACATGTGGAATAAGCTTTCGAGCCGCCCCGGATCAATGGCGTTTCCGCCCGCCTGGGGAAACGTCAAGGTGACGGCCGATACTTGGGAATAGGATGCGCTTCCGGTGTCCTGCAGCCCGTGCAGCGGCTCCTGCACGGCCGTTGCCGCCGGATGCGGGGCAGCGCGGCCCCGCTGCAGCGCCGCGCCGGTAATTCCCCCGCGGCCCCGCTGGGCCGCCGCACTGCGGGGAACCTGGGGCAGCACGCCCGCCAGCAGCGGAGCAAGATTAATCCTGCTGTAGTGGGTGAAGATCACCTCGGAATCGCTGTTATACTTGCGTACCGTTCTCTCAATCTTCCAGAGCGTCTCCTGCTCCGCCAGATCGCTCTTGTTCACGACGATCAGATCGGCACTGCTGAGCTGCTTGCGCAGTGTGCGGACCAGCTGTTTGTCCGCCGAGAAGCGGCTGCTGTATTCCAGGGCGTGCTCCGCGTCCAGCAGTGTAACCGTGTAATGCAGCTTCAGCCTGCCGGCAAAGGCATCAGCCTGCACAATTTCGGCAATCTCCCCGGGATCGGCCACACCCGTCAGCTCGATAAAGATGATATCCGGCCGTCTGCCCAGCAGGTTATTCAGGCTGCCCGGCAGCTCATCCTTGCGCGTGCAGCACACGCAGCCGTCCAGCAGCTTCTCGACGCCCACGCCGGTATGCTCCTGCAAAATGTATCCGTCCACATCGCGCGCACCGAGCTCGTTCATGACCACTCCCGGCTTTAAGCCGCGGGCTTTGCTCTCCTCCAGCAGCGACAGCAGGAGCGTCGTTTTTCCGCTGCCCAGAAATCCGCCAAGTATCATCACAGGTATATTCATGATCCACTCTCCCACGGGTAGGCTTCGCCTTTAATTTGCAAGACTCATATTTTCATATGGTTATCTATACGTGCCTTGTCCCCGGGAAAGACCTATAAATCCGGCCCGGAGCAAAATTCGTCCGCAGTGTTGACAACCGGAGGGCGCATATGTAGAATAATGCTTAATCGTAAGAATTACGAATAGACGACTGGAGCTGATCATATGCGTGTAACTGTTACCCTGGCCTGCACAGAGACGGGCGACCGGAACTATACAACCACCAAGAACAAGAAGACGAATCCGGAGAGGCTGGAGATGAAGAAATACAGCCCGCGCCTCAAGCGGGTGACACTGCACCGTGAGACGCGCTGAGAATCGGGGCCGGCACATTCGCCGACCCGTTCAGTGAGAGCCATTAAGAACATGTGGAATCAAGTGAGGAGAGAAAACATGCAACCAATACCTGTGACCGTACTCAGCGGATATCTGGGCTCCGGCAAGACTACCTTGCTGAATCATATTTTGCATAACCGGGATGGCCTTAAGGTGGCCGTCATTGTCAATGACATGAGCGAGGTCAATGTAGATGCCAGACTGGTTCAGGCCGGCAATACGCTCTCGCGTACCGAGGAGAAGCTGGTGGAGATGTCGAACGGCTGCATCTGCTGCACCCTGCGCGATGATCTGCTGCGCGAGGTAAGCAAGCTGGCAGCGGAGGGGAGATTTGATTATATCCTGATTGAATCCTCCGGGATCAGCGAGCCGGTCCCTGTCGCACAGACCTTCACGTATGCCAATCCCGAGCTGGATATTGACCTGACCTCGCTTTGCCGGCTGGATACGATGGTTACCGTAGTGGATGCCTACCGTTTCTGGCATGACTTCGCCTCAGGCGAGAGCCTGCTGGACCGCGGCCAGGCGGCAGGCGGGGAAGATGTGCGCGATATTGTCGATCTGCTCATTGACCAGATTGAGACCTGTGATGTGCTGCTGCTGAACAAGTGCGATCTTGTCGGCGAAGCGGAGCTGAACAAGCTGGAAGCGGTGCTTAAGCGGCTTCAGCCGGCCGCCAGAATCATTCGTACGGTCAAGGGGATTGTGGACCCGCGGGAGATTCTGAACACCGGACTGTTCAATTTCGAGAAGACCAGCATGTCCTCCGGATGGATCGCGGAGCTGAACAAGGACGAGCACACTCCGGAGACGGAGGAGTACGGCATTGGTTCCTTCGTCTACCGGCGCCGGCTGCCGTTCCACCCGGAGCGGCTAAGTGCCTTCTTCGGAAGCTGGCCGGAGCAGGTGGTACGGGCCAAAGGACTCGTATGGCTGGCGGCCAAGGGCGATCTCGCCGGGAGCCTGAGCCAGGCGGGGCCATCCATCCAGTTCGGCCCTGCCGGCTACTGGCTGGCCACCTTGCCGAAGGAGCAGCAGCTTAGCGTGCTGGTGGATGAGCCGGAGATGAAGGCCCGCTGGGACGCGCAGTGGGGTGACCGGATGAACGAGATTGTCTTTATCGGAATCGATATGGACCGGGCCCGGATTGAAGCTGACCTCGACGGTTGTCTGCTCCGTGCCGAAGAGATGAAGCAGGACTGGAGCAGGTTTGACAATCCGCTGCCATGGGCGGCCGATGAATTGCTTGCCGAATACGCAGAGTAGAAGAGAATCAGGCTCCTGCAATGCAGAGCGGGGAGGAGCTATAGGTTTCCGGAAAAGGAGGGAGATTACAAATGGCGAAGAAATCCAAGGTCGCTAAAGAACTGAAACGGCAGGAAACGGTGACTAAGTATGCGGATAAGCGCAGAGCGCTGAAGGCGGCGGGAGATTACGCGGCACTGCAGAAGCTGCCGCGCGACTCGGCAGCGGTCCGTCTGCACAGCCGCTGTGCCGTGACCGGCAGACCGCGCGGATATTTGCGCAAATTCAAGGTCTCGCGGATAGTGTTCCGCGAATTGGCACTGCAGGGCCGGATTCCCGGCATCGTTAAATCGAGCTGGTAGACTAGAGGGACATGCCTGAAGCACGGGCGGGGGGAGTTAAGCAAGCTTTCTTCTGAATATGACACAGAACTATAGAAGCTTTCCTGCACAGGGCATACGCTGCCGCCTGTGCGGGGATAGCTTCTTTTTTTGAATCGGCAACCCTGCTACCTTGACCCATTCAAATTCCAGGGTATAAGTGCTTTAATTCCCCTCTAGCATACTCGGTTGCAAAGTGCCATTACACCAATTTCTAAGCCTGGTTTCGTTTCGCTTCCCACTAACCCAGAAAAGAGCAACATGAGAACTTTAAGGTGCTGTCCTGCTTTTCGTTCGGTGAGCTTGGTTTGTGAATTATAGTCGATTTTTCGCCTACGTTTGCCCTATTTACATTCACGGTAGCCCATTGTGGTCAGTTTTTCGACTACAATTGGTCTGTTTTCCTCGACGGCAAGTCATTGTGGTCGGTTTTTCGACTACGTTTGCCTTATTTACCTTCACGGTAGCCCATTATGGTCGATTTCTCGACTACAATAGGATTGATTGGCCGGACTGTGCTGTTTGTCGGCCTGTTCACGGGAAAGGGATGCAGGTGCGGACGTCCCAGCCTTACTCGCAAATAGATGGTGCATAGCTACAATTTGATGCGGTCAAGGTACTTGGCGTTCCACCGGTGGAGGAAGTGAAGAGGAGGCGTTCCTCCGAACTGCAGGATTTGTACTGAATGCCTTGGCCTGAAGAACGCGGTCGGCTATGATAATAGTAACCTAAAAGCTTGCAAAAGGAGGATTCGCGATGAGCTATACCGATACGTTTATCCGGGTCGCGGCGGATTGTCCGGTGGAGACCGGAACGGTCCCGCAGTCCGGCCGCCCGCTTCCGCCGGTCCATGTGATCCAGTATGAGCTGCTGGCGGAAGCGCCTTATGTCTACAATCATGAGGAGCTGCTGTATGAGGTGCATGTGCGGCACAAGCAGATTCCGGCTGAAGAACGGGTGAACCGGCGGGATGAAATATGGGCCGGGCTGTTCGCGAAGAAGCACCCCTGCCTGCGGGCATCAATGCTGCCCAAGCGTTACGGCTGGGGCATCCACTTCAACGAAGAAGGGCGGATCGCCCTGTACGGCAAAGAGTCGCCGGAGTATGACCACTATACCTCGGGCGGCGAAGCGGGTGTGAAGCTGCTGGATGCGATGCGCAGTAAACGAAGCTGAAGGGAGTGAGGGAGGAACAGATTTCCGGAAGCAATCCTCCCGTACAACCGCCCGGCGCAGCCGCTTTATACGGCAAGTCGGGATTCAAGGAGATTTATACGCACTGGTGCAGGATCAAAAAAGCGTAAAGGAGCGGGTTCCACTGTCCGATTATTGGGAGGAGCGTTTTACACAGGAGGGAATGATATGGGGGCACGAGCCCAGTCCTTCGGCCGTCCAGGCCTTTGAACGCTTCAAGGAAGCGGGGGCCGCAGCGGTGCTGGTTCCCGGGGCGGGTTACGGCCGCCATACCAAAGTGTTCTCCGGCAGCTTTACTACATATGGAATTGAGATTAGCCCGGCAGCGCTTGAGCTGGCCGCTCGGTGGGACCCGGACAGCGTGTTCCTCGCCGGTTCGGCGCTGGAAGTTCAGCTGGAGTCTCCGGTAGACGCTGTGTACTGCTACGATGTGCTGCACCTGTTCCTTGCGGCGGAACGCCGCAGCTTGATTGCAGCCTGCCTGGCCCAGCTGCGCAGCGGCGGACTGCTCTATTTCACCTGCTTCTCTGACGAAGATCCGGCGAATGGGCAAGGGAGCATGCTGGAAGAGGGGACATATGAATACAAGCAGGGGAAATACGCCCACTTCTTCAGCGATGAAGATTTGCGGACGCATTTTGGCGGTACGGATATATTAGAGACCGGGGAGTTCACCGATTGTCTCCGCAGTTCGCAAGACGGCAGCCATTCCTACAGTCTGCGCTATATCCTTGCCCGCAAGCGGTAAGGCTGGCGGGCATAGTTACTCATTCCGGCCTGCAAATGGCTTAAGAAGCCGCAAGCACCCGCCGGAGTCGTGTCCCACTTGCTTACAGACCGTAAATACGCTATTTCGTCCAAATTCCGCCGATTGCTGATTTATCGGACGCAGCCGACGCTAAACCGGCTGCAGGCAATCATAACAACATGCTTATGCCGGAAGTCTGAACAAGAACAAGCGCGCCTGCATGTGCCAGCCCCGGAGAAATTCTCTGCGAGGGCTCAGACATACCGGCCCTGTTCGGGCAGCTCCTTCTCTTTGAAGGTCCGGCACAGCTCGGCGAGCTGCGGGCCCAGCTCCGGTCCGGCCATCGGGAGTCCATGGCCGGGCAGAAGCACCTTTGGGTCCAGCAGGGCAAGCCTGCGGACGGATTGCTCCGCCGCTTCCCAGTCCGTGGTGAAATAGGCGGGGGGCCCGTGCAATTCCTGGCGCTGCGTTACGACGGCCAGCGCCGATTCCTGCTTGACGGTCAGCAGCGCGTCGCCGGAGAGCAGCACCCGGTCCGCTTCGCGGAACAGCGAGATATGACCCGGGCTGTGACCGGGCGTATGCACCCACTTCCAGCCCGGAGCCCCGGGAACGCTGCCGTCGTCCGGCAGCGGCTGGACGGCCGGGCCGAGATCAATGGCCCGGTGCGGATAGAGCGGAGCGGCGGCGCTCATCAGACCGCCGCCAACGGAAGCATCGGCAGGCGGATAATCCTGCCTGCCCGTAAGATAAGGCAGCTCCTCGCGGTGGGCGTAGATGGGCGTGCCTTTCCATTCTTCCAGCAGCTCGCGCAGATTGCCGACATGGTCGAAATGCCCGTGAGTCAGAATGATTGCCTGCGGTGCGCCCGGATAGCTTGTCTGTGCGGCCCGCACAATACTGCCGGCGAAATTGCCGAGTCCCGCATCGACGAGAATCCACTTCTCCGGGGCAAGCGAGACGAAGGCCAGATTGGCAAATAAAGTGCGCAATCCGGCGACGCCGGGCGCCACGTCCCAGCTGTCTGTCAAACCGGTGGTCAACATGCCATGATATTCCATGAATTACCTCCTGAATACGGTATCGTATGAGCTCATGCAATCTCACGATAGTATACCCGATTCACCTGCGACTCACGCTGCCTTACTATTTATCCTGCCCGCTGCCCAGCCTGAGCGCCCATGCCCAATCCCCGCTTCCGCATCTCCGGATAAACGCCCAATTTCAGCTTGCTTGTCCCTGACCAGCCCGCCTCCCCCAGCTTAACCGCCCAGCCCCAAAAGCCAAATAGGCCCCTCTCCGGCTGGCGAAGAAAGGGCCTTAGCTTTCTGTTGTTAGGTTTGCGGGCAAGCAGCCGTCGTGTTACCTTGGTTCACAGTCGGCGAACAAAATGCTGCGCGGAATACGGAAGAAATGCTCCGCTTTCTCCTGAAGTGCCAGGGAAGGCAGATGGTTGTGGTGCAGCCATTTGCGGAAGGTCCCCGGGTGAACGCCGATCCAGATGCTGACATCGGTTACGGAGAAGTCGTAAACCATGCAGAGTCCGGTCAGTATGACATTGCTGCGGGGAGAGCCGGCAGCCGTTCTTTTCATAAACCGTGAAGGCGTCGGCTGGCATACGATCGGGCTTTGGCGCAGAAGCGCTTCGTTGAACAAGACATGCTGCGGATATCCGAGCAGACGGCAGGTCTTGTCCATATTCGTACGTGAGGGAATGCGGCCCTCATATACCCAGGCGCTGACACTGCGGGAGGAAACAGAGAGCTCTTCGGCCAGCCGGGACAGCTTGATGTCCTTGGCCATGAGGATCGCCAGAAGAACGCGGTTGCGGATCTGGCTGCGCTTCGGACGGCGGAATCGCTTGACCCGTACACCCTGTCCAAGATATTTGCGGTTGATCAGTGACCAAGCCTGAATGTTGTGAGATTCTGGTTGATTCTTAGACATACTTCCTCCGAAATTTTTAAGGATATACTACAATACTTTGCGGAGCGCTGCAATGGTTAATGCTGTAATTGCTTACATAAGAATTGAAGTTTCTTTCAGAAGCGGTGCAGAAGCGATGCTGTTATGATATATTTTTATAAAGATTGCTTACTTTTAAACTTCCGGGGCGGTTCCCGGTACAAGAATAATTGAGGGGTGTATTGTCAGGATGATCAAGCATATTGTGTTCTTTAAACTGAAGGACCGTTCGCCCGAAAGCGTGGAAGCCACCGCAGCGGTGCTCCGCAATATGGAGGGCAAGATTCCGCAGCTGATTTCTATTGAAGTCGGTAAGGATATTCTGCACTCCGAGCGTTCTTTTGATATTGCGCTGGTGACGGTTGTAGCTTCGCTCGAGGATTTGCAGGCTTATCAGGTCCATCCGGCCCACAAAGAGGTCATCGTTCACATCAATGAAGTGAAGGAGCTTTCGGTCGCAGTAGATTACGAGATCTAGAGTGGGGGGGCCAGCCAGTGTATTATGTCAACCGGAACCAGATAGAAACGATACTGAACCAGATTGGCGACGTTAACTCCGGCTTGCGCCGGGTGGCGGCAGAGTGGGATGGCGGATTGCTGCAGGGACTGATCCAGGAGCGCTGTCTGCACCTCGCGATCGAGGTGGTTACGGATGTCGGAAGCTGTCTGATCGACGGCTTCATTATGCGTGATGCGGGCAGCTATGAGGATATCATTACCATCATTCATCAGGAAAAAGTGTTCGAGGACCCGGCACTGTATGCGATGCTTACCGAACTGGTAGGGCTGCGCAAGCCGCTCGTGCAGGATTATTTCAGCTGGGAGCGCAAGGCGCTGCATCCGATGACTGCGGTATTGCCTGATAGGCTGGAGCAGTTCGCGGCACGGGTGCGGGGCTACCTGGACCAGGAGCTGGGAGCCGGACTTCCAGGCTGATATCTGGAATATACAAGGAACATGCCATAACCGAAAGGAGGCCGGAAGGATGAAGAAGGGGCAGGAGAGCGGTTCAACACGGCGCCATATTATGACTTTGCTGAAGATGAAGGGGCCGCTGACGATTGGAGCGCTCGCCGAGGAGCTGGGGATTACCGAGATGGGTGTACGCCGCCACGTGCTGCAGCTGGAGCAGGAATCACTCGCCAAAACCAAAGTGGTCCGCCAGGCCATGGGCCGGCCCCTGCATGTCTATTCGCTGACGGAACGGGCTGACGAGCATTTCCCGAAGAGCTATCACAACCTGGCGCTGGAGCTGCTGCGGGAGCTTGACCATGGCAGCGGGCTGGAGGCTGTTCACGTGCTGTTTGAAGGCCGGCGGCGGCGGATGCTTGCCCAGTATTCCCCGATGATGGAGAACCGCGGTCTGGAGGAGCGCGTGGCCGAGCTGTCGGCGATCCAGAATGCCGGCGGGTATATGGCGGAATGGAATCAGGAGGACGACGGGTCTTACACGCTTCGCGAATATAATTGCCCGATCCGCCAGGTAGCTACCCAATACCGCAAAGCCTGTGAATGCGAGCAGGGGCTGTTCGAGGAGCTGCTCGGTGCCAAGGTCACCCGGAGCGAATGTATGGCCGAAGGCGGGCAATGCTGCCGCTATGCCATTGTTCCGGGGGCTGCGGGCAAGAATAATAAAACTGCGGAATAGGCCGAAGCAAGTGTCACCTGACAGGCTCTCATTGCTTATGATATAGCAGAACTAGGCGAACGCCCGGATGCTCCAGGCAACCGGCAACCGAACTAAAGGAGAGATGAGCGATGAAAAAGGACACCAAAAGCTTGCTTTGGGGACTGCTGGCCGGCGGAGTGGCAGGATCGGTAACGGCGCTGCTGCTGGCGCCTAAGCCAGGCAAAGAGCTGCG
The DNA here is from genome assembly GCF_008635795.1 of Paenibacillus tepidiphilus. Taxonomy (GTDB): domain Bacteria; phylum Bacillota; class Bacilli; order Paenibacillales; family Paenibacillaceae; genus Paenibacillus_AQ; species Paenibacillus_AQ tepidiphilus. The sequence continues at coordinate 68,603 of NZ_VWRQ01000003.1, read as the reverse complement.
TAAGGATATCGCGGACGGCACCACCGGCGCAATCGACAAGGTACAGGAAATCGCCGTCCAGGCCAGCGATAAGAGCGCGGAGCTGTACGGCAAAGCCAAAGATGCAGTCGGCTCGGTCGTCACTGAAATCAAGGAATGGCGCAAGCAGGCCCAGGAGGAAGAGGCAGCCCTGGAGACCGTCTCCGTCAGCGGTATTATAACGGATGAAGCCGGGCAGGCGGATGATGCCGCTGAAGGAACGGACGCCGCCCTTGCCGCCGATAATGCAGCACTGAAGTAAGCCGGGTGACCGGAGTGTCAAGCCGTTTTCCGCCGTATGGGCGGAGGGCGGCTTTTTTGATTCTCTTGAACTGCGCCGCCAAATGGAGTATTATCTGCAATTGGGGCATCGGCCCAGGTACACTTTAATTTGGCCTTACATAAGCTACACAAAACGAGTAAAAGGAAGCGGTGTGTTCGTGCAGCAAGCGATAGCAATATTGGACTCAGGAGTAGGGGGGCTTACGGTCGTCAAGGAAGTAATGAGACAGCTCCCAAGGGAGAAGATCATCTACTTCGGCGATACGGCGAGAGCTCCGTACGGACCCCGTTCAACCGAAGAAGTGAAGTTATTCACCGAACAAATCGTGGACTATTTAATTCAATTTAATCCCAAAATGATTGTGATCGCCTGTAATACCGCAACCGCAGCAGCGCTGGAGGATATCGCGGCTAAGGTACCGATTCCGGTGATTGGCGTCATCCATCCGGGTGCCCGCGCAGCCATTACTGCCACCAAGACGGGACGAATCGGTGTCATCGGTACGGTCGGCACCATCAAGAGCGGCGCGTATACCGCAGCGCTTCAGCAGCTGTCCCCCTTCGTCCAGGTAGTCAGCCAGGCTTGCCCGGCGCTGGTGCCGTATGTCGAACAGGGGCTCTTCCGTACAACGGAGAGCGAGAATGCAGTGGCGGAATCGCTGAACGGGATCAAATACGAGCCCATTGATACCCTTATTCTGGGCTGTACCCATTATCCGTTCCTGATTGAACCGATCGGCAAGGTTATGGGACCCGGCGTGAAGCTGATCAGCTCTGCCGATGAGACTGCCCGTGAGATCAGCACCATTCTCTACGACAAGGGCAAGCTGGCCAGCGGGGATGACAGCCCGATTCACCAGTTTTTTTGCAGCGGCGATGCCGAGATGTTCCAGCGGATCGCCAGGGATTGGCTCGGCGAGCAATTGCAGCGCGCGCCGGTCGTCTGGCAAATATCTACATTATAGACCGTTGCGCTGAAGGAAATATGGACAATCCCAGCAGCAATAGGTGCCGATTTGAAAATTCCGGACCGATCTGTGAGCCGTAACCAAGGCTTGCAGGTCGGTCTATTCGTTACGGGGCCTTGGCATTGAACAGGACAGACCTGCTATAAAAATGTATACGTTTACAATTCGTCGGGCGCTTTTCGTTCATGCCGAAGGCTGCAGCCGGCATACAATGGGAAGAAGGCTGTGTCCCGTTGTCTGCAGGAGAAAGCAGTCTACAGGGATAACGGTTACTAGAGGGCCGGGAGGATGAGGTTATGCAGCAGTATATTGCCCGTAAAGGAGATACCGTCAGCCGGATCGCCGCAAGGCACGGGCTGACACCGGAGCATGTCATTCAGGGAAATCCATGGGCAGGGAGCCAGCCCTATCTATATCCGGGGCAGATTCTGTATCTGCCGAACGCTCCGCGCAGACGTTACCGTGTACAGGAAGGGGATGACGCCGGTTCGATAGCCGCGTTGTTCGGCATAAGCGTCGATGCACTGGAGCAGGTCAACCCGGGGATTGCCTCCGGTCGGCACTGCCAGTCCGGCAAAGAACTGGTTATTCCGCAGGCAGGCTCCCGGCATATTGTCAGTCTGCGGGGAGAATACGGGCCGCAAGAGGCAGGGGAAGACATCGGAAAGCTTCTACAGCGTTACCCTTTCATTGCGCATGATACCATAGGCACCAGTGTGCTGGGCAAGCCGCTTCACGTGCTCCGGATTGGGGAAGGGGCCCGTCATCTGCATGTGAATGCGGCGCTTCACGCCAACGAGTGGCTGACATCGCCTTGTCTGCTGGCGTTCATCGAGCAGTATGCTGCGGCTTATGCCGAGGGCCGGAGCTGGCACGGTCATGACCCGGCTCAGTGGTACCGCGACTGGACCTTGTGGGCCGTGCCGCTGGCTAACCCCGATGGCGTCGAGCTGGTCCAGGAGGGCATTCTGCCAGGTGAGGCCCATTATGAGGAGCTGATGGCCTGGAATTCCGGCCGGCGCAGCTTCCGGCACTGGAAGGCGAACATCCGCGGCGTGGATCTTGGCGACCAGTTTCCCGCCCACTGGGAAGAGGAGCGGGCACGGCGGAGCGTTCCCGGTCCGGCGCCGCGCGATTATAGCGGCCCGGCTCCGCTCAGCGAGCCGGAAGCTGCAGCCCTGGCCCGGCTGGCCGAGCAGCACCCCGGGGAAGCCGCTGTCTCGCTGCACAGCCAGGGCAGCGAGATCTACTGGAACTACCGCGGCTACGAGCCGCCGGGCAGCAAGGAGCTGGCCGGCAAGCTGGCAGCGGCCAGCGGCTACCGGGCCGTGGAGCTGACCGGCAGCGACGCGGGTTACAAGGACTGGTTCATCCAGCGCTTCCGCAAGCCCGGTTTTACAGTCGAACTGGGCAGTGGCAGGAATCCCCTGCCGCTGGCCGATTATGAGGATATGGCGCTGGAGACAGGACTAATTTTGGCGGCGATTCTATCAAATTTCAATTAAAATTGAAACATTTGCTGCAAATTTGCGTAATATACCTGCAAAGGGCACGGCCGCAATCATCCTGAGATGCGCTTCGCGGCTGGCCCTTTTTTATAAGAGCAGAAAGTATATCTTCCATGCATCCTTGTTTAAATTAAGATAGCAACGTAGGGGAGGATTCCGGATGAAACCGAGAAAATGGCTGTCGCTGCGCCACTGGGTCCAATTGTTCAGATCAAGCTGGCGGTATATCGTTTCCCGCGAGGTAGCTTTGTCGGACAAGCTGCTGTTTGCCGTGCCGGTCGTGCTGTACTGGGTGCTGCCCGATGTGCTGCCGTTTCTGCCGATTGACGATATCGGGGTAACCATGCTGCTGGCGGGCTGGTTCGCGGAGCGGATGGAGCGCAAATACCCGGGGCTGGTCACGCGGAGAGCTGCACGTTAAGGGGATAATTTTCAAGAAATAAGCAGTAGTTTCTGCAAATTTTATGCATAAGGTTGCTTTTAACAGCCGCATTCCTTAAAATAGATGATTGAGTATCTATACTTTTGGTTTGGGAGATGGATGAGATGAACGTCAAAATTACCCGCAACGCGGCTAAAGTGATAAAGAAAGCAATGGAACAGGAAGGCAACGCCGAGCTGAAGCTGCGCGTCTTCATTACTCATGCCCACGGCGATCATGCCCACTACGGTATGGATCTGGACAAGCCGAAGGAGAACGACGTCATTGTGCCGACGGACAAGGAAATCGACGTTATTCTCGATCCGAACCAGCCGCTGCTGGACGGCGTGAAGATTGATTATCTGTATTTTCCGGAAGAGGGCTTTGTCATCACCAATCCGTCCCAGGGAAATCACGGCGATCATTAAGACTGCAAGCGAAGAAGGGTTGTGCCATGGCTAACGATATCCGCATTTGCGATGAATGCAATTTCATGAGTATAAAGAGCGTGTTGCCCAAGCTGCGCAAGATGGCGCCCGATGCCGAGATCAAGATCGGCTGCAAATCGTATTGCGGGCCTTGCGGCAAACGCGCTTTTATCTATATTAACGGCCGCTATGTCAGTGCTCCTACCGAGGATGAAGTGCTGGCCAAAGCGGAAGCCTTTGTTAAGAAGCCGGCTTTGAAGGAGTAGCTTCTCCCGAAGCCGCGATACATCCCCTCCAGCGTACATACGCTCAGGCGCAGGCCAAGAGTGTACCCGGAGGGGTTTTTGTTTATGAATGAAGAAGCCATCAAGCTGGCTACCCTTGCGGTAGAGCATGGAAATGAGCCTTTTGGAGCGGTACACCTGGGCGCCGCTGGTTTCCCCGCACAACGTCAAAGGAGCTGCCCCGCAAAGCCATCATGGCTTGCGGGGCAGCTCCTTTCGCAGCTTACTTGGACTGACGGGGCGGAAGCGGGCCCAGGTACTGGTAGTACTGGCACTCGATCCGGCCGTTGTACAGCTTGCGGCGCTTGTCCGCCTTGCGGCCGTAGAGCTGCTCGAATTCCTTGACCGGGCTGATCGCGAAGAAGGACCAGGTCGGCAGATACAGCATCATTTCGCCGAATTGGCGTGTCAGCCGCTCGACTTCCTTGTCGTTGCCGAGACGTTCGCCATAAGGCGGGTTGGTGATAATGCAGCCGTAATCCCCTTGCGGCCGCGCCTTGGCGGCGGCCAGCGTCTTGAACGTGATCTCGCCGGAGAGACCGGCGCTCTTCGCGGAGGCTTCGGCGACTTCAATCGCCGCCGGATCAATGTCGCTGCCGGTGAGCTGCAGCGGATAGTCGTCGCGCACGGAGTCGATGGCCTCCTCGCGCGCTTCCTGCCACAGCCGCTGCGGAATTTCCGGCCAGTGCTCGGACGGGAAGGTGCGCCGCAGGCCCGGTGCAATGTTCCAGGCGATCATTGCCGCCTCGATCAGGATGGTGCCGGAGCCGCAGCACGGATCATACATCGGGCGGCTGCCGTTCCAGCGGCTGAGCTGAATCAGCGCGGCGGCCATCGTCTCCTTGATCGGAGCTTCCGTCGCCTGACGGCGGTAGCCCCGCTTATGCAGCGCCGGGCCCGTTGTATCCAGCGTGATCAGAGCAATGTCGTTGAGCAGGATCACCTCAACGACATAACGAGGACCGTTCTCCTGGAACCACTCTGTCCGGTAGGACTGCTTCAGCCTCTCAACAATCGCCTTCTTGACGATCCCCTGGCAGGCAGGGACACTGGTGAGCTGCGACTTGTGCGAGCGGCCTTCCACCGGGAACTCCCCGTTCTCCGGAATGAAATCCTCCCAGTTCACGGCCTTCACTCCTTCGAATAATTCTTCGAAGGTTGTAGCCGGAAACTGTGCCATCTTGATCAGCACACGGTCAGAAGTGCGCAGCCACAGGTTACAGCGGCAGATGTCGCTATAATCGCCGCTGAAGAGCACCCGTCCGTTCTCAATGGTTGTTTCATATCCCAGTTCATTTAATTCACGCGCCACAATAGCTTCCAGCCCCATAGGGGCGGTGGCGATCAGTTGTAATTTGCTCAAATGCTCTCAGCTCCGTTTGACTTGTGAATGGCGGCAGATTGCCGCTACAATAAGAAATGGCTTTTCTGTTCAAGTATAGGGTAATGCGCGGGGCTGCACAATGCCTACCCCGGGCGAAAGCCCGCATTAATGTAATATAAGGAGAAAAACATATGCCCAATCAGGAAGAATACAGCGAACAGCTTTATGCAGAAGACGAATTGCTGCTGCAGGTCAAGCAGGCCATTGCCGCGAACCACATGCCTGAGGTGTCGATTGCTCCAGGCTACGGACGGCTGCTCACACTACTCGCCAAGCTATCCGGCGCAGCCGACATTCTGGAGATCGGAGCGCTCGGCGGCTACAGCGGCATCTGTCTCTGCCGCGGCATGGCTGCCGGCGGGAGGCTGACCTCCCTGGAGCTGAAGCCTGAATACGCCGCGCTGGCGGAGCGTCATCTGACACAGGCCGGCTTCGGCGAAGCCGTGGAATACCGGCTCGGCCCCGCGCTTCAAAGCCTGGAGCAGCTGGAAGCGGAGGGACGGCGGTTTGATTTCTTTTTCATCGATGCCGACAAGGAGAATTACCCGAACTATCTGGAATACGCGATCCGGCTGGGCCGGCCGGGCGCCTTAATTGCCGGAGACAACATCTTTCTGCGCGGCCGGACCCTGAATCCGGAGAAGAACGGGCCCGCTGTACAGGCGATGCGCCGCTTCAATGAGATGATCGCCGGTGATCCGCGCCTGGAGAGTACGCTGCTGCCTGCTTTTGACGGACTGGCACTCGCCCGGGTGAAGTAGACGCCCTGCAAGACGCAGCTCAGCGGAAGGACCGGGTCTGGGGGTGCTTGTACAATTTGAGGCGCACCCAGACCGTGTTGATGAGCAGGAATCCTCCGGAAATGATAAACAATCCTTCAATGCCGATGTAACCCGACAGAAATCCCCCGATGACCGCGCCCAGCATATTGCCGAGCGCCAGCGTGCTGCTGTTGAAGCCAAAGGCCCGGCTCTCCTTGCCGTCAGGCGTATAAGAACGGATCAGCGCATTGACGCTTGGCAGCAGGCCGCCCATAAACACACCCATCAGAAAGCGTACGATAACCAGCTGCCAGACGGTGGTGACGAAGGCCTGCGGAATCAGGAACAGTGCTGCGCCCACCAGCGCGTATGTCAGTATCCGGTGTGCGCCTACCTTGTCGCTGAGCTTGCCGAGCAGCGGGGAAGCCAGCATATTGGAAACGCCCGTTACGGCGCTGACCACCCCCGCCCAAAACGCGATATCGACCGCAGAGCCGTGCAGCTTCTCGACATACAGCGGCAGCAGCGTCATCGGACTGACCATAGCGAACTGCAGCAGGAAGGTTACGCCGAACAAGGCGGGCAGCTGCGGAACCTTGGCCAGTTCCTTGAAGCCCTCAAGCACGGACACCTGCGGCACCTGGGCGGCTTCGGCACGGTCGAATTTCTCTTTGACCAGGAACAGTGCCAGCAGAGAAGCCACGAACAACAAGGCACCTACTACATAAAAAATCGGCCGGAACCCGATCCAATCCGCCAGAGCGCCGCCGATCAATGGGCCAAGGATGGTGCCTGCCACCGATCCCGATTGCATTAGCCCCATGGCAAAGCCCATGCGCGGCTTGGGTGTCGTCCCCGAGACCAGCGCGATGGAGGCGGGATTGAAGCCGGAGATGGTTCCGTTCAAAAGGCGCAGCAGCAAGAGCTGCCACGGAGTCTGGGCAAAGCCCATCAGCACAATGACCACGGCCATGCCGAAGCTGGACCGCAGCAGCATGATTTTGCGTCCGTATTTATCGGCTAGCTTGCCCCACAGCGGCTGAAAAATAAAAGAGGTCAAAAAATTCGCGGCAAAAATGAGGCCGGCCCACATTCCGATTTCGTGCTCGCCGGTAACACCCAAATCTTTGGCGAGATAAAGCGAAAGAAACGGGGTAATCATAGTCATACCGGCATTGACGAGAAATTGGCCGAACCAAAGCACAATGAGATTGATTTTCCAGGTTTCCAGGTTCAACTTCTTCAATGTGCTTTCACTTCCTTTCAAGGGATTCTGAAATGGGCTTCCAACAAAATTCACGAAATTTTGACATTCTCATCAGTATACCACAAAAATAACCTTCTCCGGTGCAACACATGTCATAGTAATGTCATCGTATTGTCATTTCATTGGACGCAATTCGGTTGTTTCCCGCCAAAAAAGCGGGCATAATATAAGAATATACATTCCCCATAATCTATTAAATCCAACTTAAATGGAGATTTTATCATGACCTACAACGATACTTTTATTCGCGCATGCAAGCGGCAGCAGAGCGATTATGTGCCCGTATGGTACATGCGCCAAGCCGGACGATATGATCCCGAATACCGTAAAATCAAGGAAAAATATTCGCTGCTGGAAATCTGCCGCCAGCCTGAGCTGGCCGCTGAAGTTACGCTCATGCCTGTGCGCAAGCTGGGTGTGGATGCGGCGATTCTGTACTCCGACATTATGAATCCCGTGGCTTCCCTGGGCGTCGATTTTGACATCGTGAAGAACATTGGTCCGGTTATCGAGCAGCCGATCCGCTCCGCTGCCGATGTGGACCGCCTGCGTCCGGTAGATGTGGAAGGGGACCTGGGCCATATTCTGGAGACGATCGCCATTCTCGATAAGGAGCTGGATGTGCCGCTGATCACTTTTGCCGGCGCGCCGTTCACCATTGCCAGCTATCTGATCGAAGGCAAGCCCTCGAAGAGCTATCACCGGACCAAGGAGCTGATGTACAGCCAGCCTGAGGTGTGGGACCGTCTGATGGGCAAGCTGGGCGATATGGTAATCGCCTATCTGCGGGCGCATGTGCGCAGCGGAGGCAAGGCGTTCCAGCTGTTTGACAGCTGGGTCGGGGCTCTGGCGCCCCGGGACTTTGAGCGTTATGTGCTGCCGACCGTTTCCCGTATCTTTGCCGAGCTGGCGGATCTTGATGTACCGAAAATTTATTTTCCCGGGGTCAGTTCGGGTGAGCTCTTGCCGAGTCTCAGCACCCTCAAGGCCGATGTCATTGGACTGGATTGGCGGGTCAGCCTGAGCGAGGGGCGCCGCAGACTTGGCGACGGATTTGCCGTACAGGGTAATCTGGACCCTTACCTTCTGACGGCCCCGATGGATGTGCTGAAGCAGCGGGCTGCGGAAATCATCGATGAAGGAATCGCTGAACCGGGCTATGTATTTAATTTGGGCCACGGATTATTTCCGGAGGCTTCGCTGGACACGCTAAAAGAACTGACTGAATTTGTGCACACTTACTCCCGGGAGGCTTTACGGCAATCGGGAGCTCCGCGTGCGTAAGCTTGATGCCTTTTAACTTCGATCCGGACATTATTCGTATAAGGAGATGGGTTTAATGACAGCAAAAATCGGCGTTTTGGTCATGTCTTACGGAACACCGGAGAGCATGGACGGAGTGGAGGAATATTACACGGACATCCGTCACGGCAATCCGCCCTCGGCAGAGCAGTTAAAGGAGCTTAAGGACCGTTACGAAGCCATTGTCGGCGGTGTCTTTCCGCTGCGGGAGAACACCGACCGTCAGGTGGAAGCGCTGCAGGATGCACTGAACCGGGACCGTGCCCCGGGAGAACCGGAATATATCTGTTATCAGGGATTGAAACATGCCCGCCCGTTCATTGAGGACGGTGTCGCAGCGATGGCGAAGGATGGCATTAAGCATGCTGTCGGTGTGGTGCTCGCACCGCATTATTCCGTCATGAGCGTCGGCCTGTACATCAAGCGAGCGAAGAAAAAGGCGGAGGAGTGCGGTATTCAGCTGGAGGCGGTGGAGAGCTACCACCTGCATCCTCAGCTGATTGAGGTGCTCAGCGGCAGAGTGGCCGCGAAGCTGGATGCTTTTGAAGAGACAGGGGCGGTCCGCGATGATGTGAAGGTGCTCTTCAGCGCGCACAGCCTGCCGGAAAGAATTCTGTCCATGGGCGATCCCTACCGTGACCAGCTGCTGGCGACTTCGCAGGCGATTGCCGACAAGACCGGGGTGAAGAACTGGCAGTTCACCTGGCAAAGTGCCGGCCGGACTTCCGAACCATGGCTCGGGCCGGACATCCTGGATACGATGAAAGATCTGAGCGAGGCTCAGGTTAAATATGTGCTGTCGGCGCCTATAGGCTTCGTTTCCGACCATCTGGAAGTGCTGTACGACCTGGATATTGAAGCCCAGGCGCTGGCTGCCGATCTGGATATGCGCCTGATGCGTATTGAATCGCTGAACAGCGACCCCGGTTATATGGCCGTGCTGAGCGATGTGGTGCGCAAGAAGGCGGGGAATCTGCAGGTGGGCCGTTCATGAGCGGCACTTCACGTAAAGTCGTCATCATCGGCGGGGGCCTCAGCGGTCTCAGCGCTGCACACTATGTCCGCCAGTCCTACCGGCAGGCGGGGATAGAGCCGGACATTGTGCTGCTGGAGAAGGAAGGTAAGCTCGGCGGCAAGATTGAGACGCTGCACCGTGACGGATTTGTGATTGAACGGGGGCCGGATTCTTTTCTGGCCCGCAAGTCCGTTATGAGCGATCTGGCCAAGGAGCTGGGAATCGGCAGTGAGCTGGTAACGACGAATCCGAATGCGAAGAAGACATACATATTGCAGCGCGGGGTACTGCATTCCATGCCTGCCGGGCTGGTGCTGGGTATTCCTACGGAAATCAAGCCGTTTCTGAAGAGCAATCTGGTCAGCTTCAGCGGCAAAATGCGCGCACTGCTGGATTTCGTCATCCCGGCGCGCCGCAGTACAGAGGATGAGTCTCTGGGCTCGCTGATTGAACGGCGGCTCGGAACGGAAGTGCTGGAGAGTATGACTGAGCCGCTGCTGGCAGGCATCTATGCCGGAGATATGCGCAAGATCAGTCTGCAGGCGACCTTCCCGCAGTTCGGTGAGGTGGAACGCCGTTACGGCAGTCTGATCCGCGGGATGACTACCGGCAAGAAGCCGGTGGAGACTCATACCGGAACGAAGAAGAGCGCCTTCCTGACCTTCCGTCACGGGCTGCAGAGTCTGGTCAAGGCCTTGATCGAGGAGCTGCACGACGTCGAACAGCGCACCGGGACGAGTGTGTCAGCCATCCGCATTCGTGAGGGTGCCGCACCAAATGCTACGCCCCGTTATGAGGTGGAGCTGGCGACCGGCGAACTGCTCCCGGCCGACGATATCTATGTCACGGTTCAGAACTTCGCTGCTGCACAGCTGCTGAAGCCGCATGTGGACGTTGCCCCGCTCGAAGCCGTCAATTATGTGTCTGTGGCCAATGTGGTGCTGGCCTTCAACAAGAAGGACATCGTTACCGAGTATGACGGATCAGGCTTTCTGGTGCCGCGCAAGGAGTCCCGCAATATTACCGCCTGCACCTGGACCTCGACGAAGTGGCTGCATACGAGCCCGGACGACAAAGTGCTGCTGCGCTGCTATGTCGGGCGCTCCGGCGATGAGCAGAATGTTCTGCTTCCCGATGAGGCGATTACGGAGCTTGTGCGCAAGGACCTGCGCGAGATCATGGGCATTACGGCGGTGCCGCTGTTTACAGAGATTACCCGGCTGAAATCCTCCATGCCGCAATATCCGGTAGGCCATCCTGCGAATATTGCCCGGCTGCGCGATGAGCTCAACCGGAAGCTGCCGGGCGTGTACGCCTTCGGGGCGGGTTATGACGGGATCGGTATGCCTGACTGCATCAAGCAGGCCAAGGAAACGGCTCAGCGCGCGGCGGAAGCGCTGAAGCAGCCGGCCCGCGGCCGGTAAATAATGAACTAGAGTATTGCCAAAGGGGCGATTTGTCGGATTCTCCGACAGTCGCCCTTTTTGGCTTGAACCGAGAGAAGGTTAGAAGCGTCTAAGTTTTTTCTCTGATCAGGCTGGAAGGACAGGGGCTTCAGTGAAGGATATAACCTCCCACCCAGGATTATTACAGCAAATGCGTGAATCCGCTGGAAGCCAGCTCCATATAGTTAGGATGAACGACAGACAGTCCCTGCTCCTGCACCCCAGTTGGAGAATTGCCACTTATTAAATTCAAGGAATTCCCAGCCCTTACTCGAAACTTAGATGGTACACAGCAGCAATTCGATACGGCCGAGGTGGTAGTTGGATTTCTGCCACTTAATTTTCGCGTATAAGGCTATTTACCGATGCTAATTGGATTTCCGCCATCTATTTTGACGAAAATTTGCTTCAGCAATCATTTTGGCTACTATTAAGTGGCGATTATCGAACTAGACTACCGCTAACCGGCATAAATGAGCCATTTAAGTTGCGAAAATCAAACAAGCTCATTGATCATTTCAAATCTGATGATGATATGCACGGACAACCCGGCCTTTACTCACACATTAGATGGTGCTTGGCTCCATATTTTGTTAAGGTTATGGTCCTTAAACCATCTCGCTCACGAATGTGGGGAGAAGCCAGTTATGCTATAATAGAAACACTTTAACGGCAAAGGAGACTGTTTGAACCCATGTATCCGCCGCGATCAAGCAACAGGCAAAGACGGCAAAGCAGCAACAAACGCAGACGCCGCACGGTCTGGGCATGGACAAATGTAAGCCTGCTTCTCATGATTTCCGCTCTACTTCTCTATTATTTTCTCGGTGATTCCGGCAAGAGTGTCTCCGCTCCGCCGCCGGAGACGGCGGAAGTGTCTGCGACGGCAACCGCTGATCCGCCGCCTTCGCCTACAGTTACTCCTTCACCGGCCACAGAGCCGCCGGTAAGCCCGTCGCCATCGGTTGAGCCGGAGAAGACGCCAGCTCCCGAAGTGACCGAAACCCCGCCGCCTTCCGCGGAAGGGACCGCAAAGCCGGAAGAGAGTGCGGGAACAGCCGCGGGCAACGCGTCAGATGACGGACAGGGAGTGTCGGGGCTGCCAGGTGGCGATCCTGGCGCGACCGTGACCCTTAATTTTGCCGGGGATGTAATCTTTGCCGGCAAGGCTGGCGAGCTGCTGCAGAAGCAGGGCTATGCGTATTCTTATTCTGCTCTGGACGGCATGTTCACCAAGGATGACCTTACGGTGGTTAATCTGGAGAACCCCATTACTAGCGGAGGTGTAGGGGCAGCCAATAAGCAGTTTGTGTTCAAGGGCGCGCCGGAAGCGCTGGATGCGCTCAAGGCAGCCGGTGTGGATGCTGTCAATCTGGCCAATAACCACACGCTTGACCAGGGAGAGCCAGGCCTGCTTGATACGTTCAAGCATTTGCAGGAGCGGGGCATCCCTTATGTCGGCGCCGGCAAGAACAGCAAGGAGGCATTTACAGCACAATATTTCGAACGCAAGGGCATCAGGATTGCGCTCCTTGGCTTTACGCGGGTTATTCCGGAGAGCAGTTGGGCTGCCGGGCCGGACAAGACAGGCGTTGCTGCGGTCTATGACAGCCAGCAAGGCCTGAAGGCTATCGCCGCTGCCAAACAGAAGGCCGATCTTGTTGTGGTGGTGGTCCATTGGGGCAAGGAGCGGGTGGAGCAATATGACGGGACCCAGCAGACGCTGGGCCGCAGCTTCATCGATGCCGGTGCCGATCTGGTGATCGGCGGACATCCGCATGTGCTTCAGGGCATTGAGCCCTACAAGGGTAAATGGATTGCCTACAGCACCGGTAATTTTATCTTTACAAGATCGACTGTGCCCGCCACTTGGGAGACGGCGGTCTTCCAGGCGGAGTGCACGGCTGGCGGCGAGTGCGGGCTGAAGCTGGCGCCGATGCATGCTGAGCTGGCCCGCCCGGTGCCGATGGACGAAGTCTCAGGGGCACTGCTGCTGCAGCGGGTGGAGGCTTTATCGGCCGGACTTGTCAAGATCGGCAATGACGGCACGGTCACACAGGCCCGTTAGCCTGTGTTTGCAACATGAAGTCCATTTTCTGCTGGAGGTGCTGAGGATGAAGAATATGTGTGTCGCCCACCGCGGCTTCTCCGGCAAAGCGCCGGAGAATACGATGGCTGCCGTGAAGATGGCGGTCGCGCTGCCTTATGTACGCTGGATGGAGATTGATGTGCAGCTAACCCGGGATGGCGTGCCTGTGGTTATTCATGACTTCACGCTGGACCGCACCACCAATGGACATGGTAAGGTTAAGGATATGGATTACGAGCATATCCGGCGCCTGGATGCAGGGGGCTGGAAAGGGCGGGCTTTCCGCGGAGAGAAGGTGCCTTCGCTGGAGGAGGTGCTGGACCTGGCCCACGGCCGGCTGCGGCTTAATATCGAGCTCAAGACCAGCGGGGCGATGTACCCGGGGCTGGAGCAGGCAGTGATTGATCTCGTCAATAAACGGGGAATGCGGGAGGAGGTCGTACTGACCTCGTTCGACCTCGGGGCGCTGCGCCGGATCAAGGAGCTTGAACCCCGCTTTCAAACCGGACTCATCTTTGATTCCCGTTCCGGCGATCTTCCGGGCAAGCTTAGTGAACTGGACTGTTCCTTTCTCTCCATCAGCTTTGCGCGCATCACTCCGGTGCTGGCGAAGCTGCTGGCCGAACGGGGCATCCGGATGATGGCCTGGACGGTGAACAAGACCAAGGAAATGCGCCGCCTCGCCGCGATGCATTCGGACATTATGATCTGTACGAACCGGCCGGATGTCTGGGCCGATACCTTTTTGAAGGCATGATCTGCGCTTAGATTAAGGATGTATATACCTGTGACGGAAAGAGAGCTGAAGTGTAATGTGCGCTGCTGTCAACAATATTTATTGTGTAGGACGCAACTATAAACTGCATGCCGAGGAACTCGGCAATCAGGTGCCGGTGGAGCCGCTGATCTTCCTGAAGCCCTCACACGCGGCGGTGCAGCTGGATAAGGCTGTTATTGAATTGCCGAAGCAATCCGGCTTAATCCATTATGAAGGCGAACTGGTGCTGCGCATCGCACGCGACTATGTTCCGGGGATCACCGTAGAGGAGCTGGTGGATACGATGGCGCTGGGCCTGGATTTCACACTGCGCGATATCCACAACGATCTGCAGAAGAAAGGGCTGCCCTGGACAGCGGCCAAAGGGTTCAAGAATGCGGCGCCGCTGACTCCGTACATCGCCTTCCCGGACCGGGAAGAGCTGGAGGCGACCGATTTCTCGGTCCGCAAGAACGGGGTAGAGGTGCAGCGCGGCAATATCAAGAATATGATTTTTCCCCTGCAGCGGATTGTCGATTTCATTGCCGAGCGCCATGGATTGGGTACGGGTGATATTATCTTTACCGGCACTCCGGCGGGTGTGGGACCGGTTGCCGCCGGCGATTCCTTTGAGCTGTACTGGGGCGAGCGGCTGATGGGCTCCTGCCTGATCGGGTAAACGATGATGCAGATTCTGCTCTGGATCGCCGGATTCTGCGGCGCCCTGCTGGTGGCCGGAGCGGCTTACCGCAAAGGCTCGCTCAGCTTCTCCGGCACACTGGCTGCAATTATCATGGGCACTATATATTTCGGTGCGGGCAATGCGTTCTGGTTCGGCATATTGCTGCTGTTCTTCATCAGCTCCAGCATGCTGTCCAGGCTTCACCATGAGAATAAGGCGGAGCTGGAGGCGACCTATGACAAAACAGGCCGGCGCGACGCCGGTCAGGTATTTGCCAACGGCGGACTTGGCATGCTGCTGGTCCTGCTGAACGCCATCAGTCCGTCCGTGCTCTGGGAGCTTGCCTTCATTGGCGTGATGGCAACGGTGACATCCGATACATGGGCCACGGAGATTGGCACCCTGGCTAAGAAGCCGCCCCGCTCGGTGCTGACCGGCAGGGTACTGCCGGCTGGTGCGTCCGGCGGCGTCTCCTGGCCGGGAACCCTGGCCGCCGCTGCAGGCGGCCTGATGATTGGTGCCGCAGCCGTAATCCTGCGTGTGCTCGCCGGAATGGAGGACCAGCCGGTGTTGCCGCTGCTCCTCGCCGGGCTCACCGGCGGACTGGCGGGAGCGTTCGCCGACTCGATTCTCGGGGCTACCGTGCAGCGTATGAACCGCTGCACGGTCTGCGGCCGCGAAGTGGAGGCGGCGCGGCATTGCAGCAAGGCCACCGTTCAGGCGCGCGGCTGGCGGCGGATGAATAATGACGCCGTGAACCTGCTCAGCTCGGTTATCGGCGGCATCGTAGCTCTAGGGCTTGGCCTGCTGTAGCAGCCAAGCCGGGGCAATCCGGGGCCCATATCCAGGGCCCCGGAATACAGAAGCAAATGACAGCAGGAGGTGCACCGGGTTTGAACAGCTTATCTGCAGAGCGCAAAGCCCATGCGATTCTTGACGCCGCCTACGAATTGTTCGGCGCAAGAGGCTTTTATGAGACGAAGATATCCCAGGTAGCCGAACAAGCTGGCATAGCCAAAGGCACCGTATATTTATATTTCAAGAATAAGGAAGAGCTGTTTATGGCCGTTACCCGCCGCGATTGCGAAGGCTTCATTGACGATCTGCGGATCAGGCTGCGGGCCTGCGAAACGACGGGACAGCAGCTGGTGGTGATCGCGGAGCATCATATACGGTACTATTATGAACGCAAACAGCATACCAACCTCTTTTTCCGCACCCCTCACAACAATGCCGAGCTGAAAGCGTACATGAGCCATTTCATGAAGACGTACATGCTGACGGTGCAGAATGTACTGTCCCAGGGCGGGGCCGAAGAGGCGGAGCTGCTGGCCCAGTCCTATATCGGAATGCTGGACCGGCTGAAGATGGACATTCTGTTTGATCCCGAATTCAGCGAAGCGGATGCGCAGGGACGGGCGGCGTTTGCCGCAGGGCTGTTCCTGGAAGGCGCGGCGCGGCGGTTTACGGCTGAGGTGGATAAGCGGCAGGCGGAATAGAGAGTGCGCAAGGGCGGTACAATACCGTGAATCTATACGGCAAGCGAGGAACCATTAATGAATATAATGACTGTGGAACATCTATCCAAGAGTTACGGGGAGAAAATATTGTTCCGGGACGCTTCCTTCGGGATGGATGATCGCGACAAGATCGGCGTCATCGGCGTGAACGGAACCGGCAAATCGACACTGCTGAAGATTATCGCCGGACTGGACACCGCCGATGAAGGACAGATTGCCATCGGCAATAACGTGCGGGTGCAGTATCTGGCGCAGAACCCGCCGTACGAACCGGAGCATACGGTTCTGCAGCAGGTCTTCGCCGGGGATGACCCGGCGCTTGCTGTCATGCGGGAGTATATGGAGGTGCTTGCCGGGCTGGAACGAAGCCCTGGAGATGCGGCGCTTGAGGCCCGTGTGGTTAAGCTGGGGCAGGAGATTGACGCGGCCGGGGCCTGGCAGCTGGAGAGCGAGGCCAAGACGGTGCTGACGAAGCTCGGCATCACCGATTTCAATGCCCGGATGGAGACGCTCTCGGGCGGCCAGCGCAAGCGGGTGGCTATGGCAGCTGCACTGATTACGCCGTCCGAGCTGCTTATCCTCGATGAGCCTACGAACCATATTGATACCGCCTCGGTCGGCTGGCTGGAGCAGTATTTACAGAAGCGGCGCGGTGCCCTGCTGATGGTGACACATGACCGGTACTTCCTGGAACGTGTCGCCGGCGTGATGCTGGAGCTGGACGGCGGGCGGCTGTTCCGCTATGAAGCCAATTATTCGCGCTTCCTGGAGCTGAAGGCCGAGCGGGAAGAGCGGGAGGCATCCGAGGAGCAGAAACGCAAGAATCTGCTCCGCACCGAGCTGGCCTGGATTCGCCGCGGCGCCAAAGCCCGGTCCACGAAGCAGAAGGCCCGGATTGACCGGTTCGAGAAGCTGAAGGACAGCATTGGCGGCACATCGGGCGGAGCGCTCGATATCTCGGTGGCTTCGACGCGGCTCGGCCGCAAGATCATCGAGATCCACGACCTCACCAAGTCGTGGGACGGACGGACCTTGATCAAGGACCTGAATTACATTGCCGTGCCCCAGGACAGAGTAGGGATCGTTGGACCAAACGGCAGCGGCAAATCGACGCTGCTGAATCTGATCGCAGGACAGCTTGCCCCGGACAGCGGGGAAGTAGAGCTGGGCGCTACCGTCAAGCTGGGGTATTTTACACAAGAGCATCAGGATATGGACGGCAGTATGCGGGTCATTGAGTACGTCAAGGAAGAAGCGGAGATTGTCCGCACGGCAGACGGCAGTGTCATTACGGCGGCGCAAATGCTGGAAAGGTTCCTGTTCCCGCCGGCGACGCAGTGGACGCCGATCGCCAAGCTGTCCGGCGGCGAGAAGCGCCGGCTCTACCTGCTGCGGGTGCTGATGGGAGCGCCGAATGTGCTGCTGCTGGACGAGCCGACCAATGATCTCGATATCGGCACGCTCGCGGTACTGGAGGACTATCTGGAAGAATTCCCGGGCGTGGTGTTCACTGTATCTCATGACCGGTATTTCCTGGACCGAACTGTAGATAAGCTGATTGCCTTCGAGGACGGGCAGATTCGCATTCATGTAGGCGATTATACCGAATACGAGGAATGGCTGGCCAAGAATGTTCCGGTGCAGAGTGTTGCCAAGGAGGAAGCGGCCGGTAAACGAAGCGCTGTTGCTGCGGCGGAGAATGCCGGAGCCGCAGCCGCCCCGTCCAGGGAGAAGCTGAAATTCACCTTCAAGGAACAGAAGGAATATGAGACTATCGACGAGCAGATCGAAAATGCCGAGGCGGATTTAGCCCGGATCAACACCGAGATGGAAGCGGCTTTTGCCGATTCGGTGCGGCTGCAGGAGCTTCTGTCACAGCAGCGTCAGGGCGAAGCCGAACTGGAGCGGCTGATGGAACGCTGGACCTACTTGAACGAGCTGGCCGAGCGAATTGCTGCCAGCGGCAAAGCTTAAACCGGCAGCGGTAGTAATGGGCAGGAGGTGAGACTGTGGCAACCGAGATCGAGACGGCCATAGCGCTGCGCGGCAGCGGAAGGGCGGAGGAAGCAAGAGAGCTTCTCCTGTCCCTGCTTGGCGGGGGAGCGGAAGATGCAATGCTGCAGTATCAGCTGGCATGGACCCATGATGTGCTTGGCCGCGAACGGGAAGCTGTCCCCTATTACGAACGGGCGCTTGCCTTGGGACTGGACGGCGAGGAGCGGGCGGGTGCACTGCTTGGACTTGGAAGCACGTACCGGGCTCTGGGGGAATATGAGCGGGCCGCAGCCGTGCTGCGTGAGGCGGTGGCGGAATATCCCGGTCGTCAGGAATTCCGTGCTTTTCTGGCGATGGCGCTGCATAATCTGGGCGAACATAGCGAGGCGATGGAATTGCTGCTGCAATTGGTGGCGCAGACCTCGGAGGATCCCGGCATTCGCTCCTACCATAAGGCTATTCTCTTCTATTCGGACAAACTGGATGAGGTGTGGGAATAGCCAGCGATTTGAGCACATCAGAGCATGTACAATATGCAAGATCATAATAGTATGAGAACCATATCAAGAAGGCCTGTGGACGATTCGATAATCGTTGCAGGCCTTTTTGGTATTGCAATCAAGGGGTCTATACAATTTCATGCCGGGAACAGACAAATATTCTTCATCTTCTGGTCAAGCACCGGGGCAGTTTTCTTCCACTGCAATACTTTATTATGAGGAGGAGATCTTATGCCAAGGATAGCACAGACTGCAGATGAGCTGCGGGAGTTTATCGCCGCCGCCGAAATGGCCTGGTTCGACGTGTTTGATTCCGCCGACGATGGCCAGGTCATCGAAGAGAATGGCGGTGAGTATTACCGGCTGCCGCTGAAATTCAGCACCAAAGCCAAAGTCATCGCTTACTTCCGCCGGTATTGGGGCGCCGACATGAGCAGCCGTATGTTCTGCAACCTGCAGACGGTTACCCGGAACAACAGGCTATATGTTATCGCCGGCGATACGGGTACGGTCCATTTCTTTCCGCTATCGGTTGCGGTAACCGGACAGACGGCGACGCGTATCCGCTTGACGGCCGTGCTCGCTTATGAAGAGAATACGCCGGAGGAGAGCATCCGTGTCCGGTATCTGATTGCCAAATCGGGCGAGAAGCTGACCATTCTAAACCGGGATCACAAGAATGAAGATGTCCGCTATCAGGATTGTGCCCAGGTCAGTGTGCGGAGCCGCAGGGGTATACGCCCTCTTTTACACAAGAAACGAATCCATAAACCGAAGCGCTCCGCCGCAGCCCGGACCGGGCGCAAGATGCGGACAGCGTATAAGTAATTTCCCGTTCGGCCTCCAGCCGTTTAAGTAGAGCATTCAGAGTCCCGCCACTAATCAAGCCGCATATGGGGTGTTCCGCAGCCGGTGAACGGTTGTCCGGGACACCCCTGATTTCGGATAAAGCGTAGATATTTTAAGCCAGCCCGGATCGCAACTATATAGCATACTAGGAGTAAATATATGGAAATGAAATAGAAGAAGGGGATGTTGGATTTTGAAAAAGTTCATACTCGGGCTGGTTTGCGGTCTGTTGCTCGCGAGTGCATCGGTGGCATTTGCCGGGGAGAGCATCAAGGCAGTGCTGTTTCCGGCAGCCATTGAAGTCAACGGGGCCTTGGCGGCGGCAGCAAATGGCGGGACGAAGATACTGAACGTTGACGGGAGTACTTATGTACCGCTGCGCTTTATTGGTGAAGAGCTTGGGGCTGTGGTCGGCTACGACGCAGAATTAAAGACTGTTTTCGTCCGGTATGGTGAGCTTCATCTGACTGATCCGGATTACGCCGGCATCTCCGCCGGCAACCTTGTATTGACCAAAGCAGGCAGCGACACGCTGGTCACCGGACAGCTGCAAATGGCCGGCGTAGGCAATACAGCGAATTCGGTTACTGCTACATTGAGTTTTTATGATGACAGGAACAGCTGCATCGGTAAAGCCGTGATTTCGGGGAAGGGCTTTGGCGTAGAGGCCCAATCCTTTAGCGCAACGGGAAAAGGTGACTTACGCGGGTATGCCTCCGCCATCCTGCATGTGGATGCTGTGAACGGCAAGGCGGTGCCACATCCGGTACCGGCAGTTTACAAGGACGCCAAGTATGGTTTTACCCTGCAGCTTCCGGAATATTGGAGTGGAAAGTACAAGGTGGAGTCCGCGATTAGTGAAGACTCGGGCATCGAAAATATATTCTTTACTACGCGGGGCGGTGGGATTGTCTTTAGCGTAGCGGTGTGGCCGCTGGAGGAATGGGAGAGCCAGGGGGACATCGTGAGGGAGAATGTACGGGCATGGGAGGTGGGCCGGAAGGGGGATAACGTATTTGCGGTCATGATGCCGGGAGATATGCAGTACGATCCGGGCAATGCGGAGGAAGCGGCCGAATATCTGAAGCTGGCTTCTTACGTGGATCTCATCCGAACTACCTTCACTTTCAAATAAGAAGCTTAAGCATTCCTTATACAAAAATAACGCCGGAGCGGGCTGCTGTAGCCCCGTCTCCGGCGTTTGAGTTTATTCTTCGCCCCTGAGGGCAATCATCTGCACAACGGGCCGGGAATCGCCCGGCAGCACTGCCTCATCGGCGTTCATCTGCGAGGAGCCGTCTCCGTCGAGGAAGATGCCCTCCAGGCCCTCTCCGGGAATGCTGCTAAGGATGGCGCTGCGGAATTCTTCCGCTGTACTCAGCGTATCTGTAACGATCAGCTGGAGCTGCCCTCCGGCATCATAGACCAGCCCGGAGCGCAGGCGCTTGTCGGCTGCGAAGGGCAGATGCTCCGCTTCCGCAGCCGCAGCCCACAGGTCCCCGCGCTGCAGATTCATGCTGATGCCGCCCTGGGCCCAGTAGCGGCTGCGGTCGGCGACGGCAATGTCGTCGCCGGAGGAGACCACCTGCACGGACAGCTTGTCCTCCGCGCCGTCCCAGACCAGCGTTCCCCGCGCATATTTCGCGTTGAACCAGCCCGAGCCGTACGCGCCGCGCGTGCCCGCGACCGGCGCGTCGTCCACAATCGCCACCGACAAGAGGTCGGTGCCGTAGAAGAAGCCGCCGTTGATGCCATAGGCGGCTATTCCCCGCAGCGGCGCGTTCACCGCGCGCAGCTCAATATCCTCCGGCTGCACGGTCATGATGTGCAGCCGCACCCCGCCGGGCGCTTCCGCCGATGCGTAGGCGTAGCGGTGCGGCAGGCCGGAGAAGGCCTCTCCGGCCTGCCGGTCGGGCCGCGCCAGCAGGTGGTATCCACCTGCGGCGGCAAGGACAGCGGCGAGCGCAGCCAGCAGCCCGAGGCTGCGCCGCCGGGAACGCCGGCCGCTTCGCCCGGCCGGCTTAATGGGCGCCGACATACGCGCCGAGCAGCTTGGCCGTGTTCAGCACGGCCGTCTTGTGCGTGCGCTCCATGGAATGGGAGGCGTGCACGCCCGGACCGATCAATGCGGCGCGGATATTGTTGCCGCCTTTCAGTGCGGCGGATGCGTCGGAGCCGTAATACGGATAAATATCTACTGCAAACGGAATCGCCAGCCCGTTGGCCAGCTCAATCAGGCGGCTGGTCATCGCGTAGTCATAAGGGCCGGAAGAATCCTTGGCGCAGATGGATACATCGGTTTCTTTGCAGCTGAGATCCTCACCCATCGCGCCCATGTCCACGGCAATCATTTCATCAATTTCTCCCGGAATCCAGCTTGCGCCGTGTCCGACTTCCTCATAATTTGAGATAAGTAGGACCAGATTATGCAGCGGCTTCCAGTTCTCCCGCTTCATGCTTTCGAGCAAGCCGAGCAGGGCCGCTACGCTGGCTTTGTCGTCCAGATGCCGTGACTTGATGAAGCCGCTGGGGGTAACCACTGCACGGGCGTCGAAGGATACGAAATCGCCCACGCCAATGCCCAGCTTAAGCACCTCGTCTTTGGTCGCGACGAGCTCGTCAATGCGGACTTCCATGTTCTCTTCGGAGCGTTTGAAATCGCGGGCATCGGAATACACATGCACCGACGGGTGACTGGAGAGAATGGTGCCCGTGTAGGTCAGGCCGGTCCGGGTATGAATGACGCAATATTCGTTCTCGATGCTGTTCATCGTGAAGCCGCCGACCGAGGTGAGACGCAGCTTGCCGTCCGGCTTAATCGAGCGGACCATCGCCCCGAGCGTGTCCACATGGGCGCTCAGCCCGATGGTGCGGGACGGGTCAAGGCCGGGAACCCGCAGGACCAGACCGCCTTTCTCGTTCCACTCAAATGGAATATTCAGCGCTGCCGCTTCTTCGGCCACAAGGCTCATCGCCTGGGCGGTGAAGCCGCTGGGACTCGGCGTGTTCAGCAGTTTGGTAAGGACGGACAGAATGTAATCTTCGCGTGGATGTATAGTTAACAATGGGATCTCCTCCTGACAATAAAATGGATAGTGATGATGCAGCTTAATTAATATTTACCCACGGGGCGCAGCTTCGGAAGAAAAAGGGTCGGCTTCAGGCAAAAATTCCGGCAGAGGCGCGCTGCTGCGCAGCTTGTCCAGCTCCGCCGTCAGCCCCTTAATTTGCTTCTGCAGCTTGTACTGGCGGAAGATGCCGTAGGTTCCGACAATGACGCCGCCGATGAGGGCGCAGCCCAGGATTACCAGGATCAGCGGGATGCTCACCTGGTCGAATCCGAAGTTGACCTGTACCGGATCGACATTGATTACGGCAAACAAGGCAATCAGCAGTGCGAAAATGAGGCCGAGAATCAGCGACCATTGCAATTTCATAACAATCTCCTCCTCAGGAACGTGTGACAATATAAATCCCTTGCCGCCAAGGGCAAGGGATCAATCAATACTAGACGGTCCTGCTTATCGGGTCAGCTCTTCCATCTGCGCAATGACGCTTTCGAACACGCTCATCGCTTCGCGGATCGGCTCCGGCGAAGACATATCGACACCGGCTTTGGCCAGAATGTTGATGGAATAATCGCTGCCGCCGCTCTTCAGGAAGCCAAGGTAACGATCGACCGCCGGCTTGCCTTCCTCCAGAATCTGTTTGGAGAAGCTGGTGGCCGCCGAGAAACCGGTCGCGTATTTGTATACATAGAAGCTGTTATAGAAATGCGGAATGCGCGCCCATTCCATTTCGATATCTTTATCTACGACCATATCCTTACCGTAATACTTCACGTTCAGATCGTAGTAAATCTTGGACAGGTCCTGCGGGGTCAGCGATTCGCCGTCCTCGGCGCGCTGGTGGATAATCTTCTCGAATTCGGCGAACATCGTCTGCCGGAACACAGTGGTACGGAACTGGTCGGCATAGTAGGTCAGCAGATACATTTTTTCCTTTGGATCGGTTGATTTCTTCAGGAGATAATCCATCAGCAGCGCTTCATTCGTCGTAGAAGCAACTTCTGCCAGGAAAATTGTATATTGGGCATCGCGGTAGCTGAGTGCATTGTCCGAATAATAGGAATGCAGAGCATGGCCCATCTCATGCGCCAGCGTAAACATGCTGTTCAGGTTGTCATTGTGGTTGAGCAGCACATACGGATGGGTGCCGTAGGAGCCCCAGCTGTAAGCGCCGGTCCGTTTATTCTGGTTCTCGTAAATATCGATCCAGCCGTTGTCATAGCCTTCCTGCAGCACGTTCAGGTAATCTTCGCCCAGCGGCTTCAGACCTTCTTTGGTAATCTGCTTGGCTTCTTCGAACGTAATATCCAGCTTATACTCATCCACAAGCGGCGCGAATAAATCGTACATATGTAGCTCATCGACCTTAAGCAGCTTCTGGCGCAGCTTCATATAGCGGTGCATCAGCGGCAGGCTCTCATGGACGGTGTCGATCAGATTGGTGTAGACTTCCTTCGGAATGTTGTCGCCATACAGCGACATTTCCAGCACCGACGGATACTTGCGGACACGCGAGTAAAATACGTTCTTGTTCACATTGGCGCTCAGTGTGGCTGCGATGGTGTTCTTCTGCTTGGCATATGTTTCGTAGACCGCTTTGAAGGCGTTCTGGCGGACCTCCCGGTCCGGGCTTTCCAGGAACTGAATATAACTGCCGTGTGTCAGCTCTACTTCCTTGCCTTCCTCATTGCGGATCTTGGGGAACTTGAGATCGGCATTATTGAGCATGCTGAAAATATTGGACGGCGCCTGGGAGATGTTGCCGACCTGTGCGAGCAGCGCCTCTTCCGTCTTGGAGAGGACATGCGCCTTCTCGCGCTTCATTTCGGTCAACGTGAAAGTGTAAGCGGAGAGTGCCGGATCGGCGATGAATTCGTCAAGCTTAGCATCCGGCAGCGCCAAAATCTCCGGTGTGACGAAAGAAACAGCTTCTCCGGCCTCGACACTGAGCTTCTTGGCCTTCTGGGTCAGCGCCTGATAGACCGGCTCGGCGGTGTCTTCATCCTGGCGCATATGCGCATAGACATAGAGACGTTCGGTGAGGAGCGACAGGCGGTCATCGAGCTCAAAGCAAGCCTTGAGCGCTTCAGGCGAATCCAGCTTGCCCTGGAAGTCCGCTGCTTTCTTGATCAGCTCCTTGACTTCGGAGTATTCCTTATCCCATACGTCCTGTGAGGCAAACATATCTTCCAGCTTCCAGCGGTGGTCAGCGGGTACTTCGCTTCTCTTCAATAATTGTTCCATGGATATCCTCCTTGAATGATGGGATGTAGTAGTCTTATGCTGTATGCCGGCGCCAAGGCCGGATGAAGGATCACCCGGCAGCAGACACAGCGCCAGCAGTAGCGGCAGAGACTTGGAAGAAAAGGGCATGACGGCAGCCTCCCGGATCATTAATGGTCAGCTTAGTATGCCCTGCCAAATCCTGATTATTAACGTTAGACCGAAACCGGAGAAGTTATGCCAGCAGACTGTAAATAATGAAGACAAAGGCTAATGCAATCATAATGACGGCGGACAGAGCCATGCCGCGCCGGAAGCGCGGCGGAAGCTTGTCCTTGCTCATCACGAGTACTGCTCCCAGGCAGAGCACAACGACGGCGTAGAGTGCGATATTATCGTTACCCATCCGCCTCAGACCTGTTTGAATGCTTCGATGATTTTGTGGTATTCCTCTTCATTATCCTTGTAGGCTTCTTTATTGAAGCGTCCGTGCACCCATGCCATCATGGCCGGACGGCTCATGAAGGTATGAGTGTCCTCGCCCCACTGGTCGGAGATTTCACGAAGGATGATGTAACGACCCTGCACCTCAACGGTCATCATGTTCCAATTGTCGGTTTTGTATATTTCATGCTTCTTGATCATAGTCATACCACCCTGGCGATTTTTGGCTTTTGGGTCAATGATAACGCACCCGGGAAGTGAAAAGCAAATAAATTCACGGCAAAAGGGAAATCATGGATTGCTTTGCAGAAAAAGATGGGGTATAATGTAAGCATACGCCATATATGGCGCTATTTTTAGGAGGTTGTTCATTTGAAAGGTACAGTAAAATGGTTTAATGCAGAAAAAGGTTATGGTTTCCTTCAAGTAGAAGGCGGCGAAGATGTATTCGTTCACTTCTCGGCAATCCAAGGCGACGGCTTCAAGACTTTGGACGAAGGCCAAGCGGTAGAGTTCGACATTACTGACGGCAACCGCGGTCCTCAAGCAGCTAACGTAGTTAAATTATAAGAAACGGTCCGGCACGATTGGCCGACCGCCATATATATTTGATATGTCAGGCACTTGCAAGAGTGACGAACACAGTAACTACGAACGTACAGTTTCTTCGGAAACTGTACGTTTTTTTGCGTTTGATGGTATTGCTACAAAAAGAACCCTGGCTGCCCGGGGGCGGCACAAGGTTCTCGTAATCATAACGCTGCTTCGTTCGGTGCGGCGAGCTCGGCGGCTGGAACTTGCCCGGCCGGCTCCGGCAATGGTACGCTATCTGTATCCCGTCTTTTATTCCTGCCTCCGGGCCGGAGTGAGATACCGCCGATATCCGCAAGATGTTTGGCCAGAAATCCAATAAATGCAAGCAAGGAACAGAGGGCTGCGGTTATATAGAAGACAACTCTTCCGGCGTCTTCATAAATCATGCCGCCGAAGGTCCCGCTCAAGAGGCCGGAAGCGCTGGACCAGACCACGGTAAAGATCGCCATGCCTGTCGCGCGGAGATGGTCGGGTATAATCCGTGTAATATAACGGACAGCCGTTACATAGAAGATGCCGAAGGAAATGCTATGCAGCGCCTGAATAAACACGACTGTGAGCGGTTCGTTCGAGAGAGACATGAACAGAAAACGCAGGCCATACATCAATGCGGCAAAAGCCAGCAGCGGCAGCTCCTTGAAGCGTTCCCCGTATTTGCTGAGCGCGAAGAACACGGGGATTTCGCTTAGTGCCGAGGCCAGCAGCGCCCAGCCGATAACCTCGTCGCCGGCCTGCATTTCCTTCAGGCTGATCGTCAGGAAGGCTTCGTTCATCCGGTGGCCAATGGCAAGCACGAAGACGCAGGCGAAGAACCAGAGCACCTCCTTTTGCAGCAGGATCTCTGTAATTCCTCCGCCCTTGGCTTTGGGAACGCTGTTTGCCGGCTTTGTCCGCTTGGGAGCAGGAGTGCGCGGCACATCCTTCAGTCCGATGCTCAGCAGCAGAGCAGTGACAATAATGATGATGCAGAGGGTGACGCTCCAGGAAGGAGTCAATGCTCTCAGCACATAACCGATTGTCAGAGCGAAGAAAGAGTAGCCGAGAGATCCGAAGACACGGATAGAAATGAAGCTGCGCTTGTGGCGCTCGGCAATTTTGATCGCCATAGTGTCCGAGAGCGGAAATATCGGGTAATAGAAGAAGTAGAAGAAGGATATGATAAGCATAACTTCCGAAAAGCTGCTGCTTCTGGAGAGCAGCAGGGACGAGACGAGCTGTCCGGCAAGCAGAATGGCCATGATCCGCTTGACGGTTCCCAGCCGGTCACTCATCATACTCCAGAACAGATTGGAGAGAATGGAGATGAGCGGACCTACCGCATACAGCATGCCGATTTGCGTGCTGCTGAAGCCGAGATGGCTGTAAAAAAGCGGAAAATAAGAGACCGCCAGCACACTTGTGCCGAAGACGGTGAACATAAAGGATCGCAGCCAGTTCTGGTCACTGTACTGGCCGCCGCGTCCTGATTCCATGAGTTGCACTCCCCCGATTATGAAATATGGATAGTATAGCATAATCCAAAGTCGTGATGTTTGTTAAATTTAAGATATTTTTTGGCGATTTAAAAATATTTCAGAATCTTTCATGCGTTTTCGCAAGTGATTTTATTGTTTGTAGAAACAAAGGGATGATATTATAATAAGTGATGATTTGGATAAGGAGACAACAATGTGGAGGCACAGTCATTGAGTGGATTGGAGCAAGGCCGTTATTTAAGCCCGCGCGGCCCCATCGGGCTGATGAACAGGGTCTATAAGTACGTGCTGCCGGAAGTGAGGGAATGTCTTGGCATGTGGCGCACCGAAGCGGAAGGGATACCCGATCCCGAGCTGCGGAGACAGGCGCTTGCCAGCATTGAAACCAAGCAATTTCACTGCGAGGGCGGAGGGATTTATGCCGCCGGGAATTTGTCGATGAGACATATACTGATTCCGCTAATTGTCGCCTATCAAACGATCAGCGATTATTTGGACAACCTGTGCGACCGCAGCACATCGCTTGATCCGGCCGACTTCCGGCTGCTGCATCAGTCGATGCTTGATGCGATCACCCCAGGCGCCGAACCGGTGAACTACTATGCGCTGCGCAGTGAGCAGAATGACGGCGGATATCTGCTGAAGCTGGTCCGCACATGCCAGGAAATGACGGCGCTTCTGCCGGGATATACCGCGGCTGCCGCGGAGATTCGCCAGTTGGCTGTGCTGTATACGGATCTGCAGGTGTATAAGCATATCCGCCCTGAGCTTCGGGAATCGGCCTTGCAGGAATGGTGGGCAGTGGAGGGAGGACGCGCTCCGCATTTGCACTGGAACGAATTTGCGGCTGCGACCGGCTCTACCCTGGGCATATTCATGCTCTTTCTGTCTGCCTGCGACCCCGTACTTACCGAATCGAAAGCGGCTTCGATCCGTGCGGCATACTTTCCGCATGTCTGCGGACTGCATATTATGCTGGATTATCTGATTGACCAGGATGAAGACCGTGCCGGGGGTGACCTCAATTTCTGCAATTATTATGACGATACGGATACCATGCTCAGCCGGATTGCTTCTATTGTGGAATGGGCCCGCGAGGATGTCAGGGGATTGCCCGAGACCTCCATGCACCGTATGGTTATCGAGGGCCTGCTGGCACTTTATTTATCCGATCCGAAAGTCAGCGAACAGCAGGAGGTTCGCTCGGTATCCAAAAGGCTGATGAGAAGAAGCCCGCTGACACGGCTGTTCTTCTTCGTGAACAGCCGGTGGATCCGCAAGCACATGTATTAGATGCTGCGGAGCAACATTCCGGATGGATTGCGGCTCCTGATGCAATTTAAGGAGGAACTTACAAGATGTCAAATGTAAAAAAAATCGCAGTACTGACCAGCGGAGGAGATTCGCAGGGCATGAACGCCGCTGTCCGCGCAGTTGTGCGCAGTGCGCTCTATTACGGCATTGAAGTTTTCGGCATTCAACGCGGCTATCAAGGGCTCCTGAACCGGGACATCTTCCCGATGGACCTGCGCAGTGTCGGCGACATTATCCAGCGCGGCGGTACGATTCTGCAATCCGCACGTTGTCTGGAATTCGTGAAGCCCGAAGGCCAGCAGAAGGGCGCGGATATTCTGAACGAATTGGGAATTGACGGCCTGGTAGTTATCGGCGGCGACGGTTCCTATAAAGGCGCCAATAAGCTGAGCAAGCTGGGAATCAACACAATGGCGCTGCCGGGAACGATTGACAATGACATCTCCTTTACTGACTACACCATCGGATTCGATACGGCTGTAGGCGTGGTAGTGGACGCGGTGAACAAGCTCCGCGATACAATGTCCTCCCATGAACGTTCTTCTATTGTAGAAGTTATGGGCCGTCACTGCGGAGATATCGCTCTGCACGCCGGATTGGCATCCGGTGCGGAGACGATTCTTGTACCGGAAATGCCGTACGATCTGAACGAAGTGGCAGACCGCATGAAAGACAACTTTACCAGAGGCAAACGCCACAGTATCGTTATCGTTGCTGAAGGCGTTGGCAAGGGCGAAGATGTGGCTCAAGCCCTGAAAGACCGGCATTCCTCTCTGGACGCCCGTGTAACGGTTCTGG
Source organism: Paenibacillus tepidiphilus (assembly GCF_008635795.1). Classification (GTDB taxonomy): domain Bacteria; phylum Bacillota; class Bacilli; order Paenibacillales; family Paenibacillaceae; genus Paenibacillus_AQ; species Paenibacillus_AQ tepidiphilus. Next base: position 39,212 of record NZ_VWRQ01000003.1, on the reverse strand, counting down.
GGCATATCCAGCGCGGCGGCACGCCGACTCCGGCTGACCGCAACCTGGCCAGCCGTCTGGGCGACTTTGCCGTGCGCAGTCTGATCGCCGGCGAATCCGATAAAGCTTGCGGCATTATTAAAGGTGAATTGACGCTTACCGATATTGATACCGTTGTGAATACGAAGAAGGATTTCGACACCGAATTGTATGAGCTGGCTTCCCGTCTTTCCCAATAAGACGAGACAGCCCATGACCCAAAAGAGGAACGGCCGTTTACGCGGCCGTTCCTCTTTTTGTGTGCGCCCGGCATGGGCGATAACTTGGCGGTGAAAGTCCGCTACAGGCTTGGCAGTAGGAACTGTTAGCTGAAGGCAAGGGTGTCCGCCGTGAGGCGGAATCTGAAGGAAGCCGGAGGCAAACCCTCGGTCTGACGAACAGAAATCACATAGAAGGCATGCTGGGACGGACGAGCTTGCACATCAAAGCAAAGTCCAATACTGCCCGAATCTCAGGGTGTAAATGTGGCAGATAGATGAGGGGAAGGTTATCGCTCTTACCCGGGGAGGTCTCACAGACGTCCGGTAGGAAAAAAAAAAAAAAATCCGAAAGACGGAGTAAAGCTTGCTGTGAGAAGTCAGCAGAGGCCATAGTATCGGGAAGTTTTTTTTTTTCGCGGGAAGGGCCGAACAATCGTAAGTCTTGAGTACAGACCGGAAGGAGAGTCGGCACGATGAAAGCAGAATACCGAAAGGGCTGCCCGCAAAGGGATAGTATGGAATGCGAAGAGTATGCGGGAGCGCGGAGTGCCGGCGTTCGGGAACGTAGAGAAAGAGGCGGTGCAACGGACCTGCTTGAGCAGATTCTGGACAGAGACAATCTGAATAAAGCCTACAAGCAGGTCAAACGCAACCATGGCGCGCCAGGAATCGACGGAATGACCGTCGAAGATGCGCTGCCCTGGCTGCAGGAACATAAGGACGAATTACTGCAAAGTATCCGGGAAGGCCGATACAAGCCTAGCCCGGTACGGCGCAAAGAAATTCCCAAACCAGATGGAAGCGGAGTGCGAAAGCTTGGCATCCCTACGGTCATTGACCGAGTGATTCAACAAGCAATCTCCCAGCAGCTACAGCCCTTGTTTGAGCCGCTTTTCGCAGACGGAAGCTACGGCTACCGCCCCGGGCGGAGTGCGCAGCAAGCCATCCGCAAGGTGAAAGATTACGCACAGCAAGGATATAGCCACGCCGTAGAAATCGACCTCTCCAAATACTTCGACACCCTGAACCATGAGTTGCTGATGAATCTGCTACGCAAGCAAATCCGGGATCACCGTGTAACCGACCTAATTAAGAAATATCTGAAGAGTGGGGTTATGGAGAACGGAATGCACTGCAAAACGGAGGAAGGTTCCCCGCAAGGAGGCCCCCTATCTCCACTACTGGCGAATGTTTACCTAAACGAGTTCGACCAGGAAATGAGCAGCCGTGGAGTGAACGTGATTCGGTATGCAGATGACATCGCGGTGCTAGCGAAAAGCAAACGGGCAGCCACGCGGCTCTTGGAATCCTGCCGGAAATACCTGGAGAACACGTTAAGACTCCAGATGAACACGCAGAAGAGTAAGGTCGTGAGCGTAGTGGCCCGAAAGCATTTCAAGTTTCTCGGCTTTGCCCTGGGCAAGAACAGGAATGGGATATATATTCGCGCCCATGGTCAAACTCTAGCCAAAGCAAAGAAGAAGTTGAAAGCACTGACGAGCCGTAGTCAGGGTAGGAATGTCAGGCAAGTGATGGAGAAGGTGAAAGTCTACATTCGCGGCTGGATCGGCTACTTCTACGTAGCCGATATAAAACGAATCCTGCAAAGCTGGAGCGAATGGCTGCGTAGAAGGCTGCGAATGTACATCTGGAAACAATGGAAGAAGCCGAAAACAAAGGTACAAAACCTGTGTAAACTGGGAATACCGGAGTGGCAAGCCTACCAATGGGGGAATACCCGCCTGGGCTACTGGCGAGTGGCTGGAAGTCCGGTGTTGTCCCGTTCCATAACAAACGAAAAGCTCGCACAGGCCGGGTATTATGACTTCCCGGCACAGTACGAGCAATTACGTAAGCACTCAAGCGGTTGAACCGCCGTATACCGAACGGTACGTACGGTGGTGTGAGAGGTCGGCTGCTCAGGTAATGAGCAGCCTCCTACTCGATTAGATAAGAAAGTTTAACATCCCGGACGAGCTTATTGCTGAGCCGCATACTCCATGGCAAACCGCCGCTGAACACGAACCAGCCGGACCAGCAGCAGAACGGCTCCGATCGCAAGCCCCGTAATCAGTCCGATCCAGTACCCGTAAGCCCCCATATCCGTATATGTGGCCAGCACGTAGCCGGTAGGAAGCCCGATGACCCAATAGGCGATAAAGCAAATAATAAAGGCCGGATTGACATCGCGGTATCCCCGGAGAACACCCTGGGTAGGGGTTGCTACAGCATCCGAGATTTGGAAGAAGATCGCATAAATCAGGAAATGCTGGATCAGAGCGATGACTTCGGGCTCGTCGGAATACAGTCCGGCGACCGAGTTCCCGGCGAACAGCAGCACGAGCGCTGTTGCCATCGAGAGGGTAACGGCCATGCCGATGCCTATGACACTGTACTGCCGGGCATCCTTCAGCCGGCCTGAGCCGTTCTCGAAGCCGACCAGAATCGTCAAGGTCATGCATATGCTCAGCGGAATCATATACAGGGTGGAAGCGAAGTTGATCGCAGCCTGGTGGGCGGCGATGGTAACCGTATCGAACCGGCTCATCAGCAGGGTTACGGCGGCAAACACCGCGGTTTCAAAAAAGATCGAGAATCCGATCGGCACGCCGATTTTGAGAAGCTCCTTCAGGCTCTTGGGCGAGAGCCAGACAAACTCGCGGAAGAGCCGCAGGCTGCGGAAGGGCTCGGCACGGAACACAATCAGTAGCGCGATGACGAATATGACCCAATAAGTGATGGCCGAAGCTACGCCGGCACCGACGCCGCCCAGCTCCGGGAAACCGAATTTGCCGTAGATCAACAAATAATTCAGACCTACATTGACGGGAAGGGCTATCAATGTAATCAGCATTGAAATACGGGTCTGGCCTAGTGCATCAATCGTGCTGCGGACTACCGTATACCCGAACAAAGGAAGGATACCGGCACCGATCGCACAAAGAAACTGGAAGGCAATGTCGCGCACTTGCGGCTCCAGGTTCATGAAATCGAGCACGGGGGACAGGACGAGGCTGCCGGCGCCGATAACGATGAGCGATATGATCAGCGACAGCCACAGTCCTTGCGTCACCTGGTAGGCAACTTTATCCTTGCTGCGGCTGCCCAGTAAATGGGAGACAATCGGTGTAATCCCCATCAGAATGCCGCTAAGCCCGGTCTGCACCGGACTCCAAAGACTGGTGCCGATAGCGACGCCGGCCAGGTCGGCTGTGCCGTGTTTGCCGGACATGTTGGTATCGAAGAAAGCAATCGCCGACAATGCGATTTGGGTGATCAAAATAGGGAATAAAATATGCAGGAATTGTGCGAATTTCTGTTTGTGCGTATACGTCTGTATCATAAACTTAAGCCTCGTTATCTTCATATTCTGGACAGGATGACATTGCGGCTGCTCAGGAAAGGACCCGGCCAAGACGCCGGGTCCTCTTAGAGAAGTCCAATATAATAAATCAGTGCAGTCTACCGGTTACTGTTCATAGTCTACGCCGGAAGTATAGCGGTTGTTGGCATTCCAGAGCAGGAACTCCTCAATATTCTCGTCCTTCAGGGCGCGGATCTGATCCTCGACCTGCTGCTTGCCGTATTTGATATAATGGCCGCTGCCCAGCCAGCTGGCGGTGAAATCCTGAATCCAGGGCCGGATTACCGGCTTGTAGCTGCCCAGCGGGTTCAGCTTCTTATGGGTATCGACCATGGAGCCTTTGATAGTGGCATAGGGGTCTTTGTCCGGGTCCTTCACGTCAAACCATCCTGTGGAATAATGGCTCGGATAGACCATGGGACTGATGACATCGACATTCTTGGAGATCTTGACGAAGTCCTGTCCGATGCCTTCGGCTGCCGGAACTGAAGCGGCGTAGCCAAAGATATCGACGGAGACGCGGACACCCAGCGGGCCGAGCTCGGCCTTGGCGTATTTCACGAAATCAGCAATGATTTCAACGCGCGGCCGATCGTTCTTGGTGTACTTCAGTGTATCGGCACGTTTCTCAAAGCCCTCAGGGAAGCGTACATAATCGAATTGGATCTCCTTGAAGCCCAGCTTGGCGGCTTCCTTGGCAATTTCGACATTGTATTTCCAAACCTCTTCATTGTAGGGATTGACGAAGCTGTCACCGCCTTTATTAGCCCATACGGAGCCGTCGGAATTGACAAAGGACATATCGGGATTCTTCTTGGCAAGAATCGTATCTTTAAATACAACTATCCGGGCGATCGGATAAACGTCATGCTCCTTGAGACGGGTCATCAGCTTATTAATATCTCCGATGAAGGGCTGCGGTTTGCCCAATTTCTGAAGCTCGGGATTGTCGGTCTTGTAGGTGATGTATCCGGCATCGTCTTTGATGTCGATGACCATTGAATTCAGCTCGGTCTTGTCGAGCAGCGCGAGCAGTTGTTCCATGCGTTCGCCGCCGGCACTGTAGGCTGTGACATAAATGCCTTTGACCTTGGGGGCATCAGGCTGCGGGTCGGTATGAATGATTTGAAAAGTGCTGTCGCCCGCTTCCGCTCCCGGTGATGGTGAAGGCTGCGCTGTGGCGCCCCCTCCTGCCTGCCCCGCAGTGCCGGTGTTTCCGCTTTGCTGCACGACGGCAGGGGGCTTTAGTGCAGATTCCAATACGGCGGTGACATTGGCTTCGTGACCCTGCTGCGGAACGCCGACGCTCCCGAGGGCCATGGTCAGTAATGCCCAGGTGATATTCATTTTGTGTTCTCTCCCCTTATGTACATTCCTTTAAAGTATAATGGAACGGACGCCGACAAAAAGAACAGACTGGTTACAATCATTATTAATTTTTGCCGGAATAATATACCGCTCTTGTTGTTTATAAACGGGATGCACGGATTCTAAACCGGCACAAAAAGTAAATGCCGCCAGGGGAGGCGTGAAGCCGGTCCTGGCGGCGGGTATGAGGATATGCGCTTGAAGCACCTTGCTATTGGAGATAAGCCGAATTCTGATGCTCACAGATGCTGTACTGGATGATATCCATGGCATCTGTCGGTTCCAGGATGCTGAGACCGTCACGCAGAACGATTACGGAGTTCAATTCGTCCTGCCGGAGGAACGGTATCATATCCGGGTACCACTTCATGACGATTGTTGACAGTTTTACCGTTTCCATTTCCATAAAAATCACCCTTTCCTTTTTCGAATGTGCTGAATTGGAATTCAGGTCCATCAGAAAACGAAGTGCCTTAGGAAAAAAGAGGGTAATGCACAATCTTCATGAAATTGTGAAAGGTCTTGCATAAGACTAATATATCATAATTTTAAGTAAAACGCATGGGTTCGAATCATCTTTTACGGAAGGAGCCCATCACGCCGACGGTTTCTACAATATTGACAAAGGCCTGCGGATCACTGTTCCGGATAATCCGTTTCAGCTCTGCCAATTCGTAGCGCGTGGTCACTGTCATTAGCATATCCCGTTCGATATGAGAATAAGCGCCTTCTGTCTTGATCTTTGTGACGCCTCGTTGAAGGGGAAGCAGCTGCTTGAGCAGCTCATCGGTACGGTTCGTCACAATATACACCGTTACCTTTAAATGGCTGACGTGAATCAGATCCACCACTTTTCCGGTAACATAGATGGAGACCATGGAAGCCAGCGCCAGGTTCCAGTTGTCGTCAAAATAGGCTGCAGCCAGAATGACGAGGCCGTTGAGGCCGACAAGCACGTTGCCGATCGGAAAATCACGGTAGCGCGTAATGATGGAGCCGATAATATCGAATCCGCCGGTCGAACCGCCTACGCGGAAGGATATTCCGCTGCCGAGCCCTACCAGCACTCCGCCGAAGACAGAAGCCAGCAGCATATCGGAAGCGACGGGCGTTTCGGGAATCAACGTCATCAGCCAGGTGGTCGCCGCAACGGAGAGCATGCTGAACACGATGAATCTGCGGCCCAGCTGAAACCAGCCGGCGACAAGCAGCGGGATATTGAAGAGCAGATAGAGCAGGCTGATGTTGAACGGTGTAAAATACCCCACGAGCATCGCAAGCCCCGATACCCCGCCGCTGAGGAGCCGGTGTGGAATCAGAAATAAGTTGAACCCGCTGGCGATCATCGCCGAGCCGATAATAATGGTCAGGTAATTACCGGTTAATTTTAGTCTTGACAAACATGCTCACCTCTGTGTTTATTTGTATGTAATGAAAGAAAGGAATACACTGGTATTCCTACTGGGGTTTGTGATATAATGTATAGGATATTCTTGAGTAGGACGTTACAATGGTATTTTTGCATTGCTTCGGAAGAGAAGCTACAATGCTCAGGCTACCCTAATGCCTGATCTTTTAGGACATCTTTTCGTCCCGATACGTGTAAACCATGCAGAGATTACGGCATGATTGGACAGCCTATAAATGTGTTTACCGCTACTTAAGAATACAGACAAGCATGTGGAATGTCCACTGTATAGAAGGAGCATGAATAATTTGAAAACATTCGCAGAATTCGGCTTAGAGCCAAAAGTGCTTCAAGCAATCACAGAACTGGGATTTGAGGAAGCCACTCCGATTCAGGAACAGGCAATTCCCATCGCGCTGACCGGCGCCGACATGATCGGCCAGGCTCAGACTGGTACCGGTAAAACGGCTGCCTTCGGTATTCCCCTTATCTCCAAGATTAGCCGTGACGACGAGAAGATTCTCGCGCTCGTTATGACGCCTACCCGCGAACTGGCGATCCAGGTTGCAGAAGAGATCGGCAAGCTGACCCGATTCAAGGGCCTGCGTTCGCTGGCCATCTACGGCGGGCAGGATATCGGCCGTCAGATCCGTGGTCTGAAGAAGAAACCGCAAATCATCATCGGGACTCCTGGACGTCTTCTTGACCACATTAACCGCAAGACGATCCGCCTGGACGACGTTCAGACCGTCGTGCTGGATGAAGCTGATGAAATGCTGGATATGGGCTTCATGGAAGACATCCAGTCCATCCTTAAACTGGTGCCTGAAGAGCGCCAGACCATGCTCTTCTCGGCAACAATGCCTCCGAACATTCAGCGCCTTGCGCAGCAGTTCCTGAAGAATCCGCAGCATGTATCCGTTATTCCTAAGCAAATCAGCGCTCCGCTGATTGACCAGGCTTACATTGAAGTTCCTGAGCGTCAGAAGTTCGAAGCGCTTAGCCGTCTCATTGATATGGAATCCCCTGAGCTGGCAATTGTCTTCGGCCGCACGAAGCGCCGGGTCGATGAGCTCTCCGAAGGTCTGCAGAAGCGCGGCTATTCCGCCGACGGCCTGCATGGAGACTTGTCCCAGAACCAGCGCGATGCCGTTATGCGTAAATTCCGCGACGGCAGCATCGACGTTCTGGTAGCAACCGACGTGGCTGCCCGTGGTCTGGACGTATCCGGCGTAACGCATGTTATCAACTTTGACCTCCCGCAGGATCCGGAAAGCTATGTACACCGTATCGGCCGTACCGGCCGTGCCGGCAAGCAGGGTTCGGCCTGGTCCTTCGTGACACCTCGTGAAATGGATCATCTGCACCTGATCGAACGTGTGACCCGCCACAAGATCGCCCGTAAGCCGTTGCCTACAATGGCTGAAGCTATTGAAGGCAAGCAACGGATTACAGCAGAACGCCTGCTAGCTATGGTTGAAGGCGGCGGTGAATTGAACGAATACAAAGGCATCGCAATTCAATTGCTGGAGCAATATGATTCCGTATCCCTGCTCTCCGCAGCCATGAAGCTGTTGACCGGTGAGAGCAAGGACGCACAGGTAGAACTGACACCGGAAGATCCAATCCGCGTGAAACGCCGCGGCGGCAAATACGATCTGCGTAGCGGACGGAAGCCAAACAGCGGATATCGCGGCGGCAGTGGCGGCGGCAGCGGCAGCGGCGGTTACAGCGGCGGCGGTGGTGGCGGCTATAAGGGCAACCGCGACGGCGGCGGCTACAAAGGCAACCGTGACAACAACAGCACCCGCGGCGGTTACAGCAGCGGCTATGGTGGCACATACGGCGGCGGCTACAAAGGCAACCGTGACAGTGACAGCAGCCGCAGCGGCGAACGTAAGCCGGCACCGCGCCCAAGCAGCAGACGCGATGATTTTGACAATAATTAACTGATATAAGAAAGACGAGGACCGTCAGCGGTCTCTCGTCTTTTTTTGTGCAGTGATATGAATGTGTATCATCCATGCTATTCTTATTAGCAGATGAAGGTGCGGGTAATGATGACAAGCAGGATGAACAGCACCAGAATTGTGCCTGTCGAAGTCCAAAGGCCGCAGCCTGCAGGTGTGGACATAGGGTCTACCTCCTTATAAGATTAATCGGAATCAGGGATACGATGTCAATATATGGACTAAAAATTGAGCTTGCTTAGACGTTTGACCCGGAATTGCCAGATTGGGCGCTGGAAAAGAGCGGGGTAAATAGGGTATAGTTAAGATACGCAGTATGCGCAAGACAGACAGGAGGAAGGGCATTGGAGTTTAAAGGAGCAATGGGCGGTTTATACCGTCTCACGGAGTGGATTTCGCGGATTGCCTTCAGCAATATTTTGTGGGCGATTTGTTCGGTTCCGTTTCTGTTCGCGGGACTCTTGAAGCTGATCATGCTGAGCTCGGAGACGGGCGGAGCCAACGAACAAATCACGCTGAACTGGGGACTTGGCATTTTGGCGCCGTTTACGGTATTCCCGGCTACGGCGGCATTGTTTACCGTGGTCCGCAAATGGGTCATGGGGAATACGGATGTCAGTACATTCCGCACTTTTTTTCAAGGCTACAAAGAAAATTATCTTAAGAGTATGTTTGGGGGGGCTATCTACACACTGTTGTTCGTAGTTATGTATGTTGATGTTACAGTATACATGACTCGAATGGCCAACTTTAAGGTTGTCGGTATCCTGATGCTGGTGCTGATGATTATTTTGCTGGTCTCAATGTTTAATTTCTTTTCCATCGTTGTACATTATCAGATGACTTTCAAGCAAGTGATGACCAATTCGATACTGTTGACCATCGCCCGTCCGTTCCGCGTGTTCTCAACACTGCTGGGTGCCGGTTTGCTTGCCTATATCGGTCTTAAATACACCGTGCTGTACGTAATCTGTATTCCGACGCTCGTTGCCATGCTGGCCTTCTTTAACTTCTATGCTACTTACAACAAGCTTCAACTGCAGGCAGAGAAGAAGAAGCTGGAGGAGCAAGAAGCCCTGGAAGCTGAGCAAGAAGAGGAAGAAGAAGAAGAAGAAGAAGAGGAATCTGATTACGAGCCAGAGCGTAGTTACGAAGAGAAACGTGATACCAAGCAAGAACGTAATTACGAAGCAGCCCGTGAGTCTGAAGCAGTCCGTAATCCTGAAGCAGTTAGTGATGCCGCAGAAACACGCGAGCAAGAAGAGACAGCTTTGCGGGAAACTACCGACAATACTCCGTCCAAACGGACAATCGATTAGGCGGTTTGAGTCGGTAAAGGATGTTTTACGCCACTTGAGGAAACTTCTGGCGATAAGATTAAAGCGCATACAGGTTTACTTTTTCGTCAAAACGCAATATAATAGTTATAAATCCTGCGATGTTCGTTATGGTTGCTCGTTGTTTTGAACCAATGATAATGTCTTGGGAGATCAACATGAAGCGCAGCTGAACAGCCCTGTCTATACGACTTGGGGAATTCAAAAACGTCTTCTGCGGTCACCCACCTGCTCTAGCAGGTTCAGAAGACACTGCAACCGGACGGCATAGGCGGGTTTTCTACTGTATTTGACAAGGTGCCTGTTTCGCTTTATTGCGGAAGATGGCGCCTTTTTTACTTGGAAATCACTGTTAATCCAGGACTAGAGGAAAGAGAACACCCGGAAAGTGACCGCTGCCCTTTTGTTCCTTGGATATCAATGTTAAACTAAAAGTACGAACTAGGGATTTGAAGAGGGGGAAGAAGTTTGTCGCTCAAAAGAACGTTGGTCGGGATATTTCGCAGTCATGACGGTACAAGCGACCGGGCCAAAGATCCGCTCCTGAAGACGCGTTATTATTCACTGCAGAAAGACAAGGCATGGGATGAGGTATCCTCGACGCTGAAAAAGATCCCGGGCTTCCGGGTATTGCATGAGGTGCAGTCCGTCGGCGAGATTACCCTGGAGAAGAAGACGGCCTTCGGCCGCACGCTGGACATTACGGTATCGGTGCTGAACACCTCTCCGGTGCGCTGCGGTGTGGATATGTATTCGGCCTCCCGCGGCTCGCTTGGTGACCTGGGTGCGAACTACCGGGTAATCCAGAAGCTGTATCAGGTTTTGGACAAGAAGCTGGGTAAATTTAAGACGGATTAATACGTATTTGTCGAGGCAAGCCTGTATGCGGTTTCTCCTGGAGATGCGGCTGTAGGCTGCAGCCGAGACTCAAGCTTCCGGAAACGCCAAAAAAAGCGGGAGAAGGCTGAACCTTCTGCCGCTTTTTACAATTTCAAAGGATGTTCTTGGAAGCGTGCCGTTCTACAGCAACGCCTTGAGCGCAGCGATTGCGGCGTCATAATCCGGATGATTGGTCATCTCCGTCAGATATTCCACATAGGTCAGCTTGTCTTCCTTGTCCACCACGAAGATGGAGCGCATGTCCAGGCGGAATTCTTTGATCAGCACGCCGTAGGCTTCGCCGAACGAGGTATTCTTGTGGTCGGACAGTGTAATGACACGGTCAATACCGGCTGCGCCGCACCAGCGGGCCTGGGCAAACGGCAGGTCTGTGCTGATGGTAAGAATGACGACATCATCGCCAAGCTCTGCAGCTTCACTGTTGAAGCGGCGGGTTTGCGCATCGCATACCCCGGTATCCAGAGAGGGGACAACACTGATCAGCTTGATTTTGCCGGCATAATCGCTAAGCGAGCTTTCTTCCAGCAGATTCTTGCTGACCGTAAAAGCGGGTGCGGTATCACCAGCCTTCAGCTCAGGTCCGATAAGAGTAAGTGGGCTTCCTTTAAAAGCGGCTACGCCTGTTCTTTCTTGCGCCATGTCTTGTTTCCTCCTTGGAATGGAAAATTGGATTCTTACTGCCAGAATAAATTATAATCTTTTTAGAGACGGGATGTCGAGCCGGTCCACAAATACATAAAGGATGGGTGCAATGATCTTTATACGTTACGAGAATTGGAAGAGCTATATCCGCTTTTATCCGGTAACTAGCCTGCTCATATTAGCCAATGTAGTCATGTTTATCATTCTGACTTTAAACGGCGGCTCAACGGATGTGTATACCCTGCTGAAGTATGGAGGGACTGTCAATATCTCGCCGTTTAAGGAAGAGCTGTGGCGGTACGCGGCGGCAATGTTCCTGCATAACGGATTTACACATCTGTTCTTTAATTGCTTCTCTCTGCTCATCTTTGCTCCACCGCTGGAGCGGTTGCTTGGCTGGTGGCGGTATGCGCTGCTGTATTTGGCAGGCGGATTTCTGGCCAATATGCTTGGTGTCGCGGTCAGCAGCCGCGGGGTAGTGGATGCCGGAACGATTTCCGTGGGGGCCTCTGGGGCAATCTACGCCGTTTACGGCGCTTATTTCTACATTGCGGTACTGCAGCGGGCGGTAATGGACGAAAGCTCGCGCAAGACGCTGTACGGGGTGCTGGTGATGGGGATCATTATGTCGATTGCCACACCAAGAGTGGACTGGGTAGCCCATTTCGGCGGCCTGGTGGCGGGGTTCTTTCTTTACGGGCTGATTATCCGCCTGCTTAGACCAAGACGACGATAGGAGAGAAGGCAGACATGGAGCTTAGACAGCTGCAATACTTTTTGAAAGTGGCTCAGCGGGAGCATGTCACCAAGGCAGCCGAAGAACTGCATGTGGCCCAGTCTGCGGTCAGCCGGCAGATTCATCAGCTGGAGCAGGAGCTCGGGGTGGACCTGTTTATGCAAAAAGGGCGGAATCTGCAGCTTACGCCTGTAGGTCAGTTATTCCGCAAGCGTGTGGAGGCGCTGCTGAAGGAACTGGACCGCTCGGTGGCGGAGGTTCATGAATTCCTTGATCCGGAACGGGGGGAGATCCGCATCGGATTCCCGCACAGCCTGGGTACGCATCTTATCCCTACGATAGTCGCCGAGTTCCGCAGGTATTATCCCAATGTCCGCTTCAGATTCAAGCAGGGGACTTATTCTTCTCTGATCAAGGATGTGCTTTCAGGCGAGGTTGATCTGGCATTTATATCGCCATTTCCGGAGAACGACGGCCAGGTGGCCGGCGACATTGTAATGACGGAGGACTTGTTTGCGATTCTTCCGCAGAACCATCCTTTGGCGAATGAAACCGAAATTCGCCTGGAGCAGCTCAAGGAGGAGAAGTTTGTGCTCTTCAGCCAAGGGTATTCCCTGCGGCCGATCGTCTGGCAGGCCTGCCTGGCGGCGGGCTTCAAGCCGCAGATTGCCTTTGAAGGCGGAGAGACGGACACCATCCGCGGTCTTGTTGCTGCCGGCATGGGAGTCAGCCTGCTGCCCGAAACGGCGCTGTACCAGACCAATCCGATGCAACCGGCCCAGGTGAGAGTCGTAGATCCGGCAGTAACACGGACTGTCGGCATCATTCACCGCAGCGACGGCAAGCTGCCGCTGGTGGCGCGGTCATTCCGCAACTTCCTGCTTACCTACTTCCGCGACAGACAAAGCAATACCCCGGTCGGCTCTTAGCCTTCCGGGGCATTCTTATATCTTGTTCAATTATTCGCGGTTGCCGAAGAACATCAGAATCAGACGGATCAGTTCAAGCAGCGAGACCAGAGCGGCAGCGACGTAAGTCAAGGCGGCCGCATTCAATACCTTGGCGACCCCGCGCTCTTCTTCATTGCGGATGAAGCCCATCTCGACCATGATCCGGCGGGCCCGGCTGCTGGCGTTGAACTCGACAGGCAGCGTAACTAGCTGGAATGCTACGGCAGCCGAGAAGAAGATGATACCGAGACCGACCAGATTCAGTGAGCTGAACAGGAACCCGGCCAGCAGCATGAACGGTGCGATACCGGAAGCGAAGTTGACGACCGGGAACATCTTGTGGCGCAGCGTAAGCATCGGATAGAGTTCCTTGTGCTGGATGGCGTGGCCAATTTCGTGGCAGGCCACCGAAACGGCGGCGATGGAGCTTTCATAATATACGGGCTCCGACAGGCGCACGACCCGGTGTACGGGGTCGTAATGGTCGGTGAGAGTACCACGGACAGGTTCAATCGGCACATCATGCAGTCCGTTGGCGTCGAGCATGCGCCGGGCCGCTTCATAACCGGTCAATCCATTCATGTTCGCTACCTTGGCCCATTTATTAAAGTTGCCTTTAACCCGAAATTGGGCCCATACAGACAAGATAAAGGCGAGAATCAGTAATACGTACATTAATGGCATCATTTATGCATTCCTCCACTATGGTGTTAGTTCAATCTTACATGGTGGGCCCTTGTGTCAACAGAACCCGGATAGCCTCCATGCAGGCGACGCCTTGGGGGATTAATGCCGCAAGCGCACGTCTGGCTTGCCCCGGCTTCAGTCCGCTGATAACCGGCTCCAGCGCCTTAACTTCGCGCTCCAGCCGCTGCATTTGCAGCTCCAGCTCGGCCAATTTGTCGGAGACATCAGTTTCTGGAGCTGCAGAGCTCCACTTGCTGAGCATAGCTTTAATCTCTTCAAGGCTATATTTCTCTTGCTTCAAATGATTAATACGTTCCAGAACGGCCAGAGTTTCATGGTTGTACAGGCGATAATTCTTCATACTCCGCTTCTCGGGTGCGATCAGACCGAGCTTCGTATAATAGTCGATGGTCCGTTCGCTGAGGTCCGCTGCTTTGGCCAGCTCACCGATGCGGTATAAGGTCATATCCCCATTTGTTCTCACCTCACTAATGCATGCAACCCGTAATTAAGGGCTGCGAAATGCAGGTATAATTCCTTGTCTCTATGATATCAAACCTAAAAGCATACAGTCAAACGTTACACTTACTAAAAGTATATGCAGAAAAATTGAAATCATACCGGAGTTTTTCTTAGAGCAGCTTACGAGCTAAATGTGACATGAACACGTCATGTATGAGTGGGTTATCCCTAAAAAACTTGTCAAGAAAAACCGGGTAAAGAAAACATGATTTATTGTTAGCGCAAATATGATTACATAAATATATAAATAAGAGGTAACGGCATTTGCTTGTGGAGATATGAGCTGCAGATAAATGCGAAATACCATGATTTTACTGTTTACTTGTGAGGTTACGCACAATTATTGAGCGTTTCAAGCGCTTACAGAAATAATTTAAGCATTGCATAAAAATACTCTTGTCAAGTTCCCTGACTTACGCTTATAATGACATCAAGAGTTTCACGACTTGTAAGGAAATATAACATTAGGGGAGTGGGGTAAAGATGAGAAAAAAGATGTTAATGATGTTTCTGGCCATGATCACACTGATGATCTATCCGGTCAGCGCGTTCGCCGCTGAAGGGCCGACGACTCCGGATTTGCAGATCGGACTTAATACGGCATTTACCTTCCTGGCCTTCATTCTGGTATTCTTTATGCAAGCGGGCTTTGCACTGCTTGAAGCCGGTTCGGTCCGGATGAAGAACGCCGGTCACGTAGCCGGTAAGACGGTATTGACACTTGCGATTGCCTGCCTTTGTTTCTGGGCTGTAGGTTTTGGCCTTGGCTTCGGCAACGGCAACGGATTTATCGGCACTGAGGGCTTCTTATACGGCGGTGAAGGGGATGCATCGTTCTTCGAATCTCTGGCATTCTCCGATGTAACCCTTAACGTTAAATTCCTGTTCCAGATGGCTTTTGCCGCAGTATCTCTGGCGATTGTATCCGGCGGTATGGCAGAACGCGCCAAACTGAGCGTCTACATTATCTTCGGCATCCTGTTCTCCGTAATTATTTATCCTGTTGTAGCCCACTGGGTATGGGGCGGCGGCTGGCTGGCTGAAATGGGTATGCAGGATTATGCAGGTTCCACAGTAGTCCATCTGACCGGTGCAACAGCGGCAGTCGTTGCAACGATTCTGCTCAAGCCGCGTCTGGGTAAATTCAATAAAGAAGGCAAACCGGTTATCATTCCTGGTCATAACCAAGTTCTTACGGTACTCGGCGTTATTATTCTCTGGTTCGGCTGGTTCGGCTTCAACCCGGGCAGCGCATTGTCCCCTATGGGCGGATTCTTCGGCCACGTTGCACTGACAACGAATCTGGCTGCAGTAGCAGGCGGTCTGGCTGCCCTGATTGCTTCCTGGCTGTACTTTGGCAAATCCGATATTCCTGCAATGCTTAATGGTGTGCTGGCTGCACTGGTTGCCATTACCGGCGCTTGTGCATTCGTAGAGCCTTGGGCGGCGATCGTTATCGGTCTGGTAGCCGGCGCGTTCACATTCATGACTTCGCAATGGCTGGAAAAAGCAGGTCTGGACGATCCAATCTATGCTTTCTCCGTACATGGTATTGCCGGTATGTGGGGTGCGGTATCCACCGGTTTGTTCGCTACGCCGGAACTGATTGAAGAAGGTGCGCTTGTCGGCAAAGCCGGTTTGTTCTACGGCGGCGGCTTCCATCAGTTGGGCGTGCAGGTTCTCGGCGTAGTTGGCACATTCATCTTCGTAGCGGTATTGTCCTTCGTCATTCTGTACGTGATCAAGCTGGTTAACGGCCTGCGTGTAACAGAAGAAGAGGAATTGATGGGTCTGGATATCAGCGAACATGGTACTTACGGCTATCCTGAGCAAATGAAGCTGATCTCCGAATCGGAAGGCAAATCCCTCAATAAATAACCTACTGGCAGGGAGGCGGACCGTGTGGCACCGATGGAGTCGACAGACAGAGAATTAGAGCAGGTGTATACGTCCATCCTGACGGCCGGTTCGCCGCAGGAGCTGAAGGAAAGGCGGATTGCCTGTCAATCCGGGCTCCTGCAACAGCTTAATGTGATCCCAATCGAGGAATGGACACTGCGGGTAAACAAGATGCATGATCTTGTCGCCCGGCAGGCGGTCACTCTCAGTGAGGCGCAGATGAAGGAGGCGGGCTACGGCCCGCCTCCCTGCGCCTATTCCTTTATTGTGTTCGGCAGCGCAGGCCGCGAAGAGGCTACGTTGTGGAGTGACCAGGATAACGGTCTGATTGTGGAAGGCGAGCCGGACGGCAGCAAGCGAAGTTATTTCCGTACCTTCGGCGGCATACTTTCAGACATTCTGGAGGTTGCCGGATATGAGAAGTGCGAAGGCAAAGTGATGTCATCCGAACCCCTGTGGAACAAGACTCTGTCCGAGTGGCAGGAGCAGCTCGCGGGCTGGAGGGGACAACTGGAATGGGAGCCCGTCCGTTATCTGATTATTGCCTCCGATATGCGCCATGTGGCCGGCAGCGCCGATTTGTCTGCAAGGTGGCAGGAGAGCTTTCATGCCGGTTATGCGGGCAATGAGAAACTGGCTGCAGCCGTATTGCGCAACACTGTGCGCCATAAAGCGACGCTTAATTTGCTCGGGCAGGTGCTGACTGAGCGATTCGGGGATTATGCCGGCGGCTTTGATGTGAAATACGGCGTTTATATCCCTCTGGTGAACTTTGTAAGGCATTTATCGCTGGCACATGGGGTTAGGGCCAGCTCGACCCTGAAAAGGCTGGATCAGTTGCAGAAGCTTGGACGCTATGAGCATCTGGATGCTGTGCGGCAGGCATTTCTAACCGCTTTACGGATGCGGGTCAATACTCCTTATGAGGACAAGGACGGTCTCCTCTCCAGCAGCGATTACATGGGGGAGAAGGAACTCAAGAATAAGCAGCTCTTCGCGGAGCTGCGGGAAAGTTTACTGCTTGTCAGACGCCTGCACAGGGCTCTGCAGCGTCAGCTCCGTTCAGCGGAAAGGAGACAGTCATGAAGGAGCCCAATAAAGGCGGGGGATTCTGGAACAGCTTGCGGCAGGGCGGAATGCCCTCGGCACTTGCCTCGATCCGGGGCGGGGAGACGGCACAACAGACAGCGCAGCAGATGGCTTTTATCCGTTCGCTGATGCGCGAGAAACGGCGTCCCGAAGTACTGCATACTCCGCTTACAGAGCTGGAGACGGTTATCTTTGATCTGGAGACGACCGGGTTCTCTCATCAGCATGGCGATGAAATTATGTCCATTGGTGCGGTCCGTGTAGTCGGCCATGAGATCCGGGAGGAGGAATGCTTCTATACACTGGTAAATTGCCAGACGGCTATTCCGGAGACCATCACGAGGCTGACGGGAATCTCTCAGGAGATGACCGCCAAGGCGCCGCCCTTGATTGACGGATTGCACAATTTCATGACCTTTGTGGGGCAGCGCGTGCTTGTCGCCCACGGAAGCTCACATGACAAGGCTTTTCTGAACGCGGCGCTGTGGAAGACCTCCAAGGTGCAGCTGACCCACCGGGTGCTGGATACGATGATGCTGGCCCGCTGGCTGGAGCCCAGCCGCGGGAATTATACATTAGACGAGCTGCTGGCTGTTCATGGCATCCCGATCAAAGGGCGGCATCATGCGCTGGAGGATTCCAGGATGACGGCTCATTTGTGGGTCTCTTATCTGCGGGAGATTGCCGACAAGAAAAAGGTGGATACGCTGGGCGACTTATACGCTTATTTAAGCAGAACGTAGAGCGGGGCTTGCGTTAATATGCGGGTAGATCTGTTGCCCGGCTCGCTGCTGCTTTCGATCAGAAAGGCATTCAGGCTAAGGCCGCCGGTACCGGCGGCTGCAGGAGAGCCGATCAGGTAGGCGCGGAATTCCGGGCCGAGAGCCGGTAAACCTGCGAGATCCGCTTTGGACGGCCAAGGCTCAGTGTGCGGATGCGAGTGGAACAGACCGATCAACCGGGGCTGACTATACAGGGCATGCACCCATTCCCGGGGTTCAGGCGTGAATGCGTGCAGCGGGTCAGGCGCTACGTTGCTCATGGGCACATAGTGGTCGATAAGCATGCCGCCCGCTGCGGCAGCACCCAGCAGGATTCCGCAGGCTTCCTGCGGATGACAGGTTAGCAGATGCTTCCCCAGCATCTGCTGCACGGAGGATTTCAGCCAGATGGCTTGAGGTTTTCCCTGGTCTGCTGTCATTTGTACCCCTCTCTCTTCATGGGATTTCGTCTTCGGACGGAATCCTCTTTTTTTTGTGCTGCGGTTTGAAATAAGCAGATAGGAGACAGAATACAAGTAAACCACTCCACAAGTAAAGGAACATGGCTCCTATGACTGCTGTTAACAGATGCAATCGAATCATAAGTGTCCTGCTGATCACGCTGGCTGTACTGGCCCCGCTGGAGCCGGCGCAAGCTGCGCCTGCACCGGTAAGCCATGCTTCGGCAGCGGCAGGAGCAGGGCCGGGAAGGCTGGCCCCGGCCTTCACACTGCAGGACGCCGGCGGGACCAGCCGGCAGGTTGGAGGACCACGGGAGAAAGCGCTGCTGCTGAACTTTTGGGCATCATGGTGCGGTCCTTGCCAGCTGGAGGCGCCGGATTTAAACAGGCTGGCTGTGAAGTATAAAGACGTTCTCGATGTCTACGGTGTCAATGTCACCAGCCAGGATGTCAAGCAGAACGCCGAGCGGTTTGTCCGGAAATACATGCTGAGCTTTCCAGTGCTGTATGATTTGAAGGGGCAGGTATTTGCCAGGTATAACGGGCAGGTGTTTCCGACGAATGTGCTGGTTGCCAAAGACGGGGTGATCTCGGAGGTTATTCTCGGAGTACTTCCTCCAGAAGAACTGGAGCGTAAGATTGCCGCTTTAACCTCGCGATAACTCATTGTCAGGCATTGGACATATCGAACCTGCCATGCTTGTTGATATAAAGCCCCCCTGCATACGGGTTGTTCCCGCAGCAGGGGGGCTTATGGTTGAATCTGTTGTTTGTACAATACGCTTAATGATTGACCAGACCGCGCGGTTCATTGCTGATGTGGCCCGATGCTTCCCGGGAGATTTGCCCCAGCAGCGCATACCGCATACTGTCGACCAGCGCTTCCCAGCTGGCTTCAATGACGTTGCTGGAGACGCCTACCGTACTCCAGGTGTTATGCAGGTCTTTGGATTCAATCAATACCCGGACCTTGGCCGCCGTCTGATCTTTCTCATCCAGGACGCGTACCTTGTAATCGGAAAGATGCATCTCGTTCAGCCGCGGGAAGTAAGGTACAAGCGCTTTGCGCAGCGCATTGTCCAGCGCGTTGACCGGACCGTTGCCCTCGGCGGCGGTGTAAAGACTCTCGCCGCTGACCTTCAGTTTCACGAAGGCTTCGGACATAACCGGGTGTCCTGCGGTCTTTTCGACCAGCATTTTAAACGATTCGAAGGTGAATAGCTCGTTCATCTCTCCGGTGGCTTCGCGCAGCAGCAGCTCCAGTGAAGCATCCGCGCCTTCGAATTGGTAACCCTGATGCTCCAGATCCTTGATGCGGTCAATAACCTTGCGTGCTTGTTCACTGCTTGGGTCAAGGCTTAAGCCCATATCCTGGGCCTTGGACAGCACATTGCTCTGGCCGGCCAGCTCGGAGACCAGTACCCGCTGCTTGTTCCCGACCAGTTCGGGTGCAATATGCTCATAGGTCCGGGAGTCACGGAGAATGGCGGAGACATGGATTCCGCCTTTGTGGGCGAAGGCGGCACTGCCGACATAAGGCTGGTTCACCGGCATATTGACATTAGCCACTTCGCTGACGAAACGGGCCGTGTTGGTCAATTGCGGCAGTGAATCCCCCGGAATGCAGTGATATCCCATCTTGAGCTGCAGGGTGGGAATGATCGAGCACAGGTTGGCATTGCCGCAGCGCTCGCCGTAGCCATTGATGGTCCCCTGTACCTGGCGGACACCGGCTCCGATGGCGCTGAGTGCATTGGCCACTGCCAGCTCGCAGTCATTATGGGTATGGATACCCAGTGCGGCTGTTGGGAGCTGGGCGGAAATCGCGGTGACGATCTCCTGCACCTCATGCGGAAGCGTACCGCCGTTCGTATCGCACATGACCAGCCAGTCGGCACCGGCTTCGCCGGCTCTGGCCAGCACGGCCGCAGCGTATTCCGGATTATGCTTATAACCGTCAAAGAAATGCTCGGCATCGAAGATGACTTCCAGACCCTGCTGCTTCAAATAGGCGATGGAGTCGCCGATCATCGCCAGGTTCTCCTCCAGTGTGGTCTGCAGTGCGGTATGCACATGAAAGTCCCATGATTTGCCGACCAGCGTAGCGGCAGGCACACCAGCATCAATCATGCGGCGGAGGTTCTCGTCATGCTCGGCGGAGGAATTCTTGCGCCGGGTGCTTCCGAATGCGGTGATTTTGGCATTCAGATGCAGCTCTTTGACTCTTTTGAAAAATTCGATGTCTTTGCTGTTGCTGCCCGGGATACCGCCTTCAATATAGTGAACACCCAGATCATCTAATTTCTTGGCTATCTTCAGCTTGTCATCCGCCGACAGACTGATCCCCTCACCTTGGGTGCCGTCGCGTAGAGTGGTGTCGAAGATGGAGATGGACTTATTCATGAGTGTCCTCCTATTCGTGTGGTGACCAAATTGAATTTTTATATTATAGCATTTTTACGCGGGAATGTAACAAAGAACTTTTCTGATGCGTCCCGCTAATATTGACCTTGCCGGCGGGGAGAGGTATGCTGATTTTACCGATCAAACCCTGACAGAGAAGAAGGTAGATCTTGTGCACAGCGTGGATCAGTATTATCCGACGAGCGGCAGGGTTATTTTGCATGTGGATATGAATGCTTTCTATTGTTCCGTGCATGAGGCGGAGGACCCGGAGCGCTACAGGGGCAAGCCCACGGCGGTGGCCGGAAGCGTGGAGCAGCGGCGCGGAATCATTGTGACCTGTTCCTATGCGGCGCGTAGGGTGGGGATTTCCACGGGCATGCAGGTACAGAAGGCACTGCGGATCTGTCCTTCGCTTATTGTGATCCAGCCCAATTTTCACCTGTACCGGAAATACTCCAGGGCTTTCATGGAGATTGCGTACAGTTATACGCCGCTGCTTGAAGCGGTATCCATAGATGAATGTTATCTCGACATTACAGGATCACGGCAGTTCGGTACACCCCTGGAGATCGCAGAGGCCATTCAGCGGCGTATCCGCGAGGAGCTCGGCCTGCCCTGCTCCATCGGAATTGCGCCCAACAAGCTGCTGGCGAAGATGGCGTCCGATCTCAAGAAGCCGAACGGCATCTCTGTGCTGCGGCTGCGTGATGTACCGGAGGTGCTCTGGAGCAAGCCGTGCAACGAGATGTTCGGCATCGGCGGCAAGACGGCAGAGAAGCTGCGAAAGCTGGGCATCTACAGCATTGGTCAGCTGGCTGCTGCGGATGAACAGATGCTGGTGGAGCATTTCGGGGTCATGGGCTACTGGCTGAAGCGCGCCGGGAACGGCATCGACCATGGCGAAGTAAATCCGGAGCGGGAGCAGAGCAAGTCGATCGGGCATACGACCACACTGCCCCGTGATGTCGTGGGCCTGGCTGAAGCGCGTCCCATTCTGCTGAATCTCAGTGACCAGGTCGCGCGCCGGCTGCGCAAGCAGGGCCTCGTTGCTTCCGGTGTGCAGCTGACCATCCGAACACCGGATATGAAGACGATCACCCGCTCGCGGCAGCTGGATACGCCGACAGAAAGCGCGGATGATATTTACAAGACCGCCTGTGAGCAGTTCAGCCGGCACTGGAATCAGGAGAAGCCGGTGCGTCTGCTTGGCGTAACGCTGCATGGATTGACACCCAAGGACGAATCGGCCATCCAGCTGGATCTCTTCGAATATGAAAGCCAGCCCAAAAAGGAGTCGCTGACCAAGGCGATGGACATGCTGCGCAACAAATTCGGCGAGAATGCGGTGCTTACCGCTGGTATGCTGTCCGACAGCCATTCGGCCCGCCTGCGCAACCATAAGGAGCGCGGCACCTCGCTGCAGAAGGACAATCTGCATAAGCTGGAGACGGATCGGGAGTGAAGCCATATGTCTCCACAGGCGATTGGGTGCTTTTTAATATATGAGGCGAAATGGTTAACCTGTTGAAATTACATTCTATTTATATTAATATGATACAATCAACAGTCCGTTTAGGGGGACTGTATTGTTTAACGGGAGGCAGAGATAAAATGGCTAAGTACACCTGGGTCGAGAAAGATACCTGCATTGCTTGCGGTGCATGTGGCGCTACGGCCCCTGATATTTATGATTACGATGATGAAGGCTTGGCGGAAGTAATTTACGAGAACGACGGCAACCGCGGTGTAACCGTGATTCCGGATGATTTATTCGACGATTTGCAGGATGCCTGCGACGGATGTCCGACCGATTCGATCAAAATTGCGGATGCGCCTTTTAATAAAGAAGGCTAATTGCCGGAAGCTTCAGTTCTGTGCAGATGATAGGGGGAAGACTCCCTATATGTATAAAGACATTTCCTACGCCGGAAGTAATTTCGGCAGAGGGATGTCTTTTTTTGCGCCTCTATCCGATATAGAAAGAAAAAGAATTGTGGCCCCCGGAGGAGACTCATGAACAATACGCAGCATCTCAAGGCTTATGTGCAAATGCATCCGGACAACAAAATGGCATGGTACTTGCTGGGCAAGGAATATGATAAGAACGGTCAGCAGGGCAAAGCCAACTATTGCTATAACCAGGCGGGAGAGGTGTATGAAGCCTTCGAACGCAGCAAGGTTCCGGCCGAAATGCTCCGCGAATATGAAGCGGGGCTGCTTGATAGCGCACGGGAGCGGCATGCGGGCAAGCTGCGGAAGCGGCGGCTGTGGGTAGCGGTTATGCTGCTGCTGCTCATGTTTCTGCCGCTTGCTGATGCGCCGGGCGTGCCGGCTGTGCCATCCCTGCCCGAAGAGCTATTGTCCTTCAATGCAGACAATCTGCTTAAGAAGCTGGCGGGGCCGGATCCGGCTCCTGCAGGCGAAGAGCTGGCGGAGGAGGCTGCGCCGGGGCTGAAGTTCACGGCGCTTGCCGCAGACGCTTCGGGCCAAGCTATGGCCGCCCTGATGAAGCCGGGCACGGCTTCCGCCACGGTGATGCTGGGCATGCAGCGGGCCGGCAAGTGGCTGCTGTGGAAGGAGCAGCTGCCGCTTGCCGCCGCTGTGGTGAACGATGGCAGCGGCAGAACCGTGGTCCAGTCCTACGACAAGGCGGCCTGCAATTGTGAGGTGCCGGGTGCAGAAGACCTGCAGCGGCAGGCCGGGCAATGGCAGGAGCGGGAAGAGCAGCTGGCGGTGCTGTGGAGCGCCATGCGTACTTACAAGAGCAGCAAGGGAACGCTGCCGGATTCGCTGAAGCAATTGACGGCGCCGTTCCCCGGCAATATGCTCGGCGGAACGACACCGCTGATGGAGGAAGCGTTCGCGCCGCTGCGCAGAGCGGCTGCGGTCAGCGGCATGGCAGCCGCAGCAGACCCTGCTGCAGCACCTGCGCCGCAGGCTTCGGCTGCTCCGCCTGCAGAAGGGAAGGGACAGAGCGGCGGGGCGCAGGTTCCTTTTTTCAATGCTCCGCTTACTATTATTGTAGACAAACAAAATCACCGTCTGGCTTTAACCAGCGGCTCAATTATTCTGCGTAATTATGAAGTAGGCTTGGGAGGAGAACGCACGCCGGAGGGGTCATTTGTCATCACCGACAAGGTCGTGAACCCGAACGGACATGACAACGGCGAATTCGGCAGCCGCGGCATGCAGCTCTCGGACACGGACTATGCCATTCATGGCACGAATGAGGAAGACAGCATCGGCAAGGATGAATCGCTGGGCTGCATACGGATGAGTCGCGCGGACGTGGAAGAGCTGTTCGCCATGGCCCCCAAGGGGACGAAGGTAGTCATTGCGAAAGGGGGCTTGCCCGATGAGCTGCTGCTGCCGGAGAAGCGGTTTACTGCGCAGACTGCGCCCGGTCAGACTAACCCCCACAAGGTCTATCACTGGCTCAATTAGGTTGTAACAATAAAAAGGACCACAAAAAGGGCGATGAGCAAGACCAGGCTTCCACTGATCCACAGGATAGCTTTGCGGTTGACTTCTTCTTTTTTCTGCTGGATGGTAGGCGGTTTGCGTTTTTGGGACATAATTGTCATCCTTCTTTCTTTATCGGTGATTACCCTTACATTGTAATGGGTTTGCCGCAAAATTACTATACCGCCCCCTCCATGACCTGTGCTTGGCCGGGTAAAAAACTTTTCTTTTCCTCCGGAAACGGATAAAATTAAGTTGAAACTACACAGACACGGGGAAATGGTGGTCAACACGGGTTATCCCTTGAAGGAGCGAGAGCGGTGCTGTATCGACATCTTGGCAAACCGATTTTTTTTAAAATGGACCCGGAGAAGGCGCATCACTTCGTAATCGGCGGACTGAGCAAGGCGGCTTTCGTGCCCGGCGGCAGCGCGGGTATGCGGCTTATGTACGGCGTTCCGGAGACACCCGATCTGGCGGTCGACCTGTTCGGTCTTCACTTTCCCAGCCCGGTGGGGCTGGCCGCCGGCCTGGATAAGAACGGCGAAGCGGTGGGAGGCTTCTCCTCCATCGGCTTCGGGTTCATGGAAGTGGGCACAGTGACGCCTGAGGGACAGCCCGGCAACGATAGCCCGCGGCTGTTCCGCCTGGTGCCGGACGAAGCGCTGATTAACCGGATGGGCTTCAATAATGAGGGCGCCGAAGCGATGGCTGGACGCCTTGCGGCTCTGAAGAGGCGGCGGATTCCGGTGGCGGTCAATATCGGCAAGAATAAAGTGACGCCGAACGAGCTTGCCCATGAGGATTACCGCAAATGTATCCGGACGCTGTATCCGTACGGCGATTTTTTTGTGGTGAATATCAGCTCGCCGAATACGCCGGACCTGCGGAGCCTGCAGCATGGCAGCGAACTGACCCGGCTGCTGGCGGAGGTCAAGGCCGAAATGGATATCCAGCGCAAGAGCAGCGGAGCCGCCAAAAGCCTGCTCGTGAAGATCGCTCCCGATGTGA
The DNA here is from genome assembly GCF_008635795.1 of Paenibacillus tepidiphilus. Classification (GTDB taxonomy): domain Bacteria; phylum Bacillota; class Bacilli; order Paenibacillales; family Paenibacillaceae; genus Paenibacillus_AQ; species Paenibacillus_AQ tepidiphilus. Next base: position 14,000 of record NZ_VWRQ01000003.1, on the reverse strand, counting down.
GCGACGCCGAGCTTGAATACATGGTACATACACTGACGGAAGCGGGTGTGGACGGTGTGATTGCTACCAATACCACACTCAGCCGGGAAGGGCTGACCAGTGAGAAGGCGGGCGAGGCCGGCGGGCTCAGCGGCAAACCGCTGCGTGACCGGTCTACGGAGGTCATCCGCCGGATTTACAGCCAGACCGGGGGCAAGCTGCCGATTATCGGCTCGGGCGGGATTTTTACAAGCCAGGACGCTTACGACAAGATACGGGCGGGCGCCAGCCTGGTCGAGATTTATACAGCTCTCATCTATGAAGGGCCGGAAATTAACCGCCGGCTGCATGCCGGACTGCGAAATCTGCTGCGGCGCGACGGTTACCGGAATATCCTGGAAGCGGTGGGCGCAGATCATCACTGAAGGATGAATGGACAGGAGGACAAAGGCGATGGACGGCAGAGACTGGGGAACTTTTTTGCTTCCTTATGAACAGACAGTGGAAGAACTGAAGGTTAAATTTAAAACGATGCGCGGTGAGCTGAAGAAGAGAGAAGAGTATACGCCAATCGAGTTCGTGACCGGCCGCGTGAAGCGGCTGTCCAGCATCTTGGAAAAAGCCACACGCCTGAACGTCAAGATGGAGGACCTGGAAACAGGCATTGAGGATATCGCCGGCATCCGCATTATGTGCCAGTTCGTGGAGGACATCCGCAGAGTGGCGGAATACATCCGTGCCCGCAAGGATCTTGAGGTGCTGTACGAGAAGGATTATATCACCAATTATAAGGAAAGCGGCTACCGCAGCTTCCATATGATCATTAAGTATCCGGTGCAGACTGCCCTTGGTCAAAAGATCGTGCTGGCCGAAATTCAAATCCGCACGCTGGCGATGAATTTCTGGGCGACGATCGAGCATTCGCTGAATTATAAATACCGTGAGAGCCTGCCCGACGAAATGCGGCAGCGGCTCAAGACGGCAGCCGAAGCCGCCGCGATCCTCGACAGCGAGATGTCGAGCATCCGCGACGAGATTCTCGACGCACAGAAGACGTTCGAAGATAATTCGAATACGACTACCCAGGTGCTGCATGCCATTCATCAGCTGTATTTCTACCACCTGGTCAACGAGGCGATTGAAAGCCAGCAGAAATTCAACGAAATCTGGCAGGCCCACGATATGGAAGCGATGAAAGAGCTGCTGGACCATGTGCGGGGAATGATCTCTAAGGCCAAGAAGGACAATATCCCGGATGGGCTATGAACCGCTCTATCTGGCTTACCTGGTGTATTTCAACCGGGACCGCGATTATTTCGAATGCCACGAGGTGCTTGAGGAATTATGGCTGGCCAAAGAGCGCGACCCGTTATATAAAGCACTTCTTCAAGTGGCGGTGGGGCTCTATCACTTCCGCAACGGCAATGTCCGCGGCGGAACCCTGATGCTTGGCGGTGCCCACCGGGTCCTCCGGGGGTATCCGGACCGTACGCTCGGCATTGATCTCGGCAGGCTGGTGCAGGAGACCGGAGATTATGCCCGGCGGCTGGAACGTTATGCGGAAGAGCCGTTCGCTTATTATGATCTGACCATTGATATTGTCGATCCCGAGCTGGCCCGGAAGGTGGAAGCGGCCGCACGGCATATTGAGCGGAATGAGCATCAGCAGCGCGGCCCACGGCCGCCGCAGCCTAAGCGGCATCAATAGGTTCACTTATTCAGGGACACCCATGCCGGGTGTTCCTGAAATTATTCATGGCCCCAACACGGGGACAAGCAGGAGGACGGCAGCATGGCGGTGCAATTGCCCAGTGCTTTTAAGATGAAAATGCAGGAAATGTTAGGATCGGAATATGAGGCGTTCGCTGAGACATATCAGGCTACGCCATACAGCGGGGTCCGGGTCAATCCCTTGAAAATATCGCCGGAGCGTTTCCGGGAGGTCGCTCCGTTCGCGCGGGAGCCGATCCCGTGGTGTCCCGGCGGCTTCTATACCGCAGAAGGGGACCGGCCCGGCAAGCATCCTTACTATCACGCCGGGCTGTATTATATCCAGGAGCCGAGTGCCATGGCTCCGGTGGAATTGCTGGGTGTCCAGCCGGGCGACCGCGTGCTGGATTTATGCGCCGCGCCGGGCGGCAAATCGACGCAGATCGCCGGCAAGCTGCAGGGCCAAGGCATGCTGGTCAGCAATGACCTGCATCCGGAGCGCACCAAGGCGCTCGCCAAGAACCTGGAGCTGTACGGTGTGCGGAGTGGGATTGTGCTGAATGAAAGTCCGGAGCGGATTGCCGAAGCCTTTCCCGGCTTCTTCGACCGCATCCTGATCGACGCGCCGTGCTCCGGCGAAGGGATGTTCCGCAAGGACGAGGATATGGTCAAGCAGTGGGGGCCGGAAACGCCGCTGAAATATGCCGCAATGCAGCGCGAGATTCTCGCGAGCGCAGCCAAGGCGCTGAAGCCGGGCGGAACGATGGTCTATTCGACCTGCACCTTTGCGGTCGAGGAGAACGAAGGGATGATCGGCGAGTTCCTGGCCGGACATCCGGAGTTCAAGCCGGTCCCGGTGGGAGGAACCGGCGCCTTCGCCCCCGGGCTGGGCAATCTGCCCGAAGCGGCTCGTCTCTGGCCGCACAAGGTCAAGGGCGAGGGCCATTTCATGGCTGTGCTGCGCCATGGCGGATTGAATAAAGCGGATGAGGACGAGGTGCGGGACTCAGAAGCAGCCCAAGCTGCGGCGGACAAGCCGCTGCGTATTACAGAGCGGACGCCGGGCGGAGCGACTGGAAGCAGCCGGGGCGGCGTAATCCGGGCAGAGGCCGAACGTGACGGCAAGAGACTGCCGGGCCGGGATGACAGCGGCAAGCGGGGATTTGACCGCTCTGCCGCCAGCCGGGGCGGCAAAGCGCCTTGGGCCGGAGCGGAAGCCGGGCATAAAGGCAAGGGCGGCCGCGCCGGCAGCCAGGCCACCGGTTCAGGTGGCCGCCGGCAAGCCGCGGATGCGGGTGAGCTGCTCTCCGCTTGGAGCGATTTTGCCCGGGAGCAGCTGGGCTGGATGCCGTCAGGCTATCCTGTGCTGTTCGGCGAGCATCTGTACCTCTCGCCGCTGCCCCAGGAAGCGCTGGCCGGACTGAAAGCCGTCCGCCCGGGCTGGTACATGGGCCAGCTGCGGAACGGCCGGTTCATTCCCGGCCATCCGCTGGCCACGGCACTGCGGCAGGATGAGAGCCGCCGCAGCCTGTCCCTGTCCTCTGCAGGCGGTGAAGCGGTCTCCTATCTGAAAGGGGAGACCTTGTCCATCCCGGCGGAGCGGCTGATGCTGCAGGAAGGGAACGGACCCAAAGGCTATGTGCTGGTCTGCATCGACGGCTTCAGCGCCGGCTGGGGCAAATGGCAGGACGGAATACTGAAGAATGAATATCCGGCTGGATGGAGGTGGAGTTAAGGCAATGGCATCGACAGAGAATAGCGGCAAAAAACTGCGGATCGATAAGGTTCTGTCCCATATAGGCATCGGCTCGCGCAGCGATATCCGCAAGCTGGCCAAGCAGGGGCTGGTCAGTGTCAACGGGAAAGTGGTCAAAGACAGCGGCGCCCATGTGGACCCCTACCGTGATCAGCTGGAGGTCAACGGTGAGCCGGTGGTGTACCGTGAATATATCTATCTGATGATGAACAAGCCGGCGGGCGTGCTGTCCGCCACCGAAGATAAACGGGACCGGACGGTGCTGGATCTGCTCCGGCCGGAGCAGGCGCATTTTGAGCCTTTTCCGGTAGGCAGACTGGATAAAGACACGGTGGGCCTGCTGCTGCTTACGAATGACGGACAGTTGGCCCATGAGCTGCTGTCGCCGCGCAAGCATGTACCGAAGACGTATGAGGCAACGGTGGAGGGCGAGGTGGACGCGGATGATGTGGCCGCATTCGCCGCCGGCGTGGAGCTGGATGACGGCTACGTTACACAGCCCGCAGAGCTGACCATTCTCAGCCGAGAACGCGGAAGCAAGACGATTTCCTATATTTCCCTGACCATAACCGAGGGGAAATTTCATCAGGTGAAGCGGATGTTCCAGGCGGTCGGCAAAAAGGTTGTTTTTCTCAAACGTGTGTCCATGGGCACCCTGCAGCTGGATGAAAGCTTGCCGCTAGGCGCTTGCCGTGAGCTGACGGAGGAAGAGCTGAAGCTGCTCACTCCGCAGAGCGGGGAAGCTTGAAGCGGCGAACCACGAGGTTGAAGCTGTGCAGAAGCAGGCGTCATTTTATATCCGGATGATCTGAATAACGATGCCGGTTGATAAGTCTGGTGTATGATGGGCAGGAGTACGTAGCGTGTTGTGCGATAGAGAGAAGAGTAAGACAGAGATAAGGATGGTGGAGCATGAAATACAAGCTGATTGCGCTGGATGTGGACGGAACGCTGCTGGATGATGACCACCGGCTAAGTGCCGAGAATAAGGAAGCGATCGCAGAGGTAACCCGGCAAGGCGGGCGGATCGTTCTGTGTACCGGGCGCAGCCCGCAAAATTCGCTGCCTTTTATGGAAGAGCTGGGTCTCGGCGGTTATGTTCTGGGCCATAACGGTGCAGCGACAGTGCGTGTAGAAGACCGCGAGGTGCTGCATCAATACGGGATGGATGCACGCGGACTTAACCCGTATATCGATTATTGCCGCGAGCGCGGGATACACTTTGATATCAATACAGCGTTTGACATGTATGTGGACAATGTGGAGAACCTGACGAAGGAAGCGCTCTATATGTATGAGCATTTCCGGATCATGCCTGCCTCGCTCCCGGCCTGGGAGGATTTCCGCGAACCGGTGGTGAAGTTTACGGTCTTCACGAAATCGGACATACTGGATGAGGCTGCGCGGGAATGGGGAACTTGGACCCAGCAGTATAATATTCTCCGCAGCGGTGAATTTTTCATTGATTTCATGCATCCGGAGGCTTCCAAAGGCAATGCTCTGAAGAATCTGGCCGCCAAGCTCGGAATCGAACGTGAGGAAGTACTGGCTGTCGGCAATTATTACAATGATATTTCCATGCTTACCTATGCCGGACTAGGCATCGCGATGGATAACTCACCGCTTGAAGTGAAGGCGGCGGCAAATGCGGTGACTGGAACGAACAATGAGCACGGGGTGCGTGACGCTTTGATCAAATATTGTTTGTAATGGTATAGGTAATTGTAATCGCATAGGCAATAAAGCAAAAGGCATAAGGCAGCTCTCCGGGAGCCAGCTTTATGCCTTTTGCTTATATTTTGGGACTGTGCGGAAGTTGTAACTTCCCCATGTAAAAGTAGCTGAAAGTGTAAGCAGCTGTAACTGGAGCAAAAACTGAATTGGCAACGGGTGATTAACAAATGATGTTGACCAACAGGTACTGGACAGCTGACGCTGGCTGGCGGCTACATTTCGCTCACATAGCCTTTTTGGATACGCAGGCCCTTGGGCAGATGGTTCTTCAGTTGGCCGGAGCTGGCTTTGCCCCAGCCAAGCGGCAGGCCGTCTACGCTCACTATGGTCCATCCGTGAAGCTCGGCGGGGACGGGCAGGCTCTCGCCGCGGAGCCAGGCTGCAAGTTCCGGGCTGTCTGCCGCAAGGTCGAAGGAACGCGCCGCCTGACCCGGCTGAAGGGCCATGGCCAGGGCATGGGCCGGCTCAATGCGGTTCTTCTTCAGATGGGCTACATGCAGGCCGGCGCGGGGCACCTTCAGGCCGTCGAGCAGGCCAAGCTGCAGCCTGTCCCGGAACGCTTCCGGCAGCAGATACAGCGATTCGCCGAACAATACGGGCACGCCCCCGGCCTGATAGCCGGGCAGCTCAGCTGCAGCCCAAGCACTGAACTGCTTAAGGGCGTCGCGTGCAGCGGCGGTAATCCCCGGCCCGTTCTTCCCTTTCCCGCTGCGGTTAACGCGGCTTCGGGCCGGCTCCTCCTGCGCTGCCTTGTGCAGCAGTGCCACAAAATGACCCTCTCCCTTGGCCAGGTGCGGCCACAGGCGTTTTTGCTCCACCAATTCCATATCGGGATAGGCGTCCAGGAAACGGAATATCGTCTCCTCGTTCTCCTGCCGGTTAAAGGTGCAGGTCGAATAGACCATCCGGCCGCCGGGCTTCAGCATCAGGTAAGCATCCTGCAGTATGTCCCATTGTCTGGCCGCACACATCTCCACATGCGCAGGTGACCATTCCTCCATCGCCGCCGGGTCCTTGCGGAACATGCCTTCGCCGGAGCAGGGAGCGTCGAGCATGATCCGGTCGAAGACCTCAGGGAAACGGCGGGACAATTCGCCCGGCGCAGCGCTGACGACCAGCGCATGGGCAATGCCGAGTCGCTCCACATTCTCTGCGAGGATCTTGGCCCGCTCGGGATGGATTTCATTTGAGACGAGGAGTCCTTGCCCCTGCATCAATGAAGCGATATGGGTCGTTTTGCCCCCGGGGGCGGCAGCAAGGTCCAGCACCGTCTCACCGGGCTGCGGCGCCAGCAGTTCGGCTGCGGACATTGCCGAAGGCTCCTGAATATAATATAGTCCGGCGGCATGGTAGGGATGGCGGCCGGGCCGGGCCGGCTCCTCATAATAATAGCCCGAGGGGCACCAGGGTATCGGCTTCAGCGCAAATTGCGGGATGGCCTGTTCCATGGCCTGGCGGCCGGGAACGCTTTTTAACAGGTTATAACGCAATCCTTGTGTGCGCGGGGAATCATAGCTCTCCAGAAAAGCCTCGGCCTCCGGACCGAGCAGCTCTCTAATGGCTTCAATATAAGCGGCGGGCAGCCGTTGTTCTGTCATTACTCATTCTCCTCCGGTGTTGTTCGCATGATACGCGGGTGCCGCTGCCTGTCTTTTTCAAGGGCACAACCGTTCTTATATGGTTGCTGTTTCAGGTGGTTACCGATAAAATCAAAGTATGGGACCTCAGCGTACCTGTTCATGTACATATTTACAACTATATCATAATTGCCGGGTCTCACCGTAATCAGGGCAATTGTAAAGGGGACGTACCTTATGAATTTGCTGCAAGCGCTATTCTTTCCTCCGGAGCAACCCGGCGGGGTATCCTCCATGATTCCGTATCTGCAGGAACGCTTCCGTTCCAGCCGCTGGGAGATGGATTTGTTCTGGCTGCCTAAGCGGATCCGCGGCAAGGGACGGGAAGAGATCGTGTTCCAAACCTTTGACTGGACACAGTACGGTGAAAGCCCGGTTGTGCAAAAATATATCCAGACCTACAGGGATTATATCTGGTGGACGAAGCTGCGGATGAGCAAAAATTATGATCTGATCCATGCTCATCATCCGATAGCCGGACTTGCCATGAAGAGAATTTATCCGGACATTCCGCTGATCCAGACGCTGCACTCCAGCTACGAACGCGAGCTGATCCTCAATGGCATGATCGAGGAGGGAGGCCTGGAGCACCGCTTCCTGGTCTCGATTTACCGCGAGCTTGAGCTGGTCAGTGACCGGCTGATGACGGTGTCGCAGGCGTTTGCCGGATATATGGGACAATATATTGACCAACCCGGAGAGATCGGGGTCATTCCGAACGGTTTTGATGAAAAAAGATTTAAGCCTGTCCCGCACGACAACAGCATCCCGCAGCTGGTCACCGTAACCCGGCTGGTTCCGGCCAAGGGGCTGGATACGCTGCTTAAAGCCTGTGCGGAGCTGAAGAGCCGTGGCCACGAATATGTACTGCATATTATTGGAGACGGACCGTCCCGGGGGGCGCTGGAGTCCCTGGCGCAGGGGCTTGGCATCTATAATGAGACGATTTTTTACGGGTATACGCTGCATCCGGAAGAATTCATGCCTTTCTTCGACATCTTCGTCCTGCCGTCGCGGGCGGAAGCCTTCGGCTCCGTGTTCGCCGAAGCTGCGCTAAGCTGTCTGGCTCTGGTCGGCACCAATGTCGGCGGGATTCCCGAACAGATCGAGGACGGCGTCAACGGGCTCCTGGTCAATCCCGATGACGAGCTGGCGTTGGCCGATGCGCTGGAGAAGGTCATCAGCGATCCGGGCTACCGCTATGAGCTGTCCCGCTCTGCCTGGGACAAGGCGAAAAGCCAGTATTCTCTGACCCGCGTAGCCAATGAGCTGAAGAAGACCTATTTGCAGTATCAGCCAGGGACGAAAGGGTGAGCGGATGGAAGCCTTTCGGTTCTTGCATGCTGCGGATTTGCACCTGGACAGCCGGTTCGCCGGGTTGTCCGCTCTTCCGCAGCCAATACGCTCCTGCCTGAGGGAGTCTACCTTTGCCGCCCTCGGGCGGCTCGTTCGTGTAGCGGTAGAGCAGGAAGTGGATTTCGTCGTCATCAGTGGAGATGTCTATGACGTCTCGGACGCTTCACTGCAGGGACAGCTCCGCTTCCAGGAGGCGCTGCAGGAGCTGTCAGGCCGCGGCATTGCCGTATATATCATTCACGGCAATCATGACCCGCTGGACGGACCACGGCTAAGTACGGAACCGCCGCCCCTGGTGACGGTCTTCGGCGGACTGCGGCCAGAACAGGCGGTCGCCCGCCGCCGCAAAGACGGCAAGGAGGTGGCGGTCATTGCCGGCATTTCCTATCCCACAGCCAAAGTGACGGAGAATACCGCGCTGCAATACAGCCGTATGCCAGGCAGCAACCTGTTTCATATCGGCATGCTGCACGGCAATGTGGACGGGGATTTGCAGCATGAGACTTATTCGCCGTGTACACGGAAGGATCTGCTTGACCGGGGATTCGACTACTGGGCCCTTGGACATATACATAAAAGGCAAATTCTGCAGGAGCGCCCGCCGATTGTCTATCCGGGCAATATTCAGAGCCGCAGTGTGAAGGAGACGGGACCCAAGGGCTGCTACATCGTCGATGTGGACGCAGGAGGCGTACCCGTTCTGCAGTTTCATGAGCTGGACGCCGTCCGCTGGGAGATCCGCGAGCTGTCCATTGAGAGCCTGGAGGGCGAAGCTCAGTGGACAGCGGCTGTTGAGCAGGCGGTAGAAGCGCTTCGCCTGGAGCTGCCCGGCATGATGTCGGTGGTCCGGTTCCGCATTACCGGACGCGGACCTGTGCACCGCAGCCTTGCCCAGAAAGGGGCAGCCGAAGATCTGCTGGCTGAGCTGCGGCGGCGGGAGGCGCTGCGCGCGGAACGCGGAGAATATGCCGGTCTGGTCTGGATCGAAAGCTTCGCTATTGAGTCGGGGCTGCCCGTTGACCGGGAACGTCTGCTTGCTGAAGACAGCTTTCTCGGGGAAATGCTGCGCCACTCCGGCAGCTTGCAGGAATCCCCGGAAGCGCTGGAGGAGCTGGTCGCCGGTGCGCTCAAGCCGCTGCTGGAGCAGCAGGAGCTGCGCCGGCTGCTGTCCACCGCCGGCAGCGAAGAGAAGCTTGACTGGCTGCGCAGCGCGGTGGAGCTTTCCATTACGCTGCTGAGCGGCGACGAAGAGCTTGCATCCCGCGCCGAGGGGGTGCCGCTGCCAGTCGGGGAGCAGAATATCCCCGGACTGGGACAAGCTCGGGAGGAGACGGCCGCAGGCCTGGAGCATGGCCGGAATGATGCGGACGGGGATCATGATTCAAGCAAGGGCAGACAGGAGCGTGGAAGTGCAACATGAAGATACAGCAGCTGAAGATCGGCGGATTCGGGCGTCTGCGTAACCGCGAACTGGAGCTTGGCGATGGGGTGACCGTGCTGTACGGCCGTAATGAGGCCGGGAAGAGCACCACACTGCAGTTCATGCGGGCGATGCTGTTCGGCATTCCCGGCAGAGCCAATCCGGAAAGCCGCTATGAGCCCATGCAGGGCGGTATTCACGGCGGCACGCTCAGTGCACTGGACGATTCAGGTGTACTGTGGAGCATCCGCCGGTATACTTCCGGTGCCGAACAGGGCCGGGGCGAGAAGCTGGCGATTACAGCGAGCCATCCGGACGGGCGCATAGAGGAGCTGCAGCAGAACGACCTTGAACGGCGTTTGCTCGGCGGGATGTCCAGACAGATGTTCCATCAGCTGTTTGCCATTTCGCTGGACGAGCTGCAGGAGCTGGGCGCCCTGCAATCGGAGGAGATGAGCAGCTATTTGTTCCATGCCGGCATGGGCGGCGGCGGCGAGATTATGCGCGCCGAGAAACGGCTGGTCCAGGAAGCCGACAAGCTGTACAAACCGCGCGGCAAGGTGCAGGAGGCAGCCAAGGTGCTGCAGTCCATTGAGAAGCTGGAGCGTGAAGTCGCCGAAAGCCGTTCCTATCTGCCGAGATATAACGCGAACCTGGCCGCGCTTGAGCAGACGGAGCTCGATCTGGCGCGCGCGGAAGAAGCGCGCGGCAGGGCCGAAGCACAGCGCATCAAGCTGCGCAAGGCGCTGGATATCCGCGGGCTGTGGCTGAAGTGGCGCGATGCCCGGCTGGAGCTGGCCGAGCTGCCGCTGATTGAAGCGTTCCCGGAGCATGCGGCGGACCGCTGGCAGGTGCTGGAGAGCAGTGTCAGCACTGCCCAGTCGGCTGTTTTTCGCCTGAAGCGCCAGGAAGGCCAGCTCACCGATGAAATCGGCCGCAACCCTCCGGATGCGCTATTGGAAGCACAGGGGCCGCTGCTGGAGCAGCTTGACCGCCGGCGCTCCGTCTATGAAGACCGCAAGGCGGAGCTGCAGCGGCTGGAAGCCGAGCTGGCCGCCTTGCAGGATCACCTGCAGCGGGAGCTGCGCAGCATCGACGCCGGCTGGGGCCGCGCCGAGCTGGCCGCCTTCACCGCCGGTGCGGCGGACCGCGAAGCTGCCCGCCGCTATGCCTCCGCCTTCTCCGCCTATGACCGGCGGATGGAGGCGCGGGAGGCGGAGCGCCAGCAGCTCCGCACCCGTCTGGTCGCCGCAGCCGCTGCGCTGCAGGCGGCGGAGCGCGCGCTGGCCCGCGAGGCGGCCGGCGGCGATGCCTTCGCGGGCCTCGCTCCGCGCAGCCCTCGGGAGACGCTGCAGCTCTGGGACGAGCTGCAGCAGGCCGCCGAGCGCTGGCGCGAAGCGCAGCTCGGCGGGGAGGAGCGCCGCGGCGGGAGCGTCAGCCGCGGCTCCGGCCGCCGCGCCGCTCTGCTGCGGCGCGGGCTTGCGGCGGGCGCAGCGCTGACGCTGCTGCTGCCGGCCGCTTTGTGGCTGACCGATGCGCCGCCGGTCAGCTTCTGGTCCGCGCTCGGCCTGCTGGCCGCCGCGGACCTGGCCCTATGGGCCGGCCTGCGCGCAGCGGGCCGGCCGGAAGGTGCCCCGCCGCAGCCTGGCGGGGCGGACCCGGCCGCAGCCGAGATGCTGCGGCTGCGGGGGCTCTTGCTCTCCGGGGCGGAGCCGGAGAGCGCTTTGGCCCGGCCGGGACGCAGGCCGGGCGGGGACAACAGCCCCGATGCCCAGGGGCTGGAGGCGGGCATGCGCGAGCTGCGCCGGCTGATGGAGGGCTGGAAGGGGTGGCGGCAGCGCATCGACCAGCTCGGCGCTGAACGGGATGCCTGCCGGCTGGAGGTGGACAAGGTCTCTGGACAGGAGCGGGCCTTGGCCGAAGAGCTGGAGCGCGCCGAGGCGGAGTTTATGGAGCTGGACGGGGCTTACGGGCGCTGGCTGGCAGAGCGCCGGCTGCCGGAGGGCTTGTCGCCTGAAGGCTTGCCGGACATCTTCGCCCGGGTGGAGCAGGGCAATGAGCTGCTGCGCCAGGAGAACAAGCTGTTGGCCCGCTTGCGGGTGCTGACGGAGGAATGCGCAGCTTATGAGGATGAAGTGTACAGACTGCGCAGTGAGGCAGAGACAGCTTGGGAAGCGGGCAGCAGGAATCCGGAAAGCGGCATTCCGAACATGAATGAAGCTGCGAATGGTGTTATAGAGAGTACAGAAATACAAAGCGGTATAGACGCCGGGATGGGTTATGTTGCCATGGAACAGCAGCAGACCGGACCGGCAGAACTACGGCAGCGGGAAACGCGCGATTTGTCGTTACTGGGCTGGCTGGAGCTGCGGATACGGTCCTGGGACAGTCTGAAGAATGAGCTGCTGCGCCGTGACAGTTATCTGGAGCGGATGCGGGAGATCCGGGAAGAGCTGGTGCAGCAGGAGCGGGAACTGGACGAATTGCATATACGGCGCGCGGCCCTGCTGCGCGAAGGCGGTGCCGGTGACGGCGAAGATCTGCTGCGCCGCGCTGCGGCAGCCCACCGGCGCGAGGAGCTGAGCCGTTCCGTCCGCCAGTGGGAACTGGCGATGTTCGGCGGCTGGGAGAGCGGCGGCAGGGAGGAGCTGCTGGAGCTGCTGGAGCAGCGGGATGCCGAAGCGCTGGCCCAGCAGCTGGCGGCTGCCGATGCCGAGGCAGCCGGACTTGAAGAAGAGCGGACTGCGCTGCTTCAGCAGCGGGGCAAGCTGATGCAGGAACGCGAGTACCTGAAAGAACGCTGTATGAAGGATAATGTGCTGCAGCAACTGGAGGAACAGCGTGCAGCTCTGCGCGGCATCGCTGCCCAGTATGCGGTACATGCGCTGGCCGCCGAGCTGATCGGCAGAACCCGCAGAATCTACGAACAGGAGAAACAGCCGGAAGTACTCCGGCTGGCGTCCGCTTATTTCAGCAAGCTGACGGGCGGAGAATACCGCCGCATCGTCATGACCTTTGGCCACAAAGAACTGAAGGCGGAGCACCGTGAAACAGGGCTGCTCGACAGTACCTTGCTCAGCCGCGGTACGGCGGAACAGTTGTATTTGGCTATCCGTCTGGCGCTCGCCGAAACGATGAGCCGGCAGGTCCGCTTACCGCTGCTGTTCGACGACCTGTTCGTCAACTTTGACGACGGCCGCCTGGGGGCGGCGCTGGAGCTGATTGGAGAGCTGGGGCTGCGGCGGCAGATCGTGATGATGACCTGCCACAGACATGTGGCTGAAGCTGCAGCCCGGATCATTCCGGCGGCAGTGCATCTGCGGGTGTGACCTAAGGAAGGGGGAGTATGTATGATAAAACCTATTGACCGCAGCCGTTTCATCGGCAGTGAAGAGGAGCTGCGCAGCATTATCGGTGAGCCGGGCACGCTGGTTCTAAATAAAGTAATTGCCCGGCTGGACGAACCCTGCCGGAATTTCATTGCCCAGTCTCCGCTCGTAATTCTGTCCACAGCGGATAGCGCAGGTCAATGCGATGTATCCCCGCGCGGGGATCATCCCGGATTTGTACAGGTTATCAATGAGGAGTATCTGGTTATCCCCGAGCGGCGGGGTAACAAACGAATAGATTCCCTGCGCAACATTGTATCTAATCCGCAGATCGGGCTGCTGTTTCTGATTCCCGGACTTAAGGAGACCCTGCGGATCAACGGCCGGGCATACATCACCAGTGATCAGGAGCTTTTGGCGGGGATGGCGGTCCAGGGGCAGAATCCTGCCGTCGGGATTGTCGTTCAGATGGAGGAAGGGTTTCTCCATTGCGGCAAGGCGATGCTGCGGTCCCGTTTATGGGAGCCGGGCACGTGGCCGGCGAAGGAACAGCTTCCTTCTGCCGCTCAAATGCTGGCGCAGCATGCCCGGGCCGAAGGGATGACGCCCGACGACATCGCCGCAAGGCTCGATGAAGGCTACAAGCATCGGCTGTACTAGTACCTTGACCGCATCAAATTGCAGCTATTCACCATCTATTTGTGTGTAAGGCTGGGAACGTCCACGCCTACATCCGTTTCCCGTGAACAGGCCGACAAACAACACAGTCCGGCTAAACAATCCTATTGTAGACGAAAAATCGACCATAATGGGCTACCGTGAAGGTAAATAGGGCAGACGTAGGCGAAAAATCGACCATAATGGGCTAGCGTGAAGGTAAATAGGGCAGACGTAGGCGAAAAATCGACCATAATGGACTACGTTGAAGGTAAACAGAGCAAATGAACGTAGACGAAAAACCGACCACAATGTCTTGCCTTTGAGGATGGCGTAAAATAAGTTGTGTACCAAGATTTGGGGCCTAGTCAGGCAACAAAAAAGTAGGGTATTCTCGGGATTGTCGAAGTCCACCAAGAAAG
>NZ_VWRQ01000029.1 GCF_008635795.1 Paenibacillus tepidiphilus | reverse complement strand
CTAACGAACATGGACGCAGCTGAAAAGGTCATTTACCTCGACGTCATTGACTACAACGAGCGATTTGCAGAACGCGTCATTCGCGGCTTTGGAGATAAAGATGTGAAGGTGAAGTTAAACAAGATGTTTGAAGAACGGTATCCTACACAGCCTGCTGAATAACTCTTGGTGGGGGAGGCCTCCCCCACCAAGAGAACCATCTCACCGATGTCCCAGAAGAATACTTTTACTCTTTTACACAAACTTCTTGACGCTACCCCTTTGAGGAAAACAGACCCATTGTAGTCGAAAAACTGACCACAATGTCTTGCCTTTGAGGAAAACAGACCCATTGTAGTCGAAAAACCGACCACAATGTCTTGCTTTTGAGGAAAACTGACCCATTGTAGGCGAAAAATCGACCATAATCCACAAACCAAGCTCACCTAGCGAAAAGCAGGATCGTGCGGAGGCGGGGATCGGCATTCCTCTCCAATTCTGACTACTCTGCTCCCGCCTTCAGCGTAGCGGGTTGCCTATACTTATGCATAAAGAGTCGGCCCGGCGCCCTACTTGCGGCTGCGCACATCCGCTCCGGCTGCAGCAACAGTAATGCTTTTGCCGCCAGGGCCCGGAGAGCCGCCTTCCCGCGGCGGCGGGGAGAGGGGGGCCCGCACCAGCATAATTACCCATACCAGAGACAACGCTCCGAAGATCGGGTAACAGATGCCCAGCAGTGAGCTGAACCCGAACTGGCTTAGCAAATAGCAAATCAGCATCAGAAGCGGCGTGATCAGGGCGGAGGCGACCGGCAGACGCTGCCGGAGCTGAACCCCTACGCCGTAGATGCTGGCTACAAACGTACTGAAGATTTCCAGGAAGATCAGGAGCAGATAAATGATTTGCACCAGCGGGCCCAGCCGGACGGCGATGCTGCCCATGGGGATTTCATACTGCAGAATGCCCGGCATTTGCGAGCTCATGGCAAAATGTGCCGATAACAGCATGAATCCGATGCCTGCTCCGCCGAGGATACCTCCGCGCACCAATTCCTTCTCTTCAGCCGTATGGCGTGCGAGCGGTACCAGTACTGCCTGGGCCATGCCGAGGTTGAACGCCGTGTAGAGCGCGGGGGACAGCCACGCGCCAACCGTGCTTTCGTCCGTCTGCAGGAACAGGAACCGCTCTACGCCCGGCAGGCCAAACGTATTAAAAATTATTATCAGCGACAAAGACAGCATTAATGGCACAACCAGGCTGTTAATTTGCAGAACGCCGGACATTCCGCGTTTCAGCAGAAAGTAGGAGCCGAGAATAGTAATCAGCAGCCCGGCCTGGTACGGCAGGCCCAGATGCTCCTCAAATATGGCTCCGGCTCCTGCGAGCATAATGCTGTTGACGCCGATCAGAATAAACATGGTGAACAGGCTGATGGCGCTTCCGGTACGTTCACCGAACAAATGGCGGTTGAAATCTTCGTAGGACTCGGCGGCGATGCGCCGGGCGATGATCATCATTTTGGTGCCTAGCCAAATAAAGAGCACCGCAGACAATAGAATTGTCAGCACGGCCCAGTGCCCGTATCTGGTGAAGAAGCGGAGAATTTCCTGGCCGGTGGCGAAGCCGGCGCCGACAATGGTACCGATATAGGTAAAAGCGATTTGCAGGACACGGATATGGGATTTCATGGCTCCCTCCTTTGAAATGCAGTGCCCCGCCTGCCGGCTGGCGCCGGAAAGCGTGTGTGACCTTGTCTGTTTATATAGTACAGGTTATGATGAGTAGAGAATGGACATGACTTCCGTCTTGCTTTAAACAGGGATTAGCAGAGGAACGTCCGGATTAATGAGGTAATGGAGGGTCAACGTCATGGAGTTATTGAAACAACGGATTTTGCAGGAAGGGGTTGTCGTCTCGGATCAGGTGCTGAAGCTGGATGGTCTCCTGAATCATCAGGTCGACCCCGAGCTGACTGTGGAGATGGGACGGGAATTTGCCCGGAGATTTGCGGATGCCGGTGTAACCCGGGTGGTGACAGTGGAATCCTCGGGGATTGCCGTGGCATTTGCCACCGCGCTGGAAATGAAGGTGCCGCTTGTATTCGCCCGCCGCAAAAAGACGCTGCTGGCCGATCCCGACGCCTTGTGCGAACGCGTGCCGTCTTTCACCAAAGGAATCGTTACGGATATTATGCTGTCCCGGCAATATATTTCTCCGGAGGACAAGGTGCTGTTTATTGACGATATTATCGCCAACGGCGACGCTGCGCGGGGATTGATCAAGATTATCGAACGCTCCGGAGCGGAGCTGGTCGGATTAGGCGTCGTGGTGGAGAAATGCTTCCAGGCCGGTGCCCGCACCATCCGGGAGCAAGGCGTACGTCTGGAGTCACTGGTCAAGATTATGTCGCTTACCGGCGGCGAAATTGTCTTCGGCGATTAAATCGTGACAATTACAGAAACATTGCCTATTTTTCAAACATCCGCTTTTCACCCCATGACTTTTCCTTTATAATAAACCTTAGACATAGGAGAGGAGGCGTCACAATGGGGAAAGAACCGGTGACAGAGCAATTTTTTATTGATAAATTAACCGAGGCCAAAGATCACTTCGAGCGTGCTCTGGATTGTAAACATACGGAGTTCGACGATCTATATCCCTATATGATCGAACATCCTCAATTTTTCTGGTACAAACGTTATGTCGCTTGGTCGGAGCTGCTGACTATTACTGGCTTGTGTGAAGAGCTGGATTTCAACTGGAGACAGAATTTCACGGATCATCAGGTGGAATACCTGGAAGAGCGAGTGATGTCCGCTAAAGTTCTTGACTTTTGGTTCGAGAAGAATGAAGCGCTGATATAGACCTTCATCAGATATACATTTAGTATGCAGTATCAAGAAGCAGGCCCTGGATGATTGATCCTCAGGGCCTTTTTTAATCGGAGGGAACGGCGGTTATGATCAGTGACGAACAGCTGGATGCTTACCGGATATCCGGGGAGAAGATCCGCGTGGTGCGCGATGCGCTGGAGAGTAATGATATCAGAGGAATTGTGCTCGCCTGGGATGACACCCAGGTGATGGTACGCCGGCCCAATAAGCGGGTGGTCAAGCTGGACCGGAATTACGTGTACCAGCCGGCCAAGGAGCCTAGAAGGGCTCCGGAGGAAGCTTAGGGAAGGTTGCTTATCTAAGAAATTTACTATACGAAGACTGTATTAAAAATAAGGGGATGTCACACTCAGCACTGCTGAATGGGGCATCCCCTTGTCTCATGCACCGTCAGTTGACGGATAACGTTAAATCGAAAGAGCCATCTGTTCCACGTGCGTGTCCTTGGTCATTAGCGCTACTTCCGGGGTTAATCCCAGATAAGCACGCATGCGCTGCATCATCTCCTGGCGGAAGCCGGGCCAGGCAATGGTCATCTCTCCCGCATAGCCGCGGCAATTGTACCTGGCCTCAACGCCGCGCTGATCCTGGCAGACCGTCGTAATCTTCACTCCACGTGAAGTCAACTCGCGGGTGACCTCCTGCAGCATTACAGAGGTCTTCTTGGTAGCGCCGGATACCAGCTCCATGTAAAGCTGCGGCGTCTTGAGCAGGCCGCTCTTGCCGATGACACGGCAATCACGCTCAAATACTTTATGGATAAATGTAAGCAGCAGGTAGCTTCTGACAAGGGACGTTTCGTCTATGGTTATTTCCTCGGGAAGAGTTGACGTATTGAAAGTTGATGTTTTTAAAGTTGCTGTATTTAAAGAGCGGGTCTTGGTAGTCGCCATATAAATCACCTCATTTATAGTATGCGAACCTTTGTTCTTATTATACATCTTTCCAGGTTTTGAAAGCAAGAATTATGCAAAAAATGTTTAAAAAATATTTAATAAAAATTCCTTGACTCCAAATGCTCAGCATGATAAGATCTATCTTGTGGCCGCGAAAGTGGTATCATCAAAAACGCGGTCGTGGCGGAATTGGCAGACGCGCACGGTTCAGGTCCGTGTGGGCTAACCCCCCGTGGAGGTTCGAGTCCTCTCGACCGCATACCTACAGAAAGGCCCGCTGGTTGCTTCGGCAACAGCGGGCCTTTTTTGTTTTTGTTTTCTCACAGCACCGATACCGATATTGTAGACTACAGGGTGATTTCTGTGCATGGAGTTAAATGAAAACCATTTACTGTAATCGCGATACATTGGCTATAATTGCTTCATTTCCTCGATCGTCTCACTTTGGATAATTACTGCCTGCCCGTTCTCTTCACCATAGCTCAGCCGCTCACGGCCTTCATATCTGGTGCCGGTAGAATCGGTGTACCGATAGGTGATGAGTGAAGTATCGCCTTCCGACTGAACGGTGTAATCCACCACCCACGGGCTGGACCAGCGGATGACGTTGTTATCCGGATCGCCGGTCTCGAGCGCTTGCAGATTGCGGTATTCTTCCTGCAGCTTTCCGCTCATGATCTCAAGGCGCTGCTGTCCGTCTCTGGTCTTCCAGGCTTCCGCCCACTGGAGAGCCAATTGCTCCTTGATGCCGTCAGAAATGACTTCTCCGTCATGTACCGTGGTCACGGCTTCGGCAACCTGCGGACTGCGGCTGCTGCCGGATAAGGCCGCCGGAGCAGCCGAGACGGCTGTAATGCCCGCAGCAAGGGCAAAGGTGAGCAGCAAAGCGGCGGAAATTTTGTGGTTTCTGTTCATGGTGAAAGCTCCTCCTTGATCATACCGGCGACAATGCCGGATGTATATTTTGTAACAAAATATGGATCATTGAATGCTATGCTGACGATTACAGAGCTCTAAGGCTCGTAATAAATGCCAGCAAAGCGGGTGGTCAGCATTAAAACATGGCAATGGCTTGTTCTTCTCGGCTGTCTTCTGACGATGACCTCATGTGATTTACGGGAGGATTACCCGAATGCAGCAAGGCCAGATTCCTCTTACCGGGAATGGCGGCAGGAGGCGGAGCTCGCTCTGGAGGATCATACTTACGCAATTCCGGACTACATTGCCGGGACCGGCCCGCTTGAGCTGATCTATGACCCGTCCTCGCCGGTGTTCGGATTTGAGCTATACCGCTCGGATACCTACGGGATTTCCAATAAGCTTAGCGGTGTACGTACTGTTCATGATCCGTACTATTCTTATACCCTGCGGCCCTATACTGACCCGGATCAAGCGCCGGCTGCGGCGGAAATCTTGTCCGGTTATGGCTGGGGTGGCGAGATCAAGCGCGAGCAGGTGAATGATCAACTGTCTATCCTTAACGATAATATATCAGAGTATAAAAGTGGTAACATTACCGTTTACGAAATAGACGAAGATGTGCGAAATGTTGACAATTCTGAAAGAATCAGCGGCTTTCTGGACACAATGCCTGTCGATTCCGCTCAGGTGCTGGTCGTCAGCCTGGAAGGGCGCATGAATCTGGCCTTCTATCTTCCGGCCGGGAAGGAAATGGCCGAAATCCGGTTAACAACCGATGATCTGGAGGAACTGCCGTTGTTCCTGAGAGAAATTCCCTGAAGACACAGGCAGCCGCCTTCCGGACGAACCGGAAGGCGGCTGCTTTAATTGGCTTGGCTGCCGGCCCGCATAAGGCCGGCGTCGCCTGAGACGGGCGCCTTATTTGGCACCTTCTGACAAAGGCTCGGAGACAGCGGGCTTTTTCTCCGTAAGGAAGTAGAACATCGCGAGAATCGGCAGGAGTGCGCCGAGCAATGCACTGAGATCCCAGCCACCCCGGGCGTACGACCAGCCGCCGAGACTGGAGCCGATGGCGCCGCCGATGAAAAAGATCGCCATGAACAGCCCGTTCAGCCGTCCCCGCGCTTCGCTGCCCAGGGAATAAATGATTCGCTGGCCGAGCACAAGGTTGCCCGATACGGCCATATCGAGTGTTACTGCGGAGATCAGCAGCAGTGTCAGTGCGGCGCCCGAGTTGCCCTGGACAAGATAGACAAGCAGGAAGGACAGGACGGCAATGACTAGCGCCAGCGCCGTCATCGGCCGGGTGAGCCCTTTGTCTGCCAGCCGTCCGGCGATGGGGGCTGCGACCGCACCGCCGACGCCGACCAGTGCGAACAGGGCGATTCCCTGCTGGGACATGCCGAAATCATCTGCAAGGCGTAAAGGAACCGTGGTCCAGAAGAGGCTGAAGGCTCCGAAGAGGCAAGCCTGGTAGAAGGCCCGGCGGCGCAGAGCCGGAGTATGGGCAAACAACGTGCCGAGAGAAGCGATCAGCTGGCTGTAGCGGACGGCATGGTCCGGCCGGCGCCGGGGCAGAGCGCGGGAAAGAACGAGCGTCAGCAGAACGATTATACCGGCGGAGAGAAGAAAGACAGACCGCCAGCCCCAGAGGCTGGTAATAAAGCTGGCAAGCGGCCGGGCGAACATGATGCCCAGCAGGAGACCGCTCATGACGTTGCCGACGACCCGCCCGCGCTGCTCTTCAGAGGAGAGGTAGGTGGCATAGGGGACAAGAATTTGTGCAACTACCGAGCCGATGCCGACGACCAGCGAAGAGGCCAGGAAGAGCGGAGCGCTGGCTGCGAAGCCGGCGCCGAGCAACCCCAGAACGGCGATGCCAAGAAAGATGACCGCAAGTCTCCGGTTCTCCACAATATCGCTCATCGGCACGATGAACAATAGCCCGGCTACATAACCGATCTGGGTAATGGTGACGATAAAGCCCGCAGCTGCGGGGGAAAGACCGGTCGATGCACTGATCGGGCCTACCAGAGTCTGGGCATAATACAGATTGGCGACAATGAGGCCGCAGGCAGCGGCCAGCAGAAACATCATCCAGCTTGAAATGCGCTGCGGAGCAGCTTGAGTTGCCGGTTTCATCAAAATCATCCTCCTTGAAATAAATACTGAACGTTTAGTTTATTAATTCGATAACCCAATGATATACTGAACGTATCGTTTTGTAAATAGGCGGCATGAATTTTTTTCTGTGGAGTTTGAATTTTACATAAGTGCTGCTTTTATTTTTCCTTGGTGCTGTTTATTTAGTAAAATGAACGTATAGTATTTGAGTTTGGTATGATTACAGTCCCCACATAAAGGAGAGCGCTTAGATGAATGTGAAAAGAGGACGTCCGCGCAACATGCAAACCCAGCAGGCGATTCTGACAGCAGCTTATGAGCTGCTGCTGGAAACGGGCTTCGCTGCGGTGACCGTAGAGAAAATCGCTGAACGGGCAGGGGTCAGCAAAGCGACCATCTATAAATGGTGGCCGAACAAGGCCGCCGTTGTCATGGACGGCTATCTGTCTGCCGCTTCGGCGCGGCTGCCGGTGCCGGATACCGGTTCCGTATTCGAGGATATTGTGGAGCATGCGGCCAATCTGACGCGGTTTCTGATTAGCCGCGAAGGCAAAATCATCACGGAGATCATCGGTGAAGGCCAGTCTGATCCGGGACTTAAGGAAGTGTACCAGGCCCGGTATTTCCAGCCGCGGCGCCTGGAAGCGCGCCAGCTGATGGAGCGGGGGAGGGAGCGGGGCGAGCTGCGTGAGGATACCGATATCGGGCTGTGTACGGACCTGATCTATGGTCCGGTATTTTACCGGCTGCTGCTGACGGGAGAACCGCTGGATGATGCTTATATCCGGCAGCTGGTTACCGCAGCTTTTGCAGGCATCGGAAAGATGCAGAGATAGATGCTCTGTCATAATAAGCAGCCGAGAGTAACTATGGAAAGTATGCTTTACATCAACGGCTGCTGATGTTATGCTTGTTATGGAAAGCGAACTTAACATATGCGACAGGGGTGGGTAGATGCTGAACCGGCTGGAGGAGCTCCGCAAAGAACGCGGAATCAAGCAGGAGGAGCTGGCCGAGGCGCTGCAGGTGTCCCGGCAGACGATCGGTTCGCTGGAGAACGGAAGGTATAATCCTTCAATTACACTGGCCTTCAAGCTTGCCCGTTACTTCAAGCTCTCCATTGAGGATATTTTTATTTATGAGGAGGAGCCGCAATGAATAAACCGGTGTGGTTGGAGAAAGGTCTTCTGATCCTGGGGGCGCTGCTTATTGCCGCCGGGGTGCTGGCAGCCCTTAAAGGCGCCGAGGTCTGGGCCGGACTGGGACTGGGAATCGGTGCAGGGCTGGTCGGCGCCAATACGGCAACGGCCCTGATGCGGCGCTATTACCGCAGACACCCGGAAGAAGCGCGGCAGAAGCGGATTGAGCTGGGTGATGAACGCAATATGGCTATCCGTTATCAGGCTAAGGCCAAGGCTTTTGACCGGATGATTCTGATGATGATAGCCGTACCGTTCCTGCTCATTGCAGCTAAGTCCCCACTGTGGCTGGTGTTATCTGCGGTTGGGCTGTACCTGCTGGCCTATCTCTTGCAGATCATGTACATGGTTAAGCTTGGCAAGCAGATTTAGGGAGGCGGAAGAGATGCCGGA
This sequence comes from Paenibacillus tepidiphilus, assembly GCF_008635795.1. GTDB lineage: Bacteria > Bacillota > Bacilli > Paenibacillales > Paenibacillaceae > Paenibacillus_AQ > Paenibacillus_AQ tepidiphilus. Next base: position 59,987 of record NZ_VWRQ01000029.1, on the reverse strand, counting down.
ATGGGTGAAGCTTTGGCTGCGGCGTGAATTTCTGTATATGCTGCTGCTGACGCTGCTAATGATAGTGCTGGCTTTAGCTGCACAGCGGATCAACCCCGGGATTGCAGTCCTCGTGCTGGCTGCAGGTGTGGCAATGAGTGTATGGCTATGGAAGCAGGAGCTCAGCGTTAAAGTACTGTACAGGCACAATGTGCTTAATGTGGTCTGTGCGCTTGCGCTGGCCGTATTGATACCGGCCTTACTCAAGATCGATCTGTCCGGATATCTCTCGATCCTGTCCGCTGTTATTGTTGCAGATATGCTCAGCTTTCTGCGGATCGGGCGCCGGACACCCAATGCCAAGCTTATGGGGAACCGGCAATCCCTGGCCCGGCTCTCCATCTGTCTGCCGCTGCCGGGCAGACCCGGCTTAACACCGATCATCGGTGTGGGCGATCTGATGTTTTACGCCCTGCTGACCTTAGCTGCACTGCAGTTTCCGCAAGCGCTGCATCCATGGATAGCACTGCCGCTGGTTGTATTGGGACAGCTGCTTGATATTGTCCTTATTGTGGCCGCCGAGCGCAGGAAAGGGTACAAGGGCTTTCCGGCAACATTGATGCCGGGTGTATTATTTATTATTCTGATTGCGGCTAATTTGCCGTAAACACTCTGATATGAGCAGGGTGTCAGGCACGTAATGTGCCGGGGAGGCTGATAGGATGAAGATTATAGCGCTGGAAGAAGCACGCAAGCAGGAATTTGTGGAGTTCTGCCGGAGGAACCGCAGCAGGCTGGATGAATCTTTTCTGTATGATGAGGATTTGGAACAGTTCAGCCTGTCGCCGGAGAATCCGACTTACATCGCGGTGAACCCGCAGGGGATATTGACGGGGGCGGCTTCGCTGATCCTGGGTGATTACAGCAAGCAGGGACGGAAGGGGCGTTTCCGGATTCTGCATGCGGAAGAGGGCGGAGAAGCCGGCATCTACAGTGCCCTGCTGCAAGCCGTCCTGCCGCATACGGCCGGCCTGGATAAGCTGAATATATTTGTACTCACGACGAACAGTACCGATATGGACAGAATTGCGGAGGCCGGCTTTGCAGTGGAACGTTACTCCTATATCCTGGTCCGCGAGGGAAGCGAGGCTCCGGAGATTGCACTGCCGGAGGGGTACACGCTGACCCCTTTCCGGCGGGGGCAGGACGAGGCGGCCTGGTGCGGGGTGCGCAATCCCGCATTCGCTACGCTGAAGGGCAGCGAGACGCCGCAATCGCCGGAGATGGTGGCCAAGCTGGCTGCCGGAAGCGATTATCTGGAAGGCGGCATGCAGCTGCTCCTTCATAATGGCAAGCCCGTCGGTATCGTGCGCGGTGCCAATGACGAATACGAGGGCCGCCCGATTATGAATATCGGACCGCTGGCGCTGCTGCCGGAGCACCAGGGCAAGGGGCTGGGCAGAATGCTGCTGCGGGCGGCGCTCCATTACGCCGCAGGCCGGGGGTACGGCGGAACGATGCTGTGCGTCAATGCGGAGAATGAGCGGGCCAAGGCGCTGTACACCAGCGAAGGCTTCCGCGAGGTCGAGGCCGCCGCTTGCTACGCATACTTTTTGCAGGAATAGGAATGGAGGGTTCTGTGGTGGCATCGCCGGGGGAGTGACGGTATACTTATCTTAATCATGTCCAATTTATACCTGATAAGGGGATCATTCGATGAAGATGAGCAGGAAACCCCGGGCGTTTATTGGAAGCTCGCGCGAAGCGATTCCTTACGCTCAAGCGATTGCCGCAGGACTTGAATTCCAGGTCGAGGTGAATGCCTGGTTCGCCAATACCTTTCTTCCCAATGACTACACGATGGAAGCGCTGGACCGGGAGCTGGATGCCAATGATTTCGGGATTTTTGTCTTTGCTGCCGAGGACATCGCCACCATCCGGGGGCAGACGTATTTCGTTACACGTGACAATACCTTGTTTGAGATGGGGTTATTCTGGGGGCGTCTCGGACGCAAACGGGTCTATTGCATCATCCCGAATGTGGTGCCCGCCGGCGATGAGACCCGCCCTGTCTCGCTGCATTTGCCGTCCGATCTGGAGGGTCTCACCCTGCTGAAGTATATGGCCGACCATTCCAGAGGACCGGAAAGTGCCGTGACAACGGCTTGCGGACGGATTCTGGCGGCGGTGGCCCAGGAAGGCCTGTTCAAGCAGCGGCATGAGATTATGGATGAGCTGGAGGCCTTGCAGCTGCGCAAGGACAGTGTTCTGCAGTCACTGCTGGAGTATCTGCGCAATGTGACGATTCCCGATGCCGCTGAGTGTTATTCCGCCGCAGCCGAAGCCGTACGCAATACGATTCTGCTGCCGGAGGGGTTCCGGGTCACAGGTGCAGCGATATGGACACGCGTCGATGATGAATACATCGGCCAGGTAGGCGGCAATGTCGGAAGAGGCCGGCGGTACCGCTTGTCGGAGAATGAAGGCAAGTCGCCTGAGGACGAGCAGATATTTGTCCTGAAAATTTACGGCACCCACAGCTGGGCGTTCTTTGGCCGGAAGCAGATTGCCCAGATTTATGTTCTGTGCTATGCTCTGGGCAAGGAGCATGTGCTGTCTGTACATTTTTCGGGTAATCGTGAACTGACCGCTGAACAGCTGAAATTTTATGTTGAAGAGGTTAATCATGATCTGCTGTCCGCCATCAAAGAGCTTATAGGAGGGATTTCCAGTGAATAAACGACCGCGAAAGACCAATGCCCGTCTATTCGGAACCGGTCCTGTGGCGGCTCTGAGACGGGAGGCGGGCTTGACAGCCCCGGGCAAAGCGGGACAAGAGCTGAAGACAACAAGGTATGTGGGTCCGTCCGTTGAAGGGATAGACGTGCAGTACATCGAGATTGTGAGCGGTGAAATTTCCGACCGGAAGCCATCATTTATCCGTTAAGCAGGAATAATATAATATTATATTGCATGAGGCAGGCGGAGACGTCTGCTTTTTTGCTGTCCGCAGAATTATCTTTAATTGTAGATATTTTTGACAGTATGGTATTTAATTGGGTTAATCATTGAAAGCAAATAAAATCCATGAACCCGGTGTGAAAGGAAGCTGGTTATGAGAACTCTGGTGATTGTTGACGATGAGCCGTCTGTGGTCCACGGGCTGCGCACCTATGTCGATTGGGGGCAGCTGGGCATCTCGCTGATCGGATCGGCCGATGACGGCGATACCGGCCTGGCCCTGATCCGGGAGCTGAAGCCGGACATTGTGCTTACGGACGTGCAAATGCCTGCCATGGACGGCATTACGATGGCGGCCGAGGTCCGCGAAGTTCTGCCCGGCACCAAAATCGTCTTCATCAGCGGGCATAATGATGCCGAATATTTAAAGTCGGCGCTGCAGATTCATGCCGCCGATTATATCTTCAAGCCGGTCAGCCGCAAGGAGCTGGCTGCGGTGCTGAGCCGGGTGACGGCGGCGCTGGATGCCGAGGAGCGCGAGCGGCAGCGGGTGAAGGAGATGCAGGTGAAGCTTGTACAGAGCATGCCGCTCCTGCGCGAGAAATTCCTGCTCTCTGTAATCAGCGACAGCATGGCACCGGACGCGATAGAAGAGAAGCTGCGCTTCCTCGGGCTGCCGCTGCATTCTTCGGCGGGCTACATCATTATGGTCATTGTGATCGACGATGTCCCGCAGGTGATGGATACCCGCTCGGAGCGGGATAAGCAGCTCCTGTCCTATACGGTGCTGAACATTATCCAGGAGCTGATCGACGCGCAGATGCGCGGCATTGCCTTCGAGAAGGAGGCTGGCGAGTATGTGGGCATCCTGCTGCCCAGGCGGCGCCTGCAGGGCCCGGGCGCCGGGAACGGCAAGCCCGGTAAAGCGGGGGAGACGGGAGAGGACGGGGAAGACATTGCCCGGAGAGACAGCGGGGTGAGCGCGAGGTATCACAGCAGCGATGGCCACGGCGGCAACGGGGAGGACGGATATCCCGCCGCAGGAGGCGGGGCGGATATGGAAGAGCTGACGGATAGCGAGCCTTCGCCCGAGCTCGAGCTGCTGACGCTGGCGGAAGCCATCCGGGACAATCTGCGCAAATATCTTAAGCTTAGCGTTACCATCGGGGTAGGGGAAGGCGTAGAGCAGCTGTCAGAAGCGCCTTCCTCTTACAGGCAGGCGAGGGGAGCCGCCGACCAGAAGTGGTACCTGGGCAAGAACCGTATCCTGACCATGGATAATATAGAGGGCGCGGAGCATCTGCAGCACCGGTTTGCGGCGGAATCAGGAGAGAAGGTCACAAGCCTGCTGCGGGCCGGGGACCGCGAGGGGCTGCAGGGCGAGCTGGCGCAAGTTTTTGCGCGGCTGGAGCTGAACCGGGGCGCAGGACCGCGTTATGCCCAGAATGTCAGTCTGCACCTGATTCTGCAGTCGGGACAGGTGCTGCTGGAGCTGGGCGGCATGAGCCCGGAGTGGGAGCAGCGCGAGCTGGAGGCCTGGAAGCTGGTGATGCGGCAGGAGACGATGCATGACCTGCTGGAATATACCGCGGCTTATCTGCAGCGCGTATGTCAATTTGTACAGGGAAAGCGCAGCGGCAAGGCCGGCGATATCATTGAACGGGTGCGGCGGCTGATCGAAGCGCGGTATGCCGACAACCTGACGGTGGCCGACATTGCCGGGGGCGTATATTTGAGTCCCACCTATGTCAGGCTGCTGTTCAAGCAGGAGACGGGCGAGACGCTGTCTGAATATTTGACCAAGGTCCGCATTGACAAGGCCAAGCAGCTGCTGCGCGACCCGCAGCATAAATTCTATGAGGTGTGCTCTGCCGTCGGTTATACCGATCCCAGCCACTTCAGCAAGCTGTTCAAGAAAATGACCGGCAGCACGCCAAGCGCCTACAGGGAGCGGCATTTATGACGCGTGCGCCGCTGGCCTTATTTCATGCCGGGAGAGAGGTGGTGTGCCTATGAAGCTGCGGTGGAGCGATCTGGCCGGACTGGGCCAGGGCATGCTGGCCGCGCGGAAGTGGCTGCTTGCCTACGCCATATTTATCCTGCTGCCTGCCGGGATTATGCTGGCCTCCTTCTTCGAGCGTTCCAGCAGAATTCTGGAACAGGAGGCGATCCGCAGCATGCAGCTCGCGCTGAAGCAGGCGGGGATGAATCTGACCTACAAGCTGGACCATATCCGTGACAGCAGCAACGCGATCTTCATGAATCATGTGCTATATGACAATCTTGCGCCCGGAGACAGCGTGACCGGGCAGCTGCAGCAGATCAAAGAGCTGCGTTATCTGGCCGAGAGCGCCCGTGTGAATGAGGATATTTACCGGCTGCGCCTGTTTGCCGCGCCTTCGCGGCTCTTCGCCGGGGACCGCGTCAACCTCTTTCCGCTTGCCGATATCGAAGAATATCCGTGGTATCCGGCGGTTCTGGAGGCCGGCGGCGGGCTGGTCTGGACGGAGGTCTACAGGGAGGACTACACGGATGCCGGGGAGAAGGCGGTCTTCTCGGCAGCCCGGCTGCTGCGCAACCCGGAATCCTACGATGAAATTATCGGTGCAATGGTGCTTGATATTCCCGGTGAGCTGATCGGCGAAGTGATGTCCGAGCTGCAGTTCTCGGAGGAGTACGCGCCCCTGCTGCTGGACGCCGGGGGAAGACAAATATACGGTCCCGCAGAAAGGGAACTGCCTGGTGCGGAGGCCGGCAAGCTGCCGGAGGCGCTTGCCGCGACCATTGCCGGGACCGGTGAAGGGGTGCTGCAGCGCCGGGAAGACCGCCGGGAGGTGCATGTGGTCTACACCACCATCGGGACGACCGGCTGGAAGCTGGTGGCGCAGGTGTCGCAGCGGGAGATCTCCGACCGGGCCGCCGGGCTGAGCCAGTTCACCAGCGTCGCTGCGCTGATCGGCATCACGGTGATGTTCCTGATTCTGGTGTTTGTGCTGCTGATGTTTATTGTAAAGGAAATGCAGCGCCGGGTGCAGCTGATTCTGAAGATGATGCGCAAGGAAGGCGTCGGCTGGCTGGAGGATCAGCGCGCCCTGCCGGGCGGTGATTTCCGGCTGCTGGAGAGCAGCGTCGATCACCTGATCCGCAGGCTGAACAATCTGATGGAGGAGTCCTATCAGGCGAAGATTCAGGAACGCGAGGCCCAGCTGCGGACGCTGCAGGCGCAGATCAATCCGCATTTTCTGTATAATGCCCTGGACATGATCAACTGGTCGGCCATTGCCCACGGTGCGGAGGATACAAGCCAGATGATCGAGTCGCTGGCCCGTTATTTCCGGCTCAGCCTCAATAAAGGCCGGGACAATGTCAGCATTGAAGACGAGCTGGACCTGGTCAGGGTATTTCTGGAGATTCAGCAGAACCGTTTCCCCTCCACCTTCACCTGCACCATTGAAGCGGAGCCCGGGCTGGGTGCGTACGTCATCCCGAAGCTTACCCTGCAGCCGCTGGTGGAAAATGCGCTGCTGCACGGCATCCGCAAGACGAAGGCGAAGCAAGGAAGCATCCGCGTCACCGCGCGCCGGGAGGACGGAGACATTGTGCTGAGCGTCGCCGACGACGGCATCGGCATGAGCCCGGAGCAGGCGAAGCGGCTCCTGGTCGAGCCGGCCCGGGACGATGCGGCCGGAAGCGCCGGGGGCTCTTACGGACTGTATAACGTCAACGAGCGCATCCGCTTTTTTGCCGGGAACAGGTATGGACTGTCCATTGAGACTGAGCCGGGCCGGGGGACGGTCGTTACCGTGCGGATGAAAGCGGTGGCTGTGGAATAGCGAAAGTCCGGGACTATGGGGCTCTGGGATTTACAGTCGCCTGAGACCAGAAATAATCGGATTACCTCCTACAAGCCTTGCCGGTCCCGGAATTATAATGAACTCATCAAAACATGGAGGTGAGTCATCTTGGGAGCGGGCATTACCGATTTGCAGCGGGAGAGCCGGACACGGGCGGTGAAAGCCAAATCCGGGGGCAAATGGCGGTTAGCCTGGAGAAACAGAGATTATTATATGCTGCTGATTCCCGGCCTCCTCTTTCTGCTGCTGTTTAAATATACGCCGCTCTACGGCGTGCTGATCGCATTCCAGGAGTTCAATATTTTTGACGGCATCCGGGGGAGTGAATGGGTTGGCCTGGAGCAGTTCCGCAAGCTGATGGAATCGGAGGAGTTCGCCCAGGTCTTTACGAATACGCTGCTGATCAGTGTGTACAAAATCGTGCTGCTGTTTCCGATACCGATCTTCATCGCGCTGGTGCTGAACGAAGTACGGCTCATGGCGTTCAAGCGCACGATCCAGACCATCATCTATCTGCCGCATTTTCTGTCCTGGGTCATCATTTCCGGCTTGTTCATCACGATACTGTCCACTTCGGGCGGACTCGTGAACAATATCATCGAATGGTTCGGCGGCGAGCCGGTCGGCTTCTTCGTCGATAACCGCTACTTCCGCAGCTTGCTCGTCTTCACGGCGGGGTGGAAGGAGGTCGGGTGGAACGCGATTGTCTTCATCGCCGCGATCGCCGGCATCGAGCAGGAGCAATATGAAGCCGCTGCCATTGACGGTGCGGGCCGGATTCGCCGCATGCTGCATATCTCCCTTCCCGGCATTCTGCCGACCATTGTGCTGATGTTCATTCTCCGCCTGGGCTCGGTGCTGGATGCCGGAACGGAGCAGATACTGACCATGTATAACCCCGTCGTGTATGAGACCGGCGATGTCATCGGGACGTTCGTCTACCGGATCGGCCTCGGCAAGATGGATTACAGCTTCAGCACTGCAGTAGGCCTGTTCAACTCGGTCGTCGGCTTTATCCTGATTATTTCGGGCAACTACTTCAGCCGCAAGTTCCTGAAGCGCGGCATCTGGTAACGGAAGGAGGTCGCGTTAGCGATGAATAAACGAACCAAAGGCGATCTGGTGCTGGATGTATCCGTGTATGTGTTCCTGCTCCTGCTGGGCCTGATGATGCTGCTGCCGCTGGCGAATGTCTTCTCAAAGGCGGTCAGTGCCGAGTGGGCGATTACTTCGGGGAAGGTGGGCATTTTCCCGGTTGATTTTCAGCTGGATACGATGACTGAAGTCATCTCCTCATCCACGTTCATCCGTGCGTTTGCAGTCTCGGTCGGCGTTACGCTGGTGGGCACTCTTATTTCGATTCTTATGACAGCGCTTACGGCCTACCCGTTGTCCAAAGGCAATCTGCCCGGCATGCCCTTTATCATGGTGCTGTTCATCTTCACCATGCTGTTCAGCGGCGGTCTGATTCCCAATTATCTGCTGATGCGGCAGCTGCATCTGATCGACAATCTGTGGGTGCTGATTCTGCCGGGGATGATCAGCGTCTTCAATATGCTGGTGATCAAAAGCTACTATGAAAGCCTCCCGGAGGCGCTGGAGGAATCGGCGCGGATTGACGGAGCCAAGACGTACACGATTCTGTTCCGGATTATTCTGCCGCTGAGCATGCCGGTCATTGCTACCATTGCACTGTTCTATGCGGTCGGATACTGGAATGACTATTTCGGTCCGATGATATACATCAATGACACCGCCAAAAAGACGCTGCAGCTCTATCTGCAGGATGTGGTCATGAACGCCAGCTCTGCCAATGTGCTGAACAAGAGCATTGATGATCTGATGAATATGTCGCCCGAAGGGGTGCGAGCGGCTACTGTAGTTGCTTCCACAGTTCCGATTCTGTTTGTCTACCCGTTCCTGCAGAAGTATTTTATCAAAGGAGTACTTATCGGCTCGGTCAAAGGCTGAGCAGGCACCTAAAGCATCGCCTGGTTGATTATAAGAATGGTGAAGCCGCTCCGGCAACGGCGCGTTTCATACAAGAAGCTGTTCCCCCACACAAGATTAGGAGGGTTATGCAATGAAGAACAGAAGATGGTTGGCACTCCTGCTAGGTACAGGACTGGTGCTGGCTGCAGCGGGCTGCGGTTCATCGGGCAACAACGGTGCAAATGGAAATAATTCCAGCGGCGGCGAAGCCACCAAGGCTCCGGCCAAGACGGAGGCGCCGGCCACGAAAGAACCTGAAAGCGATACCAAGCCGGAGCTGCGGGTGCTGAACCTCTGGTCGAAGGATGATTACAACACCCATCCGCTGGCAAAAGTGATCGAGGAACGGACCGGCTACAAGGTGAATTATGAGATGCTGCCGGCCGACAAGGCCATGGATAAGCTGAACCTGCTGATCTCCTCCGCAGAAGCTTATGATGTAATCTCCATCGCCGGCGACAAGGCCATTTACACGGATTATGCCAAAATGGGCGCGCTGGTGGACCTCGGACCGCTGATCGAGGAGTATGGCGACAACATCAAAGCCTCCATTTCCGAGGATTCGTTCGAAGCGATGAAGGTGGACGGCAAAATCTACAGCATCCCGAACCGCTCCAGCGAATTCGCCGGTTATAACCTGATGATCCGCACGGATTGGCTGGAGAAGCTGGATCTGCAAATGCCGACGACCCTCGACGAGTTCACAGCTGTGCTGAAGGCCTTCCAGGACAAAGATCCCGGCGGCACCGGCGGCAAGGGTGCGCCGATGTCCATCGACGGTGCGCTTGCAACGGTCGCCAACATTACCGGCGCGTTCGGCATCGCCACAGGTTGGTCGGACCAGGGGGGTAAACTGGTAGCCACCGCACAGAATCCGGGCTTCAAGGAGTACCTGACGTATATGGCCGATCTCTATAAGCAGGGACTGATCGATAAAGAGTTCGCTGTCAACAAGGATGCCACGCTGAAGGAGAAGTTCACCAGCGGACAGATCGGTGTCATCCAGCTGCCCTGGTTTGATATTCCGACCGTGGCGGACGCGCTGAACAAGAACTTCCCGGAGGCGAAGTTCGCTTATCTTCCGGCACTGAAGGGCAAGGACGGCAAAATGGGCATCGGGATGAGCGGAGGGTATGACCGCATCACCTTCATTCCGAAGTCGGCCAAACATCCGGAGGATGCGATTAAATGGATCAACGCGAAGCTTGAGCCGGAGACCTTCAAGCTGATCTCGCTCGGCGAGGAAGGCAAGCATTACACTTACAGTGACGGGGTATACAGCCCGATTCTGCCGATCTTCACCGATGAGCGCGGCCTGGCCAGCAGCTACCTGACCGGTATCGACGAAGTCAATTATCCGATTTACTGGCAGGCGCGGGTCAAGAAGGATGAACGGCTGTTCGCAGGCTTCTCCTATCTGAACAGGGAGATTCCGGCCGAGGGCCGGGTGGCTGATCCGCTGGCCTTTGCCCCGTCTCTGCCGGAGTACGCCAAGAACAATGCTTCGCTCAACCAGATGATCAATGATTTCGCGGTCAAGGTTATCGTCGGCGAAGAATCGCCGGATGCGGTGACTGAATTCGCCGCCAAGTTCGATGCGGCAGGCGGCGCGGCCAGCGCCAAGGAAATCAATGAATGGTATGCAGGAACGAAGAAATAGACAGTTGCGGCGGTGCCGGTAATACAGGCCCGTGCCGTCCGGAAAGAAACCGGTTCCGGACGGTCATGGGCCTGTCTATTTGCGGCTCGGAGGAGCTGGCGGGAGGAAATGACATGAAGACTTACACAATGCGGAGAAGCGAAATTCCGCTGCGCGATGAATGGGATGTCATCGTCGTCGGCGGCGGACCGGCAGGCTGCACGGCCGCTGCTGCGGCGGCGCGCGAAGGAGCGAAGACGCTGCTGATTGAAGCAACGGGAAGCCTCGGCGGCATGGGCACGTCCGGGCTTGTCCCGGCCTGGTGCCCTTTCTCGGACCACGAGAAGATGATCTACCGGGGACTGGCCCGGAAGGTGTTCGAGGCGCTGAAGGCGCAAATGCCCCATGTGCCGCAGGATGCACTGGACTGGGTGCCGATTGAGCCGGAGAAGCTGAAGGTGATCTATGACGATCTGGTACGCGGTGCCGGAGTTACCGTCCTGTTCCTGACCCAGCTTGGCTCGGTCGAGACCGATGACAAGGGCCGCATTAGGGCGCTAATCACCGCCGGGAAGAACGGGCTGCAGGCGATGCATGCCAAGGTCTACGTCGATTGCACCGGTGACGGCGATGTGGCCGCCTGGGCGGGAGCCGAGTATCTGAAGGGCGATACCGCCACCGGCGAGCTGATGCCGGCTACGCACTGCTTCAATCTGGGCAATGTCGATGAGTACGCCTATGTGAACGGGCCGCTGCTGCACGCGAACAACAAGAACAGCCCGATCTTCGATATTCTGCGATCCGGCAAGTATCCGCAGATTCCTGACTCGCATATCTGCAATAACATCATCGCGCCGCGGACGGTCGGCTTCAATGCCGGGCATCTCTGGGATGTCGACAACACCGACGCCTTCTCGGTGTCGGAGGCGCTGATGAACGGCCGGAAGCTGGCGGCAGTCTACCGCGATGCGCTGGCCGACGCGCTGCCGGCAGCCTTCGGCAGCTCGTTCGTGGCCGCGACCGGCGCGCTGATGGGCATCCGCGAGACGCGGCGGATCACGGGCGATTATGTGCTGAGCGCCCAGGATTATATCCGCCGGGCCAGCTTCGACGATGAAATCTGCCGCAACAGCTATTTCATCGATATTCACGGCACGGAGAAGGAAGAGAAGCAGGAGGGCGGCAAGCGGGAGGAAATCAAGCGTTACGGGCCCGGGGAATCGCACGGCATTCCGTACCGCTGCCTGACCCCGCGCGGCCTGATCAACGTGCTGGTCGCCGGGCGGTCGATCTCCTGCGAGCGCGAGGTGCAGGGCAGCGTGCGGGTGATGCCGGTATGCCTGGCGATGGGCGAAGCCGCCGGGATTGCCGCAGCGCATGCGGCAAGCGCCCCGGGGCATGACGTGCACGCCGTCGATGTGATTGCGCTGCGCCGGCGGCTGCGCGAGGAAGGCGCTTACCTGCCGGAGCCCGCAGCGGATGCGGCGGAACGGGCAGCGTCCGCCGGCACCTCCACCGGCGGCGTGCGTTACCACTGAGGGCGGCGGTGTACCCGCGGTCAGGCAACAGAAACAGGCAGTCCCTTGGCGATAGGGATCTGCCTGTTTTTTTGTGGGGAGTGCGGTTACCTCTTGGCTTTACCGGTGTCTACCGGGCGGAAACCACCGTTTAACAATATGGCGTTGATCTCGCCGCCGATCAGAATAATCATTGAGCTGATATAGAGCCAGATTAGGAGGACCATAACGCCGCCAAGGCTGCCGTAGGTCTTGGTGAAATCGCTGAACTGGTTCACATAGACGGAGAAGAGCACAGAGGTGGCGATCCAGCCGACGGTGGCGAATAGCGCACCCGGGACAACCTCCTTCAAAGCCAGGCGGCGGCTGGGGGCAATCCAGTAGAGCAGGGTGAAGACGGCAAACAAAATAAACAGCGGAACCAGATATTGCAGCAGATCCCACAGCTTCTGGAATTCAAGCGGCAAGTCCACCAGCAGGAAGAATTGGGTCTTTAGCCAGCTCCCCAGCACGAGCAGCAGAATGCTGAGCAGCACGACAATGCCGAGAATCAGCGTAGCCAGCAAGGCGATTCCGCGTATTTTCCAGAACACCCGGTCTTCTTCGATGTCATAGGCGCGGTTAAGGCCCTTGATAACGGCATTGATTCCTTTGGAGGCGGCCCACAAAGTGGCCAGCATCCCGAAGGAGAGCAGCGCCTCGCTCCGCCCCGCAGAGACATCCTCCAGAATTTCCTCAATAATCGAAACGGCTTCGACCGGCATAATCCGGTACAGTTCATGAATCCGCTCCTCCAGCGGAATGTTGGCATAGCCGATCAGCGTCATGATGAAGATCAGGAACGGAAACAGGGAAAGAATCAGATAATAGGTGAGCTGGGCGCTGATCCCCTGCACGTCGTCTGCCTTAATATGATGATAGAGCTGCTTGATGAAATCCAGCGGCCCCCCACGGATACTCTCGCGCATAGTGTCCTCCCGGTCTTTGGCGTGCTACAGAACGTGCATGTATATATTTGTATTATTAACACCGGTGTAAAAAGAACAAACCTGGATTGTTCAGCAAGGTTCATAATTCAGAGCAGAGTTCGCTGGATTGTGCAGCTATATAATATGAACCTAAGAGTTATCCGCTGGCAGCTAGCTCTTTGGATAAGATGAACGCTGGGCAGCCCTGTTCGCAGCCGAGTTGGAAAATCGCCACTTAATTTTACACATATGGAGGTTGAACACAAGTCTAGTTGGATTTCCGCCACTTATTATGAGTGAAAATAAGTAAATGCATCAAGATCGCCCAAAATAAGTGGCGATAATCAACCTAGATTGCTGAAACCTGTGAAAAAGGCAAAATTAGTGTGCGATAATCGAACTATTTGTTATGGGCGTTAGCATATCCGCAGCAGAGCTCGTATTCGTGGTATCAAAAAAAAGGCTGCCTTGTGATATTTTACCCACCGGAACATCAGTTCGTGTATTATATTGGAATAAGCGGCGGCGGGAGAGGCTGCCGTCATTATGAAAGTGAGGGATTAAGAGATGGAACGGTTATCGCAAGCGGACTTCACACGGATCGAATGGTGGATGCGGCGTAACGCTCGTCCGCTGGATATGGCCAGATGGAACTATCATTTTGCAGGTGGATCGCAATCGGATGTATTACAGGCATTGGCCGCTTATCAGAATGAAGACGGGGGCTTCGGGCATGCGCTGGAGCCGGACTCCTGGAATCCGCATTCTTCGCCGCTTCAGACTTCCACCGCAATTGAACTGCTGCTGGAGCTGGAAGTGACTGACAACCGTCATCCGATTGTTCAAGGCATTCTGAAGTACCTGCACAGCGGTGCCGATATGGACGGCGACACCTGGCACAATGTGATAACCTCGAACAACGACTATCCCCATGCACCGTGGTGGCATACCGATTCTTCCAGCACCTCGCACAGCCCCTATAATCCGTCCGCTATTCTCGCGGGGTTCATCCTGCGGGTTGCGGATCAGGACAGCAGGATTTACGGGCGCGGGATGGATATTGCTCTGAAGCTGTGCAACACCTATCTGCAGAATCCGGGCATTGAAAGGCATCCGCTGAAATGCGTGCTGATCATGCTGGAATGCATCGGACGCAGCGGCTTACAGGGGCAATTTCCGTATGAACAGCTGGTTGCTGCTGCAGAAGACCGAATCAACCGGTTGCTGGAGGCCAGCGCGGGGGATTGGAGCGGATACAGCACCCGTCCGTCCGTTTTTATCGAGACGCCGGACAGCCTTGGGTTTAAGGCGAATGCAGCCATGCTGGAACGGGATCTGGATTACATCATCGCCGGACGCAACAGTGAAGGTCTCTGGGATTTGACCTGGACCTGGGACGGCTACGATAAGGCGTTCGCGCTCAGCGAGAACTGGTGGAAGGCGGTCATAGCGATCAACAATTTGCGGCTGCTGCGGGCTTTTGGACGCCTGGACGGGGAGTGAAGGCTTTGAAATAATCGAATTAGAATCTGCTGCAAAAGGCAGATTGGCGCAATAAAGAGGACCGGCTGCGCCGGCCCTCTTTACTTGTATACGAATTTATTTGTTAATCCGGATACTTTGAACAATCTGTTCAATGGTCTCTTTATTTCTGTCGTAGACTTTCTTGCTCATCAGAATGCTTACGGCCAAGCCACGGGTGTTATAGCCTTCATCTGCTAATTGATCGTGGTCGAATACATAATAGATCATGACGTCATCCGCAGTGGATTCCGTATATTTGGTCGCCTTCAGACCACTCCGGGTTACGAATTCCTCAGCCGGTGAACCGGCCGCCACAGGCATGTTGAGCGTTCCGAGTTGACCTATGATCATGACCCTCTCTTCCGGAAGGTTCTCAACAAATATACGAATACTGGAATCGGGTATAGCCTCTCTGCTGTCCGTGGCTTCGTAGTTCTCGGCCCCTTCAATCTCTACTTCCCAATTGTCCGGAGCATCCACCCCGAAGTTAAACCGCGGATTATCATAGGCGACAAACTTCGGCGGCGGGCTATGCGCAGCTTCCTTGTTCTCTGATTGACAGCCTGCTATAAGTATACAGGCGAACAGCATTAATACATGAGCGCTGAATCTAACACGCAACACGGTCACCGCTCCTTTGATTGCTTGTCGGTTGGTTTATGGAGAAAGGTATATGTTTGCCGGCCGCCGCACGAACGGAAGCGGATAATATCTGCATTTACTTTTATATCATAATAAATGGTAGATTAGGTTAACAAAATATAACATTATTAAACAATGATTACACTTCATTGCCTTTCTGTATCTCCCACAGTTTTTCTCACTGCCGATTGCAAAGTCATTCCTTATAATAAGGAATGGTTCATTACCTTGGAGGTCAGGGGGATTGGTACAATGACACAGATTATCTGTTCGCCGGCAAAATATATACAAGGCAAAGGAGAGCTGAAGCGGCTTGGCGCATATTGCGCCGCGTTTGAGGTACATGGGGCTTACGCGATTGTGGACCCGTTTGTCCTGGCGAACTATGGAGAGGATGTCACAGGAAGCTTCACCGCCTCGGGCCTTCCGTTGGTACAACGGGAGTTCGCTGGAGAGTGCAGCATGCTGCAGGTGCAGCAGATCGTGGATGAGCTGCAGGGCGGCACAGCCGGAATTATTCTCGGAATCGGGGGCGGCAAGACGCTGGATACGGCAAAAGCGGTCAGTCGGTTAAGCGGCCTGCCGGTCGTTATCGTGCCCACCGTCGCTTCCAGTGACGCGCCTTGCAGCGCCCTGTCGGTGCTGTACACGGAAGACGGCAAGCTTGACCGTTACCTGCCGCTGCTGCACAGCCCGGATATGGTTGTCGCGGATGTGGATATTATCGCCAAAGCGCCGCCAAGACTTCTGGCTGCAGGAATGGGCGACGCGTTGTCCACCTATTTCGAAGCCCGGGCCTGCCGCCGCAGCGGAGCGGTGACCCACGCCGGAGGGAACGGATCAATTGCCGCCTATACGATGGCCCGGGCCTGTCTCGACACGCTGCTGCACGACGGGGCTCAGGCGCTGGCCGATGTGCGGGCAGGTGAAGCATCGGAGGCGGTGGAGCATATTGTCGAGGCCAACATCTATCTCAGCGGCATCGGCTTTGAGAGCGGCGGCCTGGCTGCGGCCCATGCCATTCACAATGGTCTGACCGTGCTTCCGGAATGCCGGCAGCTGCTGCACGGGGAGAAGGTAGCCTTTGCGACGCTGGTTCAGCTTGAGCTTGAAGGCGCGCCGGAATTTGAGATTGAGGAAGCAGCGAGCTTCTGCCGGTCGGTAGACTTGCCCGTAACGCTGGAAGCGATGGGTCTTGCGGCTGTGGAGCCGGAGCGGCTTATGCTTGCCGCCGTGGCCGCCTGTGACCCGGACGGTCCGATGGGCAATATGCCGTTTGCGGTTGCACCCGAAGATGTATATTCCGCGATAATTGCTGCAGACCGCCGCCACCGCGGGAACTGAGTCTGTCTGTTAATAATTAATCACAGCTGCAGTACATATTTAACCTCCTCACTTCAAACAATGAGAACTATGGTTGAAGCTGAAGGAGGTTTTCGATTTTGTTGATGAAATATCCTGTCTGCAAGCGCCGACGTCTGGCCACCACGTTAAGCGCAGCGCTTGCCGTGCTGTGCCTGCTGCAGCCTGCCGCTGCATACTCAGCTTCCGGCGGAGCGGGGACCGTGCAGGCGAGTTCGCCGAATGCGGCCAAGCCGCCTGCCGCAAGTATGGATAACAGAGCTACTGCGAGGCCCAAGGTGGCAATCATCGTCGATGACTTCGGCAATAATATGCGCGGGTCCGAGGACATGTTCAAGCTGCCGGTGCCAATCACCGTGGCCGTCATGCCCTTCCTGCCGACCTCGGAGCAGGATGCCCGCCGGGCGCATGAGCTTGGCTTCGATGTGCTGGTCCATCTGCCGATGGAGCCGCGCCAGGGCAAGCCGGAATGGCTGGGTCCCGGAGCGGTGCTGACGCAGATGAGCGATGCCGAGGTGCGTGAGCGGGTTGAGGCAGCGCTCGACAATGTGCCGTATGCCGTTGGCATCAACAATCATATGGGCTCCAAGGTTACCGGCGACGAGCGGGTGATGAGTGTCATCCTGGCGGTCTGCAAGGAACGCGGGCTGTTCTTTGTGGACAGTCATACGAATTACCGCTCGATTGCCGGAGCGACAGCCCGGAAGTTCGGCCTGCCTCCGGTAGAGAATCATATCTTCCTTGACGATGTTCATAACAGCGGCCATGTGCTGAAGCAGATGCGTCTGGTGAAGGACCATGCATTTGAGCAGCATTACTGCATTACGATCGGCCATGTCGGCATCCAGGGCAAAGAAACCGCTGCCGGGATTCGCAGTGGCATTGCCGAACTTAAGGACAGCATCGAATTTGTCGGAATTTCCGAGCTTGTGAAGTCACAGTGGCACTGGGAATCGCAGCTTACGCCTCCATAAGATAAGCGGCGATCCCGTCGGCAATCGCTTCGGCCAGGGCCTCCTGGCCTTGAGGCGTACATAGCTTTTTGCGGTCCGCCGGACTGCTGATAAATCCCGCCTCGACGATGACCGTTGTGGCGGTTATTTTGTTGAGCAGGTAGAAGGGCCGGCCCTCGCGCGGGTTCTCGCTTGTGCCGTACAAGCCGTTCAGCCGGTCCTGGATGGCCTGGGCAAGCAGATAACTGCGGCCTTCCTTGCGGTAGAGTACGAGCGGTCCATGCTTAGACGGCGATTTGGCCCAGTTGATATGAACGCTGACGACTACATTCGCCGGAAGGGTCTCCGCCAGCTCCTTGCGCTGGGCGAGATCGCGCAGATGGCGCGACTTGCTGCGCAGCCAGCGGTTCTCGTCGCTGGGCGCATAGTCGCCGGTCCGGTTCAGAATGGCGTCAAAGCCGTCGCTGCGCAGCAGCAGGAACAGGCGGCGGGAGATAGCCAGTGTAATGTCCTTCTCCAGAATGTCGCCGTGCGAAGTGCCGCCGTCAATGCCGCCGTGCCCGGCGTCGATCAGAATGATACGCTGGTCATGTCCCAGCATTTGCTGCTTCGTCTCGGCAGCCGACGCGGGTGAAGGCGGGGAATAGTCAGCCTGGGGCAGATAAGGCGGCGTATAAGAAGCGGCGGATGCGGCTTCTCCAGCCGCAAGGGTTAGGAGCGCGGCGGATACAAGGATGAACTTCAGCCGGCGGATTCGGCTGCGGTGAGTAGAATAAGCGTGCTTGTTCAAGTGGATACCTCCTTGTTCAGTTACTTCGGACACCGTATTTTTATAGATTGTGCCGGATTTGCCAGTGCTATTCGGGAATTGTACCGGAAGGTTTAGATGAGGCGTGGGCGGAGCAAACTAATGACAATAGAACCGGAGATAAGCCCTGAGCTTCTTTGGAGAATGGAGGTGGGAGGTATGGCGTCGAGCAGCGGTGATGAGCTGGTGAAGTACATTACTGAAAAGGTCGTCGACTATATGGAAGACCCGCGTGCCAGCCGGGAACGCCGCAAAGCGGACAGGCAGCCCTGGTCCCAGCGTTGGTTCGGCATGCTGCCGCTGAGCTGGTCCATCTGGCGCAGCAAGTGGAGCCGGAGCGGCAGGAAGTAGCTGATATGGGATTCAATGCCACGGTAGAGCGAGACTGCAATGTTGTTTAGAGCTGTGCGATGCTGATGCAAGTGTAAGGCAATCGTTGGACAACTTAAAGAAACCTTCCTCAGCCGGAACTCCGGCTAAGGAAGGTTTCTTTGCGTGCTTCGACAGTGGCGCGATTTGCAGAAACGTTGGGCGGCATTCGCATGGTCCGGCCAGTATGGCGAAAGGGTGACCAAGGGCCAAATTACGCCCCGGCCAAAGGGGCTAATTCCTCGGCAGAGCGGCAACGCTGCCCTTGGCGGCGGCCAGCGCATGCAATGTTCCCCGCTCCTCCAGCAGAGCGAGCGGGAGGAAGCGCCGGCCTTCGGGTCCGGATGCGGCATAGATCAGCGGCGCTAAATCGCCGCTGGTTCCCGCAGGTGCAGGAGCCGGGTTCCAGCATTGGTAGCCTGTTACCATGAACGGCGCGCCGAGCAGATCATTGCGCCCGGCCGACTGGAAGGCCAGGGCGTTGCCCTGGGCCAGCAGCAGGCTAAGGCTGCCAGCCTTGAGCTTGTCCAGCCGGGGAGCGCTCAGCCAGCGCAGATCGGCGTAGGGGTCGTCTTCCCCGCTGCTCCGGTACACTTTCTGGGGCGTGAAGGCTGCTCCCGGACCGGGGGACGACATGGGAGCAGCAGCCTGCCCCTTGAACACTGCCTGTGCCTTGGACTCGTCCCAAGGCAGCAGCTCGGGTTCACCTGCGGCACTAAGGTAGAAGGTCTTCTGCCCCAGCGTCATCTTCCATACCGGAAGCAGCGGGACATAGAGAGCGGTAAGCTCCAATTTGCCGGAATAATCAGAAGGGATAAGTGCTTCCTGCGCCAGTACCCGGCGCAGTTCGGTAAGGCTATACGGGAGGTTGTCAGTTCCGGCCCCGTATTCACTCAGATACAATCCGCCTTGCTCTGCGGCGGTGATAATGAGATATCCTACGCGCTGATCTCCCTTAAGCACATTCACCAGCCAGCCGTGCGTACCAGGCCCCAAAGGAAAGTACTCAGTCTTGGCGTTCTTCCAGTCCGTGAACGGTGCGTTCTTAGCCAGCTTTCCGAGGGTCTGCCGGGTAAATTCCTGCAGAGCTGCAGACGCAGGGAGTTGCTGCAAGGTCAGCGAAGATAGCTTTGCTTCTGCAGTAACAGCTGCAGTTACTGCTAAACGGCTGGAGGAAACCGCCTCTGCTGGATTTATGGCCGCGCCAAACGTAGTACCCAGCAGGCCAAGACAGAGAGCAAGGAGCAACCGGCTGCGGACCGACCGCGGCTGCCGCCTGACGATTTTATTCATGTCGCAGATCACCTTCCTATGCATTCTTCGTCTCTATACTATTTATTGTAGGGGACAAGCCCTGAAAAGGGTGTTGCATGCTGTCCGCTGGCAAAGCGGAATTTAGCTTGTTATTTTGCCTGTCTTTGGCGAGCAGGGTCGCATCCTACGTACTGCGCAGATGAAACAGCCCGTAAATGACGGCGGAAACCGAAATTTGCGGCTCGTACTGCCAGGTGGTCTCCTGGCGGCGGCGGTTGTATTGCTCTTCAATTTCCTTCCGTTTCTCCTCATCGGGTTCTTTGAGCAGCTCCGCATAATAGAGATCGACAATCGACAGCTCCAGCTCCAGACGCTCACGGGCACCATCGGCCCAAGCGAAGTCGAGCGCAGCAAGCTTGCCGGTCAGATAGCCCTCCAGCCGCTCGGCGCCTGCCGTAAGAGACAGCTCATACGGCTGCACATGCACATTCTCCGGCAGGCGCGGCGACAGCTCCCGCTGGCCGAGCATTGCATTAAAATCCGGAACGACCCTGCCGCTGACCAGCGAGATTCCGACAAAATGCAGTTCCTCGCATTTCAGGTCACAGGTCATCTCCGCCTTGTAGCAGACACCGAGCCACGGCTCGTAGGCAGCCGAGAACAGGGTGCTGCGCTGCCGTTCGCCCGGCGCTTCGAACAGGCAGAGGCATTCGCCTTCGGCCCGCGCCGCCGTCCAGATCTGCCGCAGCCGCTTGCTGCCGTATATAACATCCTCGCGGCGGATCATGCCGGGCCCGAAGCGCGGCAGCGCCGGGACGATGCCGAAGTAGCGCCCGAGGATCGTGTCCTGCGGCGCCGCCCCGTCTGGCGGCCCGCTTGCGGCTACACCGACATTCGCAGCGGAGATCACTCCCGGCGAATCCCCTGTGTTCCCGCCAGCGATGCCCGGCGCTCCGCCAGCGCTCCCGCCCGGCGCTTCGCCAGCGCTCCCGCCCGGCGCTTCGCCAGCGACCCCGCCCGGCGCCCCGCCAGCGACCCCGCCCGGCGCTCCGCCAGCGACCCCGCCCGGCGCTCCGCCAGCAAACCCGCCTGGTGCACCCGGCGATCCGTTCGCGCCGGCCTGCCGGCCCGGTGTCCCTTGCGGCTGAGCCTGCGCGTCATAGCTCTCGGGATCGAACACGAAGGTGAACGACAGCGTCTCCGGCTCTACGCCGGTGCGTTCCACGAACCCCCAGTAATAGGGGCGGTCGGTCAGCATCCGGTCCGCACGCGGCGAGAGCTTTACCGTTACATGCAGCGGGGAGACCTCGATCAGGCTGCATTCTGTCGCCTCCAGGTAATCCATGACCTGCCGGCGGACCTGCTCTGCGCTTAAAGTCATAACGGAGCCTCGCTTTCCTTGCGGATATCCCGGGTTAAGCTGCTGAGCGAATCGCCGATGTTATCGAGGCCGCTGCGCAGCTCCTCGTCGCTGCGGGATTCCAGCATGATTTTATACAGACTCTTCTCCAGCGATTCCTTCTGCTCGAACCGTTCCAGAATGACGTCCAGCCCGCCGATCACCATCTCGAACATATTGATCTTCTCATGCAGCAGATGAAGAATATGCTCCTCAATCGTGCCCTGCGTCGACAGATTGTAGATCGCGACATCGTTCTGCTGGCCCAGCCGGTGGACCCGGCCGATCCGCTGCTCGACCCGCATCGGGTTCCAGGGCAGGTCGAAGTTGATCATATGGTGGCAAAATTGCAGATTGATGCCCTCGCCGCCCGCTTCGGTAGCGATCATCACCTGGGCCCGGCCGCGGAACAGGTCCATCATCCAGTCCTTTTTGCCGCGGTTCATGCCCCCGGAGTAGCCGACGCTGACGAGTCCGTGATCGCGGAAATACTGCAGGAGGTATTCCTGAGTCGCCCGGTACTCGGTGAAGACAATCACCTTCTCGTTCATCTCGCGGATCAGCTCCATGGTCTTCTCCGCTTTGGTGTTCGTCTTGACCGAGCGGATGTGCTGAAGCAGGTCCATCATCTTGTCCCGGCGCGGGGAGTCGGCGGGGAGCTTTTTGATCAGATTTACAAGAGTGATGAACACGGCGTCGCGGCTGCTGCACACTTCCCGCTGCAGGGTGACGAGCGAAAGCATGCTGCTGAGATTGCCCCCCGCCTCCTGATATTGGTCTTTGACGAAGCCGGTCACGGCATCGTATAATACTTGTTCGTCAGGCGAGAGTGTGAGCGGAATATTACGCACCCTGCGCTGGGTGAATTGCACGGGCCCTTCGCCGCGCCGGTTGCGGATCATGACCTTGGCCAGCTCGCCGCGCAGCTGTTCTTCGTTCTTCGGCTGCCGCTTGTCGACGACAAAGTTGGCCGCAAAATCCCCCTGATTCCCAAGCTGCCCCGGCTTCAGCACCGTAATGAGATTGAACAGCTCGCTGAGGTCGTTCTGCACCGGAGTTGCGGTGAGGAGGAGGCAGTATTTTTTGCGCAGCTGCTGCACGAACTGGTAGTTGGTGGATTTCTTATTCTTCAGCTTATGCGCTTCATCAATAATCAGCATGTCGAATTCGCCCTGGAGCAGCAGCTCGCGGTGCGGATCGCGCTTTGCGGTGTCCATGGAGGCGACGACGATGTCGTTGCCCCAGGAATAGGCTTTCTTTTGAGCGATGGCGGAAATGCCGAATTTGGTATTCAGCTCGCGTACCCACTGCAGCACCAGCGAAGCCGGCACGAGGATCAGCACTTTGGAAACAAGACCGCGCACCAGATATTCCTTGAGCACCAGCCCGGCTTCAATCGTCTTGCCAAGACCCACTTCGTCGGCGAGAATCGCCCGTCCGGACATTTCGAACAGCACCTTGCGGGCCGTGTCGAGCTGATGCGGCAATGGGGAGAGGCCGGACAGATGCTTCATGCACTGCAGCTCCTCAAAGCTCGTAACCAGACCCGCTTCCTCGCCCTGCAGCGCGAGCCGGGCCAGACGCCAGTCGCCCCACGGGCCTCCTTTATCGAGCCTCCCCTCCAAATCTTGCAGCCAATTGCGGTCAAAAGACAGGGGAACAGGCAGCAGCGGGGCGGGGGTGCCGCTTACTTGCGGCAGGAAATCTCGGGATAATTGCGTCATGTTGCAGCCTCCTCCGGCGCTCAATTATATGAAATACGTAAAAGTAGTATGCGCTCAAAAGAGCAAGTTCATAACTTGGGCAAATTCTATATTTTTTAAAAAAACGAGCAAGAGCGAGCTATTCCCCCTTCTTTCGGCGATTTTCCGCCCGGAGGCTTCTCTTTTCGAAAAAGACCTGTGATACAATATGTGGTATAGTTTAAAGGCTGACGCACACAATATATTGTTACAAAAGCTTGAAATTTTGATTAAACCGGGCTATTGGCGGTTATTTGTTATTGACAAGAGAAACTTCTTGCTGCCTCAATTGCAGGCTATACGCGCGGGAGGTTTTTGTTGTGGGTTACACAAATAAGCCCACAAGTTGGCACGGAACATGAGCTGTATATTTTACACCGGGAGGTTTTTCTATTGAGTACAGTGGAACGCAAGCAGCGTCTGGAAGGTCTGAGTGAGAAAATTTTCTTGGACCGTTACGCCTGGAAGGACGCAGACACCAATAATGCCAAAGTAGGCGATGTGGTACTGGTGTTGACGAAGGATGATCCGAAATTTCCGACCAAGGAAGTCGGGGAGATTGTTGAGCGTAACGGGCGGGTCGTAACAGTGAAGACGCGCAGCGGCGAGCTGGTGAAATCCGACGTCGAGAAGCTGACACTTAATATTGAAAAAACTCCTGAGGAAATGTGGGACCGCCTGGCTGCAGCAATGGCTTCCGTGGAGAAGACCCCGGAGCTGCAGGAGGAATGGACGGCGAAATTCCGTTCGGTGCTGGATGACTGGAAGCTTGTGCCCGGCGGCCGTATCGCAGCAGGTGCTGGCGCCAGCGAAGAGCTGACGCTGTTCAATTGCTATGTGATTCCATCGCCAAAAGACAGCCGTGGCGGGATCATGGAAACACTGTCGGAAATGACCGAAATTATGGCCCGCGGCGGCGGCGTAGGCATCAACCTGTCCTCGCTGCGTCCACGGCGTGCCATTGTGCGCGGCGTGAACGGGTCCTCGAGCGGCTCGGTCTCCTGGGGCGGATTGTTCAGCTACACCACAGGCCTGATTGAGCAGGGCGGCAGCCGCCGCGGCGCGCTGATGCTGATGATCAACGACTGGCACCCGGACGTACTGGACTTCATTACCGTCAAGCAGACGATGGGCCAGGTGACCAATGCGAATCTCTCGGTTTGCGTCAGCAACGGCTTCATGAAGGCAGTCAAAGAGGATCTGGACTGGGAGCTGGTCTTCCCGGATACGACCGATCCGGACTACGACGACATCTGGGACGGCGATCTGGACAAGTGGAAGGCCGCAGGCCGGAACGTGATCCCATACCGCACCGTCAAAGCGCGTGATATTTGGCAGGTCATTATCGAATCGGCCTGGAAATCCGCCGAACCAGGCGTAGTGTTCATGGAATACTATAACCAGATGTCCAACAGCTGGTATTTTAACCCGATCATCTGCACCAATCCTTGCGGTGAGCAAGGTCTGCCGGGCTGGGGTGTCTGCAATCTGTCGGCGGTCAACCTGTCCAAGTTCTATGATGAAGAGAATCATGATGTGGCATGGGCTGATCTGGCGACGACGACCCGCTACTCTGTGCGTTTCCTGGACAATGTCATTGACAAGACGCCGTATCATTTCCCGGAAAATGAAGCGAACCAGCAGAAGGAACGCCGCGTTGGTCTCGGTACGATGGGACTGGCCGAGCTGATGATCAAGCTGGGCATCCGTTACGGCAGTGCGGAATCGCTGGAGTTCCTGGACAAGCTGTACGGCTTCATGGCCCGCGAGGCCTATCTGGCCTCTTCGGAAATTGCCGGGGAGAAGGGCTCGTTCAAGGCTTTTGATGCGGAGAAATATCTGCAGAGCGGATTTATGAAAAATATAACCGAAACCTACCCGCAGGTTGGCGAAGCCATCCGTGCGAACGGTATGCGTAACGTTACTGTGATTACGCAAGCGCCGACGGGAAGCACCGGTACGATGGTCGGAACCTCGACCGGCATCGAGCCTTACTTCGCCTTCAAGTATTTCCGGCAAAGCCGGCTCGGCTATGACGAGCAGTTCGTGCCGATTGCCCAGGAATGGCTGGAAGCCCATCCGGGCGAAGAGCTGCCTGAGCACTTCGTGACCTCGATGGACCTGTCCGCCAAGGATCATATCCGCGTTCAGGCCGCCATTCAGCGCTGGGTGGACAGCTCGATCTCCAAGACGGCGAATTGCCCGAATGACTTTACCGTAGAAGAAACGAAAGAACTGTATGAGCTGGCCTTCGATCTGGGCTGCAAGGGCGTAACAATTTACCGCGACGGCAGCCGCGACGTGCAGGTTCTGGAGACTTCGAAGAAGGACGAGAAGAAGGAAGAGGCTGCCTCCCAAGCCGCTCCGGAAGCCGTGGCCGAAGACAAGGCCATCGCGGCCGCTCCGGCACCAGCACCGGCTGCGCCAGTTGCAGTAGTCCCTGCACCGCAAGCGGGCGTAACGGACAAACAATACAAGAAACGTCCGCAGGTACTGCGCGGCGCAACTTACAAGATCAACACGCCATTCGGCATGGCCTATATCACCATCAATGACCTGGACGGCATTCCGGCCGAAATCTTTCTGAATGTCGGCAAGGCCGGCTCCGACGTCTTCGCTATGGCGGAAGCACTCGGCCGCGTCTGCTCCCTGTTCCTGCGCTACGGTGACCACGGCGAGAAGGTCGAGCTACTGATCAAGCATCTCAAGGGCATCGGCGGCTCCGGCGCTATCGGCTTCGGCGCGAACCGCGTGGAATCCATCGCCGACGCAGTGGCGAAGGCCCTGGAGACCCATGTGCAGAACAACGCACAGGACGACCATGCCGCCGCTCCTATCGCGGCCACGCTGGAGCTCGACTTTAACGAAGCGCTCAGCGCCGAGATCAAAGCGAGTGTCCCTGCTGCGGACCACGGCCACGGCGGCCATGGGGTGCACAGCCACTCCACCGCCTCGCGCGACCTCTGCCCATCCTGCGGCAGCGCCTCGCTGATTAATATCGAGGGCTGCAAGACCTGCGGGAATTGCGGGTATAGCCGGTGCGGGTGAGGCTGTAAGGGATTTGTGAAGTTTAAATAAAAGTTAAGCAATCTATAAACGTGGGGGCAATTTAATGCTTCCCACGTTTTTTTATTATAGCTTATAAAACTTATAGCAGCTTCTCCATCCCCTGCTTTTCGAATACACCAACCTGCCGATAACCCGTTTTCCAATTGTGATGGTTTTGGATAATGCGCGAATCCATAATGCAAAGCTGCTAGCATCGCTGCTCATAGAGATGAAAGAGCGACTGGAACTGTTTGTTCTGCCTCCTTACAGCCCTCAATTGAATATCGTTGAAGGTTTGTGGAAATGGCTTAAATCGGGTCTGATAAATAATGACTTCTACCACACGGTCACTGAAATTCGTACCAACGTGCAACAATTTATGGAGGAGATTATCAAAACGCCTTTAGCCATTGTTGACCGACTTTGTGTGAGGTTCTAGTTAGTCGTCTCTTTATTTCAATCTATATGGATAGGAAGTACTATACTTGCTTACAATATTGTAGCTTTGTCTTTTAGTCATAACTAGAATTTTAATACAACAGTGCTAAGAGGTTTAGGAATAATATGATACAATAGAACAAAATAACAAATAAATGAGGTTGAATTATGACGGGGAGTTATAAATACTTAGAGACTATCCATGAAACAGAATCCTCAATTATTTCTAAGCATTATGATGAGCAAAATGAAAGGTTTATTATAATCAAAGAGCTCAAAGGCTTAGATAAATACGATCGAATGTTTTTTGAGAGAGAGATAAATGCGTTACGACGGCTTAATCAATATAAACAAATAGTTAAGATGTATGATTATAATACTAATCCTGCACATTTCGATCTTAGTAATGGGAAAATTTATCTTGAGTACATTGACGGCGAAAATTTGTCGTTAGTAAATCGAGGACTCATAGAACCGAGTGATAAAATTAAAATAATTTATGAAGTTGTTGATGCGGTGGAAGCAGCTCATAGCCAAGCGATAATACATAGGGATATCAAACCAGCTAACATTATGATAGTCGATTATCAGCATGCTAAACTTATTGACTTTGGTATCTCCAAAATTAAAGGTATGATTACAGGAGACACAATACAAAATTTTAGTACAAACCGTTTTTCAGCACCGGAAGTTAATTATCACCCGGAAAATGCTTCTTACCAAAGCGATATTTATTCTGTTGGTGCAACTATATATTTCCTACTGACAGGTGATGAACCCGACCTACCTTCACACTTTTCAAAAAGCATCGAACAAAACCCAGATATAATTCCTTCCTTAAAAACTATTTTGCTTAAAGCTGTCGATCCTGATTTAAGACATAGATATGAGACAATTACTGATTTAAAGCGTGACCTCAATTCTATTTTAAACGAACTTTTATCCGAAACGAAATTCGCTTTAAGTTTCCCCTTAGAACTTTTAAATAAAGCAAAAAGAAGTAAATTAGTTCCTAACAATACAACCCTTCAAACATTTATTAGTAATCATCTTATGAGATGGTTTAAAGAGACATACGGATTTATTGATTCTAATATGGATGATCTTATGTTAAATGAAGATCATGAAGTTATATTCTATTCACCTGATGGTTATGCTTTAAATTGCTCATATAAGGTTTATGAAGAATACTTTATTATAACCGATATTTTTTATGTACCTCCAAAACAGAGAAACGCAAGATCAAAAAAATATTTAAAACTCCAAGCGAACCCACTATTCTTTCATTCTATGGGAACGATATCCGAAAATGAACATAAGACTTATGAAGTTGTCAATGCATTAATTGATCATCGGTTTGATTATCAATCAGATGAAAATAAACAAAATGAATTTGAAAGGTTTTTTGGTATTTGGACTGAATATTTAGACAAAGAACGTGATCTAATTATTTCTTCAGCTCAATTAGTACGATATGAATCATACTCGTATAACTCATCCGACCGAACTATGGAGTTCATATTGGATACTACTGATATTGATAAGTTAGGGTATTCCAATGATACCACTATGATGTTTGATCCTAAATTAAATGATCCGGAGAGCAAAAAAACAAAACCCACTATAATTGGTAAATTTAAGGAATTAGTTATTCATGAAGACAGAGCTATTTTAATTGTTAAAGTCTCAAAAGAAGTATCTAAATTACCTAAAAGTGGAGTATTAGTAGAAGACTACAATGTTAAATTGTTTTTGATTGAAAAACAAAAGAAAGCAATAAGAGGATTAAGGAATAACGAGTCACAATGCAATGGGAATTTAAAAGATCTGGTTCTCGGTTTTGAAGAGCCTGATTCCATTCAAAACTTTACCGATCTTAATTACTTCAATTCCAATATTGATTCTAATCAAAAAGAGGCAGTTAAAGTTGCTTTGAATACATCTTCGATTGCGCTCATACAAGGTCCTCCAGGAACAGGTAAGACAACAGTGATTCGTGAACTTGTTAATCAGATTTTAAAGAGAAATAATGAGGAAATAAAACAAGAAAAGTACAAAATACTGATTGTTTCTCAATCGCATACAGCTGTAGATCATGTTTTAGAAGGATTAGAAATAGGAGAAGAACTAAATACAAAAGTGATACGTATAGGTGCTAGTGATAATATAATGCCTTCCATTTGGGACACATATAGTGTTATCAATGCACATAATGCATGGGTTGAGAATACAAAGCTTTTATCAAATCAGAAAATAAAACGGTTGGTTTTAGATTATAATATTGATTACAGTTCTTTAATTCAATACGTTGAACTTTATACTAAAATGAAACACTCGACACTCTCAGAACAAGAAGAATTTGAGTTTAAAGCCTTTGAGGAAACATATAAAAGTGATACGGAAAAACAAAGAATAATTCGCACAATAATTATTCAAAATGAGTGGGTGAATCGATTAACTTTAGCGCGAGATTCTGAGTCTAGATTAATAGAAAATGCAACAATTGTTGCTGGTACGTGTACTGGATTCAACTCAAATCCTGCAATTAAAAATATGAAATTTGATTATGTAATTGTTGATGAGGCTGCTAAAGCGAGCGTTCCTGAGCTTTTAATTCCACTGCTTAGAGGTAGTCGTTTAATCCTAGTCGGAGATCAAAATCAACTTCCACCAGTGTTAAACAATAATGTTATAAAAAATTGCGAGAGCGGTAAGTTAGAGGATTTTGAAGATGGACTATTCAAACATCTATTTGATAAGTTCCCAGATTCTAATCGAATCAGACTAACAACTCAATATCGCATGCATAGAACAATCGGAAATATGATAAGTAGGGTCTTTTATGATGGTAATATACTTACTGGTATTAGTGATGAAAAACGAACTCATAACCTTACAGCGTTTAAAGGAAAACAACTAATTTGGATGAGTACAAGTAAACTATTTAATCGTAAAGAAAAGTTTAATGAGAAAAACAAAACTTATAAAAATAATTGCGAACGAGATGTAATAACTAAAATTCTAAAAGACATAGACAAAGATGAATCATCTAAAGAGTATGAAATTGCAATTATTACAGGTTATAGCCTTCAAAAATCTGTAATTAGAGAATACACAAATCGAACTGATTTCAAAAACATAAAAGATATTGAAGTTGATACTGTTGATTCTTACCAAGGTAGAGACAAAGATATTGTGATTTTTAGTACAGTCAGAAGTAATTCGAAAAAAGATATTGGCTTTCAAAAATCGTATAAACGAATCAATGTAGCGCTATCGAGAGCCCGAAAACTAGTCATTATAGTTGGAGATATGGAACATTTTAAGGCAAATCAAGAATTAACTAATAAAATGCCTGAGATAATTCATTATATTTCACAAACAGATGGTTGTAATCTAGTTGAGTGTAGGAGAGAAAATAATGCAAACTGAAAAACTCCTCGAGGTTAAAAGTAGAGTTCCTAAGCTATATGATGGACTTAATTTTCTGAGATCAATATCCGTTGGAGTCCCTTATGCAAGGATGAAACTTAATATCACAACTCGCAAAGAGTATCAAATACCATTAACTCATGAAATTGTGCTTAAACTGATAGATGAAAAGTGGACTAATTATGATGAAGTCCGTATGTTGCTTGGAGTTGATGAAGACTATTTTTTGAATATATTACTTGAGCTAGGAGCAAGCGATTACATCACTCATATGGGAAAACAGATTGCCCTTACTGAGCAGGGACGTAAAGTTTTGAGAGAATTGAAATCAATTAAAATCGAACCGGATTTAATGGAGAATGTATACATTAATATGTTAAAGGGTACAATAGTTTATGATGAAAACAATAGTTATTCAAAATATCGAGAAAAAATGAATTGCAATGTTTATCTAAATAAAATAGAGGATATCTCGGGTGACTTCCTCGTAAAAAGAGAAGGCGATATTCGAGACTTGTACACTGAGAGGATCATTGGTGAAACAAGACGCTCACTAATCGATGATAACATAGTCCGAGATGAACTATATCGAGTAATTAGCATTGAAGAATATGATATTGTTTACGAAGAAGTTGAAGCTCATTTATACTATGGAGATAATGGTTTTTTGACTTATACTTTTATAAGTGGAAATTCATCAGATGATGAAGTTTACTATAATTCTTTTAAAAATCAATTTAAAGATCATCCTAAGTCTTTTGATCGTTTTTATGATACTCGTTACTATTATCAGAATAAAGAAATGTTCTCTCAGAACGAAATAAATATTGATGACTATGATTCTTTGTTTAGTAAAAGAGAAGAGCTTAGCTCATTATTTAGTGACTTGAATATTAAATATGAAAAAATAGCTAACAATTATTATGACAATAGGTTACTTTTTTATCGTGAATACCAGGATGTTTTAAGTAATCTCATTCATAAAACTCCACAAGAAATTACAATTATCTCTGATCATTTTTATGATTTGCAAAAGAGTGAGTATAGTTTAGTGTCGTTATTCGAAGCCATATCGAGTAAATCCAAAGTTAATATTGGATTTAATGAAAAGAATACGAACTCTTTAAGAGTTGTTGACATCTTAAGAAAGAAGAAAAGTGGAAATTTTAATCTAAAAAAAATCAATAATATTAATCAAACAACTATTATTATTGATAATGAATTCATGATTAAGGTTTATTATAAGCCGCTTTTCTTTGGGAAAGAAATTATTTTGGAGGAAACTTCGATCATGGTGGTTAATCATGACCTGATTAAAGAGGAAAAAGAAAAGTATAAGGAGTTTTACTATTAAATATTCTTAGGATGAGAAAACCAAATCTTATGTCAAAGATTTGGTTTTTTTTCTATGATATTTAAATGAAATTGACCTTTTAAATACAGTTTTACGATCATAGGCTCAGTTCAGTTATAATGATATTTTATTTTTCTATACACAGTATACATTTTTTTTAATAAAAGTCTAATGTATTTCGATGAATAGCTTTGGTGATCCACCACAATAAAAAGTTAAGCAATCTAAAAAAACGTGGGGGCATTTAATGCTTCCCACGTTTTTTTATGGCTATTAAAACTCATAGCAGCTTCTCCATCCCCAGCTTCTCGAAAACACCAACCTGCCGAAACCTATTTTCCGATATAATCCTTGGCCACAATGATTAAATGGAAAAGTAAAGGGAAAGATTTTATAGAAGCTGCCCCATAACAAGCAAAGCAGTGGAAGTAAGGGTTTAGGTAGGGCTAGCAGATACCTTCAACCTCTCCTTTTAGTCACTAAAATCGATTATAATTAAATTTATGTTCAAGTCGATTACCTATCTTAAGTTAACAGGAAAATCATACGCAAATAGAGTTTTCAAATACACACTTAAGTACAAGAGGTGGCGAATGATATGACGATAACGATAATGCCTGTTATAGTAATGATCTTTGTATTTGTACCTGCCATTGTACTCATGGTAAGCATGCCTTATTTAACAAGAGAGACGATAAGTTTTGGGGTCATTGTCAGAGCTGTTCAATTCCACAGTGAGCCTCTGCGCCAGATGCGGAAATCATATGCTAGGATTAGTGCTACCTTGCATACCATCCTATTCATTGTATGTATCATTTGCCTAATATACGGTGATGAACATTCCAAGCAACAAAGTTGGATCATTGTCACTTATTCACTCCTCATGGTCGTAATCTCCCTAGTCATAAACATTAGCTATCATTTCAAAATGAAAAGTTTGCTAACTATGCTGTCCATTGCTCCGGAACCATCGATCATGGCAGTAGACACTGGCTTTCGGAAAAGAAACATTGGCTTGTCTAGTATTTGGTTCCTCATTCATGTATTAATTATTGTTGCTAGTATTGTAACTGTGCTACGCAACTACGATCTGATTCCTGATCAGATTCCGATCCATTACAACAGCAGTTGGAACGTAGACCGCTATGTGGATAAATCTTATAGTTCTGTGTTTATGCCTACGATAATGCAAGTGTTCATAATACTTTTGTTCGTATTTGAGAATTGGAGTATTCACAGAGTGAAGCAGCAGTTTCAACCCACTGATCCTAAACGTTCCATCAGACAAGACGAATCTTTCCGCCGTACATGGTCATGTTTTATGATTGCAGCAAGCTTCTTAATAGTTATCCTGTTTTCCGTCGTGCAACTAAACATGATATCTCTGCTTAACATCAATTTCGCTATCCCCATTATCCTAATCATAATAGCCTTTATTATCCTGTTCGCCTTCGCCTTATCGTTCTGGGCTGGTCAGGGCGGAAGCCTCTTGGAGTGATCTGCCGATTGCTCCAATGTCAGACCTGTCAAGGAAATCATCATAGGCAGAACGGAACGAACGGTCTATAAATAAATATATGCGTGCTTATCGCAAAGTAGGTGTAGCTGGACGCTTTTTCTCATTGGCGAATATTTCAAACGGAAGTTTGGATGCAGCTACACGAACCCCCCGTATATCTAAGTGACGGGATGTATGACAACGGTTTCAACTTGGATTTTTGGTACACTTTTGATAATATAAATATAACGAACGTACATTCCTGTTTTTGATTATTTCGAATCGAGGTCCACCTGAACCAAGCGTACCAACACTTCTTCCGTAATCCTTCCTCCGGTTTTCCGAACTGGAAATCCCGTAAACATCCCAATCAATGGAGCCCTTAATTGCATAGCATTATTCATTTACTGTGACGTTACCGCCCTTCAGGGATTGGAATGAAAATCGGATATATTAGGACTACATGGACTGAAAGATGAGATTCTGAGTTGGAGGTAACTTATGGAGAATGGAAGAATCTTAGGAATAGCCTACAATGTAATTCCTGTTTCCAACATCGGGAGATCCGCAGAATGGTTCGTTAAACATTTTGGATTCAACATTAGAAACCGGAGGAAGGCTACTTAAGCTTGTTCAGAGGAAATAGGCCGATAATCGACCTGGTACAAAGTGATGGTGAAACAAGAGCAGTGTTTGAGATCAATAATAAGAAGCGATGGGTCATAACTTTTTTTACAGATGATATTGTATCTCTGCATAGCTATTTGAAATCCGAAGAGGTTAAAGTTGGAGAGATTAGTGATGAAGGCCGATATGGAAAGTTCTTTGAATTAGAAGATCTGGATGGTAATTTATTTGATGTGTGGGAGCATAAAGACTGTGAACTGATCTTTTGATTGTATTAAATCGATTCGGAGGAGGTATCGTTATGGGATACAAATCGACTATTTTAGTAGTTGAAGATGTGGTCCAATCCAGAATGTTGTATGAAGAATGGCTGGGATGCAAAGTGGATTCAGATTTTGGCATACATAATGTGGGCTTTGAGGGTGGTCTAGCTCTTTATCAGAAATCGCTTTTTGCAGAATTGATTAATAGTAATGATATTGTATCGAAAGCACAGAATTTGGCTGTTTACTTTGAATTTGCTGATATCCACTCGTTAAGAGATCAGATTTTCGCTAGTGGATTCGAGCTTGTGCATGATATTAAAGAACAACCGTGGGGACAGATGGTTTTACGTTTCTATGATTATGATAACCATATCATTGAGATCGCGGAGGATATGGATGCTGTTCTGGTTAGAATGGTTAAATCAGGAATGTCAGAATCAGCGATTGCCAATAAAACGGGTTACTCTGAAGATCACGTGAAGAATATATTAATTAACCTGAAGAAAGAAGAACAGGAGGAATACAAGTGATATCACCCGTTATCCATTTTTCAGGGAATTGCTTGGTGGCAATTGGTTTGTATGAGAAAGCATTTAAAGTTGCCAATAAACAAGTAACGTTGTATAAGGATGCACCTGATAATCATGGAATGGATATTACTAATGATATGTTTGATCTTGTGATGCATTCGACCATTACTTTATGTGGTACAGAGTTTAATATGAGCGATGTAATGGAAAATAAAACAGCAGGAAATATGGTATGTTTTAATGTGTTCCTGGACTCGGAAGATGAGTTTCTTAATGCCTTTGAAGTACTAAGCAATGATGGGAAGGTTATTCAAGAGGTTGGACCACAGTTCTTTAGTAAGTTGTACACTGTTATTATCGACCGGTTTGGAATAAGGTGGCAGATGATACTAGCCTAAAGGAAACCTTAACTAAGATAAGATTGATTCAAAATATAATAACCACTATTGGAGGGGAGAAGCTAATGAAAACACATCTTAATCATGTCAGAGTCAATGTATCCGATATAACTAGGGCATTGCAATGGTATGAAGAGATTCTGGGATTTGAGAATGACGGTGGATGGCCTGTTGATAACCCTACATATTACGATTTTAAATCGGAAGAAGGCGCCAAGTTTGCGATAATGGAAGTGAAGGATAAGCATTCACATGGCCGAATGAACTTTGAGGTTGATCATGTAGATGAGCTCTGGGAAACATTAAAGGACAAGGTCGAGATTGTTGAAGCTTTGTTTGATACCCCATGGGGAACCCGTAAATTCACAATTAGAGACTTGGATGGAAACGAATTGGGGTTTGGAGGAAAAGTAAATGATCATTAAGTATCATTGTGTTAATATTTCGTCTATTCATCCGAAAGCGTTGGTTGAATTCTATAATGAAACATTAGGAATTCCTATCATAGAGCCAGATGAAAATTATGATGGTGTTTCTTTGGGGTTTATGGAAGATGCTCCAGTCATAGTGATTTGGGATGAAGTGAAGTGGGGGAAATCAAGTGAAGGGAAAGTAAACTTTGTGTTCAATTGTGATGATCTTGATAGAACCTATGCAGAATTGAAAGAGAAGATTACGAATCTACAACCGCCAACGACGGCAGTATGGGGAGGCAAGGAGCTTACTTTTTGCGATCCCGATGGAAACAAAATATTGCTTCTATGATGCTTCTAACGGTATCTCAAAATCTAATATAGTGAGGTTATATCTATGGGAGTAACAAATATTGAAACAGACAGACTACTGATCATTCCAATAACATATTCAATGGCCAATTCGATACTACATAGCGATTACAAAGCATTTGATAATATGGGTGTTCATTTGAGTGGGAAATGGCCCAAACAAGATACTTTAGATATTCTACATTTTATAAAAGATACACTTAGTAAAGATGATGAAGTTGATGGATTTGGTGTATGGATGATTGTGAAAAAAGAAGATATGACTGCGATTGGAGATGCAGGCTTTAAAGGCGGACCCGATGAAAATGGAGCAATTGAAATTGGATTTGGTCTAGTTGAAGAGGAACAGCGAAAGGGTTATGGATATGAAGCGGCAAGTTCGTTACTAGAATGGGGGTCACAAATTGCCGGGGTGAAGGTTATAAAGGCGGACTGTTTAATAGATAATGCAGGTTCCATTCATTTATTAAAGAAATGTGGAATGCGTGAGACAGGAAGAGATCTGGAATTAATTTATTGGGAAAAGAATGTGTCTCTTCATTAGAAAACGTAAAGTGAAATTTTGAGGGAAAAGCATATCTTTTACCATAATCTCAGTGTACTATGCAACCATCATATGGTTTTCACAAATAGGTTGAACTGCAATGTAAAAAACGTGGGTAGCTCTAGTTGCTCCCACGTTACGCACTGAGTTTTACGGTAAACTCAAAGCAGCTTCTCCATAATCATCACATCAATAAACGCTCCGTCCATAATCCCCTGCTTCTCAAATACACCAACCTGCCGGTAGCCCATCTTCCGGTACAGTCCTTGACCACTCTCATTGAACGGAAAGGTAAAGAGAACAATTTTATAAAAACCGTTTTCCTTTGCGATCTTATGTAATGTCTCCAGGAGAGAGCTGCCGACACCCTGGCCACGAAAGCTGCGGTCAATGTAGACGGAGAGGTCAGCGACCCCGTTATAAGCGCAGCGGTGGGAGTATCGGTTAAGGGAAGCCCAGCCAATGACTTCGCCTTTTCGTTCAGCGACCAAAACGCTAAAGCGGCCTTGGTGACCATTGAACCATGCCTCCATATATGAAGAGTCTTTTGACTCTGTTTCCAGTGTAGCGATCCGGTCCTCGATCCCCTGATTGTAGATACGTAGGATACTTTCGATGTCCGCTGGTGTGGCCTGACGAACTGTTAATGTAGTCATCATATGCACATCCCCTTAAGTTTACTTTCTCGCTTTAATTACAGCAGAAACAATATATTGATCAACGTTCGCACCGGGGACCCAGTCTTTGAGGAAGGTTCTGGATTCGTCTTTTGGTTCAATGCTGATCTCAGTAAAGCCGCTTTCCCGAAGCATCCATTCTATCTCTGCAATGGAAGAGGCGCCGGAGATACAACCGGAATAGTATTCGTTCATGTCATTTTTGATCTCAGGGGGAAGCTCGGCTGTAGTTACGATATCAGATATGGCCAGACGGCCGCCGGACCGAAGGACACGATAGGCCTCATGGAATACTTGCTGTTTGTCCGGTGAGAGGTTAATCACGCAGTTGGAGATAATGACATGTACAGAATTGTCGGCGACGGGAAGATGTTCAATTTCGCCCAATCTGAATTCAGTGTTATTGAATTTACCTTTAATGGCATTTTCTCTTGCCCGGCTGATCATCTCAGGTGTCATGTCCACACCAATAACAAGGCCTTGGTCACCTACCTGCCGGGAAGCCAGGAAGCAATCGAAGCCGCCACCGCTTCCGAGGTCCAGAACATGTTCACCTGCCTGCAGTTCAGCAATCGCCTGGGGATTTCCGCATCCAAGGCCTAAATTTGCACCTTCAGGAGCTGCCGCGAGATCCTCACTAGAATAACCGAGCTTGGCAGATATAGCATCAAAATCGGCTGGTGAGTCACAGCAGCTGCTCTCAGCGGGTGAACAGCAGGAAGAGGAAGCTTCGGGCTTTTTCACAGCAATCTTTTGATAGCGCCCCCGTACATTCTGACGGATCTGGTCGTTTGTAAGTTTGCTCATCAGTTGACACTCCTTATTATTAAAATAATTTGCAAATTGCAAGTATTAGCGGAGAGAAATCACCCTTTTACAGGTGCGCAGCAGTTGCTGGATTTCCCCATGGCTTCGTTAAACAGCTTAATGGATCTTAGTAATGTTTCTACTTCAAACTCACTCATGTGCGAGAAGGCTTCATTCAGGTATTCATTCATTTGCTGATCAATCGTTGCAGCCACCATTTTTCCTTCAGGAGTAAGTGACAGGTTATAAATTCTTCGGTCTGTGGGATCAGGTGTCTTGTTAACCAGACTCATCTTGACCAGGGACTGTACTTGCCTGCTAAAGGTTGTAATATCAGTGCCAAGTGTTTCGGCGACTTGCTGCATGGATGGATTATGGCTCCGGTCTATCTCGTATAGCAGGTGGCTTTGGGTCGCGGAAAGATTACATCCCCCTACGCTGCAGCAGTCCTTATTGAGCAATCCTAAACGCCGGGTCATGATTTGGAATAATTCTCGTGGGGTTTCCATTGCGTTCACCTCTTGGTTTAGTTATAGCGTATTTAATTGCAATTTGCAAATAATATTTAGGTTGGTTGATAATTGATCACAAAGGTCTTAATATATAAGTATTGTCTTATGTACGTGAGAGGAGTGTTTACAATAGATTTACTAAATGATCTTACGGAAGATTTAAAGCTCCTTGGCGATAAAACACG
Organism: Paenibacillus tepidiphilus; assembly: GCF_008635795.1. Lineage (GTDB taxonomy): Bacteria > Bacillota > Bacilli > Paenibacillales > Paenibacillaceae > Paenibacillus_AQ > Paenibacillus_AQ tepidiphilus. Next base: position 21,923 of record NZ_VWRQ01000029.1, on the reverse strand, counting down.
TCTCATGATTCTTACTCTTCTAAAAGAGCGGGAGTGGTGCGTATGTGAATTTGTGGACCTTTTCGACATCTCACAGCCAGCCGTCAGCCAGCATCTGCGCAAACTCAAAAGCAGTGGATTGGTAAAGGAACAGAAAAAGGGTCAGTGGGTGTATTATTCATTAAATATTGAAGATAAGCCTCATGTTAAGGCCATTTTAAATTTTACACCTGAAGCGGGTACCCTTTTATCTAATTTGAATAAGTCGTCTAATACGGTTTGCTGCGAATAGCATCTTTGTTGTTGAATATATAAGTATATAATTATATAATGATGTTTGACGTCAATTGGAGGAATTCGTTTGGTAGCTCTGGCAAGTCTTATATTTATAGTCACATTGATTTTTGTCATTTGGCAGCCTAAACATCTGTCCATTGGATGGTCTGCCTGCGGCGGAGCGTTACTCGCTTTACTTGCCGGTGTAGTCAGCTTTAATGATGTTCTGGATGTTACGCGGATTGTATGGAATGCCACACTGGCCTTTGTGGCAATCATCCTGATCTCACTGATCCTTGATAAAATTGGCTTCTTCGAATGGGCTGCTTTGCATATGGCCAAAGATGCCTGTGGGAATGGAACCCGGATGTTTATCTATGTCATCTTTCTTGGCGCCATCGTAGCTGCATTTTTTGCTAATGACGGAGCGGCACTCATTCTAACACCGATTGTGCTGGCTATGGTCCGCGCGCTTAATTTTGATGAGAAAAAGGTTTTTCCATTCATCATTGCCAGCGGGTTCATAGCAGATACTACCTCTTTGCCGCTGGTTGTAAGCAATCTGGTCAATATCGTATCGGCTGATTTTTTCGGACTGACCTTTGTGGAGTATGCCGGGCGGATGTTCATGCCCACCTTATTTTCCTTAGGGGCAAGCATCCTTGTGCTCTATTTATTCTTCCGTAAGAGTATTCCAAGAGACTTTGATAGCTCCCAGCTGAAAAAACCTGAAGAAGCTATTAAAGACAAGCAGATGTTCAAGCTGTCCTGGTTTGTACTTGCGGTTCTGCTGGCAGGATACTTTGTCAGTGAGTTCCTGAGCATTCCGGTATCTGTAGTGGCCGGTATCATCGCGGTCTTTTTCCTGCTCATGGCAAGGAAAAGTCCTGCTGTACCCACCATAGAAGTGGTGAAGGGGGCGCCTTGGGCCATTGTTTTCTTTTCCATCGGCATGTATGTTGTCGTGTACGGGCTGCGTAACGCAGGTCTAACGGATGTGTTGGCTGATATCATTCAGGCCGTTGCAGATCAAGGGCTGTTCGCAGCAACGATTGGGATGGGCTTTATTGCTGCAGTGATCTCCTCCATAATGAATAACATGCCTACCGTAATGATTGATGCACTGGCCATTGATGCTACGCACACTTCGGGACTTATTAAGGAAGCCTTGATTTATGCGAATGTTATTGGTTCAGACTTGGGACCCAAGATTACACCGATTGGTTCACTGGCTACCTTACTGTGGCTGCATGTGCTTTCCACCAAAGGAGTAAAGATATCCTGGGGGACGTATTTCAAAACAGGCATTATTTTGACGATCCCTACGCTGTTCATCACGCTGCTAGGTCTATATATGACATTGACTCTATTTTAAACTCAAAGGAGATTGCGACTCATGGATAAGAAGACCATTTACTTTTTGTGTACAGGAAACTCCTGCCGGAGCCAGATGGCCGAAGGCTGGGCCAAGAAATATTTAAGCGATGAATGGAATGTATACAGTGCCGGTATAGAAGCTCACGGTTTGAATCCGAAAGCTGTTAAGGCAATGAGCGAAGTGGGAATTGATATCGCAAATCAAACATCAGATATTATTGATCCGCAGCTGCTGAACAGCTCCGATCTCGTCATTACATTGTGCGGCGATGCGGCAGATAAATGCCCGGTTACCCCGCCTGAGGTGAAACGAGAGCACTGGGGATTCGATGATCCGGCGAAAGCGCAAGGCACAGATGAGGAGAAGTGGGCGGTCTTCCAGCGGGTTCGCGATCAGGTGGGCGAGCGCATCAGAGAGTTTGCTGAAACGGGAAAATAGTTTTATATAGTGCAGTGCAGCCCCGGTTACCACTGCACAGTGGGGTTTATTGGATGGTATACCTGTATATTGAAGAACAGAGTAGTGAAGGGGGGACTGCTTGCATAGGGCGGTCTCCTTTTTGTATTTCATTAAATACTTCAATCTGCCTGTTCCTTGGTATACTGAATTACAGGAGGTGAGACCGGGAATACAGTCCAGGGAAATTTGAATTGCCAATAAGCTCTATAAGATATGTGAGAACCCTTTCATTGATAGAATTGGGGGCACTAGGCCCTCCGCACGGAGGAGATGGACATCGCGGTAACTGTAAATGACATTTTATCTCTGAAAAGCTTTGCCGACGTTTATGTAAAGGCCGGGGCGGAAGGTATGTCCAACGTAGTGGAAAATGTCTTTTTCATGGAGGTTCCCGATATTTACAAATATGTTGATCCGTTCGGCTTGCTGCTGACCACGCTATATCCGATTGCGAACGACAAGGAAGCGATCGGGCGCTTCATTCCCAATCTGGTGGAGAAGCAGGTCTCCTGCGTGGCCCTGAAGCTGGGGCGTTACATCCATGATGTACCGCCGGTGATGCTTGAGCAAGCCGACCGGTTCCGGATGCCGCTCATGATTCTGCCCAACAACGCCAATCTGTCAAAGCTCAGCAACGATATTCTGGGGCTGTTTCTCGGCAGCAAGACCAGCATGCTGGAATACCGGGACAATATCCACAGCAAATTGATGGGCCTGCTGCTCGAAGGCGCGGACCTGCATAAGCTGGTGAAGACGGTTTCGGATTTGTTCAGCTTGCCGGTGCTCGTTGTGGACCGATATTTCCACCTGCAGTCGGCCTCGTTCGCCGCAGGTACAGGGTATAGCTTGTCCAAGGGCGATGACTCGGTAACGTGGGATGAAGCCTTGTCCGGCGGCAGGCTGACAGTCCATGCATCAGGCACCAGCTACAGCGGTCTGCAGGTGCTTTACCGGCCGATAGCGGACGGCAGCGAGAACCTGGGGTATCTGATCGCACTGCTGGAAGAGGATGCCGATGCCACCAACCTGACCATCGGGCTGGAGCAGGCTTCGATGCTGTGCGCGTTTCTCTTCCAGCGGGAGCTGGCCATGCGGCAAACGGAGCGGAATTATCTGGACTCTTTCATCCGCGACATGTTCAGCGGCAAATTTCCGCACCAGCAGGAGGCGGAGGAGAAGGCGAAGTTCTTCGATTGGGATCTCACCTTTCCCATGACAGTGCTGGCGATTGAAGTGCTGGAGGCAGAACAGGAGCGGCAGCGGAGCAGCTATGCCGACCTGCTGGCCGAAGGTATTGTGGAACAGGAATTGACCGCAGGTCTCGGACTGGGCCCGCGCAGTTGCAAGATCGTCCACCGTGACGACGCGCTGCTCTGCCTCATCAGCCTGCCCGGCGGGCAAAATCTGCGCGAGCGGCTGAAGGAGCGAGCCGAAGGCATCCTCGCCTACTATAAGGACAAATATAAGCTGGGGATCGGCATTTCCAATCCGGCACCGTACTTTGAGCGGCTGAAGGATGCCAAGGATGAAGCCAAATTTGTACTGGATATGATTAATAAACTGCGCGGGCCCGAGCCCTTTGTCGCGTTCTATGCCGAGACGGGGATTTACAAGCTGCTGCACCACATTTCGGAGACGGACGCGCTAAGCCGCTATGTGGAGGAGAAACTCGGGTTTCTGCTTAACAACGGCGGCAAGGAAAGTGAATTGCTGGAGACGCTGCTCTGCCTGCTGAAGAACGGATTCAATCTGCAAAAAACAGCCAAGGAGCTGTTCATTCATTACAATACGCTGCGCTACCGCCTTGACAAGCTGAAGGAATACGGAATCGACACCGGGGATGGACTGGAGCTGGCTGAGCTGGCGCTGGCCTATCAGATGCACACGTACCTGCTGGCGGAGTCCGGCCGTAAACCGGTGAGATAAAGCACAAATTAACCGTTTATTTATCTTTTGTATAAAATTGACTTAATACATCCGCGTCCGGGACTTTCCCGGGCGGTTTTTTGTCGAAATGTGCCAAAAAGCGCTGCGCTTTTTTATATAGTTCTGCCATGGTCTGCTGCGGTGTGTCTCTCTATAATAAAGATGTAAGTGCTTACAAAAGTGCATGCTGAACTATTGGAGGCTCATTTATGCAAATCCTGGTACTACTGCCGCTGCTGGTCATGCTGGTGCTTGTCCTGCGGAACAAGCATATGATCCTGGCCGGACTCGCCGGGGGGCTGGCGGCGATGCTTGTAGGCGGAATCGGCTTTGCCGAAGCCGGTAAAATCGTAGCGGACTCGATCCCCGGCATGACGGGCATCATTACGCCCGTCATCTATTCCGCCGTGGCTCTCGTGCTGGCCAAGCTTGGCGGCTTTGAAGCGCTGCTCGGGCTCAGCCGCCGGATCATCGGCCGGCGGCAATATCTGATCGCCGCCGCCATTGTGCTGATCCAGGCGCTGGCTACCTATGCCGCGGGGCTCGGCGCGGGCAATACCATGGTGACGGGGCCGCTGGCGTTCACCGTCATCGGGGCGGCGCCGCCGCTCATCGCCGGCATGGCCATTGTGACGGCTGCGAGCTTCATGACCTCGCCCTCGGGTGCGGACGCCGCAGCCATCTCCAAAATCTCCGGCGCGGAAATCTCGGCTTACAGCGAAACTATGTTTCCGCTGGCAGTCGGCCTGTGGGTGCTGGGTATGGCGGTCGCCGCCTTCGGCGTATGGAGAAGCGGCAGCCTGATGAAAGAGGAAGGGGAGGCCGCATCCGTCAACCTGAAGGAGCAGCTGATCAAGGCGCTGCCGCCGATTTATTTCCTGATCGTGGTCGTCGCCGGCAAGAACCTGAACGGCCTGATCGACTATTCGCTGTTCGGCCCTGTGTTCAACATGTTCAGTACGCTGCTGCTGGCCTTTGCCGTAACGCGGCAGCCGCCGGGCAAAATCGCCGAGGAGCTGGTGCAAAATTCCTCGTTTCTGCTGACCAAGCTGTTTGCAATCGGTATTTTCCTCGGCTTCATCAATATTTTGGCGGAAATCGGGACCTTCACCTATATTGCGGGCTTCATCAAGTCGGTGCCGAGCTTCGTGACCCTTCCCGTCGCCGTGCTGATCGCGTTCTGCATTGCCATACCGGCAGGGGGCTACAGCGTCGGTGTCAGCACACTGGTCATGCCGATCATGGTGGAATCGGGGCTGTCCCTGCTGCAGATCGGCCTCGCAGCGCTCGCCATCGGTGTCGGCACCCAGATGAGCCCCGTACAGATCAACGTAGCCTCCCTGTCGCAATCGTTCAAGCTGGATATCCAGCGCATCGTCAGGATCAACGCTCCTTATATGGTGGCGGTGGCGGCGCTGCTCTGTATCCTCGGATTCTTTATCTAACCTATATCACTTGGAGGAATGAAACGATGCAAAAAGTCGAAGTATTCCGGATTCCCACTTCTTCGCCGGATGATGTGAGCGGTTTGAAAAAGCTGATCGACGAAGGCACGCTCGACCCCCGCGATATCATCGCCGTGCTGGGCAAGACGGAGGGGAACGGCTGCGTCAACGATTTTACGCGAGGCTTCGCTACGCAGACCCTGTCCTATTTCATGGCCGAGCAGCTTGAGCTGCCGGTGAAAGAGGTACAGGAGCGGATCGCATTCGTCATGTCGGGCGGCACCGAGGGCGTCATGTCTCCCCATTTGACCGTATTTGCCCGTAAAGAAACGAACGAGCCGGCGAAGGAAGGCAAGCGCCTGGCGGCCGGCATCTCCTTTACCCGGGATTTCCGCCCGGAGGAGATCGGCACGATGGCCCAGGTGAAGGAAGTGGCCGACGGCGTGCGCGCCGCGATGAAGGACGCGGGCATCGAGGACCCGCAGGATGTGCATTTTGTACAGATCAAATGCCCGTTGCTGACAGCCGACCGCATCGAGGAGGCCAAGGCGCGGGGACAAAAGGTGGCTGTGCAGGACACCTATAAATCCATGGCCTACTCACGGGGCGCTTCCGCACTCGGCGTGGCGCTTGCACTGGGGGAGGTCGAAGAAGAGCGGCTCTCCAATGAAGTGATCTGCAAGGACTGGAGCCTGTACTCCGGCGTGGCATCCACCTCGGCCGGTGTAGAGCTGCTGAAGGATGAGATCATTGTGATCGGCAATGCCGGCAATTCCGCCAGCGATCTCGCGATCGGGCATGCGGTGATGCAGGATGCCATCGATATCGACGCCCTGTTTGCGGCCATGCGGCAGGCGGGACTGCAATTCGAAGGCCTGCCGCCGCAGGAGGAGCTGGACCGCATCGTCAACGTGCTCGCCAAAGCGGAGGCCAGCTCGACCGGAGCGGTGCGCGGCAGAAGAAACACGATGCAGGACGATTCGGATATCAATCATACCCGCTCGGCGCGGGCTGTCGTCAACGCTGCCATTGCCGCCATTACGCGCGACCCGCTTGTGTATGTATCCGGGGGAGCGGAGCATCAGGGCCCTGATGGGGGCGGCCCGGTGTGCGTGATCGCCCGGGTATAACGGCGACATCCTTTAGAGTTATTATGCCGGACAAGGAGGGGCGGGCTGCCTGCGGCGGCTGTTCCTCTCCCGTAAGCGGGAAGACTCCGGGCCCGCTTTTATTCTTCATTGAGAGGTGAGCCGCGTGAACAACCGTTTTGTCGGGATTGAGGAGAAGCCTCCCTTTCCTTCTCTGCTTGTGCTTGGCGTCCAGCATGTGCTGGCCCTGTTCTCCGGTCTGGCCGCCGTGCCGCTCATCGTCGGTGCGGCGCTCGGACTATCCAGCGCCGAAATTACGATTCTTGTGCAGGGGAGCTTATTGATGAGCGGACTCGGCACGCTCATTCAGTGCCTTGGACTGGGGCATCTGGGCGCAAAGCTGCCCATTTGTATGGGCTCAGCTTTTGTCTTTATCGCCCCGAGCATCAGCATCGGGACGGAGATGGGTATCCAGGCCGTGTTCGGCGCCTCTATGGTGTGCGGGGTTATTGCCTATGTGCTGAGCTTTTTTATCGGGCGGCTGCAGCAGCTGATTCCGCCGCTGGTGACGGGAACCATCGTAGCACTGATCGGCATCGGCCTGCTGCCGCTGGGATTCACCTGGCTGGCAGGAGGGGACGGCGCTTTCTACGGCAAGCCGTCCAGCTTCATCGTCGGAGGACTGGTGCTGGTTGTGCTGCTGGTAACGAGCCAATCCCGCAAAGGCCTGCTATCCTCCTTCTCCGTCATCATCGCTATTGCAGTAGGATATGCGGCCTCGGCCTTGTTCGGCATGCTGGAGCTCAGCCATGTGCAGGAAGCGGCCTGGGTGTCCTTCCCCGATCTGCTGCACTTTGGCTGGCCGACCTTCTCCTATTCGGCAGTCGTCATTATGATGATCGCCCAGCTGACTGCAGTGCTTGAGAGCATCGGGAACACCTACGGCACCGGAGCGGCGGTTAAGAAGGAAATTACCCGCAAGCATCTCTCCGGGGCCATTTCCGTGGACGGCATCGGTTCCATCCTGGCGCCGCTATTTAATGGATTTCCCTTGACCTGCTTCGCGCAGAACATCGGAGTCATCAGCATCACCCGGGTTGCCAGCCGCTATGCGGTCGCAGCCGCCGGAGGCGTGCTGATCGCGCTCGGGCTGATTCCCAAATTCTCGGCGGTGGTCGCGGGCATGCCCGCCCCGGTGCTGGGCGGAGCAGCGCTGATCATGTTCGGGTCGATTGTCGGCTCCGGCGTATCGCAGATGAAGGATGCCGGTCCGTTCGACCGGCGCTCGGCCATGATCTTCTCGACCTCGCTGGCCCTGGGCGTCGGCTTCGGCCTCGCGCCGGAAAGTGCATTTCAGCATTTTCCGTCCTCGCTGGCGGTGCTGCTGGAATCGGGCGTCGCCATCGGAGGCTTTACCGCAATTGCGCTGAACGGCATCCTTCCCCGGCGGAGCCCGTCCGGGATGGATGAATAAGAGAGGAGCAGGCATCGTCATGAGCGAAGGAAGTCTGGTGCTGCAGGCCACCGAGCGGGAGGAAGGCATCCGCCTTCCCTCTGCCGCCGGGGGCAGGTGGGCCGGAGCTTATATACACAGCGTCTACAAATCTACAATCAATATTGCCGGCAAGGACGGACAGCTGCTGTTGTCTCTTGCCGTCCGTCCGGCCATTCTTGCGCCGGGTATGGCGATCCTTGACTGGGAAGGGGATTTTACCGGGCTTTTCTCACCCCATAAACCTTGTAATCAAATACGAATAGTAGGTTCAAGCCTACAGCTCTCAGAATGGCTGATATGCGATTTGTCCGCCGCCCGCCTTGTTTCCCTGGCCATTCCGGGCCCCATGGCCGCTGCGCCGCCGGAACGGCTCGCGGAGCTGACGGAAGCGCTGCGCCGCTTTGGCAAGCCGGGAGGTGCAGGGCGGCCATGGCTGCGGGCCGCCGGCTGGCCGGCTCCGCTGGAAACGCTGCATGAGCGGGCGCTGTATAGCCAATTGATGAAGCTTGCGCTCCTGGCACGCAGCGGCGGGGAGCGGGAACTGTACGGGGCATTGACCGGATTTGCGGGCCTGGGGATCGGATTGACGCCGTCCGCGGATGATTTCATCACCGGCTTCTTCGGCATCATGCTTGCCGCGCGGCCGGAATGCCGGCAATGGGCAGAGCACTGCGGAGCCGGCTGGCTGGCTCGCGTGCAGGCAAGGACCACCTTTCTTGGCTATGAGATGCTGCGCCAGGCGCTGGCCGGGAAGGTGAACCGGGCGGCTCTTGCCGTCATCACAGCCTGTCTTGAAGGCGACGGCCGTAGATTGGAGGCGGCTGCCTGCGGACTGGCGGCCCTGGGTTCGACCTCGGGCACGGACATGCTGGCCGGCATCGCCTTCGGACTTGATACTTTATATGTTTGGAAGCGGAGGGAAAGCAATGCAGATCAGAATTGCCATTCAGAAGAACGCTTACCATGATTCGGTGGCCTTGATGTCGCTGACCGGCCAAATCAACGGCCTGGACGGCATTGAAGAGGCCGTGGTGTCGATGGGGACACCCATGAACAAGGAGCTGCTCGCCAATGTCGGCATGCTGACGGAAGAAGCTGCCGCTTGCGGCGACAACGATTTGATCCTTGCAGTCAAGGCGGAGTCGGAGGAAGCGCTGGAACAGGCGTTTCAGGAGATCGACGGGCTGCTGCACGCGCAAAGAGGGAACAAGAAAAAAGGCGGCGCCCCGGTCCAGACATGGGGAGCGGCGGTTCAGGCCTTGCCGGAGGCCAATCTGGCCATTATCTCCGTGCCGGGCGAGTATGCGGCACGCGAAGCGGAGAAAGCGCTGAAGCAGGGTATGCATGTCATGATCTTCAGCGACAACGTGACGCTGGCGGAGGAGAAGCGCGTCAAGGAGCTGGCTGCGGGCAAAGGCCTGCTCGTGATGGGGCCGGACTGCGGTACGGCCATCATCAATGGCGTCGGCCTTTGCTTCGCCAACGAGGTCCGGCGCGGGTCCGTAGGTCTCGTCGCCGCGTCGGGTACGGGCCTGCAGGAGGTCACAGTGCAGCTGCACCGGCTGGGTCTGGGGGTCTCGCAGGCCATCGGCACCGGCGGACGTGACCTGCATGAGGAGATCGGCGGCATTATGATGCTTGAAGGCATCCGTGCCCTTCAGGCCGATGAGAAGACGGAGGTTATCGTGCTGATCTCCAAGCCGCCCCATCCTTCGGTGCAGGAGAGGATGCTGCGCGAGCTGGAGGGCTCGGCCAAGCCGGCCGTCGTCTGCTTTCTGGACGGGGACGCCGAAGCGCTGCGCGAGGCAGGCTTTACGGCGGCGACCACGCTGCTGGACACGGCGCAACTTGCAGCAGGTCACCTGAAGGCAGAGCCGGCGGGCGGGACCGGAGCCGGAGAACGCTTCCGGAAGCTGCTGGACGAGGCGGACCGGCAGCGGAGCCGGCTCGCAGCGGGACAGACCGATGTGCGGGGGCTGTTCTGCGGCGGCACGCTGACGGCGGAGGCACTCTCCATACTGCGCGGCGAAGGGCTGGCCGTCAGAAGCAATGTGGCGAAGAAACCGGAAGAGAAGCTGCAGGACGTGTCCGTGAGCACAGGCCATACGCTGCTGGATCTAGGGGACGACGAATTTACGCGCGGCCGCCCGCATCCGATGATCGAGCCCGGCCTGCGCAACGAGCGGATCGTCCAGGAGGGACGCGACCCCGCAGCAGCCGTGCTGTATCTGGACTTTGAGCTGGGCTACGGCTCGCATGCCGACCCGGCCGGCGTCAGCATCGAAGCCATCCGCGAGGCGCGGCGGGCGGCGGAGGCGGAGGGGCGGTACCTGCCCGTTGTCGCCTATGTCTGCGGCACGGAGCTGGACAAGCAGGACAAGGCGTCCCAGACCCGGCTGCTGGAGGAAGCCGGCGTTCTGGTCGCGGAGAGCAACAAGGAAGCCGCGCTGCTTGCCGCAAGGTTGGCGGGCCGGAGCATAAAGGAGGAAGCATAGATGGGATACAGCCTGTTTCAGGAGGAGCTTAACATCATCAATATCGGCACTTCCATCTTCAAGGACGATCTGGATGTACAGCGGGCGTCATCGGTGCAGTTCAGCTGGAAGCCGCCTGCCGGCGGCAGCCCCGCTCTGCTGCAGGCGCTCGACCGGGTCGCGGAGTGGGAGCAGATTGAAGCTGCCAACCGCCTGGCCGTCCAGCGCATCCGGGAGGCCCACCCTTATCTGGTGGATATGGGGACGGCGCTCACGTCCATTCCCGGCATGGAGCCCGACCTGATCCTGCACGCCGGTCCGCCCATCGCCTGGAAAGACATGTGCGGGCCGATGCAGGGAGCAATTATTGGCGCGCTGCTGTTCGAGGAAAAGGCCCGGAATGAGGCAGAGGCGCGCGAGCTGGCCGCTTCGGGTGCGGTCCGGTTTGCGCCGTGCAACGAATACGCTGCGGTAGGGCCCATGGCCGGCATCATCTCGCCTTCAATGCCCGTCCATATCATCGAGAACCGGGAGCACGGCAATAAAGCTTACTGTACGGTAAACGAAGGACTCGGTAAGGTGCTGCGCTTCGGCGCATTCTCGGGCGAGGTCATCAGCCGCCTGAACTGGATCAGGGATGTGTTCGCGCCGGCCATAAAGCGCGGGCTTGCAGAAAGCGGGGGCATCGACTTGAAGGCGATTACCGCCCAGGCGCTGCATATGGGGGATGAATGCCACAACCGCAACAAAGCGGCGACTTCGCTGTTCTACAAGGAAATCAGCGGGCATCTGCTCGCTGCCGGACTGGACGGTGAAGGTTTACGCGACACGCTCGCTTTTATCCGGAATAACGATCATTACTTCCTGAACCTGTCGATGCCGGCCTGCAAGGCCGCGCTGGATGCGGGGCATGGCGTTGAATATTCCACCATAGTGACGACGATGGCGCGGAACGGTGTTGAGTTCGGCATCCGGGTAAGCGGAATGCAGAAGGATGAATGGTTCACCTTCGCAGCCAACAAAGTGCAGGGGCTATTGTTCCCGGGCTACACCGTGGACGACGCCGCTCCCGATCTGGGGGACAGTGCCATTACGGAGACGATGGGCATCGGCGGCTTCGCCATGGGCGGCGCCCCGGCTATTGTGCAGTTTGTGGGCGGAACCGTCGAGGATGCTGTCGGCTACAGTGCGCAGATGTATGAAATCTGTGCAGCGGAGAACCCCCAGTTCACCATCCCGAACCTGGATTTCCGCGGGTCGGCGCTCGGAATCGACATTCGTAAGGTGCTGGAGACCGGCATCCTGCCGGTAATCAACACCGGCATGGCCCATCAAGAGGCGGGAGTCGGCCAGATCGGGGCCGGAATTGTCCATCCGCCGCAGCAATGCTTTGAACAGGCGCTGCTTGCCTATGCAAGCCGCTATGACGGGAAGGAGTAGAGACAGCATGAGCAAAATCATGATTGCCCTGGGCGGAAACGCCCTCGGAAGCACTCCGGCAGAGCAGCGGCAATTGGCTGCCCACGCCTCCAAGGCGATTGCCGACCTCATTGCGCAGGGACATCAAGTCGTCGTTTCCCACGGAAACGGTCCGCAGGCCGGGATGATCGAGTCCGCATTCCGTCTGGCGAGCACGGCCGACAGCTCCATTCCGGCGGTGCCGCTGAACGATTGCGTGGCCATGAGCCAGGCATATATTGGCTATCACCTGCAGAACGCGCTGCGCGAGGAGCTGCTGCGCCGCGGCATCCGCAAGGAGGTGGTCTCCGTGGTAACGCAGGCGGTGGTGGACGAGAAAGACCCGGCGTTCCTCCAGCCGAGCAAGCCGATCGGCAGCTTCTATTCACGCGAGGAGGCGCAGCTAAAGGCAGAGTCGGAGCAGATGCGCTTCGTCGAGGATTCGGGACGCGGCTACAGGCAGGTTGTAGCCTCTCCGCAGCCGGTGCGGATTGTGGAGGCGGAAGCGGTGCGGAAGCTGATCGCCTCCGGCCAGATCGTGATTACGGCGGGCGGCGGCGGCATTCCCGTCTTTGAACAGAGCGGTGCGCTCATTCCGGCACAGGCGGTCATCGACAAGGATGCCGCCAGCGCCAGGCTGGCCGCCGAGCTTGATCTGGACGACCTGTTCATCCTGACGGCGGTGGACAAGGTGGCGATCCATTACGGTACGCCGCAGCAGCGGGATCTGGATAAGGTAACGCCGGAGGAAGCGCGGGCCTGGATCGCCGAAGGGCAATTCCCGTCCGGCAGCATGCTGCCTAAGGTGGAATCGGCTCTGCGCTTTGTAGAATCCAAGCCCGGACGGCGCGCGGTGATTACCTCGCTGGAGAAAGCGGGAGCGGCGATCCGCGGCGAGACCGGAACGTTCTTCTGCAGCGGCGCCGCCGCCTCTGCCCGCTCGTCCGCGCCTTTCTTCGGAGCATAGCGGTGCCGGTACAGAGGAGGCAGGCTTCATTATAACGAAAGCGGCGGATGGCAATTCAGGAGTACAAGACACAGGGCTGCAATCGCCGAACAGGCGGATTGCAGCCCTGTGTCGGGCAGACCGTTCAGTAGATTTGGAGAGAGAACTGCAGCAAAATCCAGCAAGCTTGAACAAAGTCGCAAAAGTTGCGACTTTTTTGTTTTATTTACGTATATGAAGCTTTATAGGGACTTACATCCGCAAAAAGGAGCGATGCATCTTGGATTTCATGAATGGGAATGGCGGCAATCCGGCGCCGGAACGCAAAATGCCGGAGCTGAAGCCGGGAACGTACAAGAAGATTGGATGGGGGGTAGCCGTTGCCGCAGTGTTGATTTACCTGGGCTCCACTTCGTTTTATACCGTGCAGGAGCAAGAACGTGCGGCGATCCTGACATTTGGCAAGTATACGAACGAGTCTTCGGCGGGACTTCATTTCAAATGGCCTTATCCTATACAGGAAGTAGTTACGGTGCCTGCGGAGCTGACCCAGCGGATACATATCGGGTACCGGCAGGAGGCTGAAGGCTCTGTAGCCGTTGAAGATGAAGCGATGATGATTACAGGCGATGAGAATATCGTATCTGCCGATGCTGTAGTCCAGTGGAAGATCAGCAATATTCACGATTATCTGTATAACATTGACGACCCGGACAAATTCCTGCGGAACTCGGCCAGTTCATCCATTCGTGCCGTAATTGGCTCCGAGAAGCTGGATTATGCGATTACCGACGGAAAGACAGTGATTCAGGATAAGGTCCGCGAGCTGCTGGTTGACCTGCAGAAGAAATACAACACCGGCATCCAGATCATTGATATCAAATTCCAGGATATCGAGCCGCCGAGCGGCCAGGTCGAGGAGGCCTTCCGCGAGGTAACCAATGCCCGTGAAGAGAAGAACACGAAGATCAACAACGCCAAGAAATATGAGAACGATATCATTCCCAAAGCACGCGGTGAAGCGCAGGCGCTGCTTGAGAACGCCGAAGGGGAGAAAAAGTCGCGTATCCTGAACGCGCAGGGCGACGTAGCCCAGTTCAATGCCATTTATGCGGAGTACGCCAACAACCAGAGCGTAACCGAAAGCCGGTTGATTCTGGAGACGCTGGAGACCATTCTGCCTAACGCCAAAATCTTCATTACCAATTCGAATAGCGATACTGTGAATTATCTGCCGCTGAATGAGCTGATGCGCAGCACCCCGGCCAGCACGCCTGCTCCGGCAACTGTGAATCCGCCAGCTACGGCCGCACCGCAAGGAGGAGACGCCCAGTGAAAAGAAACCATATCATTGCCCTGATCTCATCGGTAGTTCTGGTGATCCTGCTTGCCGGCTCCATGTATATCGTGAAGGAGGGGGAATACAAGGTAGTCCTCCGTTTCGGTGAAGCGATGCGTACCGTTGAGGAGCCCGGACTGAAGCTTAAAATTCCTTTTATCGAGAATGTCACGGAGCTTCCTAAATATCAGATGACGTACGAAAGCTCGCCAACCAGCATTCTGACCAAGGACCAGAAGCCGATTGTGGTTGATAATTATACGGTCTGGAGAATTACCAATGCCTCGCAGTTCCTGAGAACCGTACAATCGGTAAGCGGCGGGATTCAGCGTATTGATGAAGCGGTATATAACTCGGTACGCCGCAAGCTGTCAGAGGTCAATTATGAGAATATTATCAGCGAGGACACCGGACGGGGCAATATTAATGATGAGATCACCAAGGATGTCATAGCCGCCTTAACCCGCGATAATTACGGGATTGAAGTGATTGACGTACGGATCAAGCGTACGGATCTGCCGGAAGAGAACAAACAAAGTGTATACAACCGGATGATTTCGGACCGCCAATCCATTGCCGCGCGTTATCTGTCCGAAGGGGATGAGGAATCCAAGAAAATTACTTCCAAGGCCGACCGTACCTCCACGGAGCTGATGGCCCAGGCCGAAGCCGACGCCAAGAAAATCATCGCTGAAGGCGAAGGGGAAGCCGCCAGAATCTATAATCAGGCCTATGGCAAGTCTCCACAGTTCTACAGCTTCTACCGTACGCTGGAGAGTTATGTAACCACGCTGCAGAATGAGCCGGTGATCATGATCCCGATTGATTCGCCTTATGCCAAGATATTAATGGGGCAATAGGTCAAGCTGGGTCGATATAATGTAACTTTGTGAAGTCAACAAACAAGCGATCATCGAGAAGGAGGGTCACCTCAATTCTCTATGGATCGCTTGTTTTGTTGTTACCCGATCCGCCGCAACCTGCTATTGTACAATAAGCACCGGCGGGTGTATTCTTATGTCTCCCTGTAAATGCTATGATTTCGTACGCATCAAGAGGGGGGAGAGACCATCCGTTATCTGTACGAGTTTATTCAGCATCAGGAAGATCAGCCGATGAAGCTCTTCGTCAACAGCGTACAGCATGTCGATTTCCATTGGCATAAGGAAGTGGAGCTGGTCTATGTCCTTCATGGCTCCGTCACCATCTATTTGAATCAGCAGCAGTATACGCTCCATGAGGATGACGTAATTGTGATTAACAGCATGTCTGTCCATAAAATCGAGCGGACCCAGCAGGACAATGTGCTGCTGACCTTGCAGTTCGGGCCGGAGCTGCTGAACAATAATACCTTTATCTCCTGTAATTCGGCCATGAACAGGAATGGGGCAGACGACCATATCACCAGCATCAAGCATAATCTGGCGCAAATGGTCTGGGAGCTCAACAAGAAATCGCCGGGCTACCGGAATTATACGCAGGGCCGCTTGCAGGCGTTATGCGGATGCCTTCTGCGGTATTTCGCCGCCGGAACGAATCCCGACACGGAGGAGAGCGGCAAGGAGTACGATTATAAAAGGCTGAACCGGGTGCTGGCCTATATCGACAGTCACTATAATGAGAAGATTACGCTGCAGGATATCGCGGATTCGGAGCATCTGAGCATGCATTACTTCTCCCACTTCTTTACTGGTAAAATCGGCATCCCCTTCCAGAAGTACCTGACGCTCATCCGTCTGGAAAAGGCCCAGGGGCAGCTGACCGCCAGCGAGAAGACGATTTCGGAGATTGCCCTCGATTGCGGCTTCGCCAACATCAAGCTGTTCAATAAATACTTCAAGGAGAAGTATGGATGTACCCCCGGCGCCTACCGGGAGGCTGCACTTGCGCCGGAGCTCTCGAAGCTGAACCTGAACCGCAAGCCCCAGACGTATGAGGAATCCTCCAGCGGCGTTTATTATGAGGTGGATACGCTGAATGCGATAGGCGCATTGTACCGGTATCTGGATGCGGGATCGGATGCAGCCCAGGCGCTGCCTGCGCCGTCCGCATCTCTGGCGGCAGAGCAACACAGTATCGAGATCAGTGGGGAGCACCCTTCGGTTGCCTACGAGAAGCACTGGAATATCACCATGACCGCCGGCCGGGCGGCCGAAGGATTGCGCGAGGATTGGCGGAGGCAGCTGAGCGGCATCAGGTCCCGGATTCCGTTTCGCTACATCCGGTTTCACGGCATATTCAATGACGAGATGATGGTGTACAGCGAGAATGCGGACGGAAGCCCCAGCTACAATTGGTCCTATGTAGACAAGCTCTATGATTTCCTGCTGGAACAGGGAGTCCGGCCGTTTGTAGAGCTAAGCTACATGCCAAGCCAGCTGGCGCGGTCCAGGGAAACGCTGTTCTGGTGGAAAGGGAATATCAGTCCGCCGGCCAATCCGGCCCAGTGGGAAGCGCTGATCCGCGAATTCATCCGCCATTGCCTGAACCGTTACGGGGCGGAGGAAGTGAAGCAGTGGTATTTCGAGGTGTGGAATGAGCCTGACCTGGCCGGGGTCTGCTGGGCCGGCAGCAAGGAGGAGTATTTCGCCTTCTATGAATCCACTGTTCACGCCATCAAATCGGTGATGCCCGGGCTGAGAACGGGCGGTCCGGCCATGGGCTACGGCTCCCTCTGGAACGATACCTGGGCTGAGGATTTCCTGGAGTATTGCCGGGAGCGTGAGGTGCCGCTGGACTTCTTCTCGTTCCATATTTATTCGGAGTATCCCAAGCTGAAGTCGGAAGAGGATCGCCTGACCAGGATTATGGCGCCTTCCTTCTATAAGGAGAGCATTGACCGGCTGCGCCGGAAAATGAAGGCGTCCTTGTACGAAGAGGTTGAGCTTCACATTACCGAGTGGAACTTCTCCTTGTATGACCGCAATCTGCTTCATGATACGATGTTCATGGCTCCGTTCGTCATCTACCATACGATGAATACGCTCGGTGATGCCAAGGCAATGGGCTTCTGGTCCTTTACGGATATCTTTGAAGAAAGCATTGTTCCCGCTTCCCCGTTCTATGGCGGGTTCGGCCTGATCAACCGCGACGGGCTGAAGAAGCCGGCTTATTATGCGTTCGAGCTGATGCAGAAGCTGGGAGATGAGCTGCTGATCCGGGGGGATGGTTATGTCGGAACCCGGACACATGACGGAAGCATGCAGTTTCTATTTTACCACTATGTTCATGTGGATCAGCTGTTTGCGAGTGGTGACTGGTCGGAATTATCCGATTCTGCGCGTTATGAAGTGTTCGAGGAGAAAGGCAGCAAGGCCTTCGAGCTCGCGCTGGGTTCACTCCCAGGTACATATAAATGTGTTACTTACCGGCTGGACCGGGAGCACGGATCAGTCTTTGACGAGTGGGTCCGTATGGGGGCGCCCCATGCTTTAACGGAGGAAGAGATCGCATATTTAAACGGCAGAAGCGGCCCGGTCATCCGGACAGAGCTGGTGCAGGAGGAGCGTTGGCGCAAAGAGATTGTGCTGCCTCCACACGGCGTATTGCTGCTTACGCTCGACCGGCAGTATTAACCGGAACTGAAGTTTTGGCTCTTGAAGCATCCTTTCCTTAGCGGAGGGATGTTTTTTGTTGTTTATTTCGGGAAATGAAAGAGAAACTGATGCTAAGGACCTGAAGTGAACAAAAAACGAACCTATATGCGGCAAGTTACAACAAGAAAGCGATATCATTTCACTTTATACTAGGTTTGTAGCAGCTAAGAGAAAGATAGGGGGAAATAAGATGAAGCGTTTTATGCAGTGGATGTCCGAATCGTTTGCACCCAAATTGGAGGCGTTTACGAAGAATATCTGGGTAGCATCGATTCAAGAAGCCATTATGGTTGCGATCCCGATGATTTTTATCGGCTCGATTATTACGTTAATTTCAATTTTGAAGGATTTCATTCCGGGAATGCCTGACCTGACACCCATCACGACGTTCAGCTTCGGCTTGCTCGGGTTGTTCATTGCCTTTCTGACGCCTTATGTGGTGATGGAGAAGAAGGAACGCCACAAAATCAAGCTGCTTGCAGGGATGACGGGGGTTTCGCTCTTCGTGATGCTGCTTGGCCCGACTGTGAACGAGGATGGAACCATTCAGTTCATTCTGGAACGGTTTGGCCCCTCCGGGATGATTACGGCGCTCCTGGTGGGCGTATTCGTTGCCGTGGTCATGAATGTATGCAATAAGTTTTCCTTCTTTAAAAAAGGCTCCTCGCTTCCCGAATTCATCATGGACTGGTTCGATTTTCTCGTGCCCATCGCCTTGGTCTTAACGACAGGCTGGCTGCTGGTGTACCAGCTGCATTTCGACATCTTCGCGCTGATCGTGAACGTATTTGAGCCTATCAATGCTGTGGGGCAAAGCCTGACCGGATTTGTACTCTTCAACTTCATTGGCGTCGTGCTCTATTCCTTCGGCGTAAGCCCGTGGGTCATGACACCGATCTGGTATGCCATCTGGATACCCGCCATTGAAGAGAATGCCGCTCTTGTCGCGGCCGGCTCCGATCCGGTCAATATCAACACCTTCGAGACCTTTTTCTCCGGATGGCTGGGCATTGGGGGAATGGGGGCAACACTGCCGCTCGTCATCTGGTTCCTGATGGCCAAATCGAAGAAACTGAAGTCTGTCGGCAAGGCGACCATTGTCCCGTCTCTCTTCAATATTAACGAGCCTGTCGTCTACGGGGCTCCGATTGCCTTCAACCCGCTGCTTATGGTACCGATGTGGATCAACGGGCTCATTACGCCGATTATTGTGTATTTGGCGCTGGATATGGGCTTCGCACGGATTCCTAGTCAGATCTTCCAGCTGTGGTATACACCGATCGGGCTGTCGACTTACCTGATGTCCGGAGTGGGCGGACTCCTGCTGCTGGCGGTGGTCCTGCTGATTGTATTCGTGGTCTGGTTCCCGTTCTTCAAGCTGTATGATGCCCAGGAGCTGAAGAAGGAACAGGAAATCAATGGATTGGAGAGTGGAAATGTATGAATAAATCGGTCAACGAACTCTTGAAGGAATTGACGCTTCACGAAAAAGCCGCCATTTGCGCCGGTTTAAATATGTGGATGACCAAAGGGATCGAACGGCTGAACATCCCGCCCGTTCATATGTATGACGGAACCAACGGTATTCGTAAGACCAACAGCGATGAGGAAATGGGGATTACGACGGAGAATGTTCCGGCGACCTGTTACCCGACAGGCTCTGCGATTGGCTCCTCCTGGAATACGGAGCTGCTGCATGAGGTTGGCGTTGCACTGGGCCGTGAATCGAAGGCCATGGATGTGGAGCTGCTGCTGGGGCCGGGTGTAAACATGAAGAGAACGCCGCTGGGGGGAAGAAACTTCGAATATTATTCCGAAGACCCTTGCCTGACCGGTGAACTCGGGGCCGCCTTCATCAACGGTATTCAGAGCGAAGGAGTGGGCGCTTCCCTCAAACACTTTGCTGGCAACAACCAGGAGTTTGAGAAGATGGTGACCAGCTCGGAAATCGATGAGCGGACGCTGCGTGAGATTTACCTGAGCGCCTTTGAACGCATCATCAAGAAATCCGACCCTTGGACAGTGATGTGCTCCTATAACCTGCTGAATGGAACGTATGCAAGTGAGAACGAGCATTTGCTGAATGATATTTTAAGAGAAGAGTGGGGCTATGAGGGGGTTGTCCTGTCGGACTGGACGGCCGTCAATGACCGGATACGCGGGCTGAAGGCCGGACTTGATCTGGAAATGCCGGGTCCTGCCGATTACAACACCAAGGCGATTATGGAAGCCGTCAAGAATGGAACTTTGGCCGAAGAGCAGCTGGACCGGAGCGTAGCGCGTATCCTGAAGCTGGTGGAGCGGGTTACCGGTAACCAAACTGCGGACCATGGCGAAGCGCCTGACTACCATGCGCTTTCCCGCCAAGCGGCGGCCGAAAGCATTGTGCTGCTGAAGAACGAGAACTCGATTCTCCCGCTCCGGCAGGAAGCCCTATCTTCCATTGCTGTCATTGGACGTTTTGCCAAGAAACCGAGAATTCAGGGGGCAGGCAGTGCCAAGGTTACCCCTACCCGGGTCGATATCCCCTGGGATGAAATGCAGGAGCTTGCCGGAGCCTCGGTTACCCTGGGCTATGCGGAAGGCTATCCAGAGGATGACTCCGTGAGTGAAGCTCTGATCCGGGAGAGTGTGGCGTTGGCTGTGAATTCCGATGTAGCTGTGCTGTTCGTCGGCCAGCCGGAATATGCCGAATCGGAGATGCATGATTTGCAGGGCATCGAGCTTCCGGAGCATCAGGTGAAGCTGATTCAGGCGGTTGCAGCCGTACAGCCGAAGTGCATCGTGGTGACCAGCAGCGGCTCGGCCTTGGTCATGCGTCCATGGGTGCAGCATGTGCCTGGCGTTATTCATTCCTGGTTGTCCGGCCAAGGGATGGGCAGAGCGGTCGCAGAGGTCCTGTTCGGACAGGCGAACCCGTCGGGTAAATTGTCCGAGACCTTCCCGGTGAAGCTGTCGGATAACCCGTCGCACATGCGGATTCGGGGAGAGAACGGCAAGCTGTACTACCGCGAAGGCCTGTTCGTAGGGTACCGTTATTACGACCGTAAAGAACAATACCAAGTATAACCGCTGGGTTGCGGAAAGCGGATATTTCCAGATCGCGCTGGGCAGCTCCTCCCGGGATATCCGGATCACGGAACGGCTGTATTGCGACTTTGGGAAAGAAGAGATCACCTTCCACAAGTTCAGCCTGCTGAGCGAATGGATAAGCGATCCTGCGGCGAAGGATGTACTAGAGCAGACGCTGAATGAAATGAACGAGCATGTGACGGACAAGGTGTACCTGAACGAGGAATTCGTCGGGTTCTGGGAGGACTTCCCGGTCATCAAAGTGTTCCAGATGTTCGGGCAGAAATGGCTGGCTGAGCGGTCACCGGACGATTTGGTCGGCGAACTGATCTCACGCGTCGGACAGGCACGGAATCATTAAATTATAATTGTGAGACGAAGCGGGGGTGATTGCTTCGTCTCTTTTTGTGTCCTGGAAATGATCAAGGTGGCATGCAGGGAAAAGGGGAAAAGCAATATAGGTGATCCGTGTCCTATAACCGAATACTCCAACGTAAGATCAGCACAATTATAAACGTAATTTCACGGTGCATTGAATCACATCACACCTTTCTAATAATTGAAGCCTCTGGAACGGAGGCTGCTGCAAAAAAATTATCCATATGCTCTATATTATATAAGTTGAACTTAAGATTAGCCTGAATAAGGCCGGAAAGTGAATTAAAGTTATGGACTTCCGTACGCTGCCCATTCCCGATCTCCAGATGAATACCGCTAGTTGCTGTTGAGTTCGCTGGCAGCAGGCTCTGTCCGGCTCTGTTTAGGTATGATGAACGGAAAGCAACCCCTATTCAACAAGGATAAATGTATTTCGTACAACTATTTGTTAGGTATGCACCCATTTTTGAAGGATAGATGTATTTTGTGCAACTAAAATCAGCATATAGCGATCAAACGGATGGCGTAAAATAAGTTGTGTACCAAGATTTGGGGCCTAGTCAGGCAACAAAAAAGTAGGGTATTCTCGGGATTGTTGAAGTCCACCAAGAAAG
>NZ_VWRQ01000028.1 GCF_008635795.1 Paenibacillus tepidiphilus | reverse complement strand
CTTTCTTGGTGGACTTCAACAATCCCGAGAATACCCTACTTTTTTGTTGCCTGACTAGGCCCCAAATCTTGGTACACAACTTATTTTACGCCATCGAATTTCAGACACCTAATTGGATTATCGCCACTTAATTCGGGCGATATTGGCGTAATCAGCAGTTTGCGTCCGTATTAAGTGGCGATTATCCACCTAATTCTTTGATTAGCTTTGAACAGGTGAAATTAGGTTGCGATTTTCCAACTAAATGGAGCTGGCTGCCGAATTACCCTTTCAAACAGCAGTAATCAATAAATCCGGGGGCAGGCAGCGAACGGGGACCCCAGCTTTTTTGCCGTAATCTCAAGTCAGGTAACAAAAAAAAGAGCAGGGCCGTATGTGCGGCCCCACTCTTAAAGCATTATTCCATCTCCGCCGTAATTGCAGCGATCTCTCCGCGCCGCAGCGCCTCCGCCGCCTCGCCCCTGAGCACGGTACCGCCATAGGTCCGCACGGTCCCGTCGTTATAGGTCAGCGTCAGGCTGCGGATGGACGCTGCCCCATCGCCGTAAGTATCGGCGCGCCGCGGATTGCGGTAGGTCACCTCAGTGTGGCCAAGGAGCCTGAAGGAAAGCTCCCCTTGCTCATCGAACAGCCAGCCCGGCAGCGCCGGCTCCAGCGCCAGCGTCAGCTCGCCGTCTTCCACCCGGAACATGCGGCCGCCGGCCATCATCCGCTTCCACATGCTGAGGAACTCGGCGGTTGATCCGCTGAGCCGGGCGACGAAGCCCCGGCCGTGCGTCGCCGGGTCGGGATTGCCGCCCGTGGAGATGAAGGAGGAGTTCTCCAGCGTGCTGCGCCCGTATACCTCCGGATCAAGGAACGGAATAAGCGAGGTCTTCATCTCACTGAAGAATTCCTCGTACAGCCCTGATTTCAACAGCTCCAGCAAGTATTTATAGGACATATGCAGGAAGTTGGATTCCCGCTCCTGCCAGCCCGGCGTAAACGCGCGGATGCGCCCGATCTCATGCGACTCCGCTTCAAGCGACACGGAGGTCCGGTACATTGAAGTGACCGGATCGAACAGCCCGGTGGCTCTGACCTTGTTGTAAATCTCCCTGGCCTGCTCCCGGTCGTCCAGCGTCTTCAGCCAGCGGGCCGGGCCTTCCAGGAAGTACGGCAGCGCCACAGGCGCAAATTCCTCCACCACGGCCTTCGGCAGCCCGTAGCCGCTGATGACCGGCTGGCCGGCTGCATCCGTCACCGGCCGGAAGCGCACCGCCTCGAAGCGGAAATAGGTCGGCGCAAGGCCGCCGCCCAATTCGACCGCCTGGGCGATGCCCTGCTCTATCCGGCGCAGGAAGAGGCCCAGCGCCGCCCGAACCGCCGGGAGCGGCACCTCCCGTTCCGCTCCCTCCAGGCCAAAGCGGATGCGCGCCCGGTAAGCCTCGCGCGCGGAAGCGACGGTATCCCAATAGGCAAATTGGGATACCTCGCCCGCAAGCACAGCCGCCGCTGCTGCATCCACCTGCTCCAGCAGCTCCGCCAGCTCCACCGGCAGCCGCAACGTATCTGCCGGATTCACGCCGCCATCGAGCGCATCCGCCAGGAACTGAAGCATCCGCTTCAGTTCGAACGTCTCGCTCATGCCGGAGCCGAAGAAGCCCGGCAGGCCGTTCATCGCATCGTTCCAGCCCGGCTTGTTGCCCTCCATCTCCACGCCCATGCCGTACGGGTCAAGCGTAGCGAACTTGATAAGTGAGAGCGATACCATTTTGGCGAACAGGCTCGTGCGGTAGATGTCTCCGAATCCGCCTTGGGTGCGCAGCCAGTGGGTCTCGGAGGCTTTGCGGCCCAGCTTGTGCAGCTTCTCCTCATCCTCCAGCAGCGAACCGAACTGCCGCACCTTCCCGCCGCTGATGACATATTTCTCGCTGCGCGGCAGAACATAGGCCGGACTGTCGTAGAAGGTATAGCTTTCGTCTCCGAACAGCAGCTCCCGCTTCCGGTCCGGGAAGATTTCCAGATATCCGTCCACCAGATCCATATTGTAGGTCCAGTGATCGGACCAGTAGCCTTCGCCGAAGGCGGCTTCGATGTTCTGCTCCGTCAGCGCCAGTACCCCGGCCAGGAATTCCTGCTCGCCCACCTTCAGCTCCACCTGATGATCGGCGATATAGTTCACCAGCTTGCCGGGAGTGAAGCGGCTGCGGCACAGGCGGACAAGCTCCTTGTGGCAGCTGGCCGCGCTTTCAGCAATCCATTCCGCCAGTGCAGCCTCTTGGCCGGGACGCAGCGAGAAGGTTGTTCCCTGCACGCTCAGC
The DNA here is from genome assembly GCF_008635795.1 of Paenibacillus tepidiphilus. GTDB lineage: Bacteria > Bacillota > Bacilli > Paenibacillales > Paenibacillaceae > Paenibacillus_AQ > Paenibacillus_AQ tepidiphilus. Next base: position 77,558 of record NZ_VWRQ01000028.1, on the reverse strand, counting down.
GGATTGTAGCCGTCGGCCTGAATCAGGCTGTAGAACATTTTAATATTGAAGGTGCCGACCTGCGGATGAAAGAACACATCGCTGCGCCGGTTCTGGTTCATATCGCGGAAATTCCCGTTGCCCTGCGAGTAATATTCCGGAGCCAGCGAGAAGAAATTATAGTCCCGCTCCATATCGCCGTGCTTGCGCGAGTACAGATGCACTACAGCCCCTTCGCCCTTATTGTCAAAAATAAACGGATAACCGCCGCGCAGGAAATTATCCAAATAGGACTGGCGGCAGTACGCGTCGAACAGCGGCGAGGACGTGCGGGTGGAAATATCGGCTGTCAGCTCCTCCGTCAAGGCCGCCGCCTCAGCCGCCTTGGTCACAATGTAGCTGTCCTGGGCCAGCTCCGCCGCTCTGCCATTGATCTTCGCGATGTCGCTGACATGCCCGATAATCGTGCTGAAGGTCAGCGCGGCGCCCGGTGCAAGCCTGCGAGCGGTGCCGCTAAAGCCGCAAGGCACCTTGTTGACCGGGTATTGAGGCTCTGCAAGCAGCACAGAGAGCGGCTGCTCCGCGAAACGGTCAGGGAAGATCAGCGAGGTATTGCCGCCGAAAATAAGCTCAAAATCAACAATCGGCGCCAGCCGCTCCCCTTCGGCGGTAAAGGACAAGTAGAAGTGCCCGCTCGTAATCTCGCCGATCTCCGCCTCGTCATTTGTGCTGGAGCGCAGCTTGTAGAAGGGCACCCCATGCTCCAGGTTATAAACCTCCATCCAGCTGCGCAGCAGATTGCCCATCTCCTTATACCCGCCGTTCGTGGAGCCGTAAGGCAGCAGCTCCGGCATGCCATCAAGCAGCTCCAGCTCCAGCCCGGCTGCTCCTGTATTCTCGATGGTTACCCGGCGCACCAGTCCGGCGTAGTCATCACCGGGAACATTAAAGTAGTCCACCGTCGTCTTCAGACCGTGACCGGCATGGCGTTCCTCGATGCCCAGCCCGTTCTGGAGAATCGTCATGCTCCGCCGCGCAGCCGCATCCGGGCGCGCCGCCTGAAACGGCTCATAGATGTCCGGCGAACCGTTCAGCTTAAGGAAGGTGCGGAAGCCGGTCACCGCCGCGTTCTTGTACGAGATGCTCGCCGGGGAGAATTCCATGATCGGCGAGTTCTTGTCGCGGATGCCGAAGCCGCAGATACCCTGGCCCCGGTTCACGTAGAAGGTCCACATCGGGATTCCCTTCAGCCCGGCCAGCCCCGGAAGAAAGCTGGCGAACGGCTTGCCCTCATGAAACTGCTCCATGACAAACTTCCCTGAATCGAAATGATAATTGCCCATTCCTATAACCTCCTGATGGTATATGATGGCGTTACCTGAAGCTTATATAGCAATTACATGTGTGGCGATGGAGTGCGGCGGCAGGACACATTCAGCCACCTCTTCGCCCAGACCGAGCGTAAAGCTCCGCACTTCATCCCCTTCATTCATCAGCACGATCGCAATCGTCCCGTCCGGGTTGCGGAAGGCGCAGGACAGCACCCCTGCGGCAGCGGAAGCAAGCCCGATCCGTACAGCGCCCGGCTTGATGTACTTGCTGAAATGCCCAATGTAGTAATAAGAGCTGTTGTAATGAATCTCCCCGGTAACCGTGTCGGCAATGACCGGCGCGTCGCACAGATTGTTCACATGGTTCGGCCCCCCGGTCTCATCCAGCACAAGGTTCCAGTCCAGATAGCCTTCCGTCCATGCATTCAAATCCCCGATCATATTGCGCCCGTAACGCTCACCTGTGAACCACTCGCCCAGGCGGACGCCACCCTCCTGACAGCCTTCCGTGAACAGCAGATGCTTGTCGGGAAACAGCTCATGCACCTTCGCCACCTTGTCGAACTCTTCGCCGCCGTACCAGTGAATGCCGGTGCCCCAGACATACCGGGCTGCTTCAGGATCTGACAGCACGGCAGAGGCGCGTTCCACCATAATATCGCGGTTATGGTCCCAGATAATGATCTTCACATCCGCCATTCCTGCGCCGTGCAATGCCGGTCCGAGATGGTTTTTGACAAAATCGCGCTCTTCCTCTGCACTGTACACACAGGAGTCCCACACCTGAACAGCCGCCGGCTCATTCTGCACCGACACCGCCCACACCGGCACGCCCTCTCCACGGTAAGCTTCAATAAATTTGGTATAATACCGTGCCCAGGCCCCCGCATATTCGGGCTTCAGCGAGCCGCCGTGATTCATGGAGCCGTTTGTCTTCATCCAGGCCGGAGGAGTCCAGGGCGAGGCAAGCAGCGTGAGCGGACCACCCCGGACCACCGCTGCGTCCTTAATCAGCGGCAGCACCCATTGACGGTCATGGGCGATATCGAAGGTCGCAAGATCTGTGTCGCCGTCCTCTACGTAGGTGTAATTCCCAAGCGCGAAGTCGCAGCTGTGGATATGCACCCGGCCCATACTGTAGCCAAGCCCCTCCACGGGGTCGAAATACCGGCGGATGACCTCGGCACGCTTTGACGGATCAATCCGCGACAGGGTGTAGGCCGCAGCTTCAGTGAAAGCGCCGCCAAAACCAACAATGCGTTGGTATTCCTCCTCCGGATGCAGCTCCACATCAGCCGTCTGTCCGGCTGGGCGCTCCTTGAAATCAATACCCTGCTGCGGGCTCAGACGGTGATCCGTGTTCTTGGCCGTCAGTATGGTTTGCACCTTTGCCATTTCATCAGCTCCTAGTACATAAAATGAATTTATAATAACCGAAAGGCCGGGACAACAGCATCGAAACCGGTTTCGATTATGTCGAAAAAAAGGCCTCCGGATAAGCAAGCTTATAGTTAGCCTCTTACTCTTCGGCCGGCGGCGCACAGGATTCGCGCACCACCACTTCCACCGGGAATACCAGCGCCTGCATGTCTCCGCGCCCTTGGTCGATGGAATCCAGTAACACTTCCGCCGCCCGGCGGCCCAGCACAGCCGTATTTTGCTGCACCGTTGTCAAGGCGGGGGTTACAAACTTGGAAAGCTCAATATCGTCAAAGCCCATGACCGAAATGTCGGCGGGAACCGCAAGTCCGCTGTCCCTGGCAGCCATCACCGCACCCTGGGCCAGCAGGTCCCCCGATGCGAAGACGGCCGTCGGCCGTTCCCGGAGCGCCAGCAGCTGCTGCATGGCGGCATATCCGCTGTCCAGAGAATAGAAGGCCCCCTCGACAATGTAGTCCCCGGGAATCTCCAGACCGTGTGACTCCATAGCCGCGACGAATCCCTGCTCACGCTGTTTTCCCGGAAAAGTCCCCTTGCCTCCGGAAATATGCGCAATCCGGCGGTGGCCCAGAGAAACCAGATACTCTACCGCCTGCAGCGCGCCTGCCGTATTGTCCGAGCAGACGGTATGCGCCTGCGCCGTTTCATAATCCAGGATCACCATCGGAATGCTGCTATCCAGCAGTTCCTGGAAGTACGGATCATCATAGTCCGACAGCAGGACAACCACACCATCCACACCGTGGATCCGGCAGTTCTCCAAATATCCGCTTTGCTTGCCGCCCACATCCTTGGAGATAAACATCAGCGCATAGCCCTTGTCGACGGCAACCTGCTTGAAGCTCTCGATGACCGCTCCGAAGAACGGATGACGGATACCGGCGCCCGTGCCTTCCACGAACAGCACGCCGATGGTCCACGATTTCTTGGTCGTCAGCGTACGTGCATGCGCATTGGGCAGATAACCCATCTCCCGGGCGGCCTCCAGAATTTCCTGGCGGGTCTTTGCCCGCACGTCGGAGTAATTATTAAACGCCTTGGATACTGTAGTCGGCGAGTAACCGGTTCGTTTGGCGATATCGTATATAGTAGTCAATCCGGTTCCCTCCCGGCTGCAAATGTAAGCCCTTTAATGTTCACTGCCATTCTAACTGCTTTCCCCGTGTCCGTCCAGCACAAAATATCCCTGTACCGACGGCAGCAGCGTCACCGCTTGAATCAGGAGACCCACTCCGGCATAAACAACATGGATCACCGATACGGCGTTCATCATGAAGGTCTGCACCACAATCCAGATAATCTGCCCGAAGCCGATGTACAGCGACAAGGACCAGGCCCCGTGCAGCTTCTTGAACGGAGTCAGCTTCAGCGCCCAGTCCCATTGCGGCTTACGGTACAAACCATAGAGCACAATCAATGGCAGCAGGCCAAAGATAAACAGCAGCAGCAGACCGGGAATCAAAAAATTGTCAAACGGCGACCGTTCCAGCACCGAGGTCGGCATTCCGATCATATCACCGCTGGGATCAACCAGCAGCACCAGCCCGCCGCCAATCGCTCCGAGTCCGAGAAAGCCCTGCAGAATATACAGAAGTATTACAGCACCTGACCTTTTTTCAGTTCGTTCCATGTCCTGTTCCCCATTTCCATAATCATGCTGGATCAATAAAGTGCCCGCAGGAAAAATAATCCTTAGTACAGCATACCGCAGCTCCCCCTGCTGCCGCGAAGACAGATATCACAGAAGTAGCTGTCCGGACGTATTTCTGTGCCCGTGTGAATGGCGGCGCTTTGCGTTATACTAAAGCTACGAGAACTAATAAGGGGAAAGGGTGGACGCGTGAGTTCCGCTTCCGCTTCAACATAAACTATGACCGATACCAATCAGCCATTATCCAAACAATGCGCCTATTGCGGGCAATTGAGGCCGCTCAGTGAATTCCGCAGACGTACAGGCAAGCGGGCCAAAGGCCAGTCCCGCCGCGGCGCGTGCCGGGACTGCCGCAAAGCGCGCGGCGCTGCGGATATCCCGGCACCGCAGGTCAAGGCGGCGGACGCCGGCCAGCGGACCGCAAGGGCTGTCTCCGCCGCCGCCGCCCGGCAGCAGACGCCAGCAGCGGAAGCCAGGCCAGCCGCTCCCAAGCTGCATTCCTTGCCCGAGCGCTCCAAGGACAGCAAGGCCGCCGAACCCAAGGGCAAGCCGCGCTCCCGCGCCATGCAGCAGGGCCGGGGGCCGCAGCAGAAGGGAATGAAGCCTGATCCGCAGGATATCTCAGCGCTTATCCCTTCCGCCAAAGGCATGATTCTGATGCGCGGCCACAGCGACAAGGGCCGGCGCTGGCATCAGGAAATCGACCTGGAGCTGGCGGTGACGCTCGTCAGGGAGCATGCGGCGGTTATCGTTAACCGCCGGACGATCCGCCGCCTATACAGCAACAAGGATTTCCGCAAGTATATTTTGACAAGGGATCATTACACCTGTCATTTCTGCGGGCTATATGGAGATACGATCGATCACTTGCTGCCGCGTGCCAAGGGCGGCCATACCACGCCGGACAACTGCGTCTGCGCCTGCAACGAGTGCAACCAGTCCAAGGCCGATCAGCTCGTGGAGGAATTCATGCGGCGTTAACAGTGACGGCACTACAGCAAATAGGCGTATCCAATCTGCCCGCCTTGGGGAAGATCGGATACGCCCTCTGAATCAGCGGGGTTACCGCGCGTTATTCAGGGCTGCTCGATAATATGCTTGACCCTTCCAACCTGTCCGTCCGCCAGCCGCACCTTGATTCCATGCGGATGGCGCGGGGAATTGGTCAGGATATCCTTGACCGTGCCGCGGGTCAGCCTGCCCGTGGCCTGATCCTGCTTGAGCACAATATCCACTGCAAGGCCCGGACGGATATCCGCTCTGACTTGTCCGTTCATCATCTTCTCCCCTTTCAAGAGTTATAATAGACTGCACTAGGATGCAATAAAGATAAGGATGAGGACAGCTATGGCCTTTGGCATCGACAGGGAAGAATTAAACCGGTGGAAGCAGGCAGTCACTGCAGGAGAAATCGCCTATCTGACCCATTATTGGATCGATCCGCGTTTCCCCGGAATTACTACCGTAACCAAGGTAGGCTGCGCCGATTTGGCCCGCCTGACGCGCTGGTGCGAGGATCACGGCCTCCCGCCGCAATATATCCATAACCGCAAGCCTTTCCCCCACTTCGACCTGCTCGGACCCAAGCAGCGGGACATCCTCCGGCAGGAAGGGTTATGGGATCAGCTCGAACGGTTCCGTATGCTGTGAAAGTCAGGAATGGTGGCTATATCAAAAATAACCTCACCCGGAGAGCTTATACCTGATGCAATTCACATGCTTAACGGGGGCCCTGATACTCACCCCGCAAAGTGAGAGTTATTCCCCGATGCTGTTCATATACTTTGCGGGGGCCCCATCTGAGCACCTTTTATTTCTTGCTGCGCAGATTCTGCATAATCTTGCGTCCCGTCGGTGTCTGGGCCAGGCCGCCGCCCGCCGTCTCGCGGTGCTTCTCCGGCATGGCCGAGCCGACCTCCAGCATCACCTGGATAACTTCATCGGACGGAATAACGCTGCGGACACCGGCCAGTGCCATATCGGCGGCGGCGAGCGCCGTCACTGCACCGAAGCCGTTGCGGACAATGCAGGGAATCTCCACCAGTCCGCCTACCGGATCGCAGATCAGTCCAAGCGTGTTCTTGAGCGCAAGGCCGACAGCGTGGATTGCCTGGGCTGGCGAACCGCCGCGCAGCTCGGTCAGCGCTCCCGCCGCCATCCCGATTGCGGAACCCACTTCGGCCTGGCAGCCGCCCTCCGCACCGGAGACGAAGGAATTGTTGGCAATGACATAGCCGATGGCGCCGGCGGCGAATAGTCCGTAGACCATTACATCGTCATCCCAGCCGAAACGTTCCTGGCAGCTGAGGAAGACGCCGGGAATGATTCCGCAGGAGCCCGCCGTCGGTGTGGCGATGATCCGTCCCATGGAGGCGTTGACTTCCGAGACGGCAAGTGCGTACGCCATCGCCGTGCCGGCCGGTCCGCCGAGGGTCGGCTCTCCGGCAGCATTATAGGCAGCCACCCGCTGTGCATCCCGGCCGGTCAGCCCGCTGCGCGAGGTGGTATCCTCATGCAGGCCGCGGTGAACAGCCTCTTTCATTACGCCGTAATACTCTTTCATGGTGGCAAATTCCTGTTCTGTGGAACGCCCCGACTCCGCGCTTTGCTCTTCCAGCATCAGCTCCCCGATACTAAGGCCGCGTTCCTCGCATAATACCGCCAATTCACTTAATGTCCGAAAATTCATGGTGTTTCTTCCTTCCCTTCCTGTTCTTGCGGCTTGCGATTCAGGTCAACGACGCTGACCGATTTGACGGCCGGCAGCCCGAGCAGCTCCCCGGTCAGCGCCTCCGTAGCCGGTTCGTCCAGCTCCAGCACCGTCAGGGCGGCGCCGCTGCGGTTCTTGCGGTCCAGCGACATATGGCCGATATTAAATTCCCCCCGGCGCATCACATCAGTCACGCTGGCGAGTACCCCCAAATAGTCCATATGATGAATCAACACGGTCGGATAATTCCCGGTAAGCTTCACGCTGAAGCCGTCGATATCGACAATTTCGATATTGCCGCCGCCGATTGAGGTTCCGGTCAGCGTCAGCTCCATGCCCGTATCCCGGCCGGTCAGATGCAGGCGGACCGTATTCGGATGGGGGAACAAGCCTGTGCCCTGGCGGAACGAAATATTCATTCCCCCAGCTTCGGCTAGCTCAATAGAGTCCGGCAGACGGTGGTCGTCCGTGGCAAAATCAAGCAAGCCGCCGATAATCGCCCGGTCTGTGCCGTGCCCCTGGTAGGTCGCAGCGAACGAGCCAAAGAAGGTCACCTCTGCGATGCCAGGAAATTCGCCTAGCACCTGCCTGGCAGCCCGGCCAATCCGGGCGGCACCGGCTGTATGGGAGCTGGAAGGGCCGACCATTGCCGGCCCGATAATCGAAAATACATCTTTAAAACGCATCTATTCAATCTCCCGCTTTCAGAATTCGACAAAAAACTTGGTGCCTATCTATTATACTGCACGAACGCGGAAGCTTCATTATTACATCAAATGTTATAACTCTCAGTGCGCTTATTGTCAGTATTGGGCGGATATGCCTTGAGGCAGAGCGCCTCAAGTTCTGCTGCAGGCAGTTCCTCCAGCGCCAGGATTGCTGCATAGGGTTCACCAGGCAAGCGCAGCAGGCCGGCAAAAGCCGGCTCCGTCTTCACACCGCCCCTCTTCAGGGCAATCACTGCTTCCCGAAATTCTCTGCCCAGTATACGCAGAATCTCCCACTCCACCAGCATATGCCGGAAGCCGTTCTGCCGCTCAACCGGCACCGGCTGACCGAACAGCTCGACCGGCCAGCCGCCGGCCTCAAAATTAATCTTGGTCCGCGAAATGCCTTCCACCGTCCGTGTAACCGTCCGAAAACCGGAAAATCCCCCGAAAGCCTGCCGGACCTCCGCCGTGAAGCGCTCGGAATCATATACCTCGCACAGGATGTCGAGGTCGCTGCCTTGCACCTGAAGGTCCAGCGGAACTGTGCCCGCAAGCAGCGGGTGATAACTCTCCAGCCGTTCCATAATCCGCAGCCTCCGCAGAAGGATATATGCCTCCCGTTGCCGGGGGCTTCCTTGTTCCAAATATGATAGTGTCAGCCAATGCAATAGCTCCGGACCGCCCCTCTGGTAAGGTATTAACGGTATAGCCTGATGCTATGAGTCTCCCCCTGTTCTGGCCGCCTTCCGCACCCATTCCTGGGCGAACGCATAGACATATACCGAGCAAAAAGTAATGTAAGGGGGAGACAGTACAACGTGCACATGAATCCGGTTTATCCTTATTACGGCGAGCAGACGGTCTGCAGTAAGCAGCCCCTCGCCTTTCCGCCGCAGCACCAGCCCCGCCAGCCGGGGCTGGAGAGCTTGATGAATCCGCGTCCGATCAGCGAGAATCCCGAAGCCCGCGGCAGCGGCAAGCTGGAGGGGAGAATCGCGCTCATTACCGGAGGCGACAGCGGCATAGGCAAAGCTGCTGCCATCGCTTTTGCCAGGGAGGGTGCGGATGTCGCTATCGCCTACTTATACGAAGTGACCGATGCCGCCGTCACCGCAGCGCGCATTGAAGCCCTGGGACGCCGCTGCCTGCAGATCAAGACCGATTTACGTTACAGGGAGAACTGCTTCCACGCCGTCCAGGAGACCCTGCGCTTCTTCGGTAAGCTGGATATTCTGGTCAACAATCATGCCGTGCAGTATCCGCAGAAGAGCATCCTGGACATTTCGGAGGAGCAGCTGTACCAGACGTTTCATACGAATATTATCCCGTTCTTTTTTCTGACGCAAGCCGCTCTGCCGCATCTGAAAAGAGGAGCCTCTATCATCAACACCGCCTCCATTACTGCCTATCAAGGCAATAAGGAGCTGATTGATTACTCTGCTACCAAGGGCGCCATTGTCACCTTTACCCGCTCCCTGGCACTGTCGCTCGCGGATCAGGGCATCCGGGTCAACAGCGTCGCACCCGGGCCGGTCTGGACCCCGCTGATCCCCTCCAGCTACTCTGCCGCCGAGGTCAGCGTATTCGGTACCGACACCCCGCTGAAGCGTGCGGCGCAGCCTTATGAACTGGCCGGCGCCTATGTCTATCTGGCGGGACCGGACTCCTCCTATGTCACCGGTGCCACCATTCATGTCAATGGAGGAGACATGGTTACCAGCTAAATTAAGACCCGAAAGGAACATAGCCATGACGAAATTCAAGGAGTATGATCTTCCCTCCGTACGCCTGAGCGCAGGCTTGTACGCTTTAGCCAAGCTTTCTGCCGCCGGACTGACCCTTATGCTCTTGACCCTGGCCACTCTGTGGTTTCCCGCACACGACGGGGTACCCGCAGGCTGGCCGGTATCCATAGCCTATGCCTTATATGCTTACGCCCTGCCGGCAGCGCTGCTGGCCGATGCGCTGGCACATCTGCTGCGCCTCACCGCGCTCCCCCTGTCTCTGCTGCTCCACGCAGCCGCCGGCTTCGGAGCCGGCCTGTGGCTGGCCGCGGAACAAAGCGCCCCATGGCCCGAAAGCGGCTTTGCTGGCATTGGCACACTTCTGCTGTTCCGTCTGGCGGAGCTGGTGTGTGAGCGGTATCCCCTTCTGCTGCCTGTATTTGCACTGTTTGTTCCGCTGCTTTGTCTAATGCTGCTGTAACACTGTTTGATATAGCAGCCGGGTGAGTTACAGCAGTTAAATGCGAGAAAAACCACTACAAATTTCGCATACAATGGCCTGGTTGCCTTGGAGGCAGCCCACTGTGGCCGGTTTTTCGACTACACTTGGCCTGTTTACCCTGGCGGCAGTTCATTGTGGTCGGTTTTTCGACTACACTTGGCCAGTTTACCCTCGCGGTAGCTCATTGTGGCCGGTTTTTCGACTACACTTGGCCTGTTTACCCTCGCGGTAGCTCATTGTGGTCGTTTTTTTGACTACACTTGGCCAGTTTACCCTCGCGGTAGCACATTGTGGTCGGTTTTTCGACTACACTTGGCCAGTTTACCCTCGCGGCAGCCCATTGTGGTCGGTTTTTCGACTACACTTGGCCAGTTTACCCTGGCGGCAGCTCATTGTGGTCGGTTTTTCGACTACACTTGGCCTGTTTACCCTCGCGGTAGCTCATTGTGGTCGGTTTTTCGACTACACTTATGAGGGGTCAGCCTGTACTGGGTTGTTCGTCACCCGCTCACGCGCAAAAACGCGAAACACGGTACTAACCGGACGCCCCCTAATCGGTGATCCTTCCGTCCCTCGCTTCCCGGACGATATCGCGCATTGCCCGTGGCTTTTGAGATGCCGGATAAATGTTCAGGCCAATGTAAGTGCAAATGCTTTAAATTTAGTCACTTATAAGGTTAAATGCGTCTTAGCGGCTAAACTCGCAAGTCGAAAAAAGAACAACTCATTAAGAGGTGCGCGATAAGATAGTCTGGAACTGGCGGTGCAATATTCGCGTCCTGAAAGCTTTCCGCAGGAAAGCCAGTCTCCGGGATCATATGCTGCTGCAGGAATTCAACCGCTCAAGGCGGTTGAATTAAGAAATCTGGGGGCGGGCAGCGGCCGTAAGTCCAAATCCTTCTCCCGGTACAACAAGGTTCTCAAAAGCTCAGCTTATATAGTTGCATTACAGCGCTTCGATGATGTCTCCGGCGATCAGCGCCGCCGGATTATCCCGCTTCCGGGCCGCCCGCTCTCCGGCGAGCCCGTGCAAATAGACGCCGAAGGCCGCCGCCTGCACGGCTTCCAGTCCTTGGGCGAGCAGGCCGGCTATGAGGCCTGTCAGCACATCGCCCGCGCCTCCGGTTCCCATGCCCGGATGGCCGGTGATGTTTACATAAGCCTGACCGTCAGGCGACGCGATGACGGTATGGGCTCCTTTCAGCACAAGCACGACCCCGCTGCGCCGGGCATAATCCAGTGCGAGGCCAATCCGGTCACGCTGCACCTCCTTGGTGGAAACTCCGGCAAGCCGGGCCATCTCTCCAGGGTGCGGTGTCAGAATCACCGGATGCCTGCGCGGCTTCCAGGAGGCAAAGTCGGCTTCGGCTAGGATGTTCAGGGCATCGGCATCCAGCAGGAGCGGAGCCTCCAGCCCCTCCCAGAGCATCCGCAGCCACTCCGTATCCTCTGCGAACCGGCCGAGTCCGGGGCCGGCGGCGATAACATCGCGCGTCTCCGCGAGACGCAGCACCTCCGTTGCCGTGCCGGCATTCCAGCCGCTGTTCTCCGGGCTGCCAACCGGCGCCAGCATGATCTCCGGCGCTGCCCCGATGACATGCGGCTGCAGGGCACCCGGCAGCGCCCAGGTCACCAGCCCGCAGCCGGCGCGCAGCGCAGCGCGGGCGGCGAGCAGGCCGGCGCCGCTCATGTTCAGGCTGCCCGCCGCAAGCAGGACATGGCCATAAGTCCCCTTATGGCCCTCCGGCGAGCGGCGGCGCGACACGTCGACCCCGAGACGTGTCCGCAGGGTCTCCGGCGTCAGCAGGCTGGCCTGCACGCCGTGCTCCCGCGCCAGGGCGGCGGGGATGCCGATGGAGCGGACCACCACCTGCCCGGCAGCGCCTGCGCCGGGATACTGCGTCAGTCCGCGCTTCAGAAGCGCGAGGCAGACGGTCACCGCGGCATGGATGCATGGCTCATGCAGCTCCCCCGTATCCGCGTTCAGCCCGCTCGGGATGTCTGCGGATACAATAGCTTTGCCGCTGGCATTCGCGGCGGCAATCAGCTCCGCGTAGGCGCCGCGCGGCGCGCCGGCGCTGCCCGTGCCCAGCAGCGCATCAAGGATGCCGCTGCAGGCGGCAAAATCGACCCGGTCCCGCCCGTACACAAGGGCGGGCAGACCCAGCGCACCAGCCGCGTCCCGCTGCTGCGCGGCTTCCCCGGCCAGCGTCTCCGGCGCGGCCGCGTACACCAGCGTGACGGCGAGGCCCGCCTCACGCAGGTGCCGGGCGGCGGCGAGGCCGTCGCCGCCGTTGTTGCCTTTGCCGACGAGGATGAGCCAGTGCTCCCCGCCGGCATGCTCCAGAGTCAGCGCCCGGTCGCCGCTGACCGTGAACTGCGGCGGCGCTGCGTTGCCGCCCGCTCCGGCGGCTGCGCGCCCGCCGTTCCCTCCCGGCGCCTGCAGTCCGGCGCCGCTATCATCTGCAGCGCTGTGCCGGTCCGCCGCAGCCATCTCCCCGCCGCGCCGCCTCCGGCACAGCGCGATGATCTCCTCGGCGATTGCCCGCCCCGCATTTTCCATCAGCGCTATCGCCGGAATGCCGAGCCGGTTAATCGTAACCTCGTCCAGCTTGCGCATTTCCTCTGCCGTCACCAGATCCATGCTCCGCTCCCCTTTCGCTTGCAGTATCAATGTTTCTGCGCTGCGGCCGCTTTCTGGCCCAGCACAGTCTGCTTCACCTGTCGCGCTCAAACCTTTCTGTTTGGTTGCCGTCACCGGAGACCTCATTACGGGCTTACCTGTTTACGGGCTTACCTGTTTATTTACTTTACGGAGAATATCTCACTCTGATGTTGTCAATCCGATCTCACATGACTATTTACAGGAATTTCTCCTCTCTGATCTTAGCAATCCGGGCTTACCTGTTTATCTACAGAAAATTTGTCACTCTAATCTTGCAATCCGCTCTCAACTGATTATTTACAGAAATCCCCTCTCTCTAATCTCGGCAATCCGGGCTTATCTACAGCAATTTTCTCCCTCTAATCTTAGCAATCCGATCTTACCTGTTTCTTTACAGGAATCTCCTCACTTAAATCTTATCAATCCGATGTTCCCGGAAGATTAAGCGAAGTTACTCCCCCTTATTGTGCAGAGAAGTTATTCATGATAAAGCAAATTGCATTATCTTCAGCAGCAGAATTCAGGGAAGCCTTCTCGCTGCTCTTACAGAGAGACGGAACCGGCTTGACGCCTCTCCTTCTCCTCCGTAATCCTGCGCATATCTCAATAAGCTACCGCAAACCGGTCCCTGCTGAAGTTGCCTTCCTCCAGTTCATCCAGCACGGCCACCGCCAGATCCTCCACGCTGATGGTGCTGTCCCCGCTCTCATCCACAACCAGCCGGCCCAGTCCAATGCGGAACATGCCCGTCCGGCGTCCCTCAACGATGGCAGCAGCCGGACTGATATAGGTGTAGTCCAGTTCAGAGCCGCTGTAGAGTTCATACGCCTCTCTATGGGCTTCCGCCAGCGGACGCAGCTCCTGCGGATATCCCGCAGTATCCATCAGCCGTTCGCCGGAATCTGTCTGCAAATCTCCGGCGCCGCCTACGATTAGCAGGCGCCCGACACCGGCGTCTTGCAGACCGGCCAGCAGCGAACGGGCAGCAGCCGGCAGCTCCCGAGCCAGCTCCGGACCGGGTACCAAGGCGCTGATTGCCGCCTCATGGCCGCCGGCCGCCGTTGCCACGGATGCCGGGCTGAGCAGGTCCCCGGCATCCACCCGCAGGCGCTCATGAGCCAGGGGCAGCTGCTGCGGGTCCTGAACCACCGCAGTGACCTCATGCTTTCTTTTTAGAGCTTCTTCCACAATAGCCCGGCCAACCGCCCCGGACGCCTCAAACACTACCAGCTTCATAAATGCTCCTCACTTTCTTGTCTGTCGACACTTACCTCTAATTTATCCCAAGCAGGCCATATGAAACCGCCGCCGGGACTTTTATCCCTTAAATCTCTCCACCCCGAAAAACCCCACGTTTGTGGGGCAGGGCCAATACCACTATTAATTTCCAGCTTAGCTTAGAACCTCCCGGTAAACCGCCCCGAAGTTCAGCAATTTCAGCCGTTCAGCCGTTCAGCCGTTCAGCCGTTCAGCCGTTCAACCGTTCAGCCATTCAACCGTCCAGCCGTTCAGCCATTCAACCGTTCAGCCATTCAACCGTCCAGCCGTTCAGCCATTCAGCCATTCAGCGTTTCAGAAACATTCCCTGTGATGCAGGCATAACCGGCACAAAACCATACTGCGCATACAGCCTTGCAGCCTCGCCGTCGGCGATCAGGCTGACATAAGTTTGGGCCGGCAGCGTGTCCAGATAGCCCTTGATTTCCCGCATAATGATCTTGCCCAGCCCGCGCCCCTGGCAGGCGGGCTTAACGGCGATATCGGTCACCTGAAAGAAGCAGCCGCCGTCCCCGATAACCCGCCCCATGCCGACAAGCCCGCCGTCTTCCAGCAGCGTAACCGCAAAACAGGAGCGCGGCAGGCCCACTTCCGCACCCGCTGCACTCATAGCACTGAGCCCGGCCTCGCGCCGCAGCTGCAAATACTGCTCCACTGAAGGGCATTCGTGGCGGATTTCCAGTCTGGAGGTTGTCTCCATACACACTCCCCCCTTCCTTTTAATTTTTCAGGCATCTGCATCAAGACGCCGCATACTGCTTCAACTATAAACGACCCGCCTGTCCAGGGGCAAGTCTGCCCGGGCAGATGCGGAGAAGATGAAACAAAAGAGCGTTCCCGGCGTATAGCATGATATATCCATAGTCAGATCAGAATTCATTCCCAGCTAAATGGCCGGATAATTCTAGAAGCGACATACAAATGTATACAAGATACGGAAAGGATAGGTGGGTAATATGTCTTCACTGGGCAAGCTGTTAAAATGGGTTACTTTTCTGGGCGAGGCATTTCTCGCACTGCCGATTATCGGCGGCGCATTTGTCATTTCTTACGCCTGGACCCCGCTGTTCCTGGCATTTATCGTGCATGCCGTTGCCGTCTTCGTGCTGTGGAGAGAACGCGGACCGGTCGCCGGCAACGTGCTGGGCATGATTACATCCGTCGTGGGTCTGATCCCGTTCGTCGGCTGGTTCATGCACGTTATTACCGCAATTGTGCTGCTGTTCGAGGGAATTTCCCGTTCGCGCCGGACGCCTCGCTATTAATGGAGTCGGGTAAATAACAACCAAACCAGACCGCAACAAAAAGACCTTCCATCAGGAAGGTCTTTTGTCATCATACGAGTGTCTATAAGCTGTAGATTCTAATTGGATATTTATTCCTCGTATTCCTCTGGTGTGTATAATGGATCGTATAAGGGCTTAATCGCTATCCTCTTCCTACCGAACGGTTGCTGGCACGCCGGCTTCCGGCCTCGCCACTTGGACGCGCATTGGATGCACTGTTCTCAAAACGCTTGCGTTCCGTGCGCTCCATCTGTACGATCTGCCCTTCATGCACCACAATATGCAGGGAACCGAATTCCATATCATCCAGAAGTCCGGCAATCCGTGCAAGCCATACCTCATCCACTTTCAGTGGTTTCGCCATTCTCCAGCCTCCTTTTCCCCGGATAGGGTCGTCTTCGCCTTAATCCCGTAATTACCAACTTGTATACTGTGATTTAACTTAGCATGAACTTTCCGGGCTGTCAATGCGCATTTTTACGGAGCAGCCAGCTCTTGATCAGCATGGTCGCCAGCGCCAGCAGGAGCAGCAGGGATGCAACAGCGAATGAAGCCGAAAATTGGTATTCGTTATACAAAATCTCGACATGCAGCGGCAGCGTATTCGTTTTTCCACGTATATGTCCGGAGACAACCGACACTGCTCCGAATTCGCCCATTGCCCGCGCATTACATAGAATAATTCCGTATAATAATCCCCATTTGATATTGGGCAGCGTGACTCTGAAAAAGATTTGCCAGCCGCGCGCACCCAGCGTGATCGCCGCCTCTTCCTCCTGTGTACCCTGATCCTCCATCAGCGGTATAAGCTCACGGGCCACAAAAGGAAACGTGATGAACAGCGTCGCCAGCACAATGCCCGGCAGGGCAAACACAATCTTGATGTCATTCTCGCTGAGCCAAGGCCCGAACCAGCCGTGTGAGCCGAATACCAGGACAAAGATCAGCCCGCCGATAACCGGCGACACCGCAAAGGGCAGATCAATCAGGGTGACCAGGAAGCCTTTGCCGCGAAAACGAAACTTGGTGACCGCCCAGGCCGCAATGACACCGAACACCGTGTTCAGCGGTACGGTAATCGCGGCTACCAGCAGGGTAAGCCGCAGCGCCGATGCGGCGTCGGGGTCGCTAAGAGCGGCCCAGTACACCTCCCAGCCCCGCTTCAGCGCTTCGGTCAGCACAACGATCAGCGGCAGGGCGATCAGCCACAGCAGCACCAGCCCGGCGGCGGCAATCAGCACCCATTTCACTACCGGCGATTCATTCGTCGCCGGCGAGGATGCCGCCGTCTTCGGCCCGGGGGCATGCATAGGGACAGTACCAGCCATTATTGTTCCTCCTTCACATGTACCCGTGGTAATCCACGCATTATCTGGCTGATTTATGGACCCAGCGCTGCAGCGAGTTGATGACCAGCAGCATCAGGAACGAGAGCAGGAGCAGCAGCAGCGCCACGGCTGTGGCTCCGGCATAGTCATACTGCTCCAGCTTGGACATAATGAGCAGCGGCGCAATCTCCGTGCGCATCGGCATATTGCCGGAGATAAATACGACGGAGCCGTATTCGCCGATGCCGCGGGCAAAGGCGAGGGCAAACCCGGTCAGCAGCGGCGGGAAGAGCTCGGGCAGCACGACTGTGCGAAACGCCCGCCAGCGCCCGGCACCCAGCGTAGCCGCAGCTTCCTCCATATCCCGGTCCAGGTCCTCCAGAACCGGCTGTACTGTCCGGACCACAAAGGGAATTCCGATAAACATCAGCGCCAGCGTAATCCCCAGAGGAGTAAACGCCACCTTGAAGCCAAGCGGCTCCAGCAGCGAGCCGATCCAGCCGTTCTGGGAATAAAGGGCGGTCAGCGAGACGCCGGCTACGGCGGTCGGCAGCGCAAACGGCAGATCGATCAATGCATCGAACAGTCTTTTGCCCGGAAACTCATAACGCACCAGCACCCAGGCCAGCAGCAGGCCCAGGAAGCTGTCCACCAGGGCGGCTGCGGCAGCAGTGCCCAGGCTGACGCGGTAGGAGGCCAGGACGCGCGCGTCCGTGGCCACACTCCAGAATTTATCCCAGCTGAGTCCCGTCGAGTTGAACAGCAGCGCCGAGAGCGGCAGCAGCACAACCAGACTCAGGTAAAGCACACTGTATCCCATGGTCAGACCGAAGCCGGGCAGCACCCTGCGCCGGGAAGCGCGGGCAGCCGTTGAGGTGACACTCATTTGCCAAATCTCCTTTCCTGCCTTCGGCTTATGCGCCGATCAGCGCCTTGCGGGAACGGACCGTAATGCGCCACCCGGGCTCTTCGTTCTCTTGGCCCGGGTGGCGCATCCGAAAGCAGCTTAGCTGCCCGGAACGTAGATCTGATCGAAGATGCCGCCGTCATTGAAATGCTTCTCCTGGGTTTCTTTCCAGGTGCCGAATTTCTCGGCCAGCGTGAACAGCTTGATCTCCGGGAACTGGTCCTTGAACTGTTCCTTCACGCTATCGAGCGTAGGACGATAGTAATTCTCTGCGGCGATTTTCTGGCCTTCTTCACTGTAAAGGTATTTCAGATAAGCCTCTGCCACCTCGCGGGTGCCGCGTTTATCGACAGTCTTATCGACTACGGCAACCGGCGGTTCGGCCAGAATGCTCTCCGAAGGATTGACGATCTCAAATTTATCGGGACCCAGCTCCTTGATGGAGAGGTAAGCTTCATTCTCCCAGGCGAGCAGCACATCGCCGATGCCCCGTTCTACGAATGTAGTGGTTGCACCGCGTGCCCCGGTATCCAGCACCGGAACATGCTTGAACAGCTCCTGAACGAATTCCTGCGCCTTGGCTTCGTCATTGTTGTTGTTATCAAGGGCATAACCCCAGGCCGCCAGATAGTTCCAGCGCGCGCCGCCCGATGTCTTCGGATTCGGTGTGATAACCTCCACGCCTTCCTTCAGCAGATCCGGCCAGTCCTGGATGCCCTTCGGGTTACCCTTGCGGACCAGGAATACGATGGTCGAAGTATATGGCGAGCTGTTCAGATCGAACTTGCCTTCCCAGCCCCCGTTAATAAGGCCCTTCTCCTGCAATGCATCGATATCATAACCAAGCGCCAGAGTAACGACATCTGCCTCAAGGCCGTCCAGCACAGCGCGGCTTTGCGCGCCTGAACCGCCATGCGACTGGTTAACCGTCACCTTCTGGCCAGTCTCCTGTTCCCAATAAGCGGCGAACGCCTGGTTATAACTCTCGTACAGCTCACGCGTCGGGTCATAGGACACATTAAGCAATTCTACCGGGTCCTTGGCCGCCGCCTTTGTCGGCTCTGCCGAAGCCGCTGTATTCGTGCTGTTCGCAGGCGCATTCGTAGCCTCGCTTGCGTTATTGCCGGCATTGCTGTTATTGCCGCAAGCAGTAAGCCCTGCCGTTAATAGTAATGTAAACCCGGCGATAAGCCCCTTCTTGATCCCTTTCTTCATGTCCGCCACTCCCCCTGTTTTCTCTTCATAATTTGGTGTCAAGCCATTGGTTTAAGCAAAAAAGGACGGAGGAAGCCCACTTGTGGCAGGTCAAATCGGTCCCAAAGACACGTATCTGCGAGCCTGAAGCAGGCGTTCCTCCGTCTGTACGGTAAGAACAATTTATTTGATTATTCCTACCTTCTTAGTATGTTATGAAAACATAATACTTAACGGACCTCCTTTGTGTCAAACCTTTTTTTCAAGGAATCGGAAAATTTCTTCCCCGCCGGTTCCTCCGGCAGCATGTGGGGTCCGTTCCTCCAGGTCCCACTTGTTCTCACTGCCAATAAGTAATATTATTGCTACATCTAATAGACTAATAATAGACTAATAGAATACAGAAAATAGACTTCTTGATAGCAGGGTGACGAATAAATATGGGTATGGATTTGGAGCTTCTTCCCGAGCCGCGGCGCCCGCGGCTTCCTGTGCGATTGTTCCACGGAGCCGTTCAGCGCCTCCTGGCAACGTACCGCTATGATACAACGCTCTGGCGCACAGCGCTGGCCGGACCCTGGGTGATTGGATTCCTGGCGTTCGCCGCCGCCGTGCTGGGCATCCCTACCGGACTGGGGACCGCCGCCGATCTGCTGCTGGCCGCCACTGCCGGCACACTGGTACTTGCGCTGGCCGGCAATATCATCGCCCTTCTGCTGGCACTGACCGGACTCCCCGTTCCGCGGCTGTTCACGGGCGTGCTGCTCAGTGCGCTGGGCGCTGTGACGATCATTCTCTATTTCTCTGATTTCAGGCTGGAAGCTGCGGCGGCTGTCGCCGTAATCGCAGCTGCTCTCGGCGGCCTCGGCGGACTGGCCCTGGGGCTGCTCCGAACCCGGCGCTACACCAGCGGAATACTTCTGGCCATTGCCGTTATACTCATACCGCTGGTCATACCCGGGAGCGGACACAGCGGAGCCGCTCCGGCGCCCGCAGAGGCCCCGGCGGACAGCGTTCCGCCCATTGCCGCTGCCGATCCCGCTGAGCCGGGCAGCTACGCCTATCAATATTTCACTTATGGCAGCGGCCAGGATGTCCACCGCAAGGAGTACGGCAAGGAGGCCGGACTAATCTCCGAAACCGTCGATGCTTCAAGCTATATTTCGAACTGGCCCAAGCTGCGCACGTTATTCTGGGGCTTTGACGCCCGCTCGCTGCCGCTGAATGCCCGCGTATGGATGCCGGAAGGCTCCGGCCCTTATCCGCTGGTGCTCATGGTGCACGGCAACCATATGATGGAGGATTATTCGGACGCCGGCTACGCCTACCTCGGCGAGCTTCTCGCCAGCCGGGGCTTCATCGCCGTCTCGCTTGACGAGAATTTCCTGAATTACTCCGCCTGGTCGGGAATTCCGGACAATGACTTCGAGGTGCGGACCTGGATGATTCTGCAGCATTTGCAGCAGATCGCCTCCTATGCGGAGCAGCCGGGGACGCCGTTCTACGGCAAGGTCGATTATTCGCAGACTGCATTACTCGGACACAGCCGGGGTGGCCAGGCCGTAGCGATGGCTGCCGATGCCGGACGCTGGTTCAAGGATGATCCCGTACTGGCAGCCGTTAAGCGCTTCTCGATTACTTCGGTTATTGCGCTGGCTCCGACCGACAAGGTGATCGACGAGCAGCAGGCCCGCCTGCAGGATGTCAATTATCTGACCCTGCAGGGTGCACGCGACGGCGATGTCCATGACTTCTACGGAGACCGGCAATACATCCGCTCCTTCTATTCGAAGGGCTCAGACGCATTCAAGAGCTCCCTGTATATCGGGAATGCCAATCACAGCCAGTTCAATACCGACTGGGGCCTATATGACCAGACGCTGCCAGGCGGGCTGTTCCTCAGCCGGGCACAGATTATGGATGGCGGAGCCCAGCGGCAGATTGCCAAGGTGTATGTATCCGCCTTTCTGGAGACAACGCTGCATGGACGCGAAGAGTATATGGCGCTGTTCCGCGATTACCGCAGCGGTGCAGCGTGGCTGCCGGATACGGCATTGTACAGCCGGTACCAGAGCGGCGGCTTCATTCCGGTGGCGGCTTATGACGAAGACCGTACGCGGAGCACCGTCCCGGGTGGACGGGCCGAAGCTGAAGGCATGCGCTGGACCGAGCAGACCGCCAAAGACCGCGAGTCCAAGAGCAAGGCTACGTACGGCATTCTGCTGGAGCGCACCGCCCCGCAAGGGGAGGAAGCCTCTTACAGCATTGAGCTCAACGACCGCACTACAGATGCCATCACTGTGCAGGATGCCGAAGGGCTGGCTTTTTCCATGGCCAACCACAACGTTATATCAGCCGACGGCACGCAGGATGCTCCAGAGGCTGCAGCTGAAGACACAGCGGATTCCGCAGAGGACGAAGTCATGGAGATACTGCCGGCGCCGGAAATTGAAGTGGAATTAACGGATGCGGACAACCGATCCGCGCGTCTGCCGCTGGATGAAGTCATGGAGGTGCTGCCGCTGCCGGAGACCCGCTTCACCGTCAACCCTTGGCTGGAGGAGCGGATCGGCGGGGGCAAATACGGCGATCTGTCAGAAGCGGTCTTCCAGACCTATGAGCTGCCGTTCGAGCTCTTCCTGGAGGAAGAGCCTGAACTGGACCCGGGAGAATTACGCGAAGTCTCTTTCTATCTGGAGGGGACAGGGGACAAAATTATGCTGGACGACATCGGATTCTACACCGGAGACAGCTCAGCAGGCACATGGCAATAAGCTTAAATTACTGTGAACAGGCATGACAAGACGCTCTGCAGCCGCCCGGGTACTTGCACCCGCAGCGGCCGCAGAGCGTCTTTTGATTTTTAGAGCGGGAGAGGCACCAGGCAGACCGGCGTATTCACCGCCAGCTCGTTACCGGTCGGAATCAGCCGGCCGCTCTCGCCGTCGATGCGGAAGGAGACGACATTGCCGCTGTTCTGGTTCGCGGCGAGCAGCATCCCGCCGATAATGGCGAAATTCCGCGGTGTCCGTCCTCCGGAAATCACCCAGTCGGCCGGCTCGATCCGGCCGCTCTCAGTGTCGATATGGAAGAGCCCGATGCTGTCATGCCCGCGGTTAGAGACATAGAGGAAGCGTCCGCACGGCGATACATGGATATCGGCGGCTGTATCGTCGCTGCCTGCGGCGTAATTATCCGGCAAGGAGCTTACCGTCTGCAGAATTCGCAGGTCGCCCTGCTGTTCATCGTTCGCGAACACGGTTACTGTGCTGTTCAGCTCATTAATAAGATATAGCCATTGGCCTGACGGATGGGCAGCCAAATGACGCGGCCCCGAACCGGGGGGCAGACTCACTTCCCGGTGGGTGACCAGCTTGCCGTCCTCCACCCGGTAAATAATGACCTGGTCCAGGCCAAGGTCGCATACCAGTACCCGGCTGCCGCTGCTGTCCGGCAGCACCGAATGGGTGTGCGGCGCTTCTTGGCGGTCCTCGCGGAAGCCGGTGCCCTCATGGCGGATTTGCGAGGACATCTCACCGAGTGCGCCATCCGGAAGCAGCGGGAAGGCATTGACGTTTCCCCCCATATAATTGGCTACGAAGAGATAGTCGCCCAGCGGACTGACCGACACATAGCAGGGCGCCCCTCCATCCGTCAGCCTGGCCCCGAGCGGCTGCAGCGCCTTACTCCCCGCATCGACGGCAAAGGCGTGAATCTCGCCTTCGTCCTGTTCGCTGACTGCATAGAGCACGCTTCCCGGCCCGTTAAGAGCCAGATAGGAAGGAGCTTCTATTCCACGGGTGCCGTCCAGCACCCTCATCTCCCCGGTATCCTTGTTCAAAGCCCCCAGCAGGATGGCTTCGTCTTCCTTGCCGTTATACGTTCCAATATAGAATAACACTTCATTCGGTTGCTTCATGGCGGCGGCTCCTTTTCATATATTGGCGGCGGTTGCAGCCCTAAACCTTTCAGTGTAATCACTATAACATCATTATTTACCCGGTGCAGTGCAAGCATTAAACAGCACCATTCAGGGCAAACTTTAGGATGTGCAAAGCATGCGGCGGCAATATTTTACACATGGTTTAAACACTCAGCATAAGGTTAATAGTAACCATCGAAGGTACCACACACAAACAAAAAGGAGCTGAAGAAACATGAGTTTTCTGTGGATGTTGATTGTCGGCGGTGTCATTGGTTGGTTGGCAGGACTGATTATGGGCAGAGATATTCCCGGAGGAATTATCGGTAACATTATCGCCGGTATACTGGGCTCGTGGCTCGGCGGTCTGCTGCTTGGAAGCTGGGGACCTAGAATCAGCGACTATTATGTCTTCCCGTCCCTGATCGGTGCGGTTGTGCTGATCTTTATCGTCAGCCTGATTCTCCGTTCCGTTGGCGGACGCAGCCGTTCTTAATCCCTTATGGAGATTAATGAACCTGATGAAGCACGGATAGTATATGCGCACCAACCCGCCAGGGTGGCCTGGCGGGTTTATTATGTACTTTGACGACATATTCTAGATACGCATACATAAGCATTCGTCAAACACCGTTCAATATATTGCCATTCCTTTTCTGCTATAATGAAGAAATAAGTGATTGAAATCACAGAAAGGAACGTGAATTATGGGAAGCATCAACCCTTCACTTCTGCATATCGGTTCTACACTCGGCGCTGTATTTATGGCCTTAATGGTTATTTTCATCCGTATGAAGGCCAGTCACCGGCCGGTAACCATCCGCAAAATCTGGATTCCACCGCTGGGCATGTCCACAGGCTTCGCCATGTTCGTCGTACCGGAGGTACGCTTTCCCTGGTGGTGGGCGGTCCTGGCTTTTCTCGTGGGCTGGTTCATCTTCGCTTATCCCCTGATGCGCAGCACTGTATTTGAGGTGCGTGAGGGGGACATTTATGCCAAACGCTCCAAGAGCTTTGCTTTTATTCTGCTCGGCCTGCTGCTGGTGCGCACCGTGCTGCATGAATTTATCAACCGCTATATCTCCATACCGCAGTCCGGAGGGTTATTCTTCATTCTGGCCTTCGGCATGATCCTGCACTGGAGAGTATTTATGTACAAACGGTATACACTGATGGCCCCGCCGGAGAACCCGGTTCCGCAGCCCCGCGGCTGAGACGGTCCACCTCCAACTATAGACAGATACTCAAAGAGCATTCTGCGCCGGTTGACGCACGGACTGCTCTTTTCTGCATGAAATCCACCGCAGATTATCTCTGGCCATGTCAGTTTTTTAGGCGCTTACCCTGCTTGCGCAGCATATGATAATGCATTCAATGCCATATAATTGGCAGGCACCCGGGCAGCACTGCCCCGCCATGTCAGCTACGACCTGTAACAAGCTAGAACTGCGGCTGTTTTTCACTCAATGTCAGGTAAGTTGCAGCGGAATCAGGTAAAATAAAGCTATAACAGCATACTGAGGAGACTTAATGAGAGTGAGGACTGGGCAATTGAAAACAAAATCAAGAAAAGTAGCGATCGTCGGCTCTGGCATGGTGGGCTCCAGCTGCGCCTATTCCATGGTCAACCAGGCCATTTGCGATGAAATTATGATGGTGGACCGGACCTACGACCGCGCCATGGCACAAGCGCTTGATCTCTCGCATTGCATGGATTTTACCGGCACCCGGACAAAGGTCTATGCCGGAACCACCGCAGATTGCGGCGGCATGGACGTGGTTATTCTGACGGCAGGGGCCAATCCGAAGCCGGGACAGACAAGACTGGACGTGCTGGACGCCGCGGCGGAGATCACAAAGCAGATTACGACAGAAATTATGGCCGGGGGCTTCGACGGTATCTTCGTGATTGCCGCCAATCCGGTTGATATTGTTACTTATATGGTCTGGAAAATATCCGGCCTGCCTCGCCACCGAGTCATCGGCACCGGCACCTCCATTGATTCCTCGCGGCTGAAGACGCTGCTCTCAGAGGTATTCTCCATCGATCCCCGCAGCGTTAACGGCTATGCTCTCGGCGAGCACGGCGAATCGCAGTTTGTCGCCTGGTCCCATGTAACCATCGGCGGCAAGCCCTTGACCCAGATCCTGCAGCAGCACCGCGAGCGCTTTAAGGATCTGGATCTGGAGGATATCGCCCGCAAGACCAAGGATGCCGGCTGGGAGATTTTCACCCGCAAGGGCTCAACCCATTTCGGGATCGGCAGTGCCCTGGCTTACATCACCCGCTCCATTCTGAACGATGAGCACAAGATCATCGCAGTCTCGGCTATACTGGACGGAGAATACGGCCAGCGGGAGCTCTGCGCCGGCGTGCCCGCAATTATTAACGGCAGCGGCATTCAGGAGCTGCTCGAGCTTAATCTGAGCGAAGAGGAATCGGCTAAATTTGCGGCTTCCTGCAGCATTATCCGTAAGGGCATCGAAAGTCTCACTCTGGAAGATACAGCTGCCAAATAAAGCAGCCGCCCGGAATAACCGGCGGGCTCTGCCCCTTCACAGCCAAACACCCCTTGCGTAAACCGTGCCCACCGGCACGGCCCGCAAGGGGTGTTCTTATATCTGCAGTTCCTTGTCTTAACGGAACCGCTCGACTTCACTTTTCAGTTCGTTCATCATCAGCGTCAGCGATTTGGCTGAGTCAACAACCTTGGTCATGAGTCCGGTCTGGTCTCCGGAGGCCTCAGCGACCGCCTGCGCATTGACCGACGAGCTCTTGGCAATCGTCAGCATATCCGACACGGAGGCGGTAATCTCCTCGGTTCCCGCAGACATCTGCTCATTGACGGCCGATACATCCTGAATCTGCATGGATACTTCGCGCATGGAGGAGCGGATATGCTCGAAAGCGGAGCCGACATGCTTCATCCGGTCCATTCCGTCGCCGATTTCCACAATGCTCTTCTCCATGGATACTGCCGCCTCGGCGGTCGAAGCCTGTATCTGGCGGATCAGCTGGACGATGTGTACGATTGATTCACTCGTGCGCTCCGCCAGCTTCTTGACTTCACCCGCAACCACACCGAAGCCCCGTCCATGTTCGCCCGCTCTGGCCGCTTCAATGGAGGCATTCAGCGAGAGCAGGCCGGTCTGGTTGGAAATCTCGGAGATGACATCGACAATATGCCCGATCTGCTCCGCCTGCCGGGTCAGTGCCTCTACCTGTTCTGCGGTTTGTGCCGCGGAATGGCTGATTACGCTCATCTGCTCCAGGGTGGACTGAATCTGCACATACCCATTCTCCACCTCGGTGCTGACGTTTTCAGCCTGGTCGGATACCTGCGCCGAGGATTCGGCGATTTTTTGCAGGCCGATGGCCATTTCCTCCGTCGCCCGTGCAGACTGCTCCGAGCCTCTGAACTGCTCCTCCATGCCCATGGCTACTTCGCGGACCACTTCGGTGATTTCCGCCGAAGTATTGGAGGACTGGGTAGCATACTCCAGCAGATCATCGGCGGAAGCGGCGACCTCGGCCACTGTGGAATCAATTTTGCTGACGATCAGTGACATGGAGGCAATCATCTCATTGATGCTCTCGCTCATCTGGCCGATTTCGTCACGGCTATTGACGGCCACACGCTCGCCCAGGCGCCCTTCGGCCACCTTACCCATCACAGCGGACACCGCTTTGATCGGCTTCACCAGCAGTCTGGTCAAATACAGGGACAGCAGCACCACCAGCAGAATAACCACGATAATGAACGCAGTGGCAATCTGCTGGGCGGAAGTGACCTTGGCGTAGACCTCGCTTTGGGGAACGTCAATGACCAGCTTCCAGCTGGTGCCGGGAATGGTTTTATAATAGGAAAGAATGGTTGCTCCGCCTTCGCCTTTATAAGACTCGCTGCCGCTCTCCTTGGCCAGCATCGTGTCCAGCGACTTCTTCATCTGCGGGCCTGCGGCGAAATCGGAGATATTCTTCCCGATCCGCTCCATATCGGAGTAAGCGTAATAATCCCCTTTGCCTGAGATGACGTAGCCGTAGCCGGTCTCCCCGACCCGAATGCCTTTGGCCATTTCCAGCAGCACATCCGGCGTAACCGAAAAGGCAACCGCACCGGCAAATTGATGATCTTGATCTGTTACGGGCACCAGCACCGTAATTATGTATTTGTTAAGCGCTTCAAGAAAAGACATGTCGGCTACAACCGGAGACAGTGTCTCCTTGGCCTTCAGGAAGTAATCGGCCGTTGACGAATCCGCCGTCATTCCCAGCATATTGGTCAGCAGACCGTCTTTGTTAATCACACTGTATCCTTCCGAATCCTTATCGCTGTCCTCCAGCACCTTAATGACCGGAAAAATAGTGTCCGGATTGGCGGTATCGAATTCAGGATGCTGCGCAATCAGATCCTGGACATACATGGTTCTCGTCTTCAGCCATTCTTCTATCCGGGTTACGTTCATATTCAGCACATTCTCGGCCAGCTCTTCACTGTCCGATTTGGTGACACTGCCGAAATACTGCATGAAAAAGATCATTACACCCAGCAGCGGGACAATGGTAATCGCCAAAATAATCAGTGACCATTTCCGCTGCAGCGAGCCGCGGATGCCTGTTCTTCCGCTCTTTTGGGAATCTTTCGGTTTTCTGGTCTTTGCTTTCATTTTCAACTTTGGGTGCTTCACTTCGGTTTCTTCCAATTCATGTCCCTCCAGCAGTACTTTAGTTAATCCCATATGCTGTAAACCACCTGTTATATCGGCAAGAACAGACAATTTAGATTAGTTCCGGAACAAAAAATAAGCCTGAGGACCCAGAATATGGGACACCGCAGGCTTGTTTTTTCACATTTCTTTCATTTGTTATCCAGTGTATTAATCAAAATTATAAGGACTTCGGTACCTGCAGCGCCCGGATACTGTTAAGCACCGCCAGTACCGTTACGCCCACATCGGAAAAAACGGCTTCCCACATCGTCGCAATGCCAAAAGCGCCAAGCAGCAGAAAGAGCGCCTTAACCCCGAGCGCAAATATAATATTCTGCCATACAATCCGGCGCGTGCGCCCGGCAATGCCTATTGCTGTCGCCAGCTTGGAGGGCTCGTCGGTCATAATGACAATGTCCGCCGCTTCGATGGCTGCATCCGAGCCTAAGCCGCCCATAGCGATGCCGACATCCGCTCTGGCCAGCACCGGCGTATCGTTGATGCCGTCGCCGATAAATACAATTTTCTCCCGGCGGCCCTTCTCCTTCTCCAGAGCGGCAACGGCTTCGACTTTATGCTGCGGAAGCAGCTCTGCCCGAACCTCGTCGATGCCCAGCTGCCGTCCGACCTCCTCCGCCACCGCCGCCGCGTCTCCGGTCAGCATCACCGTCTTGCGGATGCCAAGCTTCTTAAGTGCCTGCACGGCCTGCAGTGAATCGGGCTTGAGCTCGTCGGCAATGATCAGGTGCCCTGCATAGTCTTCGCCAGCGGCGATATGCACCACGGTTCCGGCGCTTGCCGCCGCCGGAACCGCGATGCCTTCGCGCTGCATCAGCCGCGCATTGCCGGCCAGCACCGCCCTGCCCTCTACGGTAGCGGAGATTCCATAGCCGGACAGTTCGTTGTAATCGGCCACTGCCCCGGCGGGAATGTCCCGCCCGTAGGCGGCGCGGATGGATTCGGCAATAGGATGGCCGGAATGGCTCTCCGCGTAGGCAGCGAGGCGCAGCAGCTCTTCTTCGGCAGTGCCTGCGGACGGATAAATGCCCGTAACCTTGAACTGCCCCTTGGTCAGCGTCCCGGTCTTGTCGAAGACGATAATCTTCGCATCGTTGAGGGCTTCCAGATAGTTGCCGCCCTTGATCAGAATGCCGCTGCGCGAAGCGGCACCGATTCCGCCGAAGAAGCCCAGCGGAATGGATACTACCAGCGCACAAGGACAAGAGATAACCAGGAATACAAGCGCCCGGTAGATCCAGTCCGCAAATTCGGCCCCTTCAATCAGCAGCGGCGGCACCACCGCCAGCAGCAGCGCCGCAATGACCACGGCCGGCGTGTACTTGCGGGCGAACCGGGTAATGAAATTCTCCGTCTTGGCCTTCTGGCTGGAGGCGTTCTGCACCAGCTCCAGAATCCGCGAGACCGCCGATTCGCCGAATTCTCTGGCAACCTGTACGGTAATGACACCGTTGCGGTTGATGAACCCGCTCAGCACCTCGCTGCCCGGCCCGGCGGCGCGCGGCACCGATTCCCCGGTCAGGGCCGAGGTATCCATCATGGCGCTGCCCTCCAGAACCGTCCCGTCCAGCGGCACCTTCTCTCCCGGCTTCACGACGATCCTGTCGCCCACCGCCGCTTCCTCCGGCGATATGCGGCTCAATTCTTCTCCGTTCTTAAGCCAGGCATACTCCGGCCGGATATCCATCAGCGCCGTAATGGAGCGCCGCGAACGGTTGACCGCCATTCCCTGGAACAGCTCGCCGACCTGATAGAACAGCATAACCGCGACGCCCTCGGGATATTCCCCGATGGCAAAGGCGCCGAGGGTCGCCAGCGCCATCAGGAAGTTCTCATCAAAGACCTGCCCGCGGACGATATTGCGTCCAGCAGTAAGCAGGACATCGCCGCCCGCGGTCAGATAGGCGGCGATGTACAGCAGCAGCTCCGCCCAGCCGCCGAGCGGCAGGAGCAGGGCTGCTGCCCCCAGGACTGCGCCGATAACGAGGCGCAGCACGGTGCCGCGCATACTCTCTCCGCCATGACCATGGTCATGGGCGTGATCATGCGCGCGGCTGTGGCCGTGGCCGTGCGGGTGATCTTCACCCGCACGGTGTGCGTGTCCTTCTGCCGGATGGCCGGCAGAAGCATGGGCATCCGCAGCGGCCTCACCCGGGGCCGCTGCCTTGGTCTGGCCGCGCAGCCCGCCGGCCTTGATCTCCTTCAGCTTCACATGCGGCTCCAGTGAATGCACCGCCTTCTGCGCCTCGGCTGAAGCAGCCTCTGCATCAGATGCAGCCGTCTCCAGTGTCATCGTCTTCAGCGCAAAGTTAACGGAGCAGGCGGATACCCCTTCAATCCGCTTCACTTTATTCTCAATCTTCATGGCGCAGTTGGCACAGTCCAAGCCTTCCAGCAGCCATTGCCGTCTTACATTCCCCTCCACCGCATGCAAATCACTCATCTCCCCGGATCATAATATATGAGTATTTGTTCATATGTTAACTTACACATATTATATGCCTTTCAAACCTGAAGCGTCAATCCGCGCACCGCATACTTTTCTCCTGAAATGGGATGCTAAATCCATTCGGCCGAGCTCGGGTTCGCAGTTTCCGGCGGACATTGTTCCAAGATGCGGATTGGGCTTGTGCATCCTCTCGTTCCGGTATATGATTAACATATGAGCAATCATTCATATGTTATCGAAGAAGGAGCTGTCTCCCATGAGTATGTGGAAGCCGGAAAACAAGCAGAATATAAGCGGCCAGACCGGGCAGGAACAGAAACCCGGACAGGAACACGGACAAGGACTTGGCGGGCATCATGAACGAAATTATCAGCCCGAGCATGGGCATGAGCATCAACACGGACACCAAGCTTCGTCCGGCCGGAATGAGCAGAGCAGCAGCGACTCTGGTCCTTTGAAGGCTCCGCTTGATCACCATGCAGACGAGGCACACAGACATGAACACGTACACGCACATGGACACTCTCATTCACATGCCCATGCGCCTAATACCAAGAAAGGCTTGCTGACCGCGCTGATCATTACGGCCGGGATTATGGTGCTGGAGTTTGCCGGCGGACTGATCACGGATAGCCTGGCGTTATTGTCGGATTCCGGACATATGCTCAGCGACACGGCCTCGCTCGCACTGAGTCTCATCGCCGTAATGCTTGCAGCGAAGCCTGCCACCTCCAGAAATTCCTACGGCTTTTACCGTATTGAAATTCTGGCTGCCCTCTTTAACGGAGCCACGCTCTTTATTATCGCCGGATTTATTATGTGGGAAGCCTGGCAGCGGTTCGCCGCACCTCCGGAGGTCGCCGGCGGCACCATGATGGTGATCGCCGCCATCGGTCTGCTGGCCAATCTGGCCAGCGCCTGGGCACTCACCCGCCGGAGCGGCACGGACAATATCAATGTCCGCAGCGCTTATCTGCATGTTATGGGCGATGCCCTCGGCTCTGTCGGCGCCCTGCTGGCCGGACTGCTCATGCAGCTGTTCTCCTGGTATATCGCTGATCCGATCATCAGCGTACTTGTTGCCTTGCTTATTCTCCGCAGCGCCTGGAATGTCATTAAGCAGGCCTTCCATATTCTGATGGAGGGCACCCCGCATACGGTCGATGCCGCAGCCGTCAAAGAGGCACTCCTGTCCGTGGAGGGCGTATATGATATCCATGATCTTCATATCTGGAGTATTACCTCCGGAATGGACGCCTTGAGCGCCCACCTTACGGTCCGGGACGGGAGCGATTTCCGGCAGATCCTGCAGGAAGCCCTGGACGTGCTGGAACAAAGGTTCGGAGTGGACCATGCCACCCTGCAGATTGAGGATTCTGCGCTGCGGCACGGAAAGCTGCGGGTGTGACGCTGCACTTAAAAATTTGCCGAGTTTTACGGTTGCTCCATGTAACTCCTCTTCGGATACTAGTGGAAAAACCTTGATGGGCATCAGCCTATCAAGGTTTTTCCACTAGTTTGTTAATTCAATTACATCACAATGATTCGTATCTCCTGAGGAATCAGCCTTTGAATCTTGACTATGTCCTTTCAGGTAAAAATAACCTTGTTTAAATTACCATAAATTTGATTTAAAGTCCAGTTATCCCAAAATCAAGAACCAATCAAAGACTCTAGCACGTTATGATAAAAATTCAGGAAATTGTCATGGTAATAGAATACAGGAGAATTGACCTAATACCATCCTTAGGAAGCGCCTAAATGCTGGGCTCATTCGGCACTTGGTAGCCCCACCAAAGAAAACTTATTAGGTACTTTGCATTTCTGTCTGTAGAATAGTACAAGACTTACAAAAATAAAAATATAGAAATGCTTCACCAAAGTTGAAAGTAAAACCTTCATGAACCAAGCCCTCCGAATCATAATCCTCACTGCAAATTGTCGCCACATATTCCATATCTTCATTACACAAGTAACACTTATTTTTTTGAATAGGCTCTGTCGCAAAAAGTGGCTCATCTAAAATTCTGCAAATATATTCTGAACCAAAGTCTTCAAATGCTTGGTCAGTATCCTCTTCTTTTGATAAGATATCTGACTCATGTAGTTCTTCTAAACCCATTTTAGAGAATGGCAATGGATACGGGAGTCGATCTTCCTCTTCAGTAATCCATCTCTCCTCATCAGTTTGCTTAAGAATTGTAATAGTTCCTGTTTGAGGTTCAATTTTAAACACCTGTGTTGACCAATAAGAAGAACAATTCAAGCATGAAATTAATGGAATATAATTCATTTTATTGTTGGATAATTTTTCTAATCTAAAATCATTCAGATCAAAATTAAAGATTAAGTGTAGGTTAGTACCACAGTTTGGACAATTTGGAGTCTTCCACAAATGTCCACCAAAGGAATGGTTATACTTGCAATTACCCTTAATTACTCTATAGCCATCTGCGCTCATAAAGGTTACTCCTTTACTTACTTTTTATAGATTCGCTGACCATAACGAATTGCTTTCTTAAGACCCTCATTATATTTACTTCCAAAATTTTTCTTTACATCCCAAACATCTTTAGCCATACGTTGCCGCCCATTTAGACCTAACTCAGTATCCTCTCTCATTGCGGCTTTACCTTTTCCTGCAAAAGTCCTAGTTTTCGCATGATCTTCTTTACTCATTAAGACAGCAGGTCCTTCATTTCGACTTATACCTTTAGTTTTATTATAAGCGTTTTGTGCAATATGGTGTCCAACCTCATCTGGACCTTTAGTAGCATCAACTGCTTTAAAACTTCCACCAGTAGCTTTTCCCGTCCCCTTAACCGCCGCCTTCACAGCTTTAGCTTCCTTAACTGCATGCTTGGCCGTATTAACATTCTTGGCCAGCTTTAGCGCCTTGCTGACACTCTTCGCTTCGCCCAGTCCCGGTATGGCATTGCTCACCAGGTTGCTCGAAACGGACTTCGCCACACTAAATTTCTCACCGCTGGCCTTCGCCATGGCGTAGTCCACTCCGGTGTCGACGGCAGTCTTGACGACGGCCTTGGCCACATACATCGCTACCGGGATCAGGAAGGCAAAGTTGCCGCTGGGATCACTGTAAGCATTCGGGTCGTTATGGGCGTAGGTGTACAGGTTCAGGCTCAGTGGGTTCTTCAGTTCACCTTCGAACGTATCCTCCTGCAGGAACCGCCCTGTTCCCGGATCATACCACCGCTGCCCCATGCTGTACAAGCCCGTGGTTTTATCGTAATATTCCGACGCATAGCGGAAGGGATTGCTGACCTCTTCCTTCTCTACGCTCAGCGGCCGTCCCCAGATGTCATAGGTGTACTTGTTCTTTACCGCTCCGGCCCCGTCCCGCAACTCCACCACATCCTGGTGGCCGTTCAGCAAGTAATACGAGCGGGCCGCCGTCGCTCCGTCGATCCGTCCCAGCAGGCTGTTGCCGTAAATATACGAGGCCTTTGGTGTAACGGTTGTACCGCTTACCGTCGCCTCAGCTACTATCTGTTCTTCATCCCAGTAGTAACGTGTCGTGACCCCGTTCTCGGTCCGCTCGTACAGTTGGTCGTCCCCGTTGTACTTATAGGCAACAGCATTGCTTCCGTTTACGGCTGCACTCTTAAGGCGGTTCCATTCATCGTACTCGTAGGCCGCTTCTATAAGCTCCGGCTGCGAGACGGTTTCTAGTTTGCTGCGGTTGCCGCGGGGGTCATAGGTGTAGCTTTCCGCAAACTCGCTGTTCGTCTGTACCCGCCCTAGCTTGTCATACGTGTACGAATGCGTAACATTGTTCTGTGTGCGGGTCGTCAAATTGCCGGCATTGTCATAGCCGTATGCGTAGCTGTTAACTACCGTGCCGCTGGCTGTCGTATGCTGCACGCTGGTCAGGTCGAAGCCGCTATACCCGTAATTGGTGAACATTCCGTTCCCGTACTTCACGGACTTTATACGGTCATTCTTCAAATACGTATACGAGGCCACCAGACTGCTGTCGGTCGTCACGCTCTCCAGCCGATTTACTTTGTCGTAGATGTAATTCGTGACTTTGCCCAGCGGATCGGTGATTTTCGTACGATTCCCTTTCAAATCGTACTCGGATTTAAGCGTTCTGCCGTCGGGATACGTTTTTTGGGTGAGCAGACCCGAATTCGGGTCATACGCATACGATGTGGTGCCGGTGGCATCCGTCATGGACTTGCGCTTGCCGTCTTTCTCATAGACATAGGTGACCGTAGAGTTTGGTCCCACCCGATTGAGCAGTCGGTTACGATTGTCATAGGTATACGTGAACTTCTGGCCCTTGCGGTCTGTCATCTGTGCGAGGTTACCGGCAAGATCGTAAGTCATGGTCTTGGCTTGTCCGCTCTCATCGACTTGCTTCAGCAGCTTCCCGGTCTCATCATAGATCTTCTCAATCTTCTGGTTGCCTGGATACTGGACGGTAATCAGGTTACCCAGTTTATCGTAGCTGTAGGTGAACACTTCCGATTGGGGAGTGGTTACGCCGATCAGTTGACCCAGCAAATCATACTTATACGTCGTGATATTTCCCAGCGCATCCTTGCTGACGGTGACATTGCCTGCATGGTCGTAGACGCTCTCTTGCTTGAGCGTCAAGACACCGTTCTGGCTTTCTTTCTCCAGCGTAACCCGCCCCAACTTGTCATAGGTCCGCTCGACCCGGTTGTTCTCCTCGTCGATGTCCGTGACGGTGCTTAGGAGATCATTATAGACAACGGTGCTGAAGCTAGCATCGGGATTGGTCGTTTTCGTTGTCCGGCCGAAGCCGTCATAGGTGTAGGAGACCTTATTGCCGGAAGGGTCATCCTGCCAGGCGACCCGGCTCAGTGCATCATAACCGGTCCGTGTCTTGGCTTTGAAGGCGCCCGCTTCCTTGACGGCCAGCTCCGTGGTCCGTCCAATCTTATCCCAGGTGGTTCGTGTTTGAAGCCCCGTCTCATTCGTGGTGGTCACTTGGTTGAGCGAGTCGTTGTAAGCAACAAGGAAGGTACTGTTGTCCGGGTTGGTGATTTGGGTAATCCGGTCCAGCTTATCATGCGCATACGAGGTTTTGGCACTGTTGGCATCGGTGAATGAGGTCATATTGCCCGTCTGCTTGTTGTACGTTGCTAAGGAACTCGACGTCTTGGCTGCACCGGTTCCGTCCTTGTAGTTCAGCGTCTGCTTGGTCAGGAAGGCGGAGCCGAGAGCAGAATCATACTCATACGTGGTCAAGGCTTGCCGCGCCGTATCATAGTCCGTTGTGGACGTCACGTTGCCGTAGGTGTCATACGTATAGGTGGTGCGGCTCAGGTAATCGGTTGCCGCCGCCGCGTTCTTCAGCTGATAGTCGGTTACATCCCCTTTGGCATTCCGCACCAGGGTAACATAAAGGGACAACCCTCCGCTGACCGGCCACTTCTCTGCAGTTCGCAGATGTGTCGCCGCATCATACGTATAGGTAGTGATTTGCCCCAAGGCATCGGTCGAAGACGTCACGTTGCCGTAATCATCATACTGGGTTGACGTGGTGACCCGGGCCGACTCGCTGGTCCCGTTGGTATAATACGTGGTTACACTGATCGGATTTGGAATTCTCCGAACTTCGTCATAGGTGCTGTCGGTAATCCGCTTGATGGCAAGATCCGACTCCTGCAATTTCGTATGGTAGATCATCGGTGCGGTCTGATCGTCGATGAAGTCCTTTTTGTAGGTAAACACTGACTCCAGCGATCCCCGGATGACCTTGGAGGTGAAATTCATATCCTGGTTGTAGGAGCTGCCCATATCGACGGTATAGAGGAACACGGCACGGTTCGCTTCCCCTGCAGTTCCGGCTGCGGCGTCCACGATATCCTTCCGTTCTAAGACGCGGAAGACCTGGTTGACGGCATTCAGACCGGTATACCGGGTGACCGGCGCCGTATCATACACATAAAGCGTTTGCGCCCCGGTCGGATGCGTGACCCCGGTCAAGAGAGCGTACGGGTTGTTGGTAACCGGATTCGTGTCAATCAGACTGAAGTTGGCCGATTTGATCGCATAACTGTACGTGGTTGTACGGTTCATCGGATCCACGACCTGGCTGAGCAGTTCTTTGTTGTTCTGCGTTGTTTTCTTGTAGGTGACTACCCGGTCGCCCATTGTTAAGGTTACCTGAGAGGTCGTATAGGCAATGCTGATGCTGTTGCCGATGGCATCCGTAATTTTGGTAAGGACGTTTCCGTACGGACTGACGCTCGAGTAGAGGAACTGTGTGTTATTCCCGTAGGCATCGCTCATCTGAATGACCCGGCCGTCGGCGCTGAAATAGGTTTTGTCCCCGGTAATGGAGCGCAGAACCTGTGCGGAGGCCAGGCCATTCACGGTAACGCCGGTATCAGCGGACAAGGTCAAATCCTTCCACGGATACCCTTTCAGGAGTCCGTTCTCTACCTTGTAGGTTCCGCCTCCGGCCATATGAAGGTAGGTGCCCCCGTCAAAGGTCAGATACGGAATGTTCCACGTCCAGCCCTTGCCGATCGGAAACCGCTTGTCGGTGTCAGCATCCTTGAGGGCATTGGAATACGAAGTCCCTGAACCCAGGTATACATGTTCGGCGCCGGCGCTGCGGATGGTTCCGCCGTTGTAGGATTGGCCGGCACCAAATTGTGCAGCGGCACTCTGCGCCTCGGCCATGGTTGAATACGGACCGATGTAATCGCTCTCGATGTAACTACCGGTCTGGACGGTGGTGCTGCCGGTGTAGCCGTTCCGAAAATACTTATAGATATAGTAACGGTCTTGGGCGCACAGATCGGTTCCCGGCGATTCATAAGAGGAGGGAAGTGAACTCCAGGCCTGGTCACGCTCCGCACTGGTATTGTAGGTATAGGTCTGTGGTGAAGGCGGGGAATAGTAGTCCGACTCTGTAATCACAAATTCGTTGGTGCTGCAT
Source organism: Paenibacillus tepidiphilus (assembly GCF_008635795.1). GTDB lineage: Bacteria > Bacillota > Bacilli > Paenibacillales > Paenibacillaceae > Paenibacillus_AQ > Paenibacillus_AQ tepidiphilus. The sequence goes on along the minus strand of NZ_VWRQ01000028.1, from coordinate 40,811 downwards.
TTATACTTGTTGTACAGCACGCGATAGTTATACGTCATCGTATAATAGGTCTGATAGGTAGGCAGCTCGTAATCAATAACGGCATAGTAGGAGTAATAATCATAGTTGTACGCACTGACATCCATATCGTACAGCTGGGAAGAGCCTGAGTCATAGGTTCGGGTGAGTGTAAACCCTTGTCCTCCCCGTCCGGGCAAGGTCAGGTCATCCTGCGTTAGGGAGAGTGAACCGGAAACCGTCGATACGCTCTCTTCTTCTACTTCAACCCGGTACGGCGCTTCATCCAGCTTGACCTTCAGCATATCCAGCTTCGGCTTTTCCGGCTGTGGAGGCAGTCCCGGAGTCCGAAAGGTATTAAACGCTTTCAAATCGACATTCAGCACATCCGATTTCATTTGTGCGGAAGCCTGATCAGCACCACCCAACTCCAACTGGATGCCGTATACCAGGTCGCTAACGGAAGACTTACCGTATACGGAGCGGCTGACGGACGCGTTGCCGTATACCGATTCCTGAACAGAAAGACCGGCTCTGCGGGGCAGAGGAATGGTCGGTTCGGGAAGATCTGCGGCGGGCTTGCGCCAATCCCGTTCAATGTCCTCCAGCGTTTGGCCGTTGTCCAGCAGTTCCTGAATGAATTCCGGCGCAAGCTCCAGCTCTTCCGCCAGGGTGTTAAGACTGCGTCCGGCGCTCTCCTCATTCTGCTTCGCCAGCGCCCGCTCCAGTTCCAGCGTCTTGATCCGGGTGATCCGCTCGGTCAGATCCCGTTCGGATGCAATCGCCTGCTCAGCCGCTCGATCGTTAATACCCTCAAGTAAAGACCGGAACAGCTTGTCCTCGCCTTGCGCTTCATCGTCAAGCAGTGGTGCCTGTCCGCGTGACAATTTCTGCTCCAACTCTAGCGCCTGGATTTTCTTCTGCTGTTCTACAGCCAGTTGGCTGTTTAAGGTTTGATCAATCCATGCCTTCTCTGCATCCAGCAGGGCAGAGCCTGAAGGCAGGTCTTCGTAGACGGCCATATTTACGCCAGAACGCGCCAGAACGCTTTCATCAATAGATGCTTGGTCAAACGAAGTTCCTTCAACCGCTCCCACCGGTATATTCGGAAACAAAAGTACAAAACTAAGTATTAGTGCTATAGACTTGAACAGTTTTTTTCTGAACAACACTTAACCCTCCCAGAAATCTTTCTTAAATGACTTATTCAAGACAGAATACTTCCTTCTCTCTTAAAACATATGGAATGCCATTGGGTTAATTCAGCTATCTATTCTTGATATGTTTTAACCGTTAATAGATTTCCATTTGGGTCATATTCATAATGACGTCTGTATGCTTGTCCTTGTACAGTAAAGTATATATCCTGAATTCTATTAGATTTATCGTACACATAACGGATAGAAGATGTCTGATTAAGTAACAATGAAATATCCCCACTAGTACCAGTTCCTCCAGCAACTGAGACGCGAATTTTATATAGCCCTCCCAGGCTAACGCCGTAGTTCAATTTAATTGTGGTTGACTGATTTACAGTGCCGGAAGCTACAGTACTTCCGTTTGGGTCAATAACAGCTATAGAATAATTCATATTAGATAACGTTTTCATTTCAATTTGATTTGATCTGCCACTTTGGGCTATATAAGTCCATTCCGAAGTTGTGTTATTCGCAATACTCGCATTTATAGGAGTATCATAGTTAATATTTTGGTCAACATTATAAACTATAGTAAGCACCCTTAAAGAGTATACTTTTATAGGGTATCCCGTTGGGCTTGACGCTCCAATAACTTTAGTAGATATCTTGTGTACTGATGCTGATTGCGGTATGGTGCCCAAAATGTAATTAGTATCCATGTAAATAGTGTCTTCGCTTTTCGGTACGGTCACAATTGTCTTTACTATATGATTCGAATTGCCAGGTAACGTATAGTCAAAGTTGGTCTCAAATGAACTGACCGGTACAGTTTTGGTCTGACCATTTTGAGGATTGACGTAAGCATCCTTCATAGTATAACTCATGTTTACAATTGAACTGGGTGGAATCGGTGTAGGGAAACTGAAATCACCACTGGTTTGAACAGACGTTGTCGGATCAATAACAAGCGGATATTTCAAACCTTTATTATCCAGATGAATGTTAACTTTTATTTTGCTGCCTTCCTGTTGTATTGTTGTTTTTATTTTATCGTAGTGAACATCAGCTGCCCCTTCTTCCATCACCCACATAGGAGGAATATTAAATATCTCCTCTTTTAAAGCATTTCTAAAGATAATCATACCGGCTTCATTCTTTTCATAGGTTAATCCTTTTGCCTTAACCTCGAATTGATAATCCACTGGAGCGTTCTTATTCTTTAGGTACATAAACATTTTTAATGAATCCGAGTTCATCACATACTGTAAATCCGCCCCATTCCAGGCGTTTGTATATGTAATTGTATTTCCTTCAACATTGCTTTTTGCCTTATTTGTTTGCAGTGGAGTATAAATAATGGAATACTGCTCCTTCTCAATTTCAATAGGTTTATTGCTGGTTTTGCCAAATTTGACTTTGATACTACTTTGAGTAGTTCCATAATCAAAACCAGGTTCGGACAATAAAGTTGTAATATTTAAATTAATATCTGACCAATGCCCATTTTCAAAATAATGCAAGGGGGACTCCGAATAATAGGTAGCCATTGTATTATCGTTATATAAGACAGTTTTGCTGTTCTCCGTTCTCTGACTGAGGACTTCTCTAACGGTCCTCACATCATTGCTCTGTTGTTTACTAAGCGATGTAGAAGATATGGGTTTATTTTCCTCGGAGCTCCCTAGCAGTTCTAGAGATGAGAGAAAGGTGTCTAAATCCATCTCAGGGCCGATATCGTCCATTTGATTCCCAAATGGTAAACCGCTTGAACTATCGTATCCCGCAGCATGTACTCTGGTGTTTATTGTCTTGTCAGGCATTATCGAAATTCCTATAGCAAGCAACATTAAAACAAGAGAAATTTTAAAGAAAACATTTTTCTTTAGCATCTTTGTACCTCCACGTTATTTTAAAAACTCCATTAACAACTTATTTTCCACAAATGTAATCGCTTTCGATTTTCACCCCTTTGGTAAAACGTCCTGATGAAAAAGACACTTAGGCTAACTCATACCATTTCTTGTCTGTACAATAATAGATTTTATTTAATTTTTTGGATATTGTATATATATCAGGTCATTTGATCACAAAAAATACCAAAATAAAGGTAAGCAGATCAGCTCTCATGAACGGCATGAGGGTTTCTGTTCTGCTTACCCTTTATTTTTGCAAATGATAAAGAATACTTGTATTTCTAAACATTACATAACGCCATTCAGCAAAAGTTGTTTATATCACTCATTCGTGCCGGATATGCTCATGTGTCTGCAGAAAGATCTGTTCCACATGCGCATCATTCAGCGAATAATAGACGGTCTTGCCTTCCTTGCGGCGCTTCACGATCCGCAGGTTGCGCAGATAACGGAGCTGATGCGATACCGCCGATTGCCCCATATCGAGGATGGACGATAAATCGTGCACGCACAGCTCCCGCTGGGACAGGGCATAAATGAGCCGCACCCGGGTCGGGTCGCCGAGCGCCTTGAACATTTCCGCCATCTTGTCCGTCGTACTGCGCTCAGGCAGTATCAGCGCCGCCGAATCCGGCCCAAGCTCCGAACCGTTGCATGTGTTGTCGCAATCTTCAAGTGCCGCCGGCTCCATGCTTTCGTCCTCCTCCATAGGCTCCCGGATATTCCAGGCCGTTAATAGGAACTTCTACGATGATTATAGAAAAAATCGCAATCAATGTCCATGGAGGCCCTTGACGCTAGGATGAATGGCGCAATCCAGCGAACGGGCGACAGCCGGTTCAGCACAAAGCCCCTTGCTCAAACCGCCTTTCTGCGGAAGGAGATGAATCCCGCCGCCAGAAACAACACCAGGCTGCCGGTGACGACAATCATGAGGCTTGCGAGCGGCAAATTAAAGGCGCCGAAGGTCTCGTCTCCGTAATAAGACATCGGGGACATCGCCAGCATCGGCTGCAGCCAGGGATAATACGGCCCGTAATCCGCAGAATTGGCGACCAGCATATTGGGAATCGTCAAGCTTACATTCAGTGCCAGGGGAGCACCGAAGCTGGTCCAGCGCTGGGATACGGCCAGCTGCAGCGCCGCCAGCGGCAGGCAGGCGAACCATCCGCCGAAGAGGCTTGCCGCCAGCTTGCCCCAAGGGACCGCCCCCTCTGCCCCCCGGAACAACCCTACACCCAGCAGAGCTCCCAGGAACAGCAGCTGGACAGCTGCCAGCAGCAGCATAATCATGGCGAACTTCGCCAGGTAGACCGTCCCCCTGGTGACAGGAAGCGCCAGCAGCTGCTTCCAGCCGCCGTCGCTATGCTCGCTGCGGCAGATCAGCGCCGCAAAGATGCCCGACAACACCGGGAGGAACAGCATCGAATGAGCCATAGCCATGACTCCAAGCAGAATCTGCCAAGTGATGCCGCCGGTCGTCCCCTCTGTAACATCCGCCAGTGCGCCGATGACAACCGAGATCGCGGGACTGACCAGAAGCAGTACCCAAATATAGGAGCGTGACATCTTTATTTGCTCCGCCGACAAGATTCGCATAAAGGTCCGCATCCTCAAGCCACATCCTTTCTGGCAAAATGCCATGCACCGGGCAGCAGCACCACAAGCCCCAGGAAGATGCCTGAGACACTGAACAGCCACGGCCGGGAGGCGCTCCAGGACAGCATCGGCCAGTTCAACGGAAACCACTCGGACAGCGAATAGGAGAAGAGACTGAGCAGCGAAAGCGTAATCCCGGAGGCTATGGGAAAGGTCTGGTTACGGGCGGATAAGGAAAACCAGAGCTGCAGCAGAATCACCGGCAGCGCGGCGGCATAGCCCATGAATCCGATCCGCAGAATGTCCGTATACGGAACCGGCTGGGACTGAAATCCGAGAATCCAGCCGAGCCCCACCGTTCCCGCCGACAGCAGCAGGCAGGAGACCGCCAGCAGCAGCAGGCACAGCAGCAGCTTGGCCATAAATACCGCGGTCCGCGACACCGGCAGGGCCAGCAGCTGCTTCCATGAACTCGTCTGATGCTCCACATTCGCCATCATGGAGCAGATCAGCGTGCCGCCGAGATAGAGCGCTACCGGCACGAAATTAGACAGATTATCCAGCAGCCCGCCCCACAGGTCGGCCTCATGTATTTTCGTCAGATAGTCATAACGTAGACCGAAGTTAAGCCCCTGCATGGCCAAGAGACCCAGCGGGCCCAGGAGGACCAGGAACCACAGCCCTTTACCGCGAATCTTCAGCCAGTCCGCCGACAGCGCACGCCACATTAAGACGCACCTCCTTCGACGACCTGCAGGAAGAACTCCTCCAGCGATTGCCTGTGCTCCTCCACCCGGTACACCGCATGTCCATTCTCCACCAGCTCTTTGACCAGCAGCGCCACTCTGGCGTCGTTCATCCGTGGAAGGATCAGCCGGCCTTCCCGCAATTCTCCGCCGCAGCCTCTGCGCTTCGCCAGGTCCAGCGCCGCTTCCGGCTCGGACAAAGCCAGGCGCAGATCCCCGGCTGCCTGCTGCTGCAGATGGGCGATGCTGTCCTGATAGACCATCTGCCCCTGGCGGATGATCCCGACGGTGTCGGCCATTTGCTCCACTTCGCTCAGCAGATGGCTGGACACAAGCACCGTGATCCCCTGCTCCGCAGGCAGCCGCTTGATCAGGGAGCGGATCTCCTGAATGCCCGACGGGTCCAGGCCGTTCGTCGGCTCGTCCAGGATCAGCAGCTCCGGCCCGCCCAGCAGCGCGGCGGCAATGCCGAGCCGCTGCTTCATCCCCAGCGAGAAGCCCTTCACCGGCCGCTTCTCCTCGCCGGTCAGCGATACAATGTCCAGCACTTCGGCGATCCGCCCTTTAGGCACCCCGATAATCCGCCGGATGGCCTCCAGATTCTCTACGGCAGTCAGATGGCCGTAATAGGAAGGGGATTCTACCAGTGAGCCTACCTTGCGGAGAATATCCAGCTTGTGGCTGCGCAGTTCGCGGCCGAAGACTTCAATGTTTCCGGAAGTCGGCTTGATCAGGCCCAGCAGCATCCGGATCGTTGTCGTTTTGCCGGCGCCGTTGGGACCGAGGAAGCCGTAAATTTCCCCTCTGCCAATATTCAAATTCAGATGCTCCACCGCAGCCCGGCCGCGGTATACCTTGCGTAAATCGCTTGTTTTGATTACCGTTTCGTTCATCTCGTTCACCTCGGTAATCAGCATAACGCGGCAAGGTTAAAAGAGCGGCGGCACCAAGTTTAAATTTTGTTTAAAAACCGCGAATACGTGATTAACCCGGGTTTCTGACGTTATCCGCAGGCTGATAGATTACGATTTCTGTTCCCTGCCCCGGGCTTTCCGCCTTCCAGTCCAGCTCCATCCGCTTCAGCAGCAGGTCGACGATTGCCAGGCCCAGGCCCGCGCCCTTGGCCTCCGACGAGCTGCCCATTCCCCTGCCATGATCGGAAATCACCAGCACGCGGCGGCCTTCCCGGCTCTCTGCAGCTATACCTACATAACGGCCGCTGCGTGCGTGGCGGAGGATATTCTGGAACAGGTTGTCAAGAATGCGCCGGAACCAGCTTTCGTCCACGGTCCAGTACAGCGGATCTCCTTCGAGCGCAATTTCGACTGTGAAGCCCTCCTTCTCCCACAGCGGATACCAGGCTGCGGCTCCTTCCCGTGCCAGCCGCAGCACATCCCTGCGCTCCAGGGTCAGCTGTATCTTGCCGCTGCTGAGCAGATTATAGGAGAGCAAATTTTCGATCAGCAGACTTAACCCCTCGATACGCTCATCCATCAGCTGCAGCGATTCCTGGCCGCGCGGCGACAGACTCTCCTTACCGAGCACATGCAGATGGCTGCGGATGACGGTAAGCGGCGTCCGCAGGTCATGCGACAGATCGGCAACCAGCCGCCGGCGCAGTCCTTCTTCCTCCGCTTCCCGCTGCCTGCTGGCCGTCAGCTCGGTGACCATTGTATTGAAGGCCCCCTCCAGTTGACCGATCTCGTCGGGCTTGCCCGGCGCAATCGGCTGCGGGAGCCCTTCGCCTTCCCTGAAGGCCATCGCTGTCTGCAGCCGCAGCAGCCGCTTGCGGATGCCGTTGAAGAACAGCAGCGAAACCAGGATGAACAGGACAAAGAAGAGTAGCAGCGTCACCACATACCAGGTTTCTAGCCCGGTATAGTAGGACACATTCCGCACATATTGCGGAACCTGCATGACCATAAAGCCTTCTTCCGCCCCGGCCTCGTCGCCGATGAAGGCAACAATCGCCAGTGGCTCAAGCTTGGCGCTCTGTTTCATGAAGGCGATCGCCTCCGCTGCGTTCCACTGCCGGGGGATAAGCGGGGCCTCCAGCTTCTCCGGGCCCTCCCGCCATGGCAGCACCAGCCGGGTCTGGCCTTCTCCGTCCACCCAGAACATGGCGGCCAGATTATACTGCCCGCTCAATTCCTTCAGCCGCCGGTCAACCGTCTCCGCAGAGGCCCCGTGCAGCTCAGCCGCTTCCTGATGCCACATCGTCTCCAGCGCAGAAATGCTGGAGTAGGGCTGATACTCCACGGGCGGATCTTCCTTGGTCAGTCCTGTAAATACTCCGTAAGCGATTAAAGTGAGCGGAATGATGACTGGAATAAACAAAAATGCGGTAATAATAATCAGCAAATAACGGGACAGCAGGGAACGGGTCTGTACCCAGGCCTTCACCTTCATGCCCTCACCCGGTAGCCGATGCCCCGCACAGTTTCAATAATCTCCGGGACCCCCGGATCGAGCTCCAGCTTCTCACGCAGATAGCGGATATGTACCATCAGTGTCTTGTCGCCTTCAAGGTAAGGCTCGCCCCACACGGCTTCATAGATTTGCTCCTTGGTCAGTATCTGCCCCAAATGCCGGAGCAGATAAGAGAAGATTTGAAACTGCTTGCCGGTAAGGACAATCTCCTTACCTTCAGCATCGGTAATCCGCTGGCCGCCGTCCGCCACCAGCAGATGCTTCAGCTGCAGCGGCACCGCTGCCGAAGCCCCGCTGCGCCGGAGAAGCACCTCAATCCGTGCAGCCAGCTCATCGGGGTGGAACGGCTTCGTCACATAATCGTCGGCGAAATCCAGCCCCTGCAGCTTGTCGTCTATGGAAGCGCGGGCGGTCAGCATCAGCACCGGCAGCTCCGGGTAGGCGCGCTTCAGCCGCTGGCCGACGGTGAAGCCGTCAAGGCCGGGCAGCATCACGTCGAGAATCGCCAGCTGACAGCCTGCGGCCGCTTCCACCGCCCCTTCTCCGCTCTCCAGCCAGCGTACGGCGTATTCCCGCTCGCGCAGGTCGGCGGATACAGCGCTCCCGATCTCCCGGTCATCCTCTACATATAACAGCGTAACGCTCATGGATCTGCTTCATTCCTTTCCTGCCAGTCCGGTTTGTGATGCCCCATTATAGCATGGTCAACCAGGGTGCTACCATCGGGCAGCAGAGAGTCCCGGCGGCCAGCACTGCTGGCTCAGGACACGAAAAAACCCGCAAAGCGGGCTCTTGGAGGGATACCTTTTCAGCTGCTTGGCATGAAATCCAAGCTGCGCTTTCCGGAATGAATAACAAAAGCCGCCTTCCCCCCGGTCAGGGCGATGAAGACGGCTTCTCCCGGATTATTTCCCGGATACGTGAGACGGCGGCTGCCACACGCCATGCTCCTTATCTTGACCCATATATTCTATCCGTGTCGGCGTTAACTCCAGAATGACATAATCAGGATCTTCCGGACCGCTGAACCACTTCTCCAGCGACGCGTTCCATACCTTCGCGCGCAGCCCGTTATCCTTGGTTACGGCAGCCGTCGCTTCAATCTCCAGCACATCCTTGCCGCCGCCCTGCTCATATCCCAGCAGCAAGAAGACATGAGGGTTATTCTCCAGCTCTTCCACCTTGTGCGTCTTGCGGTCGGTCGCGAGATAAACACTCAGCCCGTCATGAAAAACAGCCATGTAACGCACCTTCGGTTTGTTGCCGGCTTCAATGGTGCCGAAGGACCCGAACTTGTTGTCGTCCAGCGTCTTGATGATCGTCTGCTCCAGCGCTTTCTGATCCATGGGCCAAATAGCTCCTTTCGTATCGGGGCAACAGTACAGCCTCTTGCCCGCGGCTTGAAATACTCCTGAACTTTTATTGCTCGGCAAACTGTGTTTATAATAGTGTACCCGCTCCTTGCCGAATGAATCCGGGGCAAATTCATGAACGCCGCCCGGTCATTCCAGTACGAATAAATGATGTAAATCCTGTGTATAAGGCGGTGCGCCTGTGAACGAATCCACAATCACTACAGAATCAGAATCCACACTGCATACGGCTTTGCTGCAGTTTATTTTTCCTTTCTCCATTAAAGACGGCCAGAACAAGGGACTGATCGGAAAGCTCAAGGAGGACGGTTTTATCCCCTTTTTCCTCGATAACAAGAAACTGGAGGATGCTTTTTACGGGGAAGGCTACTGTGTTTCCCATGAAAAAATGGAGCGCAGCTATCTCCCCTTTGCCGCTCATGTGCTGTTCCCCCGCGAAAAAGCCGCCGACTCCTTCCGCCGCTTCTCGCGCGCCAATGATCTGGCCTGCTGTCTGGAGCTGAGAGGGCAGGATATCCCCTTCCGGGTGCACTCAACCGATGTGTTTGTCTGTCCGTTCCAGCTGGGATTCCTGACGGTGCGTGTGCAGCTTGAACAAGAGGACCTGCCTTTCAGCCTGGCGCTGGAGTTCGCCGACCGCTTCCGCACGCTGGAGGATGTGTCTACCCGGGATAAGCAGTCCCGTATCCGCTGCGGCGATCATACTTTTGAGCAGGTGGAGGATTTCGTTCTGCGCAATCTTGCCGACGGTCTGGAGTCTTTTCTGGATGCGGAAGAGCTGGGCGGGGCTTATTTCGAAACCTTGCCCTTCTTCGTTGATGAGCGGATGATGGTCCAGGCTTTTTACGGCATCAACCGCACTGACAACCCTGACGAACTGACGCTTAATATGCGGTACCGCGCCTCCCAGCTGGATGGTATTAATGAGGACGGCAAACCGTATGCCAGCGCCAGTGATCCCGGGTACATCGAGAACTACTGCCGTGAGCATTCCTACAACCGCTGGGGTCCCGACACCTACTATATGACCAACGAACAAACCTTTTGCTGCCTGACCCGGACGGAGCGGAAGGTCGCCACTGAACTGGCCAATCAGATGTACGGTGAGTATTACTACGGGCTGCTCTTGAACCTCTTTCACAAAATCGTTCTGCTGAAGCTGGCCACCCTGCACTCCCGCCTGCGTATCGACCATGATTATGACGCGATTGAGGATCTGATCTTTCTGATTAATAAATTTTCGGCCAAATTTTATTTTATGGAGCTGATTTCGCAGTCCCAGGGCCGGGAGATTTTCTTCCAGGTGCGCAAGGTGTACGGCAACGATGCCTTGTTTGATGAAGTCAAAATGACGCTGGATGACCTGTTTCAATACCAGGAGAAATACCAGGCAAGGCGCCGCGATACCCTGCTGATGATCCTGACCATTTTCACCGTGGTGAGCGGGATTTATGGAATGAACCAGGTCATTGAGGACCTGAAGAATCCTATCGACTGGAGCAAGCTGCTGGAATACTCCCCATTCGAATACTTGGCGCTGGCTGTGACCTTTATCGGGATTTCTGTCAGTCTGTTCCTGACGGCCAAGGAGCTGTATACCAGCATCCGCAGGCGGCACAGGAAGCGGATGGAGAGCGATGAGTAGCAAGATGGGTCTGGACAAATCACGGAAGCGCCGTCTATAATACACCGTAACAAGCAATACCCGAGAACTTCATAGAACCAGGGGTGCTGGAATAGGCCGGCTGAGATTGTATCCCATAAGATACTGACCCTTATACCTGATCTGGATAATGCCAGCGTAGGAATTTCGCTTTAGCGCCTGTGGCCTTAATATTTGAGACCGCAGCGACCAGCACTGTGCGACTACGCAAGCGTCCCGATGAATCGGGACGCTTTTTGTGTATGGGTATATTCGGAACTTGGAAGAATAGGGGTTGCCAAGAAGGAGAGAAGAGAAGCTATGGGAGTCAAAAAGGCATTCACCCTCTGCCTCGTCCTGCTGCTGGCTGCCGTGATGGCCGGCTGTGGAAATAACGGAGGCGGAAGCAATACGGCAAATACGCCGGGCGGGAGCAGCGCTTCGCCTGCGGCGGATGCAGGGGACGCCACTGCGGCTCCGCAGGAGCTGACCAAGATCAAGGTGGCACTCGACTGGACACCGAACACGAACCACACCGGCCTGTACGCGGCCAAGGAGCTGGGCTATTATGAAGAGGAAGGCCTGGACGTGGAAATCGTGCAGCCCGGCGCGGCCGGCGCAGACACGATGGTCGCCTCCGGCGAAGCGGCTTTTGGCGTAAGCGCCCAGGAAGCGCTCACGCTGGCCCGCCTGCAGAACGTGCCGCTTGTCTCTATCGCTGCAGTCATTCAGCATAATACCTCCGGCTTCGCCGGACCGAAGGACCGCAATCTCAAGTCGCCGAAGGATTTCGAAGGCAAGACGTACGGCGGCTGGGGCTCACCCGCCGAAGAAGCGGCCATGAAAGCGATCATGGACCCGGTGGGCGGCGATGTCTCGAAGGTAAAGATCATCAATATCGGGGAGGCCGACTATTTCACCGCCGTGAAGCGCGATATTGATTTCGCGTGGGTATTCTACGCCTGGACCGGCATAGAAGCCGAGCTGCGCGGCGAGCCGCTCGACATGCTGTACCTGAAGGACTATGCGCCGCAGCTCGATTACTACACGCCGGTGCTGACCACCAGCGAGAAGGAAATCGCCGAGCGGCCGGAGCTGGTGAAGGCCTTCCTGGCGGCGACGACCAAGGGTTATGAGTATGCCGTTGCCAATCCGGCGGAGGCTGCGGATATTCTGATCAAGGCCGTACCGGATCTTGATCCGGAGCTGGTCAAGGCCAGCCAGGAATGGCTGAGTCCGAAATACAAGGACGATGCCGCCCGCTGGGGCGAGCAGAAAGCCGAGATCTGGAAGAATTACGCCGACTGGATGTACGGGCTGAAGCTCCTGGAGCAGCCGCTGGATGCGGATGCCGCGTTCACCAATGATTTTTTGCCGGGCAGCTGACCTTACAGTCGTGAGACCCCAAACTATAGGAAGACCCTGACCTACTATATAAATGAGAGGATGAATCCACATGGCCAACACTTTGCTCAGCATTCAAGTGATTCCCAAGACACCGAACAACGAGGACTCGATTCCCTATGTCGATAAAGCGATCGAGGTGATTCAGAACTCCGGCGTGAAGCATCAGGTCAACCCGCTGGAAACGACGATGGAGGGCGACATAACGGAGCTGCTGGAAGTGGTGCGGCAGATGCATGAAGCGCTGATCGAAGCCGGAAGCCCCAGCGTCATCTCCCAGATCAAAATCGCCCACAACCCGCAAGGCATCAGCATGGAGAAGCTGACGGAGAAATACCGGCCGTGAAATCGTACTGGAGTCAAGTCTGGCCGCCCTTAGTGGCGGTCGTTCTTTTTCTGGGCGGGTGGCAGCTGGCGGTGTCCCTGTTTCACATCGAAGCCTGGATTCTGCCCGGACCGGCCGCCATTGCCAGTGAAGCCGCGGGTAACACTCCCGGGCTGTGGAAGCATACGGCGGCTACGCTGCGCCTGACCCTGATCGGCTTCCCGGTAGGGACGACGGTGGGCCTGATTGTCGCGCTGCTGCTGCATCTGCTGCCCGGCCTCAAGCGGGCGATATATCCGCTGCTGATCCTCAGCCAGAATATCCCGACCATCGCGCTCGGCCCGCTGCTGATCATCTGGTTCGGCTTCGGCCTCCTGCCGAAGGTCGTGCTGATTACGCTCGTCTGCTTCTTCCCGGTAGCCGTGGCCGCCATGGGCGGGCTCGCCCAGAGCGACCGGGTCATGCTGAATTATATGAAGATGGCCGGGGCCAGCAAGTGGCAGATCTTCAGCAAGCTGGAGCTGCCGGGCTCGCTGCCCTCGCTGTTCTCCGGCGTGCGAATCTCCGCTACCTATGCGGTGATGGGTGCCGTGGTCGCCGAATGGATCGGCTCGGACAAGGGCATCGGCTATTACATGCTGCTGCAGCATTCCGCTTACCGCACCGACCGCGTATTTATCGCCATTGCCATCATCGTGCTGCTCAGTCTGGCGCTCTTTGCAATCATTACTTTACTGGAGAAGTGGCTGGTACGCTGGAAGCCGGGTAAACAAACCTAAAGAGGGGACAGAACTGATATGACATCATTTACCGAGGCTCTGAACTCCGCCTCCAGGACGGGCGATTCCCCGGGCTTGCAGAAGAACCCGCTCCCCTCCGGAGCCGGAGCTGGCGGATCGGACATTCTGCAGACACCGCCGCCCGCCCTGGAGGTCAAGGACGTCTCCAAAGCATTTACCCACCGCCGCCGCACAACACCTGTGCTGAATCAGGTCTCGCTGACGGTCCGGCAGCAGGAATTCGTCTCCATCGTCGGGCCTTCCGGCTGCGGCAAGAGCACCCTGTTCCATATTATCGGCGGCCTGACGCTGCCGGACAGCGGAACGGTGAGCATGAACGGCCAAACCGTCACCGGGCAGCGCGGCAACATCAGCTACATGCCGCAGCAGCCCGCGCTGTTCCCCTGGCGCAGCATCGAGGACAATGTCCTGCTCGCCGGTGAGCTGATGGGCGAGCCGCAGGCCGCAGCGCGGGAGAACGCCCGCCGCTGGCTGACTAAGGTCGGGCTCGGCGGCTTCGAGAAGGCCTACCCGCACATGCTGTCGGGCGGCATGCAGCAGCGCGCGGCCTTCCTGCGTGCCCTGCTCGCACCGCAGGAGCTGATGCTGCTCGACGAGCCGTTCAGCGCGCTGGATGCGCTGACGCGCAGCGACATGCAGCGCTGGCTGCTGGAGCTGTGGGAGGAGAACCGCCGCTCCGTGCTGTTCATCACCCACAACATCGAAGAAGCGCTGCTGCTCTCCAGCCGCATCTATGTGTTCTCCGGGCGTCCCGGCTCCGTTCTCCACAGCGTGGACGTTCCCTTCCCCCGGCCGCGGCGCGAGGAGATCACCGATACGCCCGAGTTCCTGCAGATGAGGCGTCAGCTCTCGCAGTGGATGCGCGAGGAGCAGGCCAAGGGACGGAACTAATCCGGCGGCACTACCATTATCGGCACAGCCGCTATCTAATCTGCGAAGCCCTGCCTCCGGATAATCCGGAGGGCAGGGCTTTTTTCATACGGCGAACCTGTGACCGGCAATTGAAGAAGAGCAACAAAAGTCAAAAAAAGGCGGCGTGATTCTGATAAGCTTCTGGTTAGAGGGGGTGAGACCATGAATTACAGCGCGATGATCCAGCAGACAATCGGGTACATCGAAACCAATCTTCACGAAGAGCTGTCACTGGAGGGCATTGCCAAATACATCGGCTTTTCCAAGTATCATTACCATCGCATCTTTCAAAAAGAAGTAGGTGTGACGTTATCGGAGTATATCCGCTACCGCCGAATCGCCAATGCCGCCAATATTCTGCTGTACACCAACGAGAAAATCATTGAAATTGCGGTCCATTACCGGTTTGAAAGCCAGGAATCGTTCACCCGGGCCTTCAAAAAATATTATCGCCTGCCGCCGGGGCAATACCGGAGAATTATCGGCAGCCTGATTAATCAAGAGGAGGAAGCTGGAATGAAACAGGAGGAAACGGTCAAAGGCTGGTTCTTAAGCGGCAGTCATCCGTTCAATTACACGATGGGCCTGGACCCTAAGAATTTTCATAAAGGAAGGGCATCCGGGTTCTTAAAATCAGCTACAGTTGAAGCCAATGATGAATTCGCCACGATGATGCAGCAGTTTAAAGCGGATAACTATGTAGGCAAACGGATCCGGCTCTCGGGATTCATAAAATCTGCGCGGGTCAGCGTCTTCTGCGGCTTCTGGATGAGGGTGGACAATAACCTTGGTGACATCGTGCAATTTGATAATATGAGCAACCGCCCCATTTCCGGCGATACCGAATGGAACCATTATGCCATTGTATTAGACGTGCCGGACAACAGCACCATCATTTCCTTCGGGGTCATCCTGTCCGGACGCGGCCAGGTTTGGGTGGATGGGCTCAGGTTCGATGAGGTGGACGACAGTACGCCGACTACGAATCTCGATTATACGCAGGAGCTATTGGACGAGCCTGTCAATCTGTCTTTTGAAGAGTAGCCGGTAAGCGGTGAGAGAAGAGGAGAATTGTGCATGGTTATCGAAACGGTCCGGACTGTGGTAAATTATCTGATCGACTTGCTCTCCGGAGATTTGCCGGCGCTTTATTACCGGTGGATTGTACTGCTGCTTGCAGTGCAAATCATCCAGTTAACGGTCACCTACCGTTACTTCAAGACCGGCAAAGGCTTTGCTGTCTATTTCGCTGAGGGTACAGCAGGCTTTGCAGTGCTTATCCTCGCAGGAATCCTGTTGTCCAAATTTTTCGCCTTCATCATTGAGGATGCTTTTATCCGTTCTTCCGGTATGGCGCATGCTTTCATATCACTGATCATCACAACAGCTTATGTAGCGACTGAAGGCCTTAAGTTATTGCTGCGAAAAAAAGTCAACGACAAAGACCGGCGCTTCCTGCTGATGCTGGCGCTGGCCCTTACCGCCAACAGCCTGTGCTTTTACTGGCTGCTGCCATTAACAGAGGCTATGTTCCTGGCTTCCAGAGCTTTTATGGTGACGATGATTGTTGCCGTCTCTATTCTTATGCTGATTCTCTATCACTTTGAGGAGGAAGAAGCTTCGCCCCTTACTGAGAAGAGTACGGTGTAGCGGCCGCTACCAGAGGACCGCAGTCTATATCCAGCCCTTCTCTTCCGCCAGCCGCACCGCTTCAATCCGGCTCTTCACCTCCAGCTTGCCGAGAATCTCGGAGATGTAGTTACGGACGGTCCCGTACGAGAGATGCAGGCCGGAGGCGATCTCCCCGGCCGAGAGCCCTTCTCCGGCCAGCTTCAGAATGTCGCGTTCGCGTTCCGTAAGCGGGTTCTCTTCGCGCAGACTGCCGAAGGCCAGCTCCGGCGACACCTCCCGCCGTCCGTCCATCACCCGCCGAATTGCCTCGGCCAGCTTGTCCACCGGCTCATCCTTAAGCAGGTAGCCTTGAATGCCGGCCTTCACACCGCGCTCGAAATAACCCGGACGGGCGAAGGTTGTCAGAATAATCACTTTCGCCGGATTCCCCGCCGACTGGAGCGTTTCCGCCACTTCCAGTCCGCTCTTCAGCGGCATTTCAATATCGAGCAGCGCCACATCCGGCTGCAGTCTGCCGATCAGCTCCAGCGCCTCCGCGCCGTCGGCGGCTTCTCCCGCAACCTCCAGATCCTCTTCCAGACTGAGCAGTGAAGCCATCGCACCGCGCAGCAGCCGCTGGTCCTCGGCGATTACAATGCGTATCATCGGGCCAGGCCCTCCTCTCTCTCTTTGACCACTCTGGGAATGACAACCGTCAGGCATGTTCCCTTAAGTCCTGAATCGCCAGACGGCGCATCCACCGTAAGCGAGCCGTCCACCAGGGATAAACGCTCAGCCATTCCCTTAAGGCCGTTACCCTCCCGGCGTCCCGCCAGACCGACTCCGTTGTCGCATATGGTCATGCGCACCTCGCCTGTGAGAAGCTCAAGCCCCAGCCGGCAGCGGGTCGCCCCGCTGTGCTTCACAATATTCGTCACCGCCTCCTTAAGGCAGAGACTGAGTATGTTCTGCGACAGGTCAGACAGACCGTCATGATCCGGCTCGACCTCGGTCTCGAGGGCAATCTCTGCGGAACGCAGCATCTCGCCCGCCTCCGCCAGCCCCTCGGCCAGCGTCACGGCGCGCATATCCGATACCAGCTCACGCACCTGCCGGAGCGCGGCCCGGGAGATGCGCTGAATCTCCCGCGCCTCCTCCGCCGCACGCTCCGGCTGCTTCAGAGCCAGCTTCTCCACGAGCTGGCTCTTGAGCGTCAGCAGCGAAAGGGTATGCCCCATCGTATCGTGCAGATCGCGGGCAATCCGCATCCGTTCATCCCGCTGCACCAGCTCCTTGATGACTTTGTTGGCCTGCTCCAGCTTCAGCTCCAGCGCCTGCTTGCGGCTTAGCGAGCGGGCGCCGAACGGAAAGGCCAGCATAATGACAAGAAACGGCAGCAGATACAGCAGATCTTCCAGCGGAAAATTCCAGACGGCAGCCGCAACTGTACCCAGCATGATGACGGCGTACAGGACATACGCTCTGCGGAAATCGTGAAACTCCGAATACCAGCCGACAAAATTGGAAGCGAAGTAACCCATATAAATATTATAAGGACTGTAGAACAGGCTCAGCACTACAATGAGCAGCAGCTGCAGCGTCAGCCACAGGTCAAACGCCCTGCCTCTGGCCCAGTACAGCTGCCGGTAAGTAACGGCGAACACCGCCAGAATCAGCACGCCAAGCAGCAGCTTGAGCCCCTGCTCGCCCCTCAGATTAAGCGCCGGCATCAGCAGATACAGTAGCCACACGTAAGGGAAGAACCCTTGTTTGGACGGAAACAAGCGAAACTTCCTCGCTGTCATTGGCGATTACACCGCTCTCTGTTTGTGTCGTAGATACACCGATAATATCATAAACAGAGCCAGATAGCCGCCCAGAATCAGGATCACCGCTCCTTGCGGATGGTCTCCGCGCACAATGGCCCATGCCCCGCTCCCGTAATTGTAGGAGGGCAGCCAGTGCCCGATCTCCTGCACCGTCTTCGGCAGAATCTCCAGCGGCATCCACATGCCGCCCGCTATCGCCAGACCCATGTACAGCACATTGCTGACACCGCTTGCCGTGTCCACCCGCTTCATCATTCCAATCAGTGTACCGAGCGCCAGAAACGGCAGCGAGCCCGCGACAATCCACAAACCGCTGAAGATCCACTGTCCGGAGGACAGCTCCACACCGTTCACATATCCCGCAGCAAAAATACAGATAACCGAGAACACATGCACCGCCGTCTGGCCGACCATTTTACCGAGAAAAAAGGCATAGGCCGGCAGCGGCGTAATCCGGATATATGTATTCCAGCCCTGGTTCCGCTCCTGCACGAGCCGGATGCCCAGCGTCATAATGGATGAGCCCATTACACTGAATGCGGCCATCGACATCAAGTAATGCGCCCGCCACTCTCCTGCATCCTCCGCACCTGTGTTGATGACCCGTGTGAACAGGAAATAGAACAGGATCGGCATCGCCAGCGACCAGAAGATAAAATACGGGTTGCGGAAAATCCGCAGCAGTTCGGCTTTGCATTGCCCTATAATGAGTTTCATGAACGAACACCCTCCCCCGGGTTCAATGTCAATTGCTCAAAGGCCTCCTCCAGGCTGCCCTGTTCTACAAGAATATCTCTAACGCCCAATCCTCCGGCAAAAATCAGCCGCAGCGCCTCGTCCGCATTCTCCGCCCTCACGACCAGCCGCCCCTCATGCTCCTCGACGCCTTGTATCGCGGGCAGCTGCAGCAATTGTTCACGGAGCAGACGGGGATCGCCGGCCGGCCGGAAGGACAGCGAGCGCTTCGCGATTCTGGACTTGATCTCGGCGGGACTTCCGTCGGCTGCCAGCATTCCGCCGCTGAAGAGCAGAATACGGTCCGCATAATCCTCCGCTTCCTGCAGGTAATGCGTGGTGAATAAAACGGTCTTGCCCTGGCCCGCCAGAAACCGGACCCTCTCCCAGAAGCGGCGCCGCGCTACTGTATCCAGTCCCACCGTAGGCTCGTCGAAGAACAGCAGATCGGGATTGCCGGCCAGCGCCAGGGCAAAGCCCAGGGATCGCTTCTGGCCGCCGGACAGCTTCTCCGCATAGCGCCGCAGGTCCCCGGGCGCAAGGCCCGAAGCCTCCAGCAGCAGCGCGGTATCCACCGGATGCGGATAGTATCCGCGCACAAGCTCGATGATCTCCCCGGCCTTCAGCCGGTCCAATACGCTGACCTCCTGGAGCATCGCTCCGGTCCTCGCCCGGACCGCCTGATGCTGCGGCGGCAGCCCGAACACCTTGGCCGTTCCGGCGGACGGCTCCTGCAACCCAAGCAGGATGGAGAGCAGCGTCGTCTTGCCCGCACCGTTCGGACCGAGTATAGCGGTTACCGAACCCTTGGGCACACCGAAGCTGATGCTGCGGAGCGCCTGCTTGTCCCGGAAGCTCTTGCTGACATTGCTGACTTCAATGACCTGTTCCATGTGTTGTTCCTCCCGTTATCTCGCTATAAGTCTATTGTAGAGGCAGGAACGGACCGGCTTTAGTTGGGGCTGTCATTACTTTGAGATGACAACTGTCACCCGGCTTCTATTCGGGATGCCGATTCGGTAATCCAGCTTCTGTCTTAAGCCAGCCTGCAAATACCCGCTGCACCGGTTTAACAGGGAGTAAGCAGCATACCTGCGGGAAATCAAGGGGGCCCGTCCCGGCATCATCATGCCGGGACGGGCCCCCTTATGGAACCATTCATATTCTAGCGCTGCATAAACCCTTTGCTGAGCAGATATTCCTTCATGTGCAGCCGTGACGGCTCGGCGAAGCGCTTGACCATCATCGCCGACCACGGCGTATCCATCTTGCCGCCGCTGCGCTTCAGCATATACTCCTTCGAGACCTCGTCGTAGACGGCCACCTGCGCGGCCGTCTTCTCCTTCTCGTAGCGGCCCCGGTGCAGCACGCCTTCCAGCGGCAGCCGCGGCCGGATACCCGCCGGCCCTTCCGGATAGCCAAGGCACATGCCGAAGACCGGGTAGACCAGCTCCGGCAGACCGAGCAGCTCGGACAGCTCGGCGATGTTATTGCGGACACCGCCGATGTACACGATGCCGAGGCCCAGCGACTCGGCGGCAACGGCCGCATTCTGTGCAGCCAGCGCGGCATCGACGGTAGCGACGATGAAGTTCTCCGTCGTATCGAAGGTACCTCCGTCCGGAAGCTGCGGTCCGGCCGTTTCATGCAGCCGGTATAGATCGGCGCACCAGATCAGGAACACCGGACACTCCTCAATGTAGGCCTGGTTCCCGGAGAGGGCGGACAGCTGCGCCTTCTGCTGCGGATCGGTTACCGCAATCACGCTGTAAGCCTGGACATTGCTGGAGGTGGACGCCATCTGCGCCGCACCGATAATGGCGGCAAGCGTATCCTCGCCGACCGGGCGGTCCTGATACTTGCGCACAGATGCATGCTGCATCAGCAGCTCAAGGGTTTCATTCGCGGCAGGGTTAGCCTGATTCTCATTGCTCATCGTCTAATCACTCCTTACAAAGGTAAGCTGCTTCTCTTACAGTTTCACCCGCTGCAGCCGCAGCGCATTCAGCACCACCGAGACGGAGCTGAAGGCCATGGCCGCACCGGCGAGCCATGGAGCCAGAAAGCCGAGAGCAGCTATCGGTATACCAATTGTATTGTAAGCGAGCGCCCAGAACAAATTCTGCTTAATATTGCGCATCGTCTTGCGGCTCATCAGGATGGCGTCCGGGATGCTCATGAGGTCTCCCCGCATCAGCGTAACATCCGCCGCCTCCATGGCCACATCGGTGCCGGTGCCGATGGCCATTCCGGTGTCGGCCGTGGCCAGGGCCGGAGCATCGTTGATGCCGTCGCCGACCATCGCCACCTTGCGGCCGCCCTCCTGCAGCCGGCGGATCTCGGCGGCCTTGCCTTCAGGCAGCACCTCCGCCAGCACGGTGTGGATACCCGCCTGATCGGCGATTGCCTTCGCCGTCAGCTTGTTGTCGCCGGTGATCATCACCACCTCTATGCCCATACCATGCAGTCTGGCGACAGCGGCCCTTGAGGTCTCCTTGATCGTATCGGCCACCGCCACGATGC
Source organism: Paenibacillus tepidiphilus (assembly GCF_008635795.1). Taxonomy (GTDB): domain Bacteria; phylum Bacillota; class Bacilli; order Paenibacillales; family Paenibacillaceae; genus Paenibacillus_AQ; species Paenibacillus_AQ tepidiphilus. The sequence goes on along the minus strand of NZ_VWRQ01000028.1, from coordinate 19,833 downwards.
CGGCGACCTCTCCTGCCACCGATACCAGCATCGCTGTCTTGCCTTCCTGCTCCAGCTTCTGCATCAGACCGCCCCACGGGGCAGTATCCGCACCGTTCTCCTCCATCATCCGCCGTGTACCCACACGGACCTCCTGCCCGTCGACCACGGCCATAATGCCGCGGCCCGGCACCGCTTCGAACTGCCCCGCCGCCGGCAGGTCCAGTCCCCGCTGCACCGCTCCCGCTACAATTGCCTCGGCCAGCGGATGCTCGGACAGCTTCTCCGCCGCTGCGGTGAGCGAGAGCAGCCGGTTCTCGGCAGCGGCCTTGCCATGCGCCGCAATCCCTGTCGTGGTGACAATATCGGTCAGTACCGGCTTGCCGCTCGTTACAGTACCGGTCTTGTCGAGCACCACGGTCCGGATGGCCTGAGCCGCTTCCAGATGCTCGCCGCCCTTGAACAGGATGCCGAACTCGGCAGCGCGCCCGGAGCCGGCCATAATGGAGGTCGGCGTCGCCAGCCCCAGAGCGCAGGGACAGGCGATGACCAGCACGGCGATCGCTTTCTCCAGGGCCTCCGGGAATTGACCCGGCGCTCCCCAGATATACCAGATGATGAAAGTGACCGTTGCAATCCCTACGACAATCGGCACGAAGATGCCGGAAATACGGTCGGCAATCCGCTGGATTGGCGCCTTCGAGCCCTGGGCCTCCTCCACCACGCGGATAATCTGTGCCAGCGCCGTATCGCGTCCAACCTTGCGGGCCTTGATCTTCAGCATGCCGTTCTTGTTGATGGTAGCGCCGATGACATGATCGCCCGGCTTCTTCTCTACCGGGATGCTCTCGCCGGTCAGCATGGATTCGTCCACGGAGGACAGCCCTTCAACCACCTCGCCGTCCACCGGCACCTTGGTACCCGGCTTCACCAGCACGATATCCCCCGGAATCACCTCTTCCACCGGAAGGCTGAGCTCGGCCCCGTCACGGATGACCAGTGCGGTCTTGGCCTGCAGCCCCATCAGGCTGCGTATGGCCTCGGAGGAGCGGCCTTTGGCCAGCGCCTCGAACCATTTGCCGACCAGAATCAGCGTAATAAGAACCGCACTGGTCTCGTAATACATCTCCACCGTATGATGCATTCCGCTCATCGACAGAGAGTCGATTGTCAGATAAAGGCTGTAGAAATACGCGGCCGAGGTACCCAGCGCCACCAGCACATCCATATTGGCGCTGCCGTTCTTCAGCGCTTTATAGGCGCTGACATAGAACTGCCAGCCGATGATGAACTGCACCGGCGTCGCCAGCGCCAGCTGGAACCAGGGATTCATGAGCAGGCCAGGCAGCGGAATCCATGAGGTGAAGGAGAAATGCGCAACCATCGCCCAGAGCAGCGGGAAGGACAGCACCGCCGAGACAATCCACTTATTCCGCTTGCGCACAATTTCCTTGCTGCGGCTGTCCGCCGTCTCCTCCCGGTCACGCTTCAGCGCCGCCCGGTAGCCCAGGCTGCCCACCTTGTCGATGATGTCGGCCGTACTGATATTGCCCGGACTGTATTCGACATGGGCCGTCTCCAGCGCCAGATTCACATTTACCGCCGACACTCCAGGCATCCGCCCCAGCGTCTTCTCGATCCGCGCCGAGCACGCCGCACAGGTCATACCGGAGATATCAAAATCCGCTGCCTCCTTCACCGTATCATAGCCGAGTGAACGGATTTTCTCTTCGATTTGCGGAATGCCGGACACCGCGGGGTCATAGCCTACAGTCGCCTGCTCCAGCGCCAGGTTAACATTGACCCGGGAGATGCCCTCCATGCGGGAGAGGCCCTTCTCGATCCGGGCGGCGCAGGCAGAGCAGGTCATACCGGTTACTTGCAGCGTCGTTTGCCGTTCTCCCGCTGCTGATACTTGAGCCATGTGTCTCGCCTCCATACCCCCTAAGGGTATATTTTATAGGAAAAGAAAAGGCATTGGCGCCTTCAGAACCTAAGCGGTTCCCTGCTCCAAGCCTTAGTCTGCACAGTTACAGTCTTACTTAACGACGTCGTAGCCCTGATCCTCAATCGCTGCCGTAATGTCGCCGAGGCTTACCTTGCTCTCATCGTATTCCACCGCTACAGTCTTGGCAGCCAGGTCCACCTTCGCCGATGCTCCGACCCCGCTGACCGCTTTCTCCACTGCGCTGACACAATGACCGCAGGACATACCCTCAACATTTAAAGTTGCGTTAGACATATAAATCCTCCTCCATTAAATAGAAATCTGTTATTTCATCAGCTTATTGACTGTGATGAGCAATTCATCAATGACCTCATGCTCTCCTGCCTCAATCCGCTCGACAATGCAGCTCTTCATGTGACCTTCCAGCAGCAGCTTGCCGACGCCGTTCAGCGCAGCCTGTACCGCAGCCAGCTGGTTGAGTACGTCGTCGCAATACGTATCGCGTTCAATCATTCCCTTGATTCCGCGGATCTGGCCTTCAATCCGGTTCAGCCGGGTGGTCAGCCCGCTCTTGAATTCCGGGGAATGATGGCTCTTGCGGGCACCGGGAGCGGAAGGCGGACAACCATTCCCGCAGGAGTCCATGTCGTGGGCTTTCTCATTTGTCGCCATAGCAATCAGCCTCCTCACCACTACTATATTATACCCCCCATGGGTATGTCAAGGCGTCTTGTATACCTGTCCTGCCATGTCAGCAGGAATTTTTCCGGTTCAAAGCGAAATAATGCTCCTAGCTCCGGAGGCCGTTTATCCCCCTCCGGGCTCTGTATATCTCACTCATTCGAAAGGAGCGGCAACAGTGCACACACGAATTATCAGCAGACTGCGGAAACACCGCGGCCAGCTATACTCCCTGGCCCTATGTCTGTTAGGCTTCAGCTTGTTCGCCGCATACGGCATCAGGGAATTGGCTTCTTTGTCTGCGGTAACCTGGGGGTGGATTGCCGCCATGTCCTCGGCCTCGCTGATTCTGACCGTCTTCGCATTTCAGCTTCCTCCGCAGGGCAACGGACTCTCGCTGGATTCGGCGGCATATTTGGCGGCAATCTTTGTCTTCGGCACGTCTTTTACGCTCCTGGCCCTGCTATGCTGCTCCATTCTCTCCCTGTTGATCGAGCGGCGCGGCGCCCCATGGAGGCATCTTATTAATTTCGCCGTATACTGCATAATGATCACGGCAGCTTCGCTGCTCTTCACCATGCTCGGCGGCAGGCAGGGGCCGCTCCTGACCAGCTATCTGGGCGCATACGTCGCCGCTATGGCGGTCTATTTCATGCTGAATCTGCTGCTGATCGGCTTTTATCATTATATAGTCCACCGCGAGAAGCTGTACGATACACTCAAAGGCATGGTAACCGATACGATTCTTGCTTATCTGTGCACATTGGTGCTCTCGCTCGTGCTGACTACACTGCTGTACTATAATCATTTCGTCGGGCTGCTGTTGTTTCTCTGCCTCAGCACCTTCATCTCGTATTCCTTCAAACGTCTGTTCAGCATGTACCGCGTCATTGAGGACCGCGCCAACCGCGACCAGCGTACCGGGCTGTACAATCACAGCTATTTCGAGACCGCGCTGGAGGAGGAAATGCATAAATCCCAGCAGGGCGCGGGTTATCCGCTGTCACTGGCCATGATTGACATCGACAACTTCAAGCGCTATAACGATCATTTCGGCCATTTGAAGGGGGACGGTCTTATCGTATTCCTGGCCGAGCTGCTGAGCAAGGAGACCGCAGGCACCGGAATGATTCTGTCCCGCTACGGCGGGGAAGAGTTCACCTTGCTCATGCCGGGTTATGACACGGCCGCCGCCGGTCAGTTCATGGAGAAGCTCCGCCGCTCGCTCAATAATTCGCCGTTTGAAGGCACGGAAATTTTCCCTCAGGGCTGTCTTTCCTTCTCGGCGGGGATTGCCGGTTATCAGCCGGATATCCATTCCAAATCCGAGCTGGTGGAACATGCGGACCAGGCGCTCTACTACGCCAAGCGGCAGGGCAAGAACCTGGTGCATATTTACGGCCACCAGCCGCAGCTCGAGCAGGAGCTTGATTTCAGCCAGGATGTGCGTGATATCGAGCAGCAGCTAAGCCTGTTCATGTACAAGGACCGGGAGACCTTCAAGCATTCCAAGCGGGTCTTCCGCTATGCCCTGGACATCAGCGAACGGCTGGGGCTGGACAATCTGACCAAGCGGCAGTTCTCGCTGGGCGCGCTGATTCACGATATCGGGAAGCTCGAAATCCCCTGGAATATCCTCAACAAGCAGGACAAGCTGGCCCCCGAGGAATGGGAAATGGTCAAATGGCATGTGACCTGGGGCAAGGAAATGGCGCTGACCGGCGGAAAATACAAGGAGCTCACTCCTTATATCGAGCTGCATCATGAGCGGTATGATGGCAAAGGTTATCCTTACGGCTTCAAGGGCGAGGAAATCCCGCGCCTGTGCCGGATGCTGACAATCATCGATTCCTATGATGCCATGACTTCCGAGCGGCCATACCAGCCCACCAAATCGGTTGCCGAAGCCATCTGTGAGCTGCGGTCCTGCGCTGGCAGCCAGTTCGATCCGGAACTGACCGAGCTGTTCATCCGGTATATCGAAGACAGAGAGCAGGCTCTCTCCAGGGCCGCAATTTAAAAGCATGCCGTTTCCCCATTCAGGAAACGGCTTTTCTTATGCGTATACGCCGGAAGCAATCCGGCAAAATTTAGAAATAGAAATAGCTCTTGCCCTCCCTATTCAAATTTGAATATAATCGATTCATATTCTTCATTACAAAGGAGCCTCGTGAAGCATGCAAACCAAACAAAGCAATCTCAAGCTCGTGGTCGTCGGCCTGCTGCTGGGTATACTCATGTCCGCCATGGACAATACCATCGTAGCGGCAGCCATGGGCACCATTGTGTCCGATCTGGGCGGAATGGATAAAATCGTCTGGGTCACCTCGGCCTACATGGTCATGGTCATGGCGGGTACACCGATCTTCGGCAAGCTCTCCGACATGTACGGACGCAAGCGGTTCTTCATCTTCGGACTGATTCTCTTCCTCGTCGGCTCGGCATTGTGCGGAACCGCCGGCAGTATTACACAGCTCAGCATCTACCGCGCCATTCAGGGTGTCGGAGGCGGTGCGCTGATGCCAATTGCCTTTACTATTGTGTTTGATATCTTTCCAGCGGAGAAGCGGGGCAAGCTGACCGGTCTGTTCGGCGCCGTATTCGGTATCTCCAGCGTCATCGGGCCGCTCCTAGGGGCCTACATTACGGATTATGTCGGCTGGCAATGGATTTTCTACATTAATCTGCCGCTGGGCATTATTGCGTTCTTCCTGATCGCCTTCTTCTATAAGGAATCCATTGCCCATGCCCAGCAGAAGATCGACTGGGCCGGCGCCTTTACGCTGGTGGGTGCAATCATCTGCCTGATGTTCGCCCTGGAGCTCGGCGGCAATCAGTACGCCTGGGATTCATCCGCCATTCTCGGCCTGTTCGCCGGGTTTGCCGTATTGCTCATTGCCTTTCTCTTCATTGAGCGCTATGCCAAGGAACCGGTTATATCCTTTGCCATGTTCCGTGACCGGCTGTTTGCGACCAGCAGCTTGATCGCACTCTTCTATGGCTCGGCTTTTATTGTGGCGACAATCTATATTCCCATCTTCGTCCAGGGCGTCTTCGGCGGCTCCGCTACGAATTCGGGGCTCATTCTGATGCCGATGATGATCGGCTCAGTCATCGGCAGCCAGGCGGGGGGCCTGCTGACCACCAAGCTGAGCTTCCGCAATATCATGGTGCTGTCGGCCGTCTGTTTCGTGGCAGGCGTCTTCACCTTAAGCACGATTAATCCGGACACGTCCCGGCTTCTGCTGAACAGCTTTATGGCACTGACCGGCTTTGGTGTCGGCTTCTCCTTCTCGGTGCTCGGGATGTCGGCCATTCACCACTTCGATATCCGCCAGCGGGGTTCGGCGACTTCGACCAGCACCTTTATGCGCTCCCTTGGCATGACGCTGGGCATTACGATCTTCGGGATCGTTCAGCGCAATCATTTCACCAGCAGCTTGAGCACAGCGTTCGGCGGCGGCGCGGACGTGTCGGCTTACAGTGATTCACGGGCGGCGCTGACTCCGGAAGCCCGGGCGCAAATTCCGGCCCCTGTACTGGAGAAGATCACCGGTGCTTTGTCCGATTCCGTAGCCTACACCTTTCTCTGGGCCCTCGTTCCCGCTGTGCTTGGACTTGTCTTCGTCCTGCTGATGCCGGGTAAGGACCGGTTGACCATCACACGTCCGGCCGGAGCTCCCGGCGGGGAGCAAGGGTAAGCCGCATGTCCATGAAGCTGGTGATTCTCGGCCTCCTGCTGGAGCGGGAGAGACATCCTTACGAAATCATGCTGGTGATGAAGGAACGCTCCTATAACCAGATGATGAAGCTTCAGATGGGGTCGCTGTATTACGCCGTCGACAAGCTCGCCGAAGAGGGGCATATCTGTGCCACGGAAACGATCCGCAGCAGCGACAGGCCGGATAAGACGATATACCGGATTACCGATCAGGGCAGGGCCCTCTTCGAGCAGCTGGTGCTGCAGCAGATCAAGAAATATGAGCAGGTGTACCATCCGCTCTACATGGCCCTGGCCCTCTCCCGCCACATCGATCAAAGCAAGGTAGAGAAGGTGCTGGAGGAACGGATCCGCGAGACCGAGCACCAGGTCAATTTCTATTATCAGGTGTATGAAGAGCATGTAATGTCTGTCCCCCGCTCTGCACTGCATCTGATGTACGGCCGGTACGAGCACAGCCTCACCGAATTGAACTGGCTGAAACGCCTGCATGCCGATGTGGCCGCGCGCAAGCTGAACGATATCGGATCGCCATTGTTTGCGGATTCCTAATTAGTGTCCTGGAAGGCCCGTCTGGGCCTTCTTGCTGTTTATGGGCCTGGAAAAAGGTTAATTAACGAGCAAACACGAAAAAGTGAGGTGCAAGTGATGACTAACGAGAAGAAGCCCCTGCGAGACCGCCGTGACCATCCCGAGCAGTATCCTACGGAGAACCCGAGCCTGTTCGAGCTGCATGAAAGCGAGCAGAACGTCGATCCGATTCCGGTGGAGGACCTGACACTGGAGCAGCAGGAAGAGCAGGATAAGGAAGGCACCAAACACCGTTCCTCCAGCGACAAAAAATACCATACCGGCTTCTAAAGGTGTACAATAGTTCCCGTAGAAGCCATCATTCGTATGACGGAGGGATATTATTTGCTGAAAACGCTGCCACTGAACAAACGCGGTATTCCTGCCAGCCGAGTCGCCCTGGGCTGCATGGGTCTGGGCGGAGGCTGGGACCACGAGCCGCTGACCGCAGAGAATATCAGGCAGGGCCATGAAGCGGTGGAAGCCGCTTTGTCCATCGGGATCAATTTTTTTGACCATGCGGATATTTACACCAGAGGCAAAGCCGAGAAGGTGTTCGGCCAGATCTTCAAGGACCGCCCGGGCCTGCGCGAAGAGATCATTCTGCAATCCAAATGCGGCATCAAGCTGATGGAGCCGGGCGATACCTCCAACACCTTTGACATCTCCGGCGATCATATCCTGAAGAGCGTCGATGGAACACTGTCGCGGCTGGGCACGGAGTATATCGACATCCTGCTGCTGCACCGCCCCGATCCGCTGATGGACCCCGAGGAGATCGCCGATGCGCTGCGCAAGCTGAAGGAAGCGGGTAAAGTCCGCCATTTCGGCGTCTCCAATATGAGCGCGGCACAGATCAGGCTGCTGCAGCATTATTGCGATGAGCCGTTTATTGTCAATCAGCTGCATATGAGCCTGGCCAAGATCAGCTGGCTGGACGCCATGGTCAGCGTGAACCGCGATCCATGGAAGGACATCACCTTCCCGGAAGGGACGGTGGAGTACTGCCGGATGGAGAACATCCAGCTGCAGGCCTGGGGGCCGCTGGCCCAGGGTATGTTCAGCGGCCGTTCGCTGGAAGGCCAGCCGGAGAGGGTCGTTCATACAGCAGGTCTGGTCTCGCGTCTTGCCAAAGAGAAGAACACCACGCCCGAAGCCGTAGTGCTCGCTTGGCTGACAAGCCATCCCGCCGCCATCCAGCCGGTCATCGGCACCGTGAACCCGCAGCGCATCGCGGCCTGCGCCGATGCGGACAGCCTGGAGCTGTCCCGTCAGGAGTGGTATGAGCTGTACGTCAGCGCGCGCGGCGAGAAGCTGCCCTGATCAGCCCGAACGACCGCTGATACCCCTTCAGAATGAACTATAACCGGCTTGCGCAGACGCAGCCGGTTTTTTTATTCAATAAATCTATAATTCTTAATAAAGAACGATATAATCAGCGGAATCGAGAGTAAAATCGGGATAACTAAAGATAATGTTCTTTATAACGCACAAAACCGCCTGAATTGGCGGTTTTCTTTTTGCCTAAATCCGGTTATGATTTCACTACAGAAACGTTCTCAATAAAGAACAGTTACAACGAACGTTTAGGCGGGACATTGAGGGGAGGTATTCCTCTGCTACCAAGATCGGCAAGAAAAAGAAGCAACCGAAAGCGGGATAAAGCAGCCGTCCGCAAGCTGCGTTCAGGCGTCGCCTGTTCCATTCTCTTTCTCCTGGTATCCCAGCAGGTAGGCAGCACCTACGCCGGCTTTACCGACAATGCGGAGCTGGAAAACACGATCTCGTTCTGTGCGGTATTTCCCGGCTCTGCGAAGCAGCAGCTTCTCGCCCTCCGGGACCATATCCAGAAGGCAGCTGCCCTACAGTCATCCTTAAAGGGTTATACCTCTGCGGTTACCGGCTCCGGCATATCCGGGATCGAAGCCATGTCACTGGAAGAGCTGGATGCCGCAGAGCTGGAAGCGTCAGCCCGGATCGCTTCACTGCAGACCGAGCTCAATTCCGCCAATGATCAGATGATTGCCAACAACCACATTTGGAGCGAGATTGCCGCGGAGCTGAATGCCGCCTCCGCTGTACTGACAGCGTTGGGAGGAGCTATGCAGAATCTGGACCCGAGTTGTGTCGACTTCAAGGACACCGATTTCTTCAATGAACTCCAGAGCAGCATCGGCCAGAGCGGCGTGCTCTCCGAATCGTTCAACGAATCCATCGAAGGGATCATACGCTACCTGCGCTCCGCGCAGAATCAGGGTAACCTGTTCGCTGCCGGTGTAGCCGATATCGTCTACGGCGAATCCGAGTTCGGCCGGCCGGAGCTGTTACAGCCCTTACCCTTCCTGATTACCCTGCAGGACGGCAATCTGTCAAGCGGGCTGAGCGCGACGTATGACAGCTATACCGCCGAATTGACCGAAGCCAAGGCGGGTGCCGCAGCAGGCATCGCCGAGCTGGAAAGCCAGCGGGCATTGATCAGTGAAATCCGCGGCAGACGGCTGGAGGAGGCCCGGCTCGAAGAGCTGGAGAAAGCCAAGCAAGCGGAAGAAGAGAAGAAAGCGCAAGAAGCCCAGCTTGCCGAAGAGCAAAAACAGCAGGAGGAGGCCGCCGGCGAACAAACGGAGTCGGAGCCCGGGGACAGTCCCGTAGCGACACCCCCCGCCCCGCCTGAAGCCGTTCCTTCCCCTGAAGCGATAGAAGCCATCCCGCCGGCGGGAGAAGTCCAAGAAGAGCCTGCGGTTATTCCGGAGGCAACCGCGATACCGGAACCATCCAAGGCACCGGAACCGGACGACGAGCCGGCTGCAGCCCAGTAATTGTGAAAGGTGTGTACCCTTATGCGAATCAAGCGCCTGCTTAACCATATCGCCTCTGCCGCCATGCTGCTGGTCTTTATCATTCTTCTGGCGGCGGTAATCGTATCCAGAGCCTCCGGCGGTGAGCCTTCATTCTTCGGATATGAAATCAAAACCGTGCTCTCCGGCTCCATGGAGCCGGGCATCAAGACAGGCTCGATTGTCGCCCTGAAGCCTGGCGGAGACATGACCCGCTTCCAGCCCGGCGATGTCGTCACCTTCCTGAATGAAGATAATGTCCTGATTACCCACCGTGTTCTGGAGGCAACCGCCAACGACGCCACCGGTGAAACGCTCTACCGGACCAAGGGCGACAACAATGATGCGGCCGACCTGAACCCTGTCAGCTCCGCCAATGTTAAGGCCGAATATACCGGCATCACTGTCCCTTACGTGGGATACGCCTTGAACTTTGCAGTCTCCAAGGCCGGCAGCGTTGTCCTGATGATCGTCCCGGGCCTGCTGCTTCTGCTCTACGCGCTCTATAGCTCCTGGAAGGCACTGGCTGCACTCGAACGCAAAAACGCCGCCCTTCCCCCTGCACCTCCCGCTGCCGAGACGCAGCAATAACGATTGTCGGCTTCCGTTTACGAACCGGAAGATACAATACAAGGCTTCGGCCACATCACACACAACCATTTGAGGAGGAATTTAATTATGGGTATCAAGAAAACACTGGGTCTTGGCGTGGCATCGGCAGCACTGGGATTGTCTTTAATCGGCGGGGGCACCTTCGCTTACTTCAGCGACACCGCGCAGAGCACAGCCACCTTCGCTGCGGGTACTCTCGATCTGAATTCCGATCCTTCCGTAATCGTCGACATTGCCAACCTGAAGCCGGGTGACACCGTTCTGAAGAGCTTCAAGCTCAAGAACGACGGCACGCTCGACATCGGCTCCATTCTGCTGAAAACATCGACGGAGATAACGGACACTCTCGGCGACAACAATGGAGTGGACCTGAATAAATTCATTAAGGTCAAATTCCTCAAGAATGTGGATAAAGGCACCATCATCACTCCAGAGCTTATTGTGTATGAGACTACTCTTGCCGATCTGAAGAATCAAACCAAGGAACTGGTCGACAACACCGGTCTTGATCAGCTCTTTACCGAGCCGGACGGCATCAAGGCAGGCACCAGTGACACCTTCGCCGTTCAGTTCGAATTCGTAGACTCCGGCGAGGCGCAGAATTACTTCCAGAAAGACAAACTGAAGCTGACCTGGACATTCGAAGCCAAACAAGGCCCTAAAACCGCCTACTAAGCCTAGCGGCATCCCCATAGATAAGCAGTATGTTCTGATTCCGGCTGCCGGGTCAGAGCATGCTGCTTTTCTCTCTGATCCGGGTACCCTTTGTCCGTTAAGAGGATATTTGCTATACTAGCAAGCAGAAAGTGTTTCTTGGCTTTTCAAAGAATATTTGCGGAGGGGCGTCGTCATCGTGCCACAGAATATGGGAAGTCGTATCCACCAGCTGCGCCAGGAGAAGGGCTTGTCCCTGTCCGAATTGGCGGATAAGGCCGATGTGGCCAAATCATACTTGAGCAATGTGGAAAGAAATATTCAATCCAACCCCTCTATTCAATTCATTGAGAAAATTGCGGACGCGCTGCAGGTATCCATACATACTCTGCTCTATGGCGAGGCTGAGGATGCGGATGAAACGGCTCTGGACGGAGAATGGTTCCGGCTGGCCCAGGAAGCCATGGCTTCAGGCATCAGCAAACGTGAATTCAAGGAATTCCTGGATTATCAAAAGTGGCGGCTTGAGCAAAAGGACGAGTAAGCACCTCTGCTCCGCTCTCCGCCAGCCATACAGAAAAGGGCCCAGCGGAAATTCGCTGCGCCCTTTTCTGTATGTAACTGATCCTTTGCCTCCTGTAAATTCCAGCAACTACATCGCCTGCAACGTCTTGCCGTTCAAGAATTCACGGATATCCTCAGCCTTGATGCCCATCTTCTTGGCTGCCATGAGCAGATACACCCATTCCCGATCCAGATCTGCTACCCGCAATTCTCCGTTATTCCCCTGGTTGGACTGTTTCAAGAAATCTCCTCCTAAGATTTTCGCGTCCCCAGGCAGTCCGGCCGTCGTAGTATCGCTACATTAGACCCGAGACTTTGTGCCCCTGCCTTTCGGCAGGTTTACCCTTTACTGGATCCTTCACATGAAAGGATCTGGCTAAAACTAGTGTAACCGTTCTCTGCAAGTACATTGTATAGCATTTTGACTGAAAAGTGTGTCGTTTTGTGGAAATATATTATAATAAGAATGAGCAAACAATCTCTTATTTTGGCGCCCTTTTGCACCTGTTTGTATATATTGGACGAATATTGTGAAGCACGGGACTTTAAAATCAGGAGTATGTATGAAACGGGGCTTAATACCTGAAAGTATAGAAATTATTACCCATTTTTTTAACTGCTAATCAAGTTCCGCCATAAACATTTGCATCATAAAAATGTTTTAAGCATCCCTGGTTTTTTATAAATAAAACTTATAGAGTTTCTGTATGGATTACGCCCTGAATCATACCGTTTTGCGAACGGATTGCACGAAAGTATGAATTGATTACGCCGCTCGAAAGTTGCACAATAGATGTGAAATGAAACCGCAACCATCACAGCTCCATCAAACGCCGGCAGCCTGGCCTGCGCTTAATGGAGACCATCCGTTGGGAGGATGTATTCATGGCAGCCAAAGAGCCCTATCATGATTCAGTCTGGAGCAAATATTACGGCCCCAACCTGGGCTACATTCAGGAAAAGTATGAGCAATTCATCCAAAATCCTTCATCCGTTGAGGAGCATTTCCGCGAGCTGTTTACGCGTTCGGGCCCGCCGCCTTTAGCCGCGGAGAACGAACCGGCGCCCCGGCCGGCAGCTTCGGCAGATGCCGATCTGCTGAAGAAGGCCGTCCGCGCCTCCAAGCTGATCGCGAACATTCGAATACATGGACACCGGGCGGCTAATATCGATCCGCTGCTCCGCGCGGAGAACCCGATGGCCAAATGGCTGGAATTTGAAACCTATGACCTGACCCGGGAGGACCTCCTGGCGATGCCGGCTTCGCTCATCTGGGAGAATGCACCGGCCGATGTCCAAACCGCCTGGGATGCCGTTCACCGGATGCGTCAGGCTTACACGCAAAGCATCGCCTACGAGTTCGGGCATGTGCATGATGAGAAGGAGCTGGTGTGGCTGAACAAGCAGGCGGAATCGAATACATTCCCCGCAGCGCTGACCGGCACGGAGCGCAAGGAGCTGCTGAAACGCCTGATCCAGGTGGAGCAGTTCGAAACCTTCCTGCATAAGACCTTTGTCGGCCAGAAGCGCTTCAGCCTGGAAGGGAACGACGCACTCGTCCCGATGCTGGATGAAATCGTCCGTAACGCCGCCCATGACGGTGCAGAGCATATTCTTATGGGTATGGCCCACCGCGGCCGGCTGAACGTGCTGGCCCATATTCTGGGCAAGCCGTATGATATTATTTTCTCGGAGTTCCATCATTCTCCGAACAAGGAGCTGTTCCCGTCCGAGGGCTCCATGGGCGTCACCTATGGCTGGAGCGGCGATGTGAAGTACCATCTGGGCGCTGACCGCGCCGTACGCGAAGGCGAGACCGTACGCACCCGAATTACGCTGGCCAATAATCCGAGCCATCTGGAATTCGTCAATCCCGTGGTAGAGGGCTTCGCCCGCGCCGCCCAGGAGGACCGCAGCAAGCCGGGTCTGCCGAAGCACGACACCAGCAAGGCTATGGCCGTGCTGATGCACGGCGACGCCGCCTTCCCTGGTGAGGGCATTGTGGCTGAGACGCTGAATATCAGCAAGCTCAAGGGTTATCAGAACGGCGGTACGGTGCATATTATCGTCAACAACCGGATCGGCTTCACGACGGAAAGCGAGGACTCCCGTTCCACCCACTATGCCAGTGACCTGGCCAAGGGCTATGAGATCCCGATCGTGCATGTCAATGCCGATGATCCCGAGGCCTGCATCGCCGCCGTCCGGCTGGCCAGCGCGTACCGCCGGTTGTTCAAGAAGGATTTCCTGATTGACCTCATTGGCTACCGCCGCCATGGCCACAACGAGATGGATGATCCGGAAACGACCCAGCCGCTGGTATACGGCAAGGTACGCAAGCACCCTACCGTATACCGGATCTACGCCGAGCGCCTGCAGCGCGATAAGGCGGTCACAGCCGAAGAGGTCCAGCAGATGTCCGCCGATGCGGAGCGCGTGCTTCAAGAAGCCTTTGACGCCATGAAATCCAGCAAACAGAAGAAGGGCGAGTCCAAAGCTGCCGTAGCGCTGGAGCAGGATACCCCGGTGCAGCATTCCACCGCAGTTCCGCTGACAACTCTGCAGGAGATCAACCGCGAGCTGCTGACAGTACCGGATGGATTCAAGGTATATCCGAAGCTGGAGCGGATTCTCCAGCGGCGCAAGGATGCGCTGCAGGACAGTGAACGTGTGGACTGGGCGCTGGCCGAGACGCTGGCCTTCGCTACGATCCTGAAGGACGGCACACCGATCCGCCTCAGCGGCCAGGATTCGCAGCGCGGCACCTTCGCCCACCGTCATCTTGTGCTGCATGACAGCGAGAACGGCAAGCTGTTCTCGCCGCTGAACCACCTCAGCTCTTCCCGCGCTTCCTTCGGCGTGTACAACAGCCCGCTGTCGGAAGCCTCGGTACTGGGCTATGAGTACGGGTATAATGTCTTTGCCCCGGAGACGCTGGTGCTGTGGGAAGCCCAATACGGCGACTTCGCCAACGCCGCACAGGTCATCTTCGACCAGTTCATCTCCGCCGGACGTGCGAAGTGGACGCAGCGCAGCAACCTGGTTATCCTGCTGCCCCATGGTTACGAAGGCCAGGGGCCGGAGCATTCCAGCGGCAGACTGGAACGGTATCTGCAATTGTCGGCCGAGGAGAACTGGACCGTGGCCAACCTCTCCACCGCCGCCCAGTATTTCCATCTGCTGCGCCGCCAGGCGGCGCTGTGCGGAAGTCCGGAGGCCCGGCCGCTGGTTCTCATGGCTCCGAAGAGCCTGATCCGCAACCCGCGCAGCACCTCCTCCGGCGCCGAGCTGGCCTCGGGTGCCTTCCAGCCGGTGCTGCCGGAGCCGCTGCTCGGCGGCAAGCCTGCCGAAGTGAAGCGGCTGATTATCTGCAGCGGCAAGGTTGCCGTCGACCTGCAGGCCGAGCTGGAGGGAGCAAAGGGCCAGGACTTCTCCTGGCTGCATATCCTCCGCCTGGAGCAGCTCTATCCGTTCCCGGAACGTGAGCTGGCCGCGCAGCTGAATACGCTGCGCTCCCTGCAGGAGATCGTATGGGTCCAGGAGGAGCCGAAGAATATGGGCGGCTGGAGCTTCGCGGAGCCCCGGCTGCGCGCCATCGCTCCGCAGAACGCCAAGGTACAGTATATCGGCCGTCCGGATCGTTCCAGCCCGGCCAGCGGATATGCCGACGTGCACAGCTTCGAGCAGCGGCGCATTGTTACGGAAGCCCTGAAATTGAACTCGCAAGTACAAGCGGCTGTACCGTCCTCTTAACGGGGACGGTGTCATGATAACGTAAACTATTATGTTTGGGGAGGTAACGGCCTGTGTCCGAAATTAAAGTACCCGACTTGGGCGAATCGATTTCCGAAGGAACGATCTACAAATGGCTGGTGCAGGAGGGCGACACGGTCGGCCAGGGCGACGTGCTTGCCGAGCTTGAGACCGACAAGGTGAACCTGGAGATCAGCGCCGAGGCAGACGGCGTGATCTCGTCCATTCTGCGCCAGGCCGGCGAGAATGTGGCCGTCGGCGAGACGATCGGCATTATCGGCAGCGCGGCGGACAGCGGTACGGCTGCGGGCGCAGGCAGCGCGGCTGCGGACAGTGCCGCCGGTGGCGGCGCTGCGGGTGCCGGCAGCAGCGCGGGTGCCAGCGGCGGCGAAGCCCCGGCCGCCGGGTCTGCTGCGGCGGAAGCGCCCGCCGCAGCGCAATCAGCCGCCGCACCGGAAGCGGCGGCAGGCCATGCGGCCCTGGCTACGCCGGGGGCGCGCAAGCTCGCGCGGGAGCGGGGCATTGACCTCGGCGAGGTCAGCCCCCGCGACCCCATCGGCCGGATCGGGCAGGCCGATGTGAAGGGCCACGGCGCGGCGGCTCCGCAAGCCGCGCCTGCAGCGCCGGCGGCAAGCGCAGCGCCGGCGCAGGCGAGACCTGCGGCGGGGTCCGCGCCGCAGGGCGGGGACGGCAAGCCGGCGGAGCGCAAGCGCATGTCGCGACGGCGGCTGACGATTGCCAGCCGTCTTGTCGAAGCGCAGCAGACGGCGGCCATGCTGACCACCTTCAACGAGGTGGATATGACGGCCATCCTCGACATCCGCAAGCGCCGCAAGGATGGCTTCAAGGAGAAGCACGATGTCAGCCTCGGCTTCATGTCCTTCTTCACGAAGGCGGTCATCGGCGCGCTCAAGGCTTATCCGCTGCTGAATGCGGAGATCGACGGCGAAGATCTTGTCATTAAGAAATACTATGACATCGGCATCGCCGTCGCCGCCAAGGAAGGGCTGGTCGTGCCGGTCGTCCGCGACGCCGACCGGCTCAGCTTCCCGGAGATCGAGCGGCAGATCGGCGAGCTGGCCGGCAAAGCACGTGCCAACACGCTCAGCCTGCAGGAGCTGCAGGGCGGCACCTTCACGATCACCAACGGCGGTGTATTCGGCTCCCTGCTCTCGACGCCGATCCTGAATACCCCGCAGGTGGGCATTCTCGGTATGCACAAGATCCAGCTGCGTCCGATCGCCCTCGACGAAGAGCGGACCGTCAACCGGCCGATGATGTACATCGCGCTGTCTTACGATCACCGCATTGTCGACGGCTCGGAAGCAGTCAGCTTCCTGGTCAAGGTGAAAGAGCTGCTGGAAGATCCGGAAGCGCTGCTGCTGGAGGGCTAAGCTCCTTACCGCCAGCGCTGCCCATGAAGGGGCAGCATCCTCATACGCCAAGAAAGCTCTCCGGGCTGCGGAGAGCTTTCTTGGTGTTGTGCAGTTATCCAGTCGTACAGTTGCCCTGTTGTCGGTTGTCCAGTCGTACAGTCGTCCCGTTGTCGGTTGTCCAGTCGTACAGTCGTCCCGTTATCGGTTACCCAGCTATCCAGTCGCCCCGTTGTCTGGCTGCCCTGTCGTGCTAGTGCTCTTTTTCACTGTTCGTTGCAGTTTACACGTCTCCCCGAATGGCAGGCGTCGATCTGCCTACAGCCCGCCTCTGATCAGCTCTCCGGCCAACTGCAGGAGCTGCTCCTTGCTGAGTTCCCTGTCGCCGTATGTGCTTACCGTGTAATAGTGATCCTGCTTCTCATTGTACCAGTTCAAATAATGGTAGCTGACCTCGGGTCTGACGGTATGGTTATAAACCACCTCACGCCCTTCTACCTCAATTATCTCTGCCGTAGTTTCTGCTTTCTGTCCTACCTGTATATTAGCGCCGTTAAGCGGTGTTGCCAAGATCCCGACGACGGCTCCACCCTTGGTGTAGGTCGCATTTACCCCTGCCGCCTTGCTCCAGGGCACAGCCTTCACAAACAAGTTTCTGGTCTTGTCGGTCCGTGCTTCTCCGACCAGCTCACTCAGCGCTTGACGGTATACAGGGTCACTCTCCAGCTCTGCCGTTCCCGGATGATTGGCATACACTCCGCCATACTTAAAGGCGTACCCGCCCGCCTGCTGCGGAAGCAGCGGCGCTCCGGTGCGCTTCATCTCTTTTATGAAAGCGCTGTAATCCGTCAGACGTTGCTCTTTATATGAGAACTGTAGAGCGGATTCCGGGGTGGACGGCTCCGTACCCCTGACATAATACGCCATCAGCTCGCCGGGCTTGGCCAGGCTCTGGACCTTCCACTCATAAGGGTTGCCGGAAGAGTTCTCGGGATTATCAGGACCGATTTTAGGCCATCCTGTATCATCCTGAACATGCTGCACTTTTACCTTTCCGGCAGAATTGCGAATCTGTATATATTCCGTAGCCGCATAGGCTGTCACCGTAACCAGCAGCAGCATGGTCAGCATTCCTGCTGCGGCGGCCGTTTTACCCATCAGCCTGGGCCCGCGCCGGGTCCGTCCGGCTTCGAGTGCAGCAATCCGCCCCATCACCTGCCGGGTAACCTCGATTCTTGGCAGCTGCTCCGCACGGCCTGCAGCCTCCATTATATCTTCGTACTCAGGGCGGATTCCCGTTCTTCCCATACGATCCCCTCCTCATTATGCATTGCTTCCCTTACCTTACCCTTGATCCGTTCCATCCGCTTATGCAGTGCGTTCGGGCTGACATGCAGAATCTGGCTGATCTCGAGAAACGTCAATTCCTCGAATACCCGCAGCACCAGCAGATTACGCTCCTCCAGGGATAACCTGCAGAGCGCCGCCGCCAGCTGCGGACTGTAAAGCCGTGCCTCCAGCTCCTGCTCAGGTCCCGCTGCGGCAGTCTCCGGCCGGAGAACCCGCAGCACCCTGCCCTGCAGACGGCGCCTGCGCAGCAGATTCAGGCAGTGGTTGCACGCGATCCGGTACAGCCATGCCGAGAAGCTGACATCCGGCTTGTACCTCCTGAGCGATTGATACGCTTTGACCAAGATGTCCTGCACCGCATCCTCGGCATCCTGCCGGTTGCCGAGCAGCCGGCAGCAATACCTGTAGATCGGCTGCTGGAACACCTCTACAATGCGGGCGTAGACCTCCGTCTCTCCTGCCTGCACCTTGAGGATGAGCCCCTCCAATTCCCAGCCATCGATCATCGTTTCCTGTGCCGTAACCATACACCTCCTTGGCTTGTATACTTCTATAACACCTCACTCCCGCCAAAAGTGCCCGATAGAACGTGTCCGGCATAATTTTTTTCCATAGACCGAGAAGCTGATTGCAAATTCACCGACCAGCTATATTCCGGCGTATACAAACCATGCGAATAAAAGTTCGTTAATTTAACATAAGAACACCCTGGCTACTGTGCGATAATAAACTGGATGACTATTGGACACAGCGTTATACGAAACGGAGCTGGGAATGATGACTATACTACGAATACATAATGAAGAAGACCTGCTGCAGGCTGTACGGGAAGATGAGTGGATGATGGCGATTCTGACGGCGGCCGCAAAGCTGCAATTGCCGGACTGGTGGATATGCGCCGGGTTCGTGCGGTCCAAGGTGTGGGATGTGCAGCATGGCTTTGCCGAACGTACCCCTCTGCCGGATATCGATGTGATTTACTTCGATCCCGGTAATATCCGGGAGGAAACGGAGAAGCATTGGGAAGCCCGTCTGCGGGCCGCCGCTCCGGCCTTCCCTTGGTCGGTCAAGAACCAGGCCAGAATGCATACCGTTAATAATGTGGCTCCATATACGTCTTCCACAGACGGAATGGCCCATTTCCCCGAAACGGCGACGGCACTTGGCCTTTCGCTGGACTCCGAGGGACAAGTCATGCTGGCAGCTCCGCACGGGGTCAAGGATTGCATGGAGCTGCGGATCAGCGCGACACCGTTCTTCCAGGCGAGCCGGGAGCTGCAGCCGGTCTACGAAGCACGTGTCGCCAAAAAAAACTGGCCGGCCATCTGGCCGCTGCTCCAGGTGATCCATACTGACGGCTACTTATGACCGGCTAAACGCAGAACGGTTCTTTATGGTGTAAGCAATTAGTCCGTCTGGTCTGATCTCGTCCGCAAGGAAGTATGAGCTTTATATTAAGCTGAACTTGAATTTTTCCGTATCAGGCCGGAAGCCTATGACATCAAGGGAAGTTACAGTCCTCCGGCCGCTGCCTGCACCGGATTTCCGGATGATTATCGTTTCCAGGTGACGAATCCACTAGAAGCCAGCTCCTACAGCTACAGTTGGAAAATCGCCACTTAATTTCACCTGTATGGAGGATGATCACAGGCCTAGTTGGATAATCACCACCTAATATGGCCGAAAATCAATGATTACGGGTAGCGTCAAGAAGTTTGTGTAAAAGAGTAAAAGTATTCTTCTGGGACATCGGTGAGATGGTTCTCTTGGTGGGGGAGGCCTCCCCCACCAAGA
>NZ_VWRQ01000027.1 GCF_008635795.1 Paenibacillus tepidiphilus | reverse complement strand
CCCTCCGACTGGCCTCAGACGAAGGTGGAGAATCTACATTTCCAGCAATCTTCCCCCTGTAGATCTACCGTGGTAAGTTTTTTGCAAAATTACTGGCATTATTGCCGTAACCCTTCAATTTCGCTCATATTAAGTGGCGGTTATCCAACTAGTCTAGTAAAAATCTTCGAACACGCGATATTAAGTGGTGATTTTCCAATTATATAAAATAGTGCTCGCTAATGCCTGCCGGAAGCGATCTAATTTGCCCGTTGCCCCGCTAAACCAAGCGGGTTAACTTGGCCGTTATCGGCGTCCGCGGCTTGGCCGCCGGTACTTCCTCTGGATAGCCGATGCCGAAGACGCCGATCACATCATACTCTTCGGAAACGCCGAGAATTTCGCGGTTTTGCGGCAATGCGCCAAGGGAAGCCCAATATGCGCCGACACCGGCTTCATGGGCGGCAAGCAGGAAATTCTGCACATAACAGGCCGAGGCCATCATATTCTCGTCCCGCTCCATTGCGCTTGCGCCTTTCTTGGACAGGACGGCCAATACGACGGGGGCGTGCCCGAAGTCAGTCTTGTGGTTCAAGCGGGCTCTGGTGTCCGGCCCGACGAGCTTCAGCTCCCAAGGCTCGGTCATCCGGTGGTTGGGGGCGTAGCTCGCGGCTTCCAGCCAGTACAGCAGCTCGGACTCCGCAATGTCATCCGGCTTAAAGGATTTGATGTTGCGGCGGCTGCGGATCAGATCAGTAACGGACATGTTATGCACCTTCCTTTTATAAGAATATTTGCTCTACATAGAAGCTGTATACAATTGTATACAGCTTCTGATTTGTATATGATTGTATAAACTTTAAGATACCGGTGTCAAGTTCCGCATCCGAAGAAGAATAATGTAAACGCTATATTTATCCGGGATGATGCTTTAATCCGGTTAGCCGGACGCGTGCTATACTCTGAATCAGACATTGATTTCAGGGAGGCTCATATGACCATTCATCCACAAGGCGGCGCATACCTTACAAATACCTATCGGAATATGTTCCTGGAGATAGGGCTCAGCGAGGCTGCCATTACAGCAAGGCTTGAACAGACATGGTACGATCTATTTTATGGCGATGACGATGTGCGGATTTATGAGGAAGCGGGAGCGGACAAAGCGTACATACTCGATACCGGCAACCGGGATGTCCGTACCGAGGGAATGTCCTACGGCATGATGATGGCTGTCCAAATGGATAAGAAGGACGAATTCGACCGGCTGTGGAATTTTGCCAGAACGCACATGCAGCATACCGAAGGTCATTATAAGCATTATTTCGCCTGGCACTGTCTGCCGGATGGCACCCGTCTGTCTGCCGGTCCGGCTCCGGACGGCGAAGAGTTCTTCGCAATGGCGCTGTTCTTTGCCGCGAACCGCTGGGGCGACGAAGATGAGCCGTACAATTATTCAGAGCAGGCCAGAACCATCTTGCGCGCCTGTCTGCATCAGGGAGAAGAAGGAAACGGCGATCCGATGTGGGACCCGGCCACCAAGCTGATCAAATTCATTCCGGAATCGCCGTTCAGTGATCCCTCCTATCATCTGCCGCATTTCTACGAATTGTTCGCACTCTGGGCTGATGAAGGGGACCGGGCATTCTGGCGGGACGCGGCTGCGGCCAGCCGGGCTTACCTGCAATTGGCCTGCCACCCGGTGACCGGCCTGTCTCCGGAGTATGCCAATTACGACGGCACACCGGCGCCGGTTCAGGCCCACGGGGACTTCCGGCACTTCTACAGCGATTCCTACCGTGTCGCCGCGAATATCGCGCTGGACTGGGAGTGGTTTCGCAAGGACCCGTGGCAGATCGGACAGTCGAACAGCATTCAGCAATTCTTCCATAGCATTGATCCGGCTGACTACCGGCGCTATACCATTGACGGGCAGCCATTCGCAGAGGAAGCTCTCCATCCAATAGGTCTGCTCGCAACAGTCGCCATGTCCTCGCTGGCTGCCGACGGGCCCTCTGCCCCACTGTTTGTGGAACGGTTCTGGAATACACCGCTGCGCCGGGGTGAACGCCGGTATTACGATAATTGTCTCTACATGTTCACAATGCTCGCATTAAGCGGCAATTACCGTATTTACCGCTAACAAATACCAAAGCGGATGGATAGCCTTCGCCGGGCTGTATCCATCCGCTTTTTTTTGAGAATTATTCTGCCGGGTTCATTCCACAGAATGCTGCAGAATCGCCGCATTCCACTTCCGCTGCCATTCAATATCATCCCAGAACGGATGATGCGGCGCGCAGTTGGAGCAGAGCGTCATTCCCCAGAAGCCCAACGCGATCCCTTTGCGCAGCGCATATTCGGCAATGAATTTGCCGACAGGGCCTTCCTCGAATCCGGCATGCAGCGGCGTGTAGCCGACATAGCCCTCGCCGATAACCACCGGAATGCCGTGCTGCTGCGCCCATTCATGCGCCTCTTCCAAGCGTGTATCGGCTTTCTCCAGCATGGCGATTTTGTGCTGGCCATACTTATCGTAGAGGAAGAGGTCCCATTTTACCGGGTCGGCCCAGTCGTGGAGATAGATCAGTCGCAGGCCGACAGGATTGCCTTCCATCCGCCATTCCTGGCCGGGCGGCAGCTGCCATTCACTGAAAGGGGGCGCATCGTCCCGGAGCATACTCCGCACGAATTCGTTCGGAAACACCGACTCATCCTCCAGACCGGCGGCGGCAGTCAGCTCATTCAGGACCCCTTTGATATAGAGGTGGAAATGGGCCACTTCAAAGTTATCGGGAAGATACGCCTTGGGATAAGCTTCATTAAGTGTATAGCTGGCGGTAATCAGCAGATCGGGATGCGCTGTCCGCAGGAAGCCGACAGCCTCCTCGACATAAGGCCGCACGGCCTGCACCAGACCCGGCACATAGGACGGGGAAATCCCCTGCTCGGTGCCGACTGCAGTCAACTGGCCGAACTCCACTTCGTTATGCAGCTCTGCATATACGATCTGTTCTCCGTAGCCGGCGTTCTTCACATAGCGGATCAACTGATCCATTGACCGGGCTATCGCCATGCAGCGGTCTTCGGGAGCAATGGCAGCCAGCTCGTCCCGCAGCGCCGGATGCGCCAGAAAGCTGGGACTCTGCTGATATTCCCACGATGACAGCATAATATAACAGTTATGCGCCTTGGCTTGACGGAACAGCTCCAGCAGATGCGCATGTCCGTCAAGGACGGCGCCGCCGCGGCAGTTATACCAGCGGGTACGCTGGCCTACCGCACCCAGGCTGCCGAAATGCAGCGGTCCGGGACGCTTGCCCTCTGCGGTGAATAGAAGAAAGGGCATCGCACAGATCCGGATGGTATTATATCCTCTGTCTACAGCTTCCTTGAACCGGGCCTCCAGATCGTGATAAGGCTCGCCCGGCAGCGTCATCGTATACCAGGAGAAGTCCCACATCGTAATGGTCAATTTCCGCGGGAGTGTACTGAATTTATTGGACATGATAGGTCACTTCCTGTGTCAATGAAATTGCTTACATAAAGTTGAGTGTAACGGATGAACGTTCGCCAGGACAATTCACAATGAACGGATTATAATGGATTATTTTCGCATCAGGACTGGACAGACTGCGGTATTCGTAATTTTCAGGGGATTTTTACAGATTACTTCACTTTAAGCTGAATTGATATGCGAAAATATGTAATTTACATAGGATAAATAGTAAAATATTCCGGGTATTCACTTGAGCAAATCAGGTTCTATACTAAGTAAGCGTTACCATATTATGGCGGTTGCCTACATACTGGCAAAGGAAGGTGAAGCTGCCCACTTTTGAGGCAAGGTTCAAGAATAAGGTTTGTATATTAGGGAGGGTATTGAATGAAGAACAAGTCCAAGTTAATGAGCATGGTTCTGGTCGCTTTGGTTGGCATCTTCTCGACATTCGGCGTCGCCTTCGCCGCAACCTGGTCTTCCTCGGCGCAGTATGGCAACTGGTCTAATGGCGGGTATACCGTGTATAACAACATTTGGGGCAGCGGCGCCGGTTATCAGTCCATCTGGGCCAACTCCTACAGCAACTGGGGCGTATGGGCCCAGCATCCGGCAACGGGCGGAATCAAAGCTTATCCGAACAGCAGCCGTGAGGTCAACACCAAGCTGAGTGCGCTGAAATCGGCAAGCAGCAGCTTTAATGTAAGCGTTCCCAGCAGCGGTGCCGCTTTTGTAGCCGCTTACGATATTTGGGCCGGCAGCAACGATGCCTATGAGATTATGCTGTGGATGAACTATGCCGGCGGCGTAAAGCCGATCTCGGATAATTGGAATGCCTCCGGCAATCCGGTAGCCGCCCAGACCAACGTATCGGTCGGCGGACATACCTGGAATGTCTATAAAGGCAACAACGGCTCGAACGCCGTCTTCTCTTTTGTGAGAACAAGCAATACCAGTGCGGGATCGGTCGATGTGCTCGCGATCATGAAATGGATCAAAGGCAAGGGCTGGTTCGGCGACGAGGTTCTGAACCGGGTGCAATTCGGCTATGAAATTACGTCTTCCCCTGCCGGACTTGATTTCATCACCAACAGCTATTCTGTCAGCTACACTAAATAAGGCAGGCCCGCAAGACCTTATGGCATGCAACGCAAAATCCGCCGGCAGAAGCCGGCGGGACCTTTTCCGCTGTACAGCGGACTTTTCACATTACACCAGGAATGCCTTAGAGATAATAACCAGCAGAATGAACAGAACCAGAATCGCAGTTGCCGATGTAAAGCCGCCATAGCCTGGCGCTCCGTTTTCGTAGCCCATTTGGATGCCCTCCCTTAATTTAGAGTACGGCTTAGCATATGCGGGATACCGGCATAGGGGCTGGGTGTTGCGGTAATAGAATTCAGCGATAACCGGTGGCGGTTGACCGTTAACTGGACGCGCTTGTATATTTTCGCAGACTGCGGTTGAAGAATACGGACGACAGCGCGAACAGGATAAGCATCAGTATAAGCCCGGCCAGCAGAGTAACCGGCTCTGATTTGCGCAGCAGCACCTCTGCGGGCGTGGACACAATAAAGCCGACCGGAAACACCCAGGTGAGCAGCAGCTTGACCGGTTTGGGATAAATGCCGATCGGATATCTGCCTGTCTGCAGAAGATCGCCCATGATCCACAATACATAAGTTCCCCTGTACCAAAAAGCAATCGAGCTTAGCAGAAGCATCAGCGAATAGAGGATTCCCAGTGCGATAACCAGCGACAGCAGGAACAAAACAAGCGAGGATGCACTCAGCTCCGCTTCCATCCTCCGGGCGGCAACCCCGATTACCCCGAGGCTTACCGCCAGATCAAACAGCGGCCAGACCGACCACTCCCGCACACTGATGTAAAATTGCTTCGCGACGGGCCTCAGCAGCGTGTAGTCAAAGGTGCCCGTTTCAATCTCTCCCCCCATGCCTCCCAGCTTGTGCATGCTTGGGCTGACGAACAGTCCATTGAGCGACAGGACCAGCATATACACACCGAGCACGGCCAGTGTTTCCGCCTCTTCCCAGCCGTTCACACTCCCGCTGTTATGGAACAGAATCGCAATTCCGCCTATGCCGCCGGCCAGCGATAATCCTGTACCGAGCAGCCTCATCACGACATTCAGGCGGTAAGCCGTTTCGTTTTGAATGGCTGCACGAATGAACATTCCGATTAAGCGGAAATATCTCATGATGCTCATCCTTATCACCCTCCCACCGATGTATATTTTTTCGTCCCCCTGCCCGTTAACAGCCCTGTCAAGAGAGCCAGCCCGAGTATCCACCCCCCCGATATCGCGAAGCCGCTGCCTATTTCGGCTGCGGACAGCTTGCCCAGTGCTGCTTCCACGGGAAAAGAAACCACATACCGGTACGGTAGCAGCAACGCGAGCTTGTGCAGTTCATCCGGAAACATCGCCAATGGAGCAACTTGCCCGGCCAGCAGAAATACAAGCGTGTCGTTAACCTGGAGCAGGGCATTCGATTGCTGTGTCCAGAAAGCCAGCAGCGAAATGGCATACGCCAGCAGAAATCGGAGTACCGCAGCGAACACAAGCGCCGCTGCCGCAATCATCAGCCCCTCCGCTTCCAGAGTCAGCCTGACCTTGAACCCCATACCGAGCAGAATTACCACAGCGGACACGAAGGGCAGACAGACGATTTTGACGGCAAACTCCGTGCCCAGCGCATGATAGATCAGCGGTACCGGCCGCAGCAGCTGTGCGGAGATTGTCCCGTTGTGAATATGCTCGGCCGTCGTCCAGTGCGTAGTGGGATAAGTAGCCTGGTTCACCACAATCAGGCACAGATAATACAGAATCACATCATTGCGGTCATATCCGCCGATAGCTCCGCCTGCAACCGCAGTTTGCCATACCAGCAGATAGATGACAGGCGCCGTCATCCAGCCTAGTGCCAATGTCCAGAAGAAGCCTTTCTCGGACAGATAGCCGAACAGCTGCCCGCGAATCAGGGCGAGTCCTCCGCGCAGGTTCATCCGAGTCCCCCCTCAGTATAAATCTTGTCGATGACCGCTTCCATCGGCGGATCGGTGATGCTGAAGTCAAGGACATTGTACAGACTCATCAGCAGCGCGCCGGCGGTCACCGTGTCCTGCTTATGAACCCGCAGCGTGTATTCGTTCCCCTGGATTTCTGTCAGCTCCGCTTTGATCCTCTGTGTCCGCAGCTCTTCCTGCGTCAGCTCCTCCCGGTCCAGCGTCAGCTTTACGATTTTGTACGGGGTAATCCGCTCCGTCAGTGTGGCCAGACGGCCGTCATAGACCAGCTTCCCCTGGTTGATCAGCAGCACCCGTTCACAGAGTGAGGTTACATCCGACATGTAATGACTGGTCAGAATCACCGTGGCACCGAAGCGCCGGTTATATTCCCTGATGTATTCGCGCAGACGGAGCTGCATCGTCACATCCATCCCCAGGGTCGGCTCGTCGAGATACAATATTTCCGGCTTGTGCAGCAGCGCCAGAGCGAACTCACATTTGGACCTTTCCCCCAGTGAGAGGTTCCGCGAACGCTTCGTCAGCAGCTTGCCAAGATCCAGCAGGTCGCACAGCTCAGACAAATGCTGTTTGAACTCGCTCTCGGACACACCGTAAATCTCCTTGAATATGTAAAGGGTGTCGTAAACCGTGTTATTCCATTGCAGCTGACTTCGGTTGCCCATCAGCATGCTGATTTTTTGCAGGTAATGCGGTTTGCGCTTCCAGGGAATATGCCCGGCTGCGTCCACACTGCCTGAAGACGGATACAGCAGGCCGGACAGCATTTTGAGCGTCGTGGTCTTCCCTGCCCCGTTTGGACCGATGAACCCGACCATTTCGCCTCTTTCAACCTGAAAGCTGACATTCTTCACCGCCTGCACTTCATCAAATCTGGGCCGGAACAGGCTCTTCACGGCAGAGCGGAGCCCCGCCTCCCTGACCGGTACCCGGTAGGTTTTGCTTAATCCTTGCGCCTTGATATGAGCACTCATCCTGTGCCTCCTTCTGTTGGGGATATACAGAAGGTTAGCATGATTATTTATGGTGGTGGCCAATGGGATAGTTTAGGATTGATAGTTAATATCAGGTATGCTTTACTTGGAAAAGTAACCTTAATCAGGAGGTGCGGTGTTGGACAGTAAATGGGGCGGATTCGAGATTACGCTTGAGGGGGTTATGAGGAGACAGGGATTCGACCACCGCCGTCTGGCACAAGCGGCCCAGCTCCAGCAGCATCAGCTGCAGCAGTACATCGCCGGCAGGGTCACGCGCCCGGACCTGAATGTCCTCGCCCGGATTTGTGCCGTGCTCGGCTGCAGCATCGGGGAAGTGCTCCGATATGTTCCGCCGGCAAGCGATGCTGCAAATGACGTCATGAAGATTATGGAGCGGTACACCACCGGGAAATTGGCTAAAATGGCGGATGTACCGGCCAACACGGTGCGCTTCTATGAGAAGGTCGGCTTAATCTCTCCTGCGGAGCGTGCGCCTAACGGTTACCGGCAATATACGCCTATGCATCTCGTACAGCTGCGGGTATGCCGTCTGATCTTTATGGAACCGTATGCCGGCAGGAAACTGAGAGATTCCTCGCGTACCGTCCTTGAAGCGCTGAAAGAGCCGGATCTGCCCAAAGCATACCGCCTGGCAGAAGATCATCTGCGTGTGGTCGAGCGGGAATATGCCGCTGCCCTGGAGACCGCATCGCTGCTCAAGAAATGGACTGAACGCCGGGAATGGCCCTCCAACGGGCGGCAATACGGTCACAAGGAAGCGGCCGCCATGCTGGGGGTAACACCAGAAGTAATCCGCAACTGGGAGCGGAACGGTCTGATCCGCGTTCCCCGTGCCGGCTCCAGACATTCTCGCCTGTATGGCGAAGCTGACATCGCCAGATTGCGCATCATTTACATGCTGCGGCAGAATAACTACAGCATCGCGGCAATCCGGCGCAGCCTCTCCTCTTATGACAGCGGGAACGGCGGCGGAGCGGTGCTCGCTTTGAACCAGCCGCAGGATGAAGAGGAAATAGAATTCATGAGTGCGGGAGATCACTGGCTGGAGGTGCTTGAGCTGTTCTCCCACCGGGCGCGGACGATCAGACAAATCGTTCTGGAGGAGATGAATAAAGGCTCCAGTTGCGCACCACCATCTTGACCCTCTGCACTATCTGTATCAGACGCAGCCTTCATCGCCATGTTCGAACAAATAAATATTAATGACTATACCTTACGTTGTGCAGGAGTGATGAAATCGGATGTGGGTCATTTATGCTTTTGGGTCCGCACTGTTCGCCGGTATAACTGCCGTCCTGGCTAAAATCGGAATCCATAACACGGATTCTAATCTGGCAACGGCATTGCGAACAGTTGTTGTACTGTTATTCTCCTGGGCATTGGTCTGGATTGCCGGTTCAGCGGATACAATACCTTCGATCTCCGGCCGGACTCTGTTGTTCCTGCTACTGTCCGGGCTGGCCACAGGAGCCTCATGGCTCTGTTATTTCCGGGCACTGCAGCTCGGCAATGTCAACAAAGTGACGCCGGTCGATAAGAGCAGCACGATTCTTACCATCCTGCTTGCCTTCGTCTTTCTCGGTGAAACTCCGAGTGTGGCGATGTGGTGCGGCATTCTGCTCCTGGCCGCCGGAACCTGGCTGATGATTCAGCGTAAGAGCGGCGAAGCCTCGGTTCAAAGCCGGTCCTGGCTGCTGTATGCAGTTCTGTCGGCAGGCTTCGCCGCGCTGACGTCAATCCTTGGCAAAATCGGCATTGAGGACATTGAATCGGGCCTGGGCACCGCAATCCGCACCATCGCCGTGCTGGTAATGGCGTGGGGAATTGTTTTCTACCAGAAGAAGCATCGCGAGCTGCGCTCCATAGAGCGAAGAAGCTGGTGGTTTCTCGGATTGTCCGGGCTGGCCACCGGATTATCGTGGCTCTGTTATTACCGCGCTTTGCAGGAAGGTCCGGCAAGCCTCGTGGTTCCGATTGATAAGCTAAGCATCGTCGTCACCGTGGCATTCTCCTGGATGGTTCTCAAGGAGAAGCTAAGCCGTAAAGCATTCGCCGGATTGCTGCTGGTTGTCGCGGGAACGCTGCTCATGCTGCTGTGACTCAGTGATCCCGGTTCACGATATAATCGAGCAGATGCCGCAGACAGGCAGTCTCGCGTTCCAAGCCGTCCAGCGCTTCCATGGCCAGACAGTAATGGTCCCACATCGCCTTGGCAGCGCCCTCACGCCCCAGGATGGATACGAAGGTCGAGCTGTTATTCTCCAGGTCCTTGCCGACCGGCTTGCCGAGGAGCGACTGTTCTCCCTCCAGGTCCAGCAGATCATCTCTGATCTGAAAAGCGATCCCTGCATGGTAAGCGTACTTCTGCAGGATAGCTATCTGCGGCTCCGGGATACGGGCCAGCATGGCCGGCATCACCAGCGCCGCTTCAAAGGCGGCTCCGGTTTTATAGAAGCACAGGGTATTCAGCTGCTCCAGCGTCAACGCTGTCCCCTTGGACTGGAGATCCATCGCCTGCCCCTTGCAGATATCGGCCGTCTTCCCGGCGGAATAACGAATCATTGCCAGTACAGTGGCTGCATCGAACCCTGTCAGTGATGCCTGCTCCTCCATCGCCTTCTGGATCAGCAGCAATCCGGTCAGCTCGGCCGCCGCGCTGTCATGGACCATATGAAGGGTGGCCCGGCCCCGGCGTGTAGGCGCATTGTCCTGCGTCGGAAGATCATCGAAGATCAGCGAAGCGGTATGCATATACTCCAGGGCCTTGAGCAGCGGCATAATCGCCTGCTCGGGCAGTCCGTATTCCTGAACGCCCATCATCCAGGTCAGAACGGGCCGCAGCCGTTTCCCGTCACCCGCCAGACTATAGTTGGCTGCTGCGGTCAGCGGTTCCCGCATTCCGGCGGCAAGCGTATCCGGTGCTGACAGTGGCAGCCGTGCATTAATCCGGTCACGTACCGTCCGGACCGCTGCTGCGAAATCCGCCTTCTCCTGGCGGCTGCGCTTAAGCGCGGTTACCACCTGGTCGCGGAGCAGCTTGTCAAAGAACTCTACATCCTGGGCTTTCAGCACCAGGCGCTCCAGTCCCTGCCTGAAATGCGGCATACCGGAGGCGAAGATATCCATGAACTCCGCAAACTTCTCCTCGCCCAGACGCTGCCTGTAACGCTTCAGCCCGTTGACGGCACGCGACAGGATCACCTCACGGGCATGCGGCTCTCCTTGATAAACTTCATGCAGCAAATAGGAAATAACCGCAAAATACATCTCAAACGGATTGAGCAAATCGGGACGCTGCTTGCGGTATTGCAGATAATACGTGTACGGTGTTACAGCACCTGCAGCCAGATCGTCCGTCATATCGGCCAAATCGTCGGACAGCTGGTTATAGATTCCATAAGCAAATGCCCGCTTTTCAAAGCCTTCATCCGCTGCCGCCCCGATAACCGGGCGCACAATCAGCCGCGAGGAGGCCGATTTCAGGATGACGGGCAAATATAGCTCTTCATTGCTATAATTAGCATTCGCCAGCTCCTTGGTCCTGTCGGTCTCCTGCGCATGAAAGAATACATACGCCTGCTCGAAGAATGCAGCCTCACGCTCCGGCTGCAAATGTCGCTTAATCGTTATGAACGCTTCGCCGAGTTCGGCATGCACATAAGCGATGAACCCTTGCCCGTCCTGCGGCCAGCTCTCCAGACCGGGAACCTCTCCAGTCAGCAGTGCAGTGCGGATCATTTGCGTAAACTGCTGCTTCTCCCCGCCATTCAGCACAGGCGAATCCAGAAGATCGTCGATGAACGGATACGTCAAGCCGTAGCTGTAGCCCAGCCTGAGCCCTTCATCCAGCCGCCTGGACCTTTCAGCAGGGGGCGCACCGTCCCCCAGCTCCTCCAGGACCTGCATGGTAACCCCGATAATAATCTTGATCAGCTTGCGCTGGGCGTGCTCCGCATCCATCCCCTCCGGGAGATGGGCAGCGACTGATTTCAGCTTGCCGATCAGCCAGATCGCTGCCGCTTCAACGCCTTCCTTCTGCGCCCAGCGGTAGAATCCGGCCAGGCTGACCCAGTCTGCCTGCTCTTTCGTGCCGCCTTCACCGGAGGCGAGCAGCTGCTTCTTCAGATCACCGGCCAGCCTCCGGATGCGGCTGTCCGTGCCGGGAGCATCCAGCGTCTGGCCGAGATCTCTGAGATAGGTGTACGAGACGCTGCGGATCAGGTAATCGTCCAGCTTGCCCGCATAGTTCAGCCACTGAATATACTGGCGGTAATTGCCGGTATCCGGCTTGCCACCGCCGCGGAAATACCGGAGCAGCCTGCTCTCACGGCGGACATGCTGCCGCTTCCAGATCTGCATGCTCTCCGTCAAAGCGGGAATAAAGGTCTGATCCGCCACATGCCGGCTCAACGTCGCGAAATACGCTGCAGCCTTTCGCTCAGCGGCGGCATACCAAAGTTCGGCGGTCTTATGGGTAAAGTTCTGGCTTGGAATTGTTTGGCTCATGAAGTTATACCTCTGTCTGAATTTGGGATTGGGCAATCATTCATAGAAATGTTGATTCTCTTCATACGGCGGACCTTCCGTTTGGTTACGGAACGATACAAACAGGGACAACCGAGCGGGCTGTCCCTGTACCGTTCTATATCATTGTATGCGCCGTGTTATCAAGAATAACATGGATTCAACAAAGCTATTCAGACGCTGAATCGTGGAATGAAAGCTCATCCCCGCAATCGGATTTACGGGCCGCTTTGAAGAGCGGGCCGTCTTTCTTGGTCACCTCATGCTTCCCGAGGCCTTCCGGGCGGCAGAGCTCCAGGGTGATCCGCCCCTTCTCCTTGAGCGGATGGCGCACAATCCGCGCCTCCGCCCGGGGCTGGCTGCTGCGGGCCACAGCCATATAAATGTACTTCTCGTCTTCATACGGTGCGTCCCCGTCCTTCAGCTGGCGGTGGAGCCGGCTCCGGGGCACGCGGGCCTTGAAGTGGCACCAGTCGCCGGCGCCCATCGGACAGAGTGCCTCATGCGGACAAGGCGCCACCAGATGCCCGCCGCGCTCCAGCAATGCGCTGCGCGCCATTAACAGGTTGGCATACCCGGCAGGCGTGCCCGGCTCAACGAGCAGCAGCAGCATGTCCGTCGCCTGCCACAGCTCCTCCACCGTCCGCTTCCGGTCGCTGTCGCTTAATTCATTCAGTACATATGATGCGACAACCAGATCCGCGCGCGAGGCCACCCGATCCTGCACCAGATCATGCCGGTGCCAGCCTGCCTCGCGGAGCGCCGCGGAATGAGACTCCTTCATCAGTCTCTGGCCGATGCTGCGCATGGCCTCTTCTCTCTCCAGGCATTCTACCCTGTCCAGATGCAGCAGTGCGTTCGCCGCCCAGGAAGCGGCGCCTGTTCCGGCCCCGACATCGAGCAGCGACCGGGGCTGGCAATCCGCCAGATCCAGGGCATAGCCGAGCGAGGCATGCACGGCCCCGTAGGTGGCCGGCATCCGGGCGATCGAATAAGAGACCGCTTCATTCTCGCGGGTCAGGAGCCTTTTGCCTTGGCCGCTCTCCAGGCGGTAGCGGCTGCTGATCGTCTGGGCGTCCTGCTTCAATTGTGTATGCTTTAAGCCTTGGGATTGCTGCTCAATGGCCAATCTGAGCTCGTAAGGCATTTCCATCCGTGTTCTCAACTACTTTCTGTAAGCTTGTTATAAATGCTGCAGCGGGAGCCGTGTTCCTCCAGAAGTGTATCATACCCGCCGGGAAAACTCATTACAAATTCATGTACATACAGATGCTGATACTGCTAAACAAAATAGCTTGGCAGATTTGTCAAGTTATATTACATTATACAAATAGCCAATGGTTATAGTATCCTTTTTATCCGTTTTATCCTATTACATTCCATGTTAAGGAGGGAGTTACTTCTGGACAGTATCCGCGTGCAACAATCTAACCGGCAAATGATCAAGCTTCTGCTTAGCACGGTTACCGGTAACTTCGGCAGCGGAATCCTGTCTTTCGTTATCGGATTATTAATTCTGAAGCATACCGATTCGGCGCTCAGCTTTGGCATTTCGCAAATTATCGGGCCCCTGGTCAGCCTGATCCTGCTGCCTGTTACCGGAAGCATCGTCGATAAATTCGACCGCAAGAAGATTATTGTTGCTGCTCAATGTCTGAGTATTGCAAGCCTGCTGGTATACGCCCTGTTCATATCTCTGGATGGGCCGGAGCAACTGATTTATACATACTTGCTGTTAGTGCTGCTGAAGATATCAGACCAGTTCCTGTCGACGGCATCTACCGCCTCGGTTGTTCATATGGTGATGGAAGAGCATATCCAGAAGGTGAAGTCCCTGCAGCAAAGTCTGGCTTCCCTGACCCTGGTCTTCTCTCCAATCGTAGCGGCGTTTCTGTATGACGCCCTTCCCCTTACTTACATTGTGCTTGCCGAAATCGGTCTGGAGGTTATAACCATCCTCTTCATCGTGTCGATCAACTTTCGGTTTACAGCCCCCGGCGAATCGCCAGTGCAAGAACAGCCGGAGAATACGGGCATACTTGTTTTGTTTAAAGAAGGGCTCACCTTCATATTTCAGGCCAAACAACTGGTCTTCGCCGTACTCTTCTCCATGGTAATCAACTTCATGCTCGGTGCGGTTAACGTGGGGCTGCCCTATATGCAAATCCAGGTGCTCCATTTCTCGAATTATGTATATGGCTGGACAGAAGCCCTGCTGTCTCTGGGCATGATTCTGTCCGGTGTGGTTCTGTCGATGTCCAGGGAGAGCCGTCATCCGCTGCATCTGTCCTGGCTGATGATTAATGTCATCGGATTGCTGATGCTGGTGTTTGGCTCTTTGCTTGGCAACGGCTTCGAACAGACCGTTCTGATTGTGATTGTCTGTTTATTCAATTTGTCACTGGGTCTGGTGGTCACCTGGGCGAATGTGCCTGTGGTCATTTGGATGACCAAGCAAATTCCGACGCAATATCAGGGACGTGTATTCAATATTATTAATACCGGTGCACAGCTGCTGGCGCCTTTGGGAGTTCTCCTCTTTGCCCTCCTGTTTGATTACGTCGCCGGATACTGGGTGTTTATAGGGGCAGGTGCGGTTATTCTAATGATTTCGCTGTTATATCCTCTGGTATTCAAAATGAATCTGAAAGACAACACCTTGTCTGTGGCCAAGGATGTCTCCGTTCAGCCGGGACAGTGAGCAGGAGCGGTTAGTCCCTTTTTTAGGTTAAAAAGAATAACCCCGGCCGCATCCGCAGCCGGGGTTATTCTGTTGCCGCCCTCGCTTATGAAGGAGTACCCTGCAAAATATCGCGCAGCCGCTCCCCGATCTGTTCCGTGCAGACGCCGCCATGGTAAGTGATGACGGTATCAAGCTCCAGCGGCTGGAACCTGGCGACGGATTCCAGGGCAGTCTTGTGGTCCAGCGTGAAGCCGGAATCGAAGGGCAGCAGCACGCCGTCCCGGGAGGTCAGGGCATCCCCGGTAATCAGCGTCTTGCTGGGAAGATGATACAGGGAAATATGATCCGGGGTATGGCCCGGTGTATACAATACCTGCAGCCCTCCGGCATACGGCAGAAAGTCGCCGTCCTGCAGGACGATATCGACTGGCACCGGCGGAGCAAGTTGCTGGCTCTTGATAAGCGGCAATTCACCGGCCAAATAAGGAACAGCGGCTTCATGCGCCAGCACCTGGACTGATCCTCCAGTGGCCTCAAGCAGCTCCGGCAGGCTGCCGATGTGGTCCCGGTCCTGATGTGTAATGATAATCTTGCTCAGCTTGTGCAGCGGAAAGGCTTCCTGCTCCAGCACCTGACGGATCAGCTCCAGCTGTCCGGGAACGCCCGTGTCCACCAGTATGGCTTCCTGTTCATCCCATAGCACTACGGGATGAACCGTAAAGACGCCTCCGTTCACTTGCATTTCCAGGGTTATCGCTTTGATCCCTGTACTTTCTGTTATTGTCATGTCTCATCACGCCCCTCTCATGTTTGTCTATTTCATCTTATCAAGGGTGCGCTTGCTGTCAAATATTATTCTGCAGTCTGCTCCGTCAGTGCCGCATTCAGCTTCAGCACATTGACCCGCTTCTCACCGAAGAGTCCCAGGTCCCGGCCTTCGGTATACTTGTCAACCAGAGCTTCCAGCTCTGCCGCCGGAATGCCGGTCAAGCCGCTGATTCTCGGAATCTGCACCCTTGCCCCCTCCGGGGAGATATGCGGATCAAGACCGGAGCCGGAGTTCGTAACCAGATCTACCGGCAGCTCGCTCACCGGCACCTCCGGGTTTCCTGCCTTCCACCCGGTTACGGCATCCGCTGTGCGCTGAAGCATATCCGGATTGCTTGGCCCATAGTTATTGGAGCCGGAGGCCTCGGCTTTGTACTCAATGCTGGAGATCCGGCTCTGGAAGAGCGCCGGATCGGTAAATGTCTGCCCGATCAGGGCGGAGCCGATGACCTTGCCGCTGCTGTCCTTGAGCAGGCTGCCATCCGCCTGCTTGGGCATCAGCAGCTGAGCCAGCCCGGTCGAGAGAAGCGGATAGACCAGCCCGCACAGGACTATGAATATGAGGGATAATCTGATGACAATCAGAAGATAGGATGCGGGTGAGATTCTGTTCTGCTCTGTTGGTTGCGCGTTCGCATTAGCCATTGTTTATACATCCTTTCGTTAAACGGTGCGTCCATCTTAAATCCAGAGGCTTACCATTAAATCAATCAGCTTGATGCCCAGGAAGGGAACGATAATGCCCCCGAGTCCATAGACAAAGATATTGCGCCGCAGGAGACTTGTCGAGCTCATCGGCTTATAGGATACGCCCTTCATCGCCAGCGGGATCAGCAGAGGAATGATGATTGCATTGAAGATCAGCGCGGACAGAATTGCCGAGCTTGGCGAGCCGAGCCCCATGATATTCAGCCGTTCCATCTGCGGGATCGCCAGCGTGAACATGGCCGGAATGATGGCAAAATACTTGGCGATATCGTTCGAGATACTGAACGTGGTCAGCGCGCCGCGCGTCATCAGCAGCTGCTTGCCGATGGCGACCACCTCGATAATCTTGGAGGGGTCGGAATCCAGATCGACCATGTTGGCCGCTTCCTTGGCGGCGGTGGTGCCGCTGTTCATCGCCAGCCCGACATCGGCCTGGGCGAGTGCGGGAGCATCGTTGGTGCCGTCCCCGGTCATCGCCACCAGCTTGCCCTCCTGCTGCTCACGGCGGATAACCTCGATCTTATTCTCCGGCGTACTCTCGGCGATAAAGCCGTCTACGCCGGCCTCTGCCGCGATGGTCGCTGCGGTAAGCGGATTGTCGCCCGTACACATAATCGTCCGGATTCCCATCTTGCGCAGCTCATCGAACCGCTCCTTCATTCCCGGCTTGACGGTGTCCTTGAGATAGATTAGCCCGTAAATGGTGCTGTCCACGGCGACGGCCAGCGGGGTCCCGCCCTTCCCGGCAATGCCGCTTGAGAGCGTCTCAAGATTCTCCGGAACGCTTCCGCCTTGGGCGTTAACCCACGCCTTGATGGAGTCCACTGCGCCTTTGCGCACTTTGCGCCCATCCGCAAGGTCCAGTCCGCTCATCCGCGTCTCTGCTCGGAATTCAATAAATTCCCCTTGGTCGGCCAGACCGAAATCATAGCTGTAGCCCAGCCTTTTCGCCAGCTCCAGCACCGACCGGCCTTCCGGCGTCTCATCCTTAATGGAGCTGACCGCTGCCCATACGGCAACCTCTTCTTCACCGGCCCCGCCGGCCGGAATGAACTCGCTGGCCATCCGGTTGCCGAAGGTAATCGTTCCTGTTTTATCGAGAATCATGGTGTTGATGTCACCGGCCGCTTCTACCGCCTTGCCGGACATGGCCAGCACATTGAACTGTGTGACCCGGTCCATCCCGGCAATCCCGATGGCGGACAGCAGGCCGCCGATGGTCGTTGGAATAAGACAAACCAGCAGCGCAATCAGGACCGGAATTTCCAGGTCCACATTCAGGTACGCCGCGATGGGACGCAGCGTGACCACAACAATCAGGAAGATGATGGTCAGACTGATCAGCAGCGTATTCAGCGCGATCTCGTTAGGGGTCTTTTGGCGCTTGGCACCTTCGACCAGAGAGATCATCCGGTCCAGGAAGGATTCGCCCGGCTCACTGGTGATTCTGACCTTGATCTCATCGCTGACGACCCGCGTACCGCCGGTTACCGAATTGAAATCGCCGCCGGCCTCCTTGATGACCGGAGCCGATTCGCCGGTAATCGCCGATTCGTCCACGGAGGCCAGACCTTCAATGACTTCGCCATCGCCCGGGATAAGCTCGCCCTGGCTGACCACGACGATATCTCC
This sequence comes from Paenibacillus tepidiphilus, assembly GCF_008635795.1. GTDB lineage: Bacteria > Bacillota > Bacilli > Paenibacillales > Paenibacillaceae > Paenibacillus_AQ > Paenibacillus_AQ tepidiphilus. The sequence goes on along the minus strand of NZ_VWRQ01000027.1, from coordinate 62,010 downwards.
TTTGCGCAGCTCCGAGGAGGAGACGACCTTGATGCCACCGCTGCTGAGTTTATTGGCGGCAATGTCCTGCTTCGTCTTCTTGAGCGTATCCGCCTGGGCTTTGCCGCGGCCTTCGGCCAGCGCTTCGGCGAAGTTGGCGAACAGCACCGTGAAGAGCAGGATGACAAGGACGGCGATGTTGAAGCCCACCGCATCCTCCGCTCCGAAATAGCCGGGAGCCAGCACCATCAGCAGGACGATCAGTGTGCCCAGCTCCACTACGAACATCACCGGGTTCTTCATCATGGTGACGGGATTCAGCTTGATGAAGCTGTCTTTCACCGCACCGCGGAGGATGGGTCCGGTCAGGAGCTTCTTCTTCTCTACTTTACTCATCTTCGTTCTCCCTCTCTTACCATAAGGTCAAATGTTCGGCGATGGGTCCTAGTACAATTACCGGCAGGAATGTCAGTGCGCCGATAATCAGGACGGTGCCGATCAGGATGCCGGTGAACAAACCGTTATCCGTGCGGAAGGTGCCAATCGTCTCCGGAACGGGCTGCTTCTTCATCAGTGAGCCGGCCACTGCAAGCAGGGCGATGATGGATACATAACGTCCGAGCAGCATAACCACACCGGTCGTCACGTTCCAGAAGACGGTATTATCGGCCAGACCTTCGAAGCCGGAGCCGTTGTTCGCCGCCGAGGATACATATTCATACAATACCTGGGTCAGGCCATGGTAGCCGGGATTGGAGATCGAGCCTTGCCCCAGATCGGTCAGAAATGCAGCCGCCGTCGGTGCCAGAATGATCAGCGGATGGATCAGAATCGCCACGGCAACCAGCTTCATCTCCCTGGCCTCGATCTTCCGGCCGAGGAATTCCGGTGTCCGGCCAACCATCAGTCCGCAGAGGAAGACGGCGAGAATCGCGTACATCAGCATGTTCATCAGGCCGACGCCTTTACCGCCGAACACATTGTTCAGCATCATCAGCGCCAGCGGGGTAATGCTGCCGAGCGGTGTCTGCGTATCATGCATATTGTTGACGCTGCCGGTGGTTGCCGCCGTCGTCACCGCTGTAAACAATGCGGATTGCGGCACGCCGAACCGAACCTCCTTGCCCTCCATGCTTCCCTGCGAAACATCGACACCCATGGCTGTAATCTGCGGGTTGCCCTTCATTTCGGCATAGTAGTTCAGCGACAGCAGCAGGACGAATAAGGTCATCATGGCGGCAAAAACACCCCAGCCCTGGCGTTTGTTCCTGGCGAACAGCCCGTACATATAAGGCAGCGACGCCGGCAAGGTCCACATGGCCAGAATCTCGATGACATTGGTCAACGGGGACGGGTTCTCAAACGGATGGGCCGAGTTGGCCCCGAAGAAGCCGCCGCCGTTCGTGCCCAGATGCTTGATCGACTCCAGCGACGCTACCGGTCCGATGGCGATCTGCTGCGTTCCCCCTTCAAGCGTTGCGACCTCCATGGTTGGCTTCAGCGTCTGCGGTACCTGCAGAGCCACCAGCACCAGGGTCAAGAACAAGGCCGCCGGCAGGAATATGCGGGTATGCGCCTTGACAAAATCCTCGAAGAAGTTGCCCAGCGACTTCTGTCCGGTGATCCCCCGCACGAATGCGGCCGCCACCGAGAAGCCGCTCGCCGCCGAGGTGAACATCAGCATCGTGATGACAATGATCTGCGAGAGATAGGACAGCCCGGTCTCCCCGCTGTAATGCTGCAGGTTGGTATTCGTCATAAAACTGACCACCGTATTAAAGGTCAGACTCTCTTCCATCCTGCCGATGCCGCTGGGATTAAGCGGCAGCGCACCCTGCAGCCGCAGGACGAGATAACCGAATGCAACCAGCGCCACATTGGTGGCCAGAAAGCTTAGCGCATATTTTTTCCACGACATGCCTTCACGCCTGGATAAGCCGCCGAGCTTGAATATTCCGCGCTCGATGCCGCCGAATATCCGGTCCGTACGGTTCGCCTCACCCGAAAATACATTATACAGATAGGTGCCTACCGGTTTGACCAGCAGCACCAGTATGGCTATAACTACGATAATTTGCACAATTCCCACAATGGACCCTCCTTAAGTAAACAAAGCCGCCATACCCTGAGGCGATTCTAGAATTTCTCCGGGTGTATCAGGGCGTAAATCAGATACAGGAACAGCAGCACAGTCGCGATGATGACCAGACTCATTGTTCTCTGCCCCCTTGACTGCCCGCCACATGCCCGCACCATTCGGCAAAGGCCGCGAACAATCCGAAGACTGCCGCAAGCGATACGATCATGTACACATCCATCATGTTCTTTTCTCTCCTCTTCTGCTGGATTCATCTCTTGTAATAGCCAACCCTTGAATCAATTCCGGTTAAGCGTAACATTTACGCCATATGTTCAGGATTAGGGTTTGCCCGGGAAGAATTAAGATTGCATTAAGCTCATTCCTCCTCATCCTCATAGCGGCCGACCCGCCGCAGGTAAGCCCGGTCATAGTGGACCTTAACGGCAAACATCACCACACAGAGGATGGAGACCAGACCTACATTTTGCAAAAATTCATTCATTCCGCAGCCTTCTTTCGTCAGTCAATCTGTTCTGTGAGTCCTGGATTCAGATTAGCACCGGAGCTGTAAATTTAGGGTTAGGGTTCAGCGGAAGCCATAAAGAACGCCTTAAGATATCCTGAACGGACTGCATCACCTAGCGATGCCTGAACACCTGTACAAATCCCGCAAAGCAGATACCCGAACACGCAAAAAAGCCCCACAGCGTGGGGCTTGGCCTGTAGCAGATTCAGAGTATCAGGGTATTGATCCTCTATAATGCCTGAAGCGCCTTATCCAGATAGGCTGATACCTAAGGGGTTCTTGATCCCAGTAATAATCCGCGGCTATATTTAAGTACTCGTGTCGTGAATGGGTTTATAGTTAATCCTCACGTATCTCAGAGTCAGGGTATTCCTACTATCGGACGAATACGGGGAGGGTGAAACTTTATACAGCCTTAGGATCATCCCCGGCTTGGAGCATGCGGTATCCGACGCCGATATGGGTCTGGATGTGTTTGATCTGCGAAGGGCCTTTTTCGATCTTCTTCCTCAGCGTGGCCATGAATACGCGCAGTGCCGGGACGTCATAAGTGGAACTGCCCCATACCTCGCGCAGTATGAAATTATGGGTCAATACCTTGCCCACATGCTTGGCCAGGAGGCACAGCAGCTTGTATTCGATGGGCGTAAGATGGATTTCCTCTTCGTCCAGCCAGGCGCAGCCTGCGGCATAGTCGATCCGCAAATTGCCGTTGATAAATACGGCAGCGTCTTTCGGCAGCTTCTCGCTGTCATAGCGGATACGCCGCAGCGTCACCCGCAAGCGGGCAAGCAGCTCCTCCACGCTGAACGGCTTGGTTAAATAATCGTCCGCCCCTGCATCGAGCGCCTCGATTTTGTCGCGGTCCTCACTGCGGGCGCTGACAACGATAATCGGCAGATTGGACCAGGCGCGCACCTTGCGGATAATTTCGACTCCGTCCATATCGGGCAGGCCCAAATCGAGTATCATAATGTCCGGCTGTCTGGACACGGCCTCCAGTATAGAGATCTCTCCTGTCTCAGCGGTGATATATTTGTACCCCTGCGTTTCCAGCGTTGTACCGATCAGCTTGCGGATTGGCTTGTCATCCTCCACTACCAATATCAGCGGTTTATTCATGCATATCCACCTCCTCAGCCTGCAAGGTAAAGCTGAACACCGTTCCTTGCGGGATATTGTTGCGCACGGTCATGATGCCGCCATGGGCATCGACTATTGATTTACACAGGAACAGACCCAGCCCGAGGCCCCGTCGTCCGTCTCCGCGCATATTGTCAGCGGTATAGAACATGTCGAACAGCCTCTCTTTCGCTTCATCCGCCACCCCCGGGCCGTTATCGGCTACCTCTATGACCGCCATCCGCTCCACACGGCGGGCCGATATCAGGATGTCCGAGCCAGGCTGCGTGTATTTAATGGCATTGTCCACCAGATTGATAATCACCTGAATGATCAGACGCGGGTCCATCCGCGCCATCAGCAGCTCGTCGTCAAGCTCGGTCCGGATGGTATGCTCGGCCCCTGCACGGTTGATATGCAGCAGCGCCTCGGCAATGACGTCCTCCAGCAGCTCCGCCTGCAGCTGCAGATGGATCGTATCGTTGTCAATCCGGGATATCGACAGCAGATTCTCCACCAGATTATACAGCCACATGGAATCATCATAAATATCGGTATATAAGCCGCGCTTCTGCTCCTCGTTCAGCACTGCCGAATTGCCGATCAGTATTCCGGCATTGCCCGAGATGCTGGTCAGCGGCGTCCGCAGATCATGGGAAATCGCCCGCAGCAGATTGGCGCGCAGCTGCTCCTGCTGGATTTGCAGCGAGATTTGCTTTTGCCGCTCGCTTAGCGTTTCTTTCTCCAGCGCCAGAGCGCTTTCGTCCAGCATGGCGATCATCAGGCTCTTCTCGAATACATCGAGCGCCTCCTCCTGGTCGCCGATGACGACGGCGGCCACGGCGAACACGGTATCGCCGCTGCGGACCGCATGATACAGGCACTTGGCGGCGGAGAAGGTATCTGTAGTCGCCCCTGCACGTTTATTATTGCGCAGGACCCAATCAGCAACTGCGCGTTCATTGGGTCCGGTGAAGGGCCCGGCATTACCGTCTGACCCTGCCTTAGGATAGAATTGCGGTGCAGACAACCCGTCTTTATCCGTGTTGTATATAATGACGCTCCGCTCCAGCAGCTTGGTCAGCTGCTGCGCCGTCTCGTTGATGATGGATGGGACATCTCCTGCCTGCTGCAGAATCCGGTTCGTCTCCAGCAGCACCTCTGTCCGGTAAGCCTTCTGAGCCGATTGCCGGGCCTGATCCTTGACCCTCTTGGTCAGCGTTCCGGTTAGGAAAGACGCCGTCAGCATTACGGCAAAGGTAATCGGATATCCCGTGTCATAGGCTCTTAACGAATAATGCGGCTCGGTGAATAAATAATTGAACACCAGCACACTCAATATGGAAGCAGACGCACTGTATAGGCGGCCTGAAGTGACCATAGCAATCAGCAGTACACCCAGCAGGTACAAGGTAATGATATTGGCTTCCCGTACTCCCAGCCATTGAAACCCCAATCCGGCGGCTGTGCAGACAGACAGAATACCCAGCGTCTTCGCGGCCTCCACACGTGAGAATGCAGGGGTCTGCGCGAACAGTGGCTTGCGCCGGAGCACCGGACGGGCGGAGTCCGAGTCGGGAATGATATGAATATCAATGTTCGGCGCCAGTACGGTCAGTTTATCGACAAAGCTGCCAGCAGGAAGCCAGCTCCGCCGATGCCGGGATTTCCCCATGACAATCTTGGACACCCGGCTGGCCTGGGCATACTCGGCAATCTGCACCGGAATATCGTTACCGTACACCGTCGCGACCTGGGCGCCAAGCTGCTCGGCAAGCCGCAAATTACGCCTGAGCTCAGTCTTGGAGCGCAAATGCAGTTCCCGGGTCTGCGGGGTCTCCACGAACAGTGCAGTGAAGCGGCCGTGAAAAGCGTCAGCCATCCGGGCTGCGGTGCGGATCACCTTCCGGTTTGAAGCGGCCGGGGACAGACAGACCAGAATATGCTCACTTGCAGGATAAACGCCGGGCTTGGTGCTTCCGGTGATGTGCATAGCGCCCCGGCCCACCCGGTCTGCGGTGTACCGCAGCGCCAGCTCACGCAGGGCAATCAGCTTGTCTTTGACAAAAAAATGCGACAGCGCCCTCCGGGCCTGCTCCTCACGGTATATTTTCCCCTTGTGCAGCCGCTCGATCAGTTCGGCCGGCTCGATATCCACCAGCTCGACCTGCTCGGCGCTCTCAAACAGGCTGTCGGGAATCCGCTCCCTCACGGAGATGCCCGTAATGGCTGCCACTACGTCCTTCAAGCTTTCAATGTGCTGGACGTTGACGGTGGTGTAGACGTCAATGCCGGAACGCAGCAGCTCTTCGGCGTCCTGGTATCTTTTCTTGTGCCGGCAGCCTGCGAGATTGGTATGGGCCAGCTCATCCAGCAGGACGAGATCCGGACGTCTGCGGATCGCGCCGTCCAGGTCGAACTCGTGCTGGACCCGGTCCTGACGGAACCGTTCCAGCGGCGGCAGCTGCTCCAGCCCTTCAAGCAGCGCCGTCGTCTCAGGCCGGATATGCGGCTCGATATACCCGGCGACCACGTCGACTCCGTCCCTCATCAGGGTGTGGGCATCGCTTAGCATGGCATAGGTCTTGCCTACGCCCGCTGCATAGCCAAAAAATATTTTTAACCGGCCTCTTCTTGGCGGGCCCGGTACGGCTAGACCATGCCCGGGCAAGGGTCCGCCGGTTGATTGATGCGTCGCCATTTCCCCGTAACCTCTTCTCTGTCTGGTTCTGTGCTCTTTTGTGATATGACTTTATCTCTAAACAGTCTTGATCTGCCGTGCTGCGAAGCTAAAGCTCCGCTCTGTTTGTAGCGCTAGTATACCACTCTTGAAATCTGGATAGTGTTATAAGTTTGCCCCCCGTATTAAGATTGCATTAAGATCGGGGTTCCGAATACTGCGATGTTCCACTTGTGATGTTTCGTGTAGGCTGCAGGCTACCCTATGCCCGTTTGTGCTCAGCAAAAGTAAATTATTCACTTCCCTTTCACTACCGGATACGGTACAACTGTATGTAAAAATAAAAATATCGGTGTTTAGGAGAGGATTCATTTGAGAACCAAGCCTGTAATTGGAATTACTCCTCTGGTGGACGAGGGCAGAGACAGCTATTGGATGCTGCCCGGTTATATGGAGGGGATCGCGGCGGCCGGCGGGATTGCGGTGATGCTGCCGCTTGCGCATGAAGCGGAGGATCTGCCGGTATTGCTGGACAAATTGGACGGGCTGCTGTTTGCGGGCGGGCATGATGTCTCACCGGAGTTGTACCAGGAGCCGGTGCGTGAGGTTTGCGGCGCACTCTGTCAGGAACGCGATGTTCTGGAGCAGCGTCTATTCCAGCTTGCGCTGGCGGCAGACCTGCCGATGCTCGGCATTTGCCGGGGGATTCAGCTCTTCAATGTTCTGCTCGGCGGCACGCTGTATCAGGATTTGCAGACGGAAGCCCCCGGTGTGCAGATTCATCAGCAGAAGCCTCCCTACGATAAACCGCTGCACCCGGTGAATATTCCAGTGTCCAGTCCGCTCTACCCGATTGTCGGCACCTCCAGACTGGAGGTCAACAGCTATCATCATCAGGCGGTGCGTACCAAGGCGCCGGAGGCTGAAATCTCGGCTACGGCAGATGACGGCATTATTGAAGGTCTGTACCTCCCCGGTAAAAGATTTGTCCACGCCGTGCAATGGCATCCGGAGTTCTCTTACCGCAGTGATCCTGCAAGCCTGCAGATCTTCCAGGCGTTTGCGGCGGCATGCAGTGAATACCAGAGCGAAGCCGCCGGGCGCAAAAAGCGGACCTGATGCTGCTTCGCCAGAAGCTGGGCATTCGTCCGCTTTCTTAAGCCATAGAGCGACACGGGGCCTCCTAGAAGCCCCGTCCCGTCCCGGACCGCATCATATATCGGGTTGTAACGCCCGCCGCGCCAGTGTTTTGCGGCGCAGGCTGTAGCTGACTGCTGTTACCGCAAAAGCGGCCAGCGCGATGAACATCGCCGTCCAGGGCAGCGCGGCTACCCCGGCTTGCTCCATGGCAACGCCGCCGATGGCGGAGCCAAAGGCAATGCCGAAGTTGCACGCCACCGGATTCAGCGACGCGGCGAAGTCGCGCGAAGCCGGAGAGCGCTCGACGGACAGCTCAATCAGATAGAGCTGTGCAGTCACATTGAGCAGGCTGGATACCACGCCGCACAGGAACAGCACGATCAGGCCGGGCACATGGAGCGGCGCCGCAAAATAAAACACGGCATAAATGGCGGCCTGCACCAGAAACACCACGCGCAGCCTGCCGACCGCGTTGCCGGAAGCAATTCTTCCGCCCAGCCAGGTGCTGAAAATGGTCGCAACGCCGTAAGCCAGCAGCACTCCGCTTACCGCTGACGGCGGCACGTGCATGTAGTCGTCCATCAGCGGCCGTATATACGTATACAGCGAGAAGACCGCTCCGATCCCGAGAATCGGGATAAATAATGCCAGTAGAATACGCCCGTCTGCGAGCAGTCCAAGCTGCTCCCTCAGCGAGGCCTGCGAGCCCGGCAGATGGGCCGGAATAGTAAGCGCATTAAGGATAAATGCTGCCGCTCCCATCAGGGCGGTCAGTACGAACGCCGCCGGCCATTCCCAATGCTGACCGACCCAGGTGCCGATCGGTACTCCGAGCACATTGGCGATACCGAAGCCGCCGAGAATGTAAGCTACCGATCTCCCCTGCCGTTCCGGTGCCACCAGTACGCTTACAGCGGACAACGCCAGCGAAATGCTGAGCCCGCATAGAATGGCCGTGACAATCCGGGTGACCAGCAGCCAGAAAAAGGTGGTCGAAGCTGCGCTGAGCAGATTCAAGGCGACGATCAGTGCAAGCAGCGTCAGAATGGTCTTCTTCTTCGGAAACCGGCTCACGAATGTCATAAGCACCGGTGTTCCCAAGCCGTAGGCGAGCGCAAAGCCGGAGACTAACGCACCGGCGGCAGCGACCGTCACCCGCAGCGATCCGGCAATTTCAGTTAGTAGTCCGACAATAATATACTCCGACGTGCCCAGTACAAAAGCCATTAAAGTAAAGGCGGAGACTAGTGCGGTTTGATTCGTTTTTTTCATAAAAGCTCCTTAAACTTATTCAAATAGAAATGCGAACGGATCGTTGTCTGAGCGGTTTACGTTGGCATGCTTTACTTCTGCAGTTCCATAGGGTACGGCACATAGTGCCGCGAGCAGAACGGATGCGCAAAGAAACAACCACAGCAGTAGTCCGGTTATTATCCACATGCCTGCTCCTCCCTGTTATGCGCATGTATATGCGTAATGGCTTCCGCTACAGAACGGACCACATGGCTGGCACTGGACTTTACGTCCGGATGGGCACCGGCCATGACATAGCTATGCTCCGTCAGTGCGAACATCGACAGGTCGTTGAAGGAGTCTCCGATGCAGGCGATTTCCTGCGGTGCGAGTCCAAGGGCATCCATCAGGTGCTGCAGACCCGTGCCTTTGTTGACGTTCAGCGGCATGATGTCGAGGACGTCTTTTTCCGAGGTGAACGTTTCGATCTGGCCGGAGAATGTGCGCCGCAGTTCGGCATCCAGCTCCAGCAGTGTTTCGAGCTCGCCGAAGAAGGAGATTTTGCAGCTGACAAGCTTCCCGCTCTCCAGGTCCTGAACAAGCTGTGCATTTGCGGTACACTCCGTCATGATCCGGGCCTCGACCGGCTGTGTGTCCGCGTTGCGTTCCTCCGTATAATATGAATCGTCTGCGCAGTGCACGAAATGGAGCAGCCCTTCGCAGGCTTTGCCTGTGCGCATAATTCCTGAAGATACTTCCGGTGCAAAAGCGGCATGGGATACCAGTTCCTTCTCCTTCGTATAAATGGTGGCCCCATTCTGGCCGACGGTATAGTATTGCCCCTCGTATTCAGTCATCAGCTGCATGATTTCGGAGTGCATTCTGCCCGAAGCCACACAGAAAATATAGCCTTCCTCAAAAGCCGACTTGACCGCCGCCCAATCTTCGGGCGCAATATTCCTTTGCCGGTCCAGCAGCGTTCCATCCAAATCCGACGCAATCAGTTTAATCATCGCTATCATCCTCCGGTACTAAAATCAGTTCTACTTGATGCTCCTCGAGTAGTCTCAGCATATCCGCTTCCGGCTTCCGGTCCGTAATCAGCAGGTCCACGGCGTCCAGACCCGCAATCCGGTAGAACATCCGGTTATCGAACTTCGTATGATCCGCCAGCACAATCACCTGCTCCGCCCGTTTGATCATCTCCCGCTTAACCACACCATCCTCCTCATGCGGAAAAGTCAGCCCTTCTGCGGTTATACCGCAGGCGCCCAGAAACAATTTGTCCACCCGGTAGTCGGCAAGCTTGTCGACCGTCGCCTGGCCATACAGAAACCGGTGCTTCGGATGCAGCTCGCCCCCCAGCAGGTATGTTCTGACCGCAGGCTTGCGGGAAAGCACGTCGGCAATATCTATGGAATTCGTTACGACCACGATATCATCTGCGGTAATATTCTCTGCCGCGAACTGGACGGTGGTAGAGGCATCCATCAGCACATGGTCCCCGTTCTTGATGAGCGAAGCCGCACACAGGCCGATCTCCCGTTTCTCGCTGGACTCCCGTTCCAGCCGCACTTTATATTCAAAGACCTCCACTCCGCCCTTGGGAGGCAGCACCGCCCCGCCGTGGGTACGCAGAATCAGGCCGAGTTCTTCCATTCTTAACAGATCTCTGCGCGCGGTATCCCGCGATACCTCGAATCGCTGGCAGATCTCTTTAATATCAATCCGCTGATGACGGGTGAGGTATTCGGATATCGCCTGCATCCGTTCTTCCTGAAACATAGGCATTTCTCCTTCGCAAATTCGCATTCATGCGTTTATGTAAGCAATTGTACTGCATTTATCTATTAAGGGCAAGCGTTAATAAGTATTTAGAAGCAAATGCAACGCATTATCTTCAGTGCATATAAGTATTCTTGCCACTTTTTGCGTCAATAAAGATATTTCCGGAGTTTTCATCTCGCAATGCGTCGATCATTTGCACAATCTCGTAATATTAGTCAGAAAGAGGAAGGGAGGAAGGCTTTATCTGTGAAGATCAATGGATACATGAGGCCAGGAAGGGCAATGAAGCTGCAGCAGAAATGATTATCCGTCATACATACGGCGACGTTTACCGGTTCATCCGTTGGAAGGTTCACGATTCGGAGCTGGCATGGGATCTGGCACAAAGCGTCTACGAGAAAGTCTGGACCCGGCTTGACACATACATAGGCAATCAAGGCAGCTTCCGCTCCTGGCTGATGGCCATCGCCTCCAATGTCTGCATCGACTACTATCGCAGCAAAGCTGCACGGCAGACGAAAGCTACGGAGCCCGGCTCCGTCAATATGAACGAGGTTGCTGCGGATAGTGATTTTCTGGAGGGCATTCTGCTGCGCGAGGAAGTAGCGGCGGTCTATGACGTAATCCGGCAATTGCCGAAAGAACAACGCGATGCCTTGTTGTTAAGGTACAAGTATGAATATTCCTATAAGGAAATTGCTGCCGTCCTGAACGAGCCGGAGACAACCGTAAAGTCGCGGGTCAGCCGTTCGTTGCAGAAGCTGCGGACAACTCTAAGCGAAAAGACAACTAAACGGGAAGGCAAAAATAAAAAAGGAGCGGATGAACGTCATGTCCAAAGACCATCCAAGCCCTCGGTATCAGGCAAAGCTTGAACAGGAAGAGCATAAGCTGCTCGACATCCGCATGCAGCATGAAATAAGCAGGCTTGAGCTTCAGGAGCACTGGACAAGCCACGAACTGAATTCGGTCATCCGGCACATCCGTGACATTCCAGAAGCTCCGGTACCTGACGGCTTTGTCGCCGCGGCAATGCAGCGATGGCGCCGTACCCGGCTGGCCTTCTCCCCTCCTGCCACTCCCTCACCGCTGTCATTCACAAGGTGGCTGCGCATCGTGACGTCCCAGGGACTATGGCCGGCGCTGCTGCTCGGCTTGTCCTTCTATGCTGCTGCTTATGCGCTGCTGCAATGGAATGAGGAAATGCATCCGCTGCTAATCCTTTCCGTCATTGGGTGCATTCCGCTCTTTGCAGTCACGCTGAACACAGCCCGCCATGCTTTATGCGGCATGGGCGAGCTTACCCGCAGCCTGCGGATTTCGCTTCACCGTTACGTGCTTACCCGGCTGCTATTAGCAGCTGCTACGGCACTGCTGGTCAATAGTTGTATCACACTGGTTCTGATCGCGGCGGGCGTTCCCATTCAACCCGGAAGATTCATTCTGCTCTGGAGCATTCCACTGCTGCTCAACACGGCAGCTTCGCTCCAGCTCTCTGCCCGCATCCGCAATTTCCGGCAGCTTGCGGTTTCACTCAGTGTACTGCCCTGCATCTGGCTAACCGTGCTTGTGGGTGATCCCGTTCAGCGTTTCCTTACCACGCTTCCGCTGCCGTTCCTGATGCTCGCTTCCGCTGCATCGCTTGTCCTGCTGGCCTTAGCCGCCAAAGGCCAAGCGCGTCATATTCAACAAGGAGGAATGATTCTTGAAGCTTGAACTACGCAGTATTCAACACCGGTTCGGCAAAAAGCAGGTGCTGCGGGATATATCCTTCAGCCTTTCACCCGGGGTATACGGTCTGCTCGGACCGAATGGAACAGGTAAAACGACGCTGATGCGCATTATGGCCGATGTGCTCGCCCCGACAGGCGGACAAGTGCTGCTGGACGGCCAGGACAAAGATAAGCTGGGCGATACCTACCGGGCCGTGCTCGGCTATCTGCCGCAAGAGCTGGGCATGTATAACCATTTTACCGGAAGAGCCTTCTTGCGTTATATTGCTGCACTAAAGGGCTTGACACGCAGCGAAGCGGATGAGCGTATCGAACAGCTTGCCGGAATTGTCAATCTGGCGGATGAGCTGGACAAGAAATGCGGTAAATACTCCGGCGGAATGAAGCGGCGGTTAGGCATCATTCAAGCTCTGCTTAACCATCCGGCCGTGCTTATTCTTGATGAGCCTTCAGTCGGTCTGGACCCGCTGGAGCGGGTGCATTTCCGCAAGCTGATATCGGAAATATCCAGTGACCGGATTGTACTGCTGTCCACCCATATTGTGTCCGACATTGATTTCATCGCGAGGCAGGTCATTCTGATGGGTCAAGGCAAGCTGCTGCGGCAGGGAACTCCTGCCGAACTGGCCGGAGAGCTGGCCGGAGAAGTGTGGCAAGCCTATATTCCGGCCCGTCTCCTGCCGCAGCTGGAGGAAATCGGCACCGTTATCAATGTACAGCAGCAGGGCGAAGGCCTGGATGTGCGGGTCATTGCCGGCAGGCCGCCCTGTGAACAGGCTATGCCTGTAACCCCTTCACTGGAGGATGTCTACATGCACCATTTCAAAAGCACTCCCGGAAGCCGAAAGGTGGCTCTCTCCAGATGAAGCACTTAATCGGATTTGAGCTCCGCAAGCTGCTGATCCTGCGCGTATGGATTATATTGGCCGCAGCCATCGGCTTTACGGCCTTCTGGTTTATCTCCACCGCGTATCCGAAGGGAATGAACAGCATTCTGGCAGTATATAAAGCCGAGCCTGAACGTGTTAAACAACTGATTGGGCCGGTAGACCCGCAGCTGGCTGAGAAGTATGCTTACCGGTTAGACGAAGAACGTGCGGAGGACAGCGATAAGCCCGACGAAGAGAAGATCACCGCGATATTGGAGCAGCATTATACTGTTACAGGCTATCAAGCCAATCTATTTAAGCAAGAGGTTCTAGAGGCTCAACAGAAAATTGCCCGGATGGAGGAGCGGGGTGAACAGAATACCTTTGCTTACAGGGATCTCAGCAAGTGGTTGACCATGTGGGGGAGCCTGGAGCTTCCAGGGTTCTATGTCACTGAGGACTGGTTACATTTATTTCTCTACACTTCTGGCTTTCCCGGTGTTTGCGGCGTATGGATCGGGCTACTGCTGGCCTTCGGGCTCGCCCCGCTATTCGCCGGTGAGACGGTCAGCCGGATGGATGCTCTGATCTTATCCAGCCCTAGCGGCAGGCTGCGGATTGTTGCAGCGAAGACGGCGGCCGCTGTCCTCTTTGCGGTCTGCAGCGTTACGCTGATCTTTGCCTCCACGCTCCTTATCGCCTGTCTGCCCTTTGGATTTATAGGCTGGGATGCGCCGCTTAACGATCTTTATCCGACTTGGGCTACACCTTATCATCTGAATATGCTGCAAGCATTTATCCTTCAATACGGCATTGCCCTGATCGGCGCCATCTCCTTTGCCGTTGTGATCGGGCTGCTCTCCGCCCTTTTGCGCAGCAGTATAAGCACCAGCCTGATCGCTGCCGGCATGGTTATTGCCCACCTGTTCCTGAACGACCGCTGGTCTGTTCTGCTTCCCACCTTCCTGCTCAACAGCGGGAGGCTTCTGCAAAGCTACAGTACCTACAATTGGTTCGGTTATCCGGTACTTTATGCGCCGTTCGCGCTGGCCTGTACCCTGATCATCGGAATTCTTGCAGCACTGCTGTCACCGGTTACCTTTAGCCGCTGGCGGCGGTCACCTTCATAAGAATAGAAACGGGACTGACTTAACCGCCATACAGCGGACAGGCCAGTCCCGTATTCATGTTGTTTATAAAGGCTGCGGCTGCTGACCTGCTTCCTCCCAGGCCAGCCGGGCCAGCGGAAACGGGGCGACCGCCCGTTCCAGAATCCCCTGAACATAGGCGATAGCCACGCCATAGTTCACAATCGGCACTCCGGCAGCACGAGCCTGCTCGATCCGCCACTGCATCTGCCTGCGGCTCAGCATACAGCCTCCGCAATGTACGATCAATGCGTAATCCGTAACATTGTCCGGAAATTTCATCCCGTTAGCAAAATCGAACTGAATCTCCTTACCGCTGGCCTGGCGGATCCAGCGCGGAATCTTCACCTTGCCGATATCGTCCGGCTGCTGGTGGTGGGTGCAGGCTTCGGCGATCAGCACCTTGTCGCCGCTCTGCAGACGGCCGATGGCCCGGGCACCGCGGACCAATTCCGCAAGGTCGCCCTTGTTCCGGGCGAACAGAATTGAGAATGAGGTCAGCGCTACATCCTTCGGCGTATCTGCCGCCGCTTTCAGGAACACCTGGGAATCGGTGATCACCAGGCGCGGCTTGCGGCCCAGGCTCTCCAGGGTCTCGCGCAGCTCATGCTCCTTGGTCACGACCGCGATGGCATCGCTCTCCAGAATATCGCGGATGGTCTGCTGCTGCGGCAGAATCAGCCGGCCTTTGGGCGCCGCCTTGTCGATCGGCGTGACCAGCACGACCAGGTCGCCCGGCGAGACGATGTCGCCTACAATCCGGAACTTATCCTCCTCTTCCGGCACCGCAGCAGTCAGCGCCTTCTTCAGCTCCTTGAATCCGCGCTCTTCCAGAGCAGAGACAGGCATCACCTTCAGGCCCAGTTCTTCCTCCGCCCGCTGGACCTCTGCCGCCTGCCGCTCCGGCCCGGAGCCGGACAGGTCCGCCACCAGATCGCATTTATTGAGAATGCCCAGCACTGGAATGCCCTTGCTGCGGATATCAGCGGCAAGCTGCTGCTCCAGAGCAGTTACCCCGCAGGAAGCATCCACCACGATCATGGCGACATCGGTATGGTTCAGCACTTCAAGTGTCTTCTTCTTGCGCAGCTCGCCCAATTCGCCTTCGTCATCCAGTCCGGCCGTGTCGATGAACACCACTGGCCCGAGCGGCAGCAGCTCCATCGCCTTATATACCGGGTCGGTGGTGGTGCCTTTCACTGGCGAGACTACAGCAATATCTTGCTTCGTGATCGCGTTAATAATGCTTGATTTCCCGGCATTGCGCCTGCCGAAGAAAGCGATATGCAGGCGGCTGGAGCGGGGCGTATCATTCAGGCTCATACCGTATTCTCCTTTTTGTTAACCAACGGGCAACAGCTTCGTATTAAGCTCCGGGAATCCCCGGCCGGGTCACCTGTTCCGTGCTCAGAATTTGCGTGATTTGCTCTTCGTTTAACAGCCCCGTCTCCAGCACGGCCTGGCGCACGGACTTCCCTTCCTCCCTTGCACGCAGGGCCAGCTCAGCTGAACGCTCATACCCGATATGCTCTACGAACGCGGTGGCTAGTGCCGCGGAGTTCTCCAGCGTCTGCCTGCAGCGCGCTCCGTTGACCCGGATGCCGCGCACACAGCGCTCCTCGAACAGACGCACCGCAGCCTCCATCAGCTCCAGAGACTCCAGCAGACTATCGGCAATCAGCGGCATGAAGGCGTTCAGCTCCAGCTGGCCTCCCGCCGCCGCCAGTGCTACCGCCGTGTCATTGGCGATGACCCGCATGCCGGCCTGGCCGGCCATTTCCGCGATGACAGGGTTCCACTTCCCCGGCATCATCGACGAGCCTGCCTGCACAGGCGGCAGCTCCAGCTCACCGAGGCCGCCGGTGGGTCCGCCGGCCAGCAGCCGCAGATCATTCGAGATCTTGAGCAGCGTTACCGCCGCTGCCTTAAGCAGCCCTGACACTTCCACGAATACATCCATATTCTGCGTCTGGTCCATCGGATATTCACTGCGGGCAAGCCCGTAGCCCGTCAATTCCTGGAGCAGATCAGTCATCAGATACGTGTACTTCGGCGGTGCGTTCAGTCCCGTGCCGATGGCAGTCCCGCCGATATTGATCTCGCGCAGCCGCTCTTCCGCCTTGTACAGCCGCCAGCGGTCCCGGGCCACGGCCCTGGCATAGGCGCCGAAGCCTTGACCGGCCGTCATCGGCAGGGCATCCATCAGCTCGGTGCGGCCCAGCTTCAGTATGCCGGCGAACTCCTGCTCCTTCTCCTGCAGCGCCTCCTGCAGCGAAGCAAAGGCAGCGCTGACGCGGCGCACCAGACCAATGGCTGCAATCCGCAGCGCCGTTGGATATACATCGTTGGTCGATTGATGGCGGTTGACATGATCCAGCGGATGCACCAGCGAATAGTCGCCGCGTATCCCGCCCAGCCGCTCAATCGCCAGATTGGCGATCACTTCATTTACATTCATGTTGGTTGATGTGCCGGCACCGCCTTGCAGCGCATCAACCGGAAACTGCCCGCTGACCTTGCCGGCGAGCAGCTCATCACAAGCCTCGGCGATAGCCTGCGCAACAGATGCAGGGAAGCTGCCCAGCCTCAGATGGGTCAGCGCAGCGGCTTTCTTGACCGTAATCAGCGCCTGCAGCAGGTGGGCGTTGACCGGACGGCCGCTGACCGGGAAATTGTGCAGTGCCCGCGCCGTCTGCAGCCCGTAGTAAGCATCCCCGGGCAGCTCCATAGTGCCTAAGGCGTCCGTTTCACGGCGCGGTCGCAACGCTGCAAAGTTTGTGCCTTTATTCACTTATTCAGCACTTCCAACACACGCGGCAGTATTCCGTTGAAGTAGGCAAAAGCAATGCCGTAATTGGTGATAGGCACCCCTTTGTCACCCGAACGCGCGAGCCGGTCCATCAGCTGCTTGCGGTTAAAGATGCAGCCGCCGCAATGCACAACCAGCTTGTAGGCGGAAATATCCGCCGGAAACTCCGGTCCGACGCTGGACGTAATCTGCAGCGCCCCGCCGGCTATCTCCTGCAGCTTCGCCCGGACCAGCGAGCGGTCGATCTCGCCGTTGTGCGGATGGTGAATGCATGCTTCGGACAGCAGCACCTTGTCGCCCGGCTGCAGACGCGCAATGACCTCCGTTCCGGCGACAAAGGTATCGAGATCGCCTTTGAAGCGCGCCATCAGCACCGCAATTGTCGTCAGCGGGACTTCTGCCGGAATCAGCTCATTCACGATATCGAATACCTGGGAATCGGTAATGACCAGATTCGGCGTCACCTTCAGATCCATCAGAAGCATCGGCAACTCGGCCTCCGTTACCGTCAGCGCCATCACATGGTGATCCAGCAGGTCGCGGAGAATCTGCTGCTGGGATGCGACCAGCCGGTGCTTCGGTGCAGGAATCTTCTCCGGCACCACCATGACCACCACATCGCCAGCCTTGACGAGGTCGCCGACAATACTGCTGCGCTCGAACTCCGCCGGTGCGCGGTCCCGAATCGCATAGCGCAGGCCGCCGAGATTTACGTTGCGTTTCACACTGACCTTGACGATCGGAATGCCCAGCTCTCTTTTGAGTGAATCGGTATCGACATAATGGTCGTCGGTCTTGGTAATGACGCCGATGACGGGAATATGGCGTTTATCAAGCTCCCGGTACCATTCCTTCTCCAGCTTGAAATTATCCGACTCCTCCGAGAAGATCAGGATGCCGAGATCCGTCAGATCCATCACTTCACGCGTCTTCTGCACCAAAAAGGGACCGGCCTCCGTCTCATCGTCAATCCCGGCGGTATCCACCATCATTACAGGCCCGACCTTATCCATATCAAAAGATTGAAATATCGGCTCGGTCGTAGTCCCCGGCTTATCGCCCACAATCAGTGAGCTCCGTCCGGTCAGGGCGTTGATCAGGCTGGATTTACCCGAGTTTTTTCTGCCGAACACCGCTATATGCATTTTGCCCGTAGGCAGTGTCGTTTGCATTGCTGATTCCTCCTTCATTGATGAAACAGGAAATGGTGGCATTAGCCGCTTAAAACCGCAGATCCCGCTCCCCGTTCTCCAGTCGCTGGAGCCGGTCAAGGGTGATCTTACGCGCAGATTCCTTCGGAATAGCCTCCAGCCCCTGGCGGATAATCTCGTCGCCGAGCGCACGGGTCTCTTCTCCGGCATAATCGAGCAGATACTCTTTGAACGTAAGCAGCGAGTTAGGCTGGCATACATTGTGAATCTGACCGGATTTGGCTAACCGCATGAAGCGGTCTCCGGTTCGGCCCTCGCGGTAACAGGCAGTGCAATAGCTCGGCACATACCCGTCCCGGCACAGACTGAAGATGATCTCCTCCGGCGAACGGTGGTCGCTGACCTCGAACTGGGGCTTTTCCCTGGAGCGCTCGGCACTCCCCTTCTTCGCTTCCATATATCCGCCGACACCGGTGCTGGAGCCTGCACTGATCTGTGATATGCCCAGCTTGATGATCTCGTCGCGGAACACCGGCTCCTCGCGGGTGGACAGAATCATCCCTGCATACGGTACGGCCAGCCTTAGTACGGCGACCAGCTTCTTGAATTCCGCATCATCCACGAGGTATGGATACGTTTTCAAGTTAACACCTTCTGCTTCCCGCAATCTTGGAACAGACAAGGTGTGCGGGCCGACGCCGAACCGCTCCTCCAGATGCTCTGCATGCATCAGCAT
Source organism: Paenibacillus tepidiphilus (assembly GCF_008635795.1). Classification (GTDB taxonomy): domain Bacteria; phylum Bacillota; class Bacilli; order Paenibacillales; family Paenibacillaceae; genus Paenibacillus_AQ; species Paenibacillus_AQ tepidiphilus. Next base: position 43,016 of record NZ_VWRQ01000027.1, on the reverse strand, counting down.
AGCGACCGTATCGTACTTGTGGTCATATAGCCCATAGAGTACGCCTACGCCGACATCGTCGATACCGCCCAGCTGGGCCCGGTCCATCGCCGTGGTATGCCAGTCATAATCGCTCTTGGGGCCTTGCGGGTGCAGCTCCGCATAAGTGGGCCTATGGTACGTTTCCTGGAACAAAATATAAGTGCCGATTCCGGCATCATGAAGCTTCTGATAATCTTCGACGGTTGTAGCGGCAATATTGACGTTCACCCGCCGGATACTGCCGTTGTCTACCTTGACCGCATAAATGGTCTCGATGGCTTCCACAACATAATCAATGCCGCAATGCACGGGGTCTTCCCCCGCCTCCAGCACCAGCCGTTTATGTCCCAGCTCCTGAAGCACCCGTACTTCCTCGGCCAATTCGTCCATTTGCAGCCTGCGCCGCTCAAAATCCTTGTTGCTATGCTTGTAACCGCAATATTCGCAGTTGTTGACGCAGTAATTGCTGATATAGAGCGGTGCGAACAGTACAATGCGGTTGCCGTAAATCTTCTCCTTGACCGCCCTGGCGGAAGTATAGATGTCAGCGAGCACCTCCGGATCGGTAACCTCCAGAAGCACGGCCGCTTCCCGGTGGGTCAGCCCCTTGCATTCCTGCGCTTTGGCTAATAATGTCTGAACATAGGCCTGGTCCCCGGCTGTAACTGCAGCTTCCCGCAAGCTCCGGTGGATTTCCTCATCATCGATAAAATGTGCCGCTTCCCATTCCTTCCGCACGGCGTCAACCTCCCAAGTGCACTTTAGGCAAAATAGACTTTCTGTTCAGAATCTGGAACGCTCAAGGTAATGGGTATGCAGCAGCTCATGGGATTTATGGCCGCCGGGGGTACCCAGAAATTCCGCATACAGCTTCTGAATCTGCGGATTATTATGCGATTTGCGGATCACCTGCGCTTCATCCTCCGAGTAAATGGCTTTGGCCCGTTCCGCTTTGATATTGACCGTCTCCAGCGTTCTCGCATCATGGATCGGCTGGCCGCCGCCCGTAATGCAGCCGCCTGCACAGGCCATAACCTCCATGAAATCATAGCTCTTCTCGCCCCGTTCTATGGCTTCCATCAGCCTGCGGGCGTTGCCGAGTCCGTGGACCACAGCGGTGCGGATCTCCTGGCCGCCCGGCAGCTCGATCACATTCTCCTTGATGCCCTCCATCCCCCGGACCGCCGTATACTCGACCGTCTCCAGCTCCTTGCCGGAGGTCAGCTCGAACACGGTACGCAGCGCCGCTTCGGCCACCCCGCCGGTCGCTCCGAAGATGACGCCGGCGCCAGATGCCTCGCCGAACGGATTGTCGAAGGCTTCATCCTTCAGGTTCGCGAAATCAATCCCGGCTTCCTTGATCATGGCCGCCAGCTCCCGGGTCGTCAGCACCCAGTCGACATCCGCCAGCCCGCCGCCGGACAATTCGTCGCGGCCGCTTTCGAATTTCTTAGCAGTGCACGGCATAATCGAGACAACGACAATATCCTCCGGCGCGATTCCTTCCTGCTTGGCGAAATAGGATTTCACCATCGCCCCTTCCATTTCATGCGGCGATTTGCAGGTCGAGAGATTATCCAGCATATCCGGGAAGTTATGCTCCACGAACTTCACCCAGCCCGGACAGCAGGAGGTCATCAGCGGCAGGTTCTGTCCGCTGCCAAGCCGGTTCAGCAGCTCCGTCCCCTCTTCCATAATCGTCAGATCGGCCCCGAAATTGGTGTCGAATACCTTATCGAAGCCGAGCTTGCGCAGCGCGGCCACCATCTTGCCGGTGACGCGGGAGCCGATCGGCAGTCCGAATTCTTCGCCCAGCGCCACGCGCACCGCCGGAGCGGTCTGCACGACAACGGTTTTGGCCGGATCGGAAATGGCGTTCCAGACATCGGTGATATTCTCGTGCTCGCCGAGTGCACCGACGGGACAGGCCATAATACACTGGCCGCAGTTGATGCAGGTGGATTCCGCCAGCGGACGGCCGAACGCCGTGGATATCACCGTATCGAAGCCGCGCTTCGCGAAGCCGATGGCGTTGACGGTCTGCAGGGTCCCGCAGGCCCCTACACAACGTCCGCAGAGGATACACTTCGCTGCGTCCCGGATGATGGCCGGAGAAGTATAATCCTTCTCCTGGCTGGATTTCTCTCCGACATAAGACACCTGGCGGATGTTAAGGTCATTCGAGACCGACTGCAGCTCGCAGCTGCCGCCGCGGGAACAGCTGAGACATTCGCGTTCATGGTCGGACAGCAGCAGCTCCACCGAAGTCCGGCGGGCATCGCGGACCTTCTTGGTATTCGTGCGGATCTGCATGCCTTCCTCGGCAATCAGCGTACAGGAGGCGATCAGCCTGGGACCCACCTCCACCACACACACCCGGCAGCTGGAGGAGTGGTTGACGCCTTTCAGATAGCAGAGGGTGGGAATTTGAATATCGAGCCCGCGGGCCGCTTCCAGAACGGTCATGCCCTTGGGGATTTCTGTATCGATTCCGTCGATGGTTATATTAATCGTCTTCAACCCGATCACTCCTAATGTCAGACTATCATTACGGCTTTGAATTTGCAGACATCGAAGCAGACGCCGCATTTGATGCAGCTCGCTTTCTCGATGACATACGGCTCCTTCGGCTTGCCCGAGATGGCGTCGCTTGGACATTTGCGGGCACAGAGGCTGCAGCCCTTGCACAGCTGTGCATCGATTTCATAGGAAATCAGCGATTTGCACACGCCTGCCGGGCATTGCTGCTCTGTAATATGGGCCACGTATTCATCCCGGAAATACTTGATCGTGGACAAGACCGGGTTGGGGGCCGTCTGGCCGAGCGCGCACAGCGACGAGTTCTTGATCTGCAGCGACAGGCTCTCCATCTTATCGAGATCCTCAAGCGTGCCTTTGCCCTCGGTAATCTTGTCGAGCAGCTCCAGCAGCCGTTTGGTCCCGATCCGGCAGGGTGTACATTTGCCGCAGGATTCGTCGCGCGTGAAATCGAGGTAGAACCGGGCAACATCAACCATGCAGGTATCCTCATCCATAATGATCATCCCGCCGGAGCCCATCATGGACCCCAGGCTGGTCAGTGTATCGAAATCGATGGTACAGTCGAGATGCTCTTCAGTCAGGCAGCCGCCGGAAGGTCCGCCGGTCTGCACAGCCTTAAACTTCTTGCCGTTCGGGATGCCTCCGCCGATCTCGAAGATGACCTCGCGCAGCGTGATCCCCATCGGCACCTCGACGAGTCCGGTGTTGACGACCTTCCCGCCCAGGGCAAAGACTTTCGTCCCCTTCGATTTCTCGGTACCTATGGAGGCATACCACTCCGCCCCGTTCAGGACAATCTGCGGAATGTTAGCCAGCGTCTCGACATTATTGATGATCGTCGGCTCGTTCCACAGCCCCTGCACTGCCGGGAACGGCGGCTTGGGCGTCGGCATTCCGCGGAAGCCTTCGATGGAATGAATCAGCGCCGTCTCTTCCCCGCAGACAAAGGCTCCCGCGCCGAGCCGTACATCAATATCGAACTTGAAGCCCGTGCCCATCACGTTGTCGCCGAGCAGCTCATATTTTCGGGCTTGATCAAGCGCTTTCATTAATCGCTGGACAGCAATCGGATACTCTGCCCGCACATAGACAAAGCCCTGATTGGCCCCGATTGCATAGCCTGCAATCGCCATCGCCTCAATAACGGCATGGGGATTGCCTTCGAGGATGGAGCGGTCCATAAACGCCCCGGGATCGCCTTCATCCGCATTGCAGATCACGTATTTCTGCTGCTTCTCCTGCCTGGCCGCGAATTCCCACTTCAGCCCGGTGTTGAAGCCGCCGCCGCCCCGTCCGCGCAGACCTGAGCGCTTGACCGTGTCTACCACCTGCTCGGGAGTCATCGTCATGATGACTTTACCGAGCGCCGTATACCCGTCGCTGGCGATGTACTCGTCGATAACCTCCGGATCAATGGTACCGCAATTGCGCAGTGCGATACGCACCTGCTTCTTGTAGAAATCCGTCTCCTCGAAATTGAGGATTTCCCCGTCCTTCCGGGTCTGCTCGTAGATCCGTTTCTCAAACGGTGTTCCGTACAGCAAATGCTGCTCTACGATTTCCGGAATATCCTTGACCTCCACCCGGCTGTAGAAGATCCCTTCCGGATAGACAATGACAACCGGCCCCAGCTCACACAAGCCGAAGCAGCCGGTGCGTACCACTTCCGCCTTGTTCTGGATGCTTAAATTCGCGATTTCCTTGTTCAATGCATCGACTATGGCATTAGAGTCCGATGACGTGCAGCCCGTGCCGCCGCAGACCATCACCGACCGGAACTGAATCGACTCCGGCGTTTGCCCGGTGATCCTGCGGTTGTCGAGCAGGCCCTTGGACAGCGTGCGGATTGCATCAAGATCCGTTAACAGCTTCATGTGTAGACACCCCCGATAATATTGCGCCTGCCGCGCAAGCCTAGCATCAATATTCCTTCAAAATCTTCGGCACATTATTAGGCACCAGCCGTCCATGCACCTTCTCGCCGATGGTCAACACCGGAGCGAGGCCGCAAGCCCCCAGGCAGCGGGTCGCCTCCAGCGTGAACTTGTTATCCTCCGTCGTTCCCTGAACCGGAACCTTTAATTCCGTGCTGAACCGGTCAAGCAGCGCCTGTGCTCCCTTGATGTAGCAAGCGGTGCCCATACAGACCCGGATAATGTTGTCGCCCTTGGGGGTTAACGAGAAGAAGTGGTAGAACGAAGCCACCCCGTAGATCTCGCTCATCGGCAGATTCAGCGCCCTGGACACAATCTGCAGAATCTTCTCCGGCAGGTAGCCGTACACATCCTGCACCTCATGGAGTACAGGGATAAGCGCGCCTTTGATCGTGCGGAACTGCTCAATGGCCGCCTCGATCTTCTCCAGTTTCTCGTCAATTTCGGCTTCGGCTGTGTGACCACAGCCGAAGGCGAGTTGCTCTTCCATGATTAAAGCTCCCTTCAATCAAGTTATAATGGCGGAATCGTCACTCAACCCGCTGACCCGGATGGCTTAGAGCAGCGCATTCTCGCTTCTGAGCTTCAGACGGGACCAGCGACGCTCGATTTCCGTCTCGAAATCCTGCAGCAGCTCTGCATCGCCGAGCAGATGCTTCGTCTTGCCCATGCCCTTGAGCCAGTCGGATACAGGGATGCGTTTGTTCTTCAGCTCTGGATTATACGTCAGGTTGGTAATGCCCTGTTCAATTTCATAGAGCGGGAAGAAGCAGGAATCGACCGCTGCTTTGACCAGCTCTGTTCCGTTGTCATCCGGCGATTTCCAGTTGAGCGGGCAGGCGCACAGGATTTTGCCGTACGCTGTGCCGACATTGTTGGCGTACCACTGGGCCTTGGCCGCTTTTTGCAGCAGGTCCTGGGGATTGGACTCGGCGGCGGTGAACACATAAGGGATATTGCAGGCCGCCAGAATCTGCGCCGTATCCTTGTGATGTCCCTTCTTGCCCTTCTGGGCCTTGCCGACGCCGGAGGTGCTGGTCATATGGCCAATCGGTGTGGAGTAGGACAACTGGGACCCGGTGTTCATGTAACCTTCATTGTCGTATTCGAGAATGATCATCTTATGATTGCGCAGTGCAGCGCCCACGGTTGCACCCATGCCGATATCCATACCGCCGTCTCCCGACACCATGACGAAGGTCAAATCGTCGGAGACCTCAATCTCGCCGCGCCGCTTCAATTCGTAGAACGCGTCGACCATCCCGGCGACGGTGGCCGCGCCGTTCTGGAACAGGTTGTGCACGAAGGTCTGCTTGTGCGAGGAATACGGATAGCTGGCGGTGACTACATACGCGCAGCCTGTCTGGAACAGCACCACCATATCGCCTTCAATGCCCTTGAAGAACAGCTCCAGTGCCGACAATGCGCCGCAGCCGGGACATGCGCCATGCCCGGGGGCGAGGCGGTGCGGCTTGGCGGTCAGCTGGCGCAGCGGCGGCAGCTTGACCTTCAGGAGGCCGGTATCCTCGTTCTGGGTCACCTGAATCAGCCCGGTCTTGAAAGCGTCGCCGTGCGGCGGCTCAATCACCGGCTGCAGCATATTCTTCTCTTCTCCGGGATAGTACCCGTGGTAATCGAACGGCTTGGCGGCATAGCCCAGTTCGGCGGCGTCGATGGCCAGCTGGAAGAACGCGAGCGCGTCGTCCGCATAGAAGTCCTTGCCTCCGAGACCGAATACCCGCGACAGCACGATGGTCTCGTTCTCCGGGTCCACCTGCAGTGCGGAACGGATCTCATGCGTCAGGTTGCCGCCTTCGGCCCCGTAGGAATCGGCGCGTTCGCCGACCAGAAGCGCTTTGACGTTCTTCAGCGCCTCACGCAGCTGCTCTCCGGGGAACGGGCGGATCACATTCGGCCGGATCAGGCCCGCCTTGATTCCCTTCGCCCGCAGGGCGTCCACGGTATCCTTGGCGGATTCCGCCGCCGAGTTGAGCAGGAAGACTGCAACTTCCGCATCCTCCATGCGGTACAGGTCCAGTACCTTGTATTCACGGCCCGACAGGAGCGCGTATTCCTTGGCAATTTCCTCATACACATCTTCCGCTGCATACAGCGCTTCAGAGAGCTGATAATGATTGTTCATCAGATCGTCGCCGCCCATATGGGCCCCGATAGTCACCGGGTGCGCAGGATCGGAAATATTTGGATAGCCCGGATTCGGGTTCGGACCGACGAAATTGCGGACGGCCTCATTGTCCTTAAAGTACTGTACCTTACGCTTCTGATGCGAGGTGAAGAAACCGTCATAGGCCACGATGACCGGCAGGCGCACTTTGGAATGCTCCGCCACCTTAAGCGCGATAATGTTCATGTCGTATACAGCCTGCGGCGTACTGGCCGTCAGAATGACCCAGCCGGTATTCAGGGCATAGTAGAGGTCGGAGTGGTCGCCGCGGATATCAAGCGGTCCGCTCACAGCCCGGGTTACAAGGTTCAGCACCATCGGGAACCGTGTGCCCGATTGGGTCGGCAGCTGCTCCAGCATATACAGGAAGCCTTGGGAACTGGTAGCGTTGACAACACGTGCGCCGGCCAGCGCCGCACCGTAGCAGATGCCGGCGGAGCCGTGTTCGCCATCGGCGGCGATCAGCTGGATGTCATGCTGTCCGCGCGCCTTCATCTGGTCGAGATACTGGGCGACCTCCGTGGACGGCGTAATCGGGAAATAGCCCATGATATGATAATTGATCTGTGCGGCCGCCGTAGCCGCCATTTCATTGCCTGATTCAAAATAGGTGACCTGCTCGGCAGGCAACGCCTTGGTCAATTCATTTTCACTGATTGCCATTGTTTGTCTCCACCCTTTCGCTATACGAATACTTGGGCCACGCGGTGCTGTTCGGCATAGCCGACTTCCTCGCGGGCACTCTTCAGCGCGTCTGTCGGACAGGCCTCGATACATTTCAGGCAGCCTTTACAGTACTGGTAATCGATCCCGCGCAGGAACTGCTGCACTCTGCCCCGCTTGTCCTCGGCCGGCTCCCACACGAAGCAGTAATCCGGGCATACATTGTCGCAGGCCGCACAGCTGATGCATGTCTCCGCATCGAATACCGGTATCATCCCGGCCCGCGAGCCGCTCAGGTCCTTGAGGATACTGTTGGCCTGGGCCGCAATAAGCCCTCCAGGCAGCTGCGTCTGATAGCCAAGAAGGGATTGTGCACGCTTGAACGGTCTGGCTACCGTACCCTCAGGAGCTTCATAGGTCTTGAACTTCACTTCGTTGTAGCCGCGGTCAAAAGTGCGCAGGTTGGGCTCCACCAGATGCGGATATTTCTTCTCGAACGTTCTGCGGATGACGGTGCGCATCGCTTCGGGATCGAGGAAATCACAGATCCGGAACAGCGCTCCGAGCATGGAGGTATTGACCTTGGTCTTCTCCTCCACGGCGATGCCCATGGCGTCCACCAGTGCAATCGTTCCGTACTCCAGCTTGAGATCGGCACGCACCTCGTCGAAATCGCGGGTGGTGTTAATCAGCACAACACCGTCCAGCGGCAGGCCGCTGACCACGTTGACCGTCTTGTACAGGGCTTCATGGAACACCGCCACGACATGCGGCTCCTCAATCGGGCTGTGGTCGCGGATCTCGATCTCCGGCTCGCAGAACCGCACAAAGGTCTTGACAGGCGTCCCTTTCTTCTCCGAGCCGTAAGACGAGAAGTTGGCCGCGTTCAGCCCGAGCTCGATCGCTCCGGTCTCGGCGAGCATTTTGCCGGCCAGATTCGCTCCGAGGCCGCCGATGGACTCCAGCCGGATCTCGAAGAAACCGAGCGCATTATGCTTTGGTAAAGTAGACATAGGGTTTCCTCCCTTGAATTGATGGATCTGAATGTAACTTCAGCATCAGAATTATTGCATGATAAATTCTCATAACAGGTCTAATCATCATATTACGTGAATATTTTCACTTGTATGCTGAGAATGGATTGAGAATATCTGTGCTACCTCAATCTTGGTTACAACGACCTGCTGTAGCTGTAATGATCGCCCCGGCCCAGCGCAAGCTCATACCCCGAGGCGGCAATGCGCATTTCAATGCAGCTGCGGCATTGCGGTCCATCGTCGCCGGTGCAAATTTTGTTCTCATAGAGGGCGTATTTCTCGCGTACCCGCAGCGGTGACAGATTGGGCATCACCACATTGGCGCCGACGGACAGCGCCTTCTCCCTGCCTGCCGGATCCAGACTGCCCATCGCAGTAGTTGCCGGCATCAAAGCCTTTGGAACCATCAGCCTGGCGACGGCAATCATCACCAGCGTCTCATCGACCGTCCCGCCAACCGCATGCTTGAGCGGGGTTGAACTATGCGGGATGAACGGGCCGATGCCGATCATTTCCGGTTGAAGCTCCTTAAGGAACAGCAGATCCTCGGCCAGGTGCCAATAGCTCTGTCCCGGAAGACCCACCATAAATCCGGCCCCGATCTGATAACCGATCTCCTTGAGCAGAAACAGCGAACGCATGCGGTTCTCGTAGGACATGCCGGGATGCAGGGATTCATACAGCGGACGGGATGCCGCTTCATGTCGCAGTAGAAACCGTTCCGCCCCCGCATTGTAGAGCGCCCTGTAAAAAGCCTCGCTCCGCTCGCCGATTGACAGCGTAACCGCCGCATCCGGAAACCGTGCCTTCAGCCGCCGGACAATACTGATCATCAGCTCCTCGGTAAAGCCGAAGTCCTCGCCGCTCTGCAGGACAAACGACCGGTAGCCGAGCTTGTAGCCTTCAGCCGCACAATCCACAATCTCCTTCTCCGTCAGCCGGTAGCGTTCTGCCTTGACATTGCCCCGGCGCAGGCCGCAGTATTTGCAGTTCTGCTTGCAGAAGCTGGAGAATTCAATCAGCCCGCGTACATAGACGCCGGTGCCGTAATATTTCTTGCGCTTCTCGTCAGCCAGCCGGAACAGTCTCTTCTTCAGTCCCGGGGTCAGCTCCCGGAGCAGCGTGACCAGTTCCCCGGCAGTTAGGGAGTGCTCCTCGTTTAATCGGTTCAGCAATGCTTCCGCTTCCATAATCTTATGTATCCCCTCCTTTCCGGGCACCAAGATTCGAATTACTTTAGAGTATGCTGCGCCCTTGCCTTCGATGACGGTGCCTATGCGGAGTGTAACGGCATTTCCCGCTCCGGTTATTGCTATCGTCAATCGGATATTACCCGTCTTGTTAAATAGGCGGCTCCCCCTTTATGCGATGCTCAGTATAAACCGCTTACATTTCTTGTTGGCGAAAAAAATAGACAACCCTGGCCGCTAATAATATTAACGAAACGGGATGCCTATCGCCTTGTCATGTAGGAGGTGTAATTGTCATAAATTGTGTCATAGCCGCTTAAGCCTTGTCAATAGAGAGAATCACATATTTTAACATTAATGCATATTAAAAGCCTTACAGTTATTCAGGTCAAGCAAAAGCCTCTTCTTTCCGGCAAAAGTAGCCGCAGCAGCAGGTTCGCCCAGTGCAGTTGTCTGTCTCTTCAAAAAGCAGCAATGGCCCGATACACCTGGATGAACCGGCTGGGATCAGGCCTGGTGCCTTGAGCAATTCATATTTCTGGGTATATGTGCTTTAATTCCCCTTGCTGGTGTGATGAATTTCCAGCCGCTTCGCTAAGGACAGCACAACGCCAGGAGTAAACGTTTCATACAGTGAATCCCTGCAAAAGGGTTGACATGAAAACTTCTAGGTGTACTGTCCTACCTTTCGTTAGGTGAGCTTGGTTTGTGGATTATGGTCGATTTTTCGCCTACGTTTGCTCTGTCTACCTTCGCTGAAGCCCGTTGTGGTCGGTTTTTAGACTATAATTGATCTGTTCTCCTCCACGGCAAGACAATGTGGTCGATATTTCGCCTACGTTTGTCCTGTTTACCTTCATTTCAGCCCATTGTGGTCGGTTTTTCGACTACAATGGGTCTGTTTTCCTCTACGGCAAGACGATGTGGTCGATTTTTCGCCTACGTTTGCCCTGTTTACCTTCACTGCAGCCCACTGTGGTCGGTTTTTCGACTACAATGGGTCTGTTTTCCTCTACGGCAAGACGATGTGGTCGGTTTTTGGCCTACAATTAGGAATGATCAGCCAGACTGTGCTGTTGGTCGGACTGTTCACAGGAAAGAGATGTAGGCGTATACCACCATTAGATTTGGCTTGGTCAAGGTACTAACACAACGCTTATGGTGCAAATAAAATAATCAGACCAAATGGTTCTCCATATCGACAGGGTGAACTAGTACCCACATATAGTACAGAGCTTTGGCAGCCCGCCCGCGGGTCACTGTCCGCTTAGGTTCGAGTCCGCTCGAAATGGACAGCTCGCCGCGCCGGATTCCCCGTTCTGCACGCAGCAGCCCCAGTTCATACGCCCGCTTGAGCTTCGTTGCCAGCTCCGGCGCAACCGATCCGGTATCGGTCAACTGCGCATAAGACACCAGCGGATAATACATGATGCCCCGGTCGCCGGGTGCCAGGAAAGGATCATATCCGGGATCATCCGGGCCGGTGGCATCACCGTTGTAGTCGGTCATATAGCGCGGTTTCTCCGCGAACCGTGCCTCATAGGCGTCAAGCAGCATCGCGCCCATTGTCTCTCTGGTGAGAGCAGCGGAATTCATATACTGTTCGAGTACTCCGGTTCCCAGACCCATAACCCCGGCCAGTGCGGCGGCAAATTCCGCACCGGAAATGGGGTTTCCGGGATGAAAGCGGCCTGCCGCATCATATTCCAGCACTCCCAGCTGCAGCAGCTTCTCAATCTGGTTGCGGTAATAAGCATCCGGACCGGCTATGGTATCCACGGCAATTTCGGGATACACGCCCGACCAGTTGTTTGATATAGTCGCTTCACGCACAGCCGGCTTCAGGAAGCCGGAAATTTCAGCCGCCACAGGATCACCTTTCACCGCCAGGGCAGCGAAACTGGAGACAATCATCCTTGCGAACTGCTTGGACAGGCTTTCCTTGAAATGGGTGCCGTCATTCTTGCGGGACGGATGTCCTCCCGCGTAGCTGCCGTCGTTGGTCTTGCCCGGCGTCTCTCCGGCTTCGATCGACATGAAGATGGCAGTCGTCGCCTCCGCGCCGATTTCATTGTAATATTCAACGCTGCCCCGGTTCAGGTCAATCAGCGTTATCCCGTGCTGCAGGGCCAGCTCCCGCATGATCTGCGGAAAACGCCGGATACAGAAAGAATCGGTGTAGCCATGCCCTTCCTGCGCACCGCCGTCTACTCTGGACATAGGCGTTACCAGTACAGGGACCAGACCTCTTGCCCGGATAGCAGGCAGGTAGGCATCTTCGAAATAGCTGCGGTACATCTCCTCGGTCGCTCCCCGGCCGAACCGGCGCGCTTCATCCTCTGATTCATCATTATGGCCGAACTGGATCAGCAGGTAATCTCCGATACACCCGGTCATTAGAATGTCGTTCAGACGCCCTTCGTTGTAAGCGCTCTTGAATGAGCGTCCGCCCATGGCATAATTAACGACGTTCACCTTGTTTAAATCGAACAGATTCGGCAGCACCTGCCCCCATCCGCTCATCGGCGCTTCGGCAAAAACATACGATTTCACCGTGGAATCTCCCAGGGTGAAGATCGTCGGCAGACTCTGCGGCAGGCGGGGCTTGGACGGCAGCGGGGCCAGGACGATTTCGGCGACGCCTACCTTCTCTCCCGGCGCGGCAGGCTCAATCTCGACATCCAGATGTTCCCGCCCGTTCACGTAATCATAGCTCCAGCACTGCAGACTGTGCTTCACCTGCGTGCGGTTCGGCACCAGCTTGGCCGCATCCCAGTGTGAGGTGGCCTGCAATTGCGCCATATTCATGCCTGACACAGCAATTGCCGCTTCACCCGAGTCCGGGGTCAGCCTAACCTCTACCCGGTAGGCGCCCGGCGGGGCTTTGACCCGGAAGGCCATGCCGAAACGGTTGTAATGATCGTTCTTTGGGCTGTCATCCTCTTCCGTTGCCCTCTCTGCAATGGTGAATCCGGCAGCTTCCTTTACGATCTCCAAGGTATGAACCCTACGCGGAGGCAGTGCCAGCGTATAGTCGACGAAGCCGAAGCCGTTCCCGGGATCATATAGCGCTGCGCCGTTCATTTCGTTGTAGGGAACAGAAATATAGCCGTCTTTCGGACTGGCGGCAAAATTGAACCTATACAGGCGGCCGGCACCGGTCTGCGGATTATTGACCATTACTGCACTTCTCCGCCTCCAGCAGGGCCATGAGCAGCGGGGCAAGCCCCATCGGCGCATCGCTTACCACCGCTTCGGAAATATAATAATCATAGGAGCCGTTGCGGTCGATGCTCAATCCGGCCCCGTGGCAAATGCTGTTTAAATGGACACCTTTGTCATCCTCGGTCACCAGATGCTGCAGAATCCCGTCATACCCTTTCCACATCGCCTCCCGGAAGGACGGCTCCAGATAACCGAGCCTCAGCCCCTTCGCCATTGCATAGACGAACATGCAGGAGCCGGAGGCTTCGGGATAATTCCCCTTTCGTCCGGCCTGATCGAGCACCTGGTACCATAGTCCGGTGCACTCGTCCTGGACTTTGACAAGTGCCCCCATCATCCGCTGGAATATGCCGATCACCGTTCCCCGCTTCGGATGTGTAACCGGGAAATGCTCCAGGCAATCCACTGCCGCCATCGCATACCAGCCCATCGCCCGGCTCCAGAAATGAGCTGAAAGTCCGGTCAGTGAATCGGCCCACTCCTGCTCCTTCGACTCATCCCAGCCGTGGTACAGCAGGCCGGTGCGCGGATCACGGGTCATGCGCTCAATCAGCAGCAGCTGATGGGCCGCCTCATCGATCAGCTCAGGACGCTGAAAGACCTTGCCGTATTCCGCCAGGAACGGTGAAGCCATATACAGGCCGTCCAGCCACATCTGGAACGGATAGACCTTCTTGTGCCAGAAGCCGCCTTCCGAGGTGCGGGGATGGGAGATCAGCTGGGCCGCCAGCAAATGGGCCGCTTCCGCATAACGCTGTTCTCCCGTTGCGTGGTAAAGCGGAAACAGATTCTTGCCCTGGTTAATCTGATCGAGATTATATTCCTCCAGCCGGTAGGAGCGGATGGTTCCGTCTTCTCCGATGAATGCTTCCATATGCCGCTGCATGAAAGCCGAGTAGTCCGGATTGCCTAGCTGCTCCCCGGCCCGGGACATCGCCAGCAGCAGCATGCCTGGAACGTAAGCCCAGCGCTGCATGATCCATGGATGCACCCCCTGTTCGTTGCACTGGGAAAGAACTGCATCCGCAATTCTACGGGCGATATCTGCGCCCTTCGTTGCTGCCCCTGTCGTTTCCGTTGCGGTCATGTTGATGTACCTCCTCTTTAGTCACGCCAATGCCCGGTACCGCCAGCCTCTGCGGCCAATTGCTGCCGCAGCCAGGCAAACGCCGGTCCGCCGTGTATTTCATGTCCGCCTTCGAAGAAGTCGGCCTCGACTCCCCCCGGCTGCCCCGCCGCACTGTAGATCTGCTCAAGCCGCTCCAGCGCTTCACGCACCCCGGCCGGACCAAATAAATGGTCGTTGGCGCCCGCTTCCAGGAACAGGCCGCGCGGCGCGATCAATCCGAGCAAATCCGGCATTTCCGCTTCCAGCAATATGCCGGGAATATAATTGTCCAGGCAGTGGTTCCGCGCGAGAATGCTGGCCGCAAACGTATTGGCATAGCCGCTGACAACCGCGCAGGCGATGCGCTCATCCAGCGCGGCGGCGAATCCCGCAACGAGTCCGCCGCCCGAGATGCCCATAATGCCGATTCTTCCGCCATCGACCTCTTCGCGCGTCAGCAGGTAATCCAGCGTGCGCATCGTTTCATAGATCCGGTAGCCGGCCATCGTCTGCCCGGCCATCAGCAAGGCGGAGGACAGCCGGAAGCAGGAATTCCTCCCGGGTTCGCCTGCTGCGAGATCCTCCTGCAGCCGCCGGTCACCGAAGCCGAGCACTTCGGGAGCAGCGACCACGAAGCCCTGCCGGACAAGCGAGACGGCAAAATCCTTGTGCAGCCCCGGCTCACCCCGCCGCTCCGCCCCATCCGGCTCCAGCCCGACGATCTCCCGGCTGCCGTAGCCATGGCCATGGATGGCCAGCACGGCAGGCGCAGGAGACAGCAGCGGCTGCTGTGGAAGCAGCAGATACAGCGGCATCCGCAGCCCATCATAGGTGGTGATCTCTAGGCGTTCACGGCGGTAGCCGTCACATTCCGTCCGCTCCAGCAGCTTCACCTGAGTAGCGGGTGGGACTGCCGGAAATCCGCCAAGCCGTTCGGTGAAGCGGGCCACGAGTTCAGCCCGCCATTTCGTGAATGAAGTCTCTGTCTGAAAGGCTGACCGGTGCGTCACCCCGCCTGTCAGACGGCTCATGTATTGTTCCAAAGAACCCACGTTATTGCCTCCTTATGTAGCAAGTATGCGGTTACGTCTGCTCCCTCAGTAGCCCTCGGGATGCCAGCCGTCCAGCACCTTGATAACCCGGTAGTCCGCAGCTTCCTCCGCCGTCAGCTGGCGTGACCATGGCACCCGGGCTTCCGGAGCGGCTCCGGGCCCGCTGCTGCCGAACTCCTCATACCGGCTCGTCGTCTCGCGGTCCGGCTGCCCCCAATTATGCCAGCCCTCCGCAAGAATCGAACCGTCGATTACCGTGCGGATAAAGGCAACATGGGCATAAGGACGCCACGGCCGGCCAAGAAATATCTCACCGGAGCCTTCTTCGCTGGTAATTCTACAATCCAGGAACACGTATCCGTAAGGCGTGCCTTCCGGCGTAGATGCGGCAGTAATATATCCCCTGGAGCGCTTGTTGTGCAGCTGACAGCGGTCGAACACCGCAGTTGCCGGGCCAAAGATATAGTCGACATCCCCTTCGATATAGCAGTCGTTATAATAGTGCTTGCCTTTGCCCGTATAAAGCGTATCCTGGTCGCCAAGCAGCCGTACGCGGCGGAACACGGCGTATCCGGCATCGACAAATGCGGCTACCGCCTGCCCTGTTCCGGGACCCGAGGCGTTCCGGATCGTTACATTCTCCGCCGTAAAATGCTCGGCGAACACATTCAATGTTCCGGAACGGAAGGTTCCGAGCGGTTGCCCGTCCGGACCCAGCGTGTGGGCATTGTCCGACCAGCTGATGATGGTCGTGGCCGCATCATCGCCAAGCAGCAGAATCGGCGGGGCATCCGCCTGAACCGTAACTTTCTCCTCGTAGACTCCCGGCCTGATCCGGATGGTCACCGGGGTCTGCTCTCCTTGCGGAATGGAATCCAGCGCTTTCTGCAGGCTGCTGTAGCCTTCGTGCTCTTTTTTGGAAACTGTAATCAGCATCATTTATGGGCTCCTTTCCTGTCTGCCTGAGTTTATTCTATAATAATATCAATTGTCTCTAGGAGAAGAGGTACTAAATTTATGTCCAGCATAAGCAGTCCTAACCCCAAATATTATCTGGAGGACGGACGGTTCAGCATCCAGCATATGAAACGCAAGGGAATCACCGCCATGCCGCGCCCGCACAGCCATGAGCTGATGGAGCTGTATTACCTGTGCGAAGGTGAGCGGGTCTACTTCGTGGACGACCGCGTCGTGACGGTCCACAAAGGCGAGCTGATCCTTATTCCTTCCCGGCAGCTGCATGCGACGGCCAGCTCGGAGATCGCCGAGTTCGAGCGGATTCTCATTAACTATGATCCGCTGCTCCTGCCGCCGCCGCTGCGGGATGAACCGCTCTGGTTCCACCGGCGCGGCTACCGCTTGTTCCGGCTGACGCTGCGCGAGCAAGATGAAGCGCAGCAGCTGTTAAGCCGCATGCTGGAGGAATGCCGCGCCGCCAGACCTTATCACGAGGCCTGCACCGTTGCCCTCTTCACCGAGCTGATGATCCTCCTGCAGCGCTCGGAGGGCCTGCAGCAAGGCGGAGCACCGAAGCATCCGCTGCATCATCTGGTGACGGATGTAGCCACCTACATCCGCGAGCATTACCGTGAAGGCTTGACGCTGGAAGAGACGGCCGGCCATTTCTTCATCAGCCCGTCTTACCTGAGCCGCGTGTTCCACCGGCTGACCGGCTTCCACTTCCGTGAATATATCGTCCATATCCGGGTCAGAGAGGCGGAACGCCTGCTGGCCGGCTCGGCGGCGAAGATTCAGGAGATCGCTTCCGCCGTCGGCTTCGAGCATCTTTCGCATTTCAACAAGACCTTCAAGAAAGCAACCGGCATTACTCCGCTCCAGTACCGGAAGCAGGCGAAATCCCTGCCTCCGGCCCGGGCGGAGGAATGAACCGGGCGGTTTATTGCCCGGAAGCCGCCAGCGCTCCCGAGTTCGTAATCGTGACGTTGCGGCAGTGACGGGTCTCTACCGGCGGCATCGCCTGTGCTTGAAGCTCAACATCGTTCAGCAGGATGCCATCGGCATGCCGCAGAATAATTCCGCGGCGGGCCGCAGCACGGAGCCCGTCAACGGTCAGATTCGCCAGCGGCATTTCCGGCAGCCCGTTGACGAGCAGTGCCGTTGCGGCTCCGCTGCAGACGATATTCTTCAGGGTAATGTCCCGGAAGCACGGCGTCTCCTCCGTTACCGGATACACCTCGTCATCATTTCCTTCCGAGCCTTCCACGCCTGCATAGAACAGGTGGAAGGATACCCCTTCATGGACAATATCCTTCATCAGGATGTTCTCCATCACAATATCCTCCACCACGCCTCCCCGGCCGCGCGTGCTCTTGAAGCGCAGGCCGATATCCGTGCCGTTGAACACGCAATCGCTGACCCGCACGGCACGGACGCCGCCGGACATTTCACTGCCGATGACTACGCCGCCATGGCCGTGATACACTGTGCAATGCCGGACCGTAATATACTGGCACGGCAGCCCCATTCTCCGGCCTTCCTCATCCTTGCCCGATTTCAGACAGATTGCGTCGTCGCCGACATCAAAGGTACTGAATTCGACCAGCGCGTTCGTGCAGGATTCCAGATCCAGCCCGTCCCCGTTCTGTGAATACCAGGGGTTGCGGACCTGAACCTTGCGGATCGTAACCTCCTCACAGCCGAGCGGGTGCAGACACCATGCCGGCGAGTTCTGGAAGGTCGGCCCTTCCAGCAGCACACGGACACAGTGCCGCAGGCTGAGCAGCGCCGGGCGGAGGTACGCCCGGGCCGGCAGATAGGCCTCCGCCGAGATCTCCCCCTTGGCGCGCAGTGCTTTGCAGACTGCCTCACCCTCCAGCGCTTCACGGCTCGGCCACCAGATCTCGCCGGGCTCATCCAGCGCGCCGCCGGAATCCGTCAGCGCTCTCCACTGCTGCGCGGTCATTTTGAAGCGCTTGACCGGTCGCCACCCCTCACCGCCGCCGTCGAAGATTCCCTCGCCGGTAATCGCCACATCACTCAGCCGGTCCCCGTCCAGCGGCGCCTGGCAGCGCCAGCCGGAGTTGCCCTCATAATGGGAAGTAACCAGCGGGTAGAGCCGGTAATCCGGGTCGAATTGCACCAGCGCTCCGCGTTCCAGATGCAGGTTGATCCGGCTGCGCAGTGTGAGCGGCCCGGTGCTCCAAATGCCCGCCGGAATAACCACTCTGCCGCCGCCGTCCCCGGCACAGGCATCAATTGCCGCTTGAATGGCCGCTGTGCATAGCGACATTCCGTCTCCGGATGCGCCGTAATCCGTCACGTTCACCGTGAGTCCGGGAATCTGCGGCAGTTCGGGCACCGGATACTTATCGGTTTGCAGATTTGTGTCCATTCCTTCAGCTCCTCCTATTCCAGTCCTTCATAGCTGAACCAGTCGAAGTCGGCATGATTGCCGCTGTCTGCGCCCTGCGAGCTGGCATACAGACCGATGTAAGCTCCGGTGAACCCGCCGGCCAGATCGGTACTGAGTACACGGCCGTCGGCATTTGCGTACAGCCCCGTCCATTTGCTGCTTTCATTCTCCCTGTAGTAGAAGCTGTACTCCTGTCCCTGGGCTTCGACCTTGAACTGAATATGGCCTTTCGTCCATGGGATGGCCGCAAGCACCTGCTCATCGCCGCGGCTGCGGATCGACAGCGACAATGTGGACTCGCCTTCCAGCAGCCCAAGCTCCAGGCGGAAATGATTGTCCGCATTCTGGAACAGGACGACGCCGGCCACTTCGCCATCGCCGGCAGGTGTGAAGACCATATCGGCCGCCGCGCGGAAGCTGAGATGCTGCTGGCGCCTTGCGACCAGCGAAGGATTGGCGATATCGGTCAGCCGCTCCGGTCTCAGGTGCAGCCGCAGGCTTCCCGGCTGCTCGCTCAGGCTCCAGAATTCACTGCGCGGCGTCCGCAGGAAGTTCCAGGCCAGCGATAATGCCGGGCCGTCGAACTCATCGCGGGCAGGCAGCTGCAGCCAGGTTGTCTCCGGCAGGTCGGGAGCGGGCGACTCGAACTCAAGCACACCTTTGCCCGGATTGACCACCGGCCATTCATTCTCCCACTTCACAGGCGTAAGGAAGGTCTCGCGGCCGAGGTTGCGGTAATAGCCGCCTCTGGTCCGTGAAGCAAGGCAGAACATCCACCAGTCACCATGCTGGGTCTCCACCAGTTCCCCGTGGCCTACGTTCACAATCGGGTAGTCCCGGCCCAGATGGCGGTGGGTCAGAATCGGATTCGATTTATGGCCCTCGTAGGGTCCGGCTACGTTTCTGCTGCGGGCGATGGTAATCGCATGCGTATGGCCGGTGCCGCCCTCGGCAATCAGTACATAATACCAGTCGCCGATCTTATAGACATGCGGCCCTTCCTGGGCATGGCCCACCTTGAGGGCGCCCTGCCAGATGCTGAGCTTCTCGCCGACCAGCTTGCCTGACTGCAGGTCGATTTCCTGCAGCCAGATATCCA
The DNA here is from genome assembly GCF_008635795.1 of Paenibacillus tepidiphilus. GTDB lineage: Bacteria > Bacillota > Bacilli > Paenibacillales > Paenibacillaceae > Paenibacillus_AQ > Paenibacillus_AQ tepidiphilus. The sequence goes on along the minus strand of NZ_VWRQ01000027.1, from coordinate 23,588 downwards.
TATGCTTCGGATAATCCTGGCCTTCCGGAGGAACGCGGTTCCCGGTGTAATAGACCTTGCCGTCTTCATCGAAGAAGAGCGAAGGGTCGATGCCCGGCGCATCCTCCAGCCAGACCGGGTCGGACCATTCTCCGGCCGGATCGGTTGCTGTTACATAGAAATTATGCGTGTCTTTGTTGTTGTCGACAAAGGTAGTAATCATATAGAATACGCCGTCATGGTAACGGAGCGTCGGGGCCCAGATACCCATGGAAGGAAGTGTTCCATCGAGATTAAGCTGGAATGGCCGGTCCAGGATATGGCCCAGCTGGCGCCAGTTCACCAGATCTTTACTGTGGAAGATCGGTACACCGGGGAAGAATTCAAAGCTCGAAGTGACCAAATAGTAATCTTCACCGACGCGGATCGCGGACGGATCGGGGTAGAAGCCGGGCAGAATGGGATTGCGGAATGTTCTCAAAATGTGTAGCCTCCTTGGGCGCGAATGACGCGGCTGATATGTAAGCACCACCAATTATAGTTCGTACAAATGTAACTTTCTTGTATTTTTCATGTTCGATTTATTGTTTTTTATACTTTCATGCTCTATTGGCGTAATTTAGGTGCTTGTCAGTGTTTACCTTGCCGCTCTAGAATAGGTGTAGTAGGATTGTTGTGAAGGGGCGATCACCATGAGAAAGAACAAGAAGCTGTACACCCGCTTTTTTCTGAGTTTGACCATGATTGCAGTGTGCAGCATACTGGTGCTGGCCGTTGCGATCTTTTTCTGGTACCGGAATATTACGATTAATAATGTTAATAAAGCCAATCAGAGCGTGCTGCTCAATACTGAAACCGTTTTTATGAATTATAAAGATATTGTCCAGAACTACACCATGGACTTCTACGCCAACCCCAATATCAATGCACTGATGATGAGCGGGGATACCGGCTGGAGCGACCAGCTGTACAGTGCCCTTAGCCAGATCCGCGGCGCGCTGGTGGTCAATCCCTATCTGGAGAACGCATATATCTTCGGCATCGACAAGCCCGTAGCCATGTTCGAAAATATGCCGCTGAGTCCTGCTTCCAAGGAAGAGCTGTCCCTGCGGGTCCAGGATAGCCGCATTGTGGAATCTCCGTTCCTCTGGCAGGCCACCACGAATAACGGCAGTCCTGTTACATTAATGACTGTGTTCTATAATGACCGCGCTTTTGAGGACAGTGCTTATTACGGGGCGGTGGCGATTACCGTCAACCTGTCCAAGCTGCAAAATAATCTCTTCTCGCAGGAAGACAGCGAATCCACACGTTATAAGGTACTTGGCGAGGATGGAGCGGTGCTGATGCACAGTCCGGGCGGCGGTGCGGTAGAGACGGATATGATGGAGCAGATTGTGGCCTCGGGTGAGATGCAGGGCTCCTTCATCTCCCAAGGGAGCGGTGAACCGCAGCTCATCACCTATGTGCATTCCGCCAGGGACGACTTGTGGTTCGTCTCGGAGACTCCCTACAAAGACAGCATCCGCGACATCTCCAGTGCCCGCAACCTGATGATAGCGCTCTGTCTGGGGCTGACGGCTGCCGCTGCCGCAACCGCTTATTTGATCTCCCGGCGGATTTATCAGCCGATCGGACGGATTTTCGGCAACATCGTACATATGTCAGGCAACGAAAATGCGCTGAAGGGCAGCGATTACAACGCGGTCAGCCAGGAGCTGGAGACCATTGGGGCGCGGCTGGCACAGCTCCGGAAGGAGAACAACGACAGCGCCCTGATGCGCTGGCTGCAGGCTCCCGGCGGCATTCCCGATCAGAGCGGCGAGCCTGTCCATCTGAATGTAGCGGGCGGCTCCTACTGTGTCTGCGTGCTGTCCATGCATGCCCGGGGCGAAGCCGGTGATTTGAGTACAGCCTGCGAGGCATTCCTGGAGAGCCTGCATCTTGGCTTCGCGGAATGGGCGGATATCCGCACGTTCCGGCCGCATCAGCATGCGGCAGTGCTCATTGTCAGCGAGCTGCAGCCTGGCTGCTTCGACGATTACGCGCTGTTCCGCAGCCGGTGGGATCAGCTTGAGCTTGCCTCCGCCGCCTCCGGGCTGCACTATGCCCTGGGCATCAGCGGGCTGACGGACGATGCTGCGCTGCTCAAGCAGAAATACGATGAAGCTTCCGAATGCCAGCGTTATGTAAAGTTCCATGAGCATCGCTCCGTGATCTTTGCCGACGATATCATTCACCTCAACAGCAGCCCGGTACAGGGCAGCACCATGGAACCGGTGCTGCAGGCGGTAAGGCAGCAGGATCAGAGCGACCATATCCGGCAGGCGGTAGAACGGCTGCTCGCGGTCGCCTGCAGCTACCGTGCGGAATCCGCTACCGTGCTGCTGGCGAAGCTGGCCTTTGAACTGGGCCGGACCGCAGAGGTGAAAGCGGACACCCGCGATTCCGGCTTCGTAGATTGTTACCAGCAAATCTGGCGGATGGAGAGCTACAATGAACTGCGCGGCTGGCTGGAGGACTGCTGTTATTCAGCCCGCGAACGGCTGGTGCATATGGACACGCTGCAGACCCGCAGCCTGGCCGGGGAAGCCGTTCAATATATCAGCCAGCATTACAATGATCCGAAGCTGTCTCTGAATGCCTTGGCCGAGAAGCTGGCGATCAGCCCGGCCTATCTGAGCCGCCTGATCGCCGACGAGACCGGCAGCAGCTTCCCCGACCTGGTCAATCTGCAGCGGCTGGAGCAGGCGCAGAAGCTGCTCGTGGGCGACCTGTCGCTGGACATCCGCGAAATTGCCGAGCAGGTGGGCTATAACAGCAGCACCTACTTCACCACCCAGTTCAAGAAGCGCTACGGCGTTACGCCGTCCAAGTGGCGGATGAACCATATTTTGCAGCAGCAGGAATAGTTGTCTGAAATATCAATGAAGCTTCAGGGATACTTAGCGCCGCGCCATGCGGTGGAGTATCCCTGTTTGTGTTTGTCTTTTTTGGATGGAAAATGCATGATAGACCGCGGGTTCGCTGCTTGGTGAGTGCAATTGGTGCACTCCTCCACTGGAGAGGGCCTTTGCTCAACGTTTGGTGGGAGCTTCGACTGCTAACGGGGAGGCCTTTGCTCAATGTTTGGTGGGAGCTTCGACTGCTAACGGGGAGGCCATGCTCAACGTTTGGTGGGAGCTGTGAGGAGTTCTCTGGGTTCCACTAAACTTCACTGGGCTTCACGGGACTTCACTGGGCTTCACGGGACTTGACTGAAGCTCCACTCGGCAGATTAATTAGTCTCTTCCAGCAGCCCCACTCCATTACTCCACCCCGCCAACCGTTCCGCCTCCCCCCACACGCCCGCCCGCGCTAAGCGTCTCACTCCATTAATCCACCTGTTCCAAGCAACCATGTCTGCTTTCGTTAACCGCTCCACCCTACCCGCCCGAGCTAACCATCAACTCCATTACTCTGCCCCTCCCTCAGCACCCCCTCCTGTAACCGAACCCCCGTATTATCAGCACTCAGCGCAGAAAAATGATGTCTTTTACGTTTTTTTAAGCTCCGGTTTTACGGTTTTTTTAAACTTTTCCCGTTTATTTTGGTAGCGTTTTCACGCTTTGCGGCAGTATGCTGTGGCATGTAGAGGCGGTTCCCCGGATTCGCTCGGTTCGAGGGGGCACACACAAATGAACACGCTAACATTAAAGGAGTGGACCATCAATGATGCAAGAGGCTACGCCGGTGAAGCCGGGCGGGCAGATCGTGAAGACGCGGGTGTCCAAGACAGGCCGCATCGGAAAATCCCTAAAGAAGGACGGATCCCTGTACCTGCTCGCCTTGCCTGGAATCATTATTCTGATCTTGTTTGCTTATCTGCCGATGAGCGGCCTGATCCTCGTCTTCAAGAATTACAATTTTAACGACGGGATCTTCGGCAGTCCCTGGGCGGGATTATCCAACTTCGAATTTTTCTTCTCCAGTATGGAGGACGCGATGCGGGCGACGCGAAATACGGTCATGCTCAATGTGCTGTATATGGCGACCGGGACTTTTTTCTCCGTAGCTATCGCCATTATTCTGAACGAGCTTCGCAGCAAGTGGTTCGTCAAAATCACGCAAAGCGTCATGTTCTTCCCGTATTTCATTTCCTGGATCATTATCGGCGCCATCCTCTTCTCCCTGCTTGACTATGACAAAGGGATCATGAACCAGATGTTCTCCGCGCTTGGCCTTGGCCAGGTCGACTGGTATTCCAGCCCGTGGCTGTTCGTCATTGTAATGGTGCTGGCGAATATCTGGAAAAGCGCGGGCTACGGCGCCATCATCTACTATTCCGTGCTGCAGGGGATTGATACCTCCTTCTATGAAGCAGCGCGGATCGACGGCGCCTCCCGGTGGCAGATCATAACCAAGATTACGGTGCCGATGCTCATTCCTTCCATTATTCTGATGTCGCTGCTCAATATCGGGGGAATGCTCAAGGGCGATCTCAGTATGGTTATGGGCGTCACCTTCCTCAACCCGCTGCTGCTGCCGACAACCGACATCATCGATGTGTATGTCTACCGTACAGCCATACGGTCCGGTGAATTCGGCTTCGCATCCGCCATTACGCTCTACCAATCCGTCTTTGGCTTCATTCTGGTGCTGGTCGCCAACAAGCTGGCCGGCTGGTATGACAAAGACAGCAAACTATTTTAGGAGACGAAAAGCATGCAAACTACCGAAAACAAAGGATTACTCATTTTCTTCTACGTCTGTATCGCCGTATTCTCCGTCGTTTGTCTGGTCCCGTTCGTGCTGGCGGTCTCCGGCTCGCTGTCCACGGAATCACGGATTGCGGCGGAAGGCTACTCCTTCTGGCCGCGCGGCTTCACGCTGGAGACGTACCAGTTCCTGTTCGGCTCGAAGGCGGAGCAAATCCTCCGGGCGTATTCCATGTCGGTGCTCGTAACCGTGCTCGGTACGGCCTCCGCAGTCCTGGTGACCACCGCTTATGCCTATGTCGTTTCCGTCAAAAGCTTCCGCTTCAAGAATGTGCTGGCCTTCTTCGCTTATTTCACGATGCTGTTCAGCGGTGGTACGCTGCCCTGGTATCTGCTCAGCACCAAATACTATCATCTCGATGACAAGCTGATCGGCCTGTTCGTCCCTTATCTGCTGAGTGTGTTCCTGATGTTCCTGATGACCAACTATTTCCGCAGTATCCCGCATGAAATTGTGGAGTCGGCGGAGATCGACGGTGCCGGACATATGCGCATCTTTTTCAGCATTATGATTCCGCTCGGCCGGGTGGGACTGGTCACCATCTCCCTGTTCTACGCGCTGCAGTTCTGGAATGACTTCTATCTGCCGCTGATGCTGGTCTCCGATCAGGAGCTCTATACGATACAGTATTTAATGTACAACATGATGGCGAACATCCAGTTCCTTGCTTCGGGCAATGCCGCACAGGTGGGTGGCGCCATCATCGCACCGCCGCTGGAGACTGCCAAGATGGCTATGACCTGCTTGACTGTTCTGCCGATCGCGATTCTCTATCCGTTCCTCCAGCGCTTCTTCGTCAAAGGCATTATCGTCGGATCGGTCAAAGGCTGATCCTGCACCATTCATAACCACTTTATGGTTGCACCAGGCTAAGGTCTCCCTCCTGCCGGTATTCCTGTAGTACAATGGCAGTAAGGGAGCCAGCCTTTGCAATAGATATCGATTCCAATTCAGGAGGGTTCATCATGACAAAAAAAGGTTGGTTCAGTCTGCTCCTCGCCACTTCTTTCCTGCTCAGTGCCTGTTCGCAGGGCAACAATGAAAGCGCTAACGGCAACAACAGCAGCCCAGGGTCCGCAAGCCCGTCCGCAGAAAACGGTACAGAGGCAGGCAGTGACCTCGCTCCCGCCAAGCTGAAGATCGTACTGTACGGCGACGAGTCGAACCGGATGAAAGAGCTGGCCAAGACGGAGTTCTACGATGTGGTAAAAGAAGAGATCAATGCCGAGGTTGAATTTCAATTCCTGCCCTGGACAGAATATGCCGGCGGCAAGACCGACCTGATGCTGTCCACAGGCGAAGATTTCGCTACTTATACCGACTCCAACTATATGGTCAAATCCGTGGCCAAGGGTCTATACACCGATCTCACCCCTTATGTGGATGCGGCTGCCGATCTGGGCAAGAATGTGGACGAGGCTTCCTTCAAGGCCTTCCAGCTCGGCGGCAAGCAATATGCCATTCCGGTCGGCAACAAGCCGAACTCTGCGGAATTCTACAGCGTACTGGTGCGACAGGATCTGCTCGAAGAGGTCGGTATGACCGAGGTCACCTCGCTGACACAGCTTGAGGAATTCTACGATAAAACGCACGCGGCCCATCCGGAGCTGGTCGGCTTCGCCGGCACAGACGCCCGCCGTATGCTGCTATATGATTACACCGACAAGAACCTGTATTGGCAAAATGAATTCATTGCCCTCGACGAGGCTGCCCAGGACGATCAAATCATCAGCTGGTTTGAGAGCGAGGATTTCAAGAACTATGCCAATCTGATGCGCGGCTGGTACGACAAAGGCATCATTCCGAAATATGCGGCCACCAATACACCGCAGCTGCAATCTGACTGGAATTCCGGCAAAGCCATGATCTGGTCCGGCACGGCCGCCCGTCCGTTTGAAGGCGCGGCAACGATCTCACAGGCGGTTCCGGATGCGAAGCTGGTCAACTACTTCCTGGGCGAAGGACGTCCGAAGATCAGCCGCGGCACCTACAGCAGCGCATTCTTCGTCTCGGCGGCGGCCAAGGACCCGGAACGTTATGTCATGTTCTTCAACCTGCTGCAGAAGAATCAGGAGCTGTACGATCTGTTCGCTTACGGCATTGAAGGCACGGATTTCACCTTGGATGAGAACGGCCGTCTGACCAAGCTGACGACCGATGCGCTGATCCCGGACTGGCTGCTCATGAACAAGAACTTTATGCGCTTTGACAATACCGTTCCCGATGATTTCATCGCCGAATATAAGGCCTGGGATGACGGCGCCATTATCTCCAAGGGAGCGGGCTTCAACTTTGATAATACTCCGGTCAAGAATGAAGAAACGAAGCTGAACGGCGTGTTCACCGAATACATGGCACCGATCGGCAGCGGCTTTGTCGATTACGAAACCGCTTATCCGAAGGCGCTGGAGCGTCTCAAGTCAGCAGGCATCGATAAATACATCGCCGAATACCAGAAGCAGTTCTCGGAATGGTACGCAGGCAAGCAGCAATAATCCACAGGGAGTGCGGAATCAGATATGATCTATAAAAATGTGGAACTGTACAATGTGCAGGACTTGATTGAGGAACCGGAGCACGGCGGCTTTCTGCTCAGCCGCCTCCCGGCCGGGGTGCGCTCCGGGGTTAACAGCGGAGCGCAATACGCCTGCCTGTCCGGCAGCGGCGCTGAGCTGCGTTTCCGGCTCATCGGCCATTCAGTCACCTTCGTTCTGGCCCGCGATGCCGTCCCGGACGCCGTCTCCCCCGCCGGTATCTGCGAAGTGTATCAGGGCGGATTCCAGGGCTCCTACCATTTATCGCCCAAGGTCATTACGACGGAGCCTACCCGGGTAACGATTACCCGGCAAAGCCTGGAATCCCTGCTTCCCGTCCAGCATAAGGATCAATACCCTTATGATCCCGAGCTAATCCGGGTGCTGCTGCCTTACGACTGGGCCAACCGGCTGTATGATATCGAGGGCGACGTCGCCCCGCCGCTCCCCGGCCAGGTTCCGGAGCAGCGCTACCTCGCTTACGGCTCATCGATCACGCACGGCGGCAGCGCGTCCGTCCATTCGGCGGCTTACGCCAGCCGTCTGGCCCGCAAGCTCGGCATGGATCTGATCAATCTCGGCATGGCCGGCAGCGCACAGATGGATGCGGCTATGGCGGAGTACATCGCCGGGCGGAGCGATTGGGACATTGCCACGCTGGAAATGGGCGTCAATGTAACGGACTGGCCGCTGGAACGGTTCCGGGAAGCTGCAGAGTCCTTCGTTGGCCGTATCGCCGACGCCCATCCGGACCAGTGGATTTTCTGCACGGATATCTTCCGCAACTATAACGACTACAAGGCAGAGAGCATCAATACCGGCTTCCGGGACACGGTCCGGGAGATTGTGCAGAAGCTTAACCGGCCGAAGCTGGTTTATCTGAACGGCTACGATCTGCTGACCGCCGGCAGCGGGCTCTCTTCCGACGGCCTGCATCCGTCGGACAGCGGCTTCGCAGAGATTGCGGAGCAGCTGCACCGCCGGATAACGGAGATTGTGCAGCAGGCAGGGTCCTGAGCTAAATGAAGCAGTACCATGTAAATAAAGTGGCGCTAATCGAATGAGCTTGCTGAAATCTAAAAAGACAAAACTAATGAGTGATTCTCCACCTATTCGCTGTGAACGGCTGCGTTTGACGTACGATCAAACGAACGCTGCTCCTCCATTTTACAACGCGTCGGGTGTTACTCTCGCTCAACTTATCTAGTGAAGAAGCTGCTCCTCAGCCTTTTTATGGCTTGGGGAGCAGCTTCTTTTTGCAGACGGGCATCAGATATTGAATCTATTGCAAGCTATATAAGTTGAACTTAAGATTTGGCTGAATAAGGCCGGAAAGTGTATGAAGAACGAAAAGCAACCCCTATTCAATAAGGATAAATGTATTTCGTACAACTATTTGTTAGGTATGCACCCATTTTTGAAGGATAGATGTGTTTTGTGCAACTAAAATCAGCATATAGGGAACAAATTGCCTAAAAGCAAGAAAATAGATGTACGAAATGCAACTATTGCCGGGAGACGGCCAGTTTAGATGGATATAGTTGTACAAACTGCAATTAGCAGCTTTGCAGCGGTTAGTGAGGTCATGAAGAGCTTGTTATTTCATTGCGGCTGATGGCTTCTGAAAGGCAAACTCCAGTTGGAAAATCGCCAATTGATTGGACCTGTGTGGAGGATAATCACGATCTGCATTTCAGCAGCTTAAAACGATGACAGCCCGTGCTCCGCCTATCAGCTTTACTGCGGAAAGCCATCAGGCGGAGGCCGAAACCGCAACAAGCGGTATAAATCAAGAAATCTACGGACGGGAAACGGCCGGAAGTCCACATGTTTTCTTGCGTCACGGCTAATCCCAACACAAAATCTTTAGTTCAATCTATATAGTCCTCCTGCACAAAATTCAGCACCCGCTCATCAACTGCGGCCGCAGCACCAAGGTCCGGCTCCGCCGTCAATTCGACCGCGGGCTCTTCGGGGCAGCTGTGCAGCTCCAGCAGAACCAGCTCATTGGCGCCTTCGCGCAGCAGCGGGCCGGGAATATACAGGGCGCGCTGCGGTCCGGCACTCCAGTACCTTCCCAGATTAAAGCCGTTAATCCAGGCTACTCCCTTCCCCCAGCCGTCAAAGCGCAGGAACGTATCCTCGCGCGCGGCGGCCATGAAAGATCCTCGGTAGAACGCAGGACGGCCGGTGTGCAATTGTTCGTGTACCGCTGCCTGTGTACCTGGTTCTGTGCCCGGACTGGGGCCCGGTTCAGCACTGGATTCAGTGCCCTGCTCATCACCCGCTAACTTTCGTCCAGTCATAACTTCAGCACTAAATTCCCTGCCTGGTTCAGAAGCGGACCGAACGTGTAAATCAGCATCCGATTCATTTCGCCCGGTGCCTGGTTCAGCACTTAACTCGATACTTAATTTGTTTCGTTCGGTGCTTGGTTCTGCATTTGGTCCTGCGTTTGATCCTGCTTTCGGCTCTACCTTTAACCCTGCGTTTGTTTCGATTCCCTCTTTTACTGCTAAATCTTCCCGATCAGCCTCGCCAACCCCGCGGTAACGCACCCGCTCCAGCAGCTCCGGCTCCATCGGCAGCGTAGAGATTGTCCAGTTGAACTGATACTGGTTGTCGATCAACACACCCTCCGTTATGCCTTTACGGTCGCTGAGCCAAGGGCCGTAATTGACCCGGCCCATATTCTCGACCAGAATATCCAGTCTCGCGCCTTCGGGCGGAACCGTCAGGCTGAGCGGCTGCGGGTTCCAGCGCTCCACCACGCCGAGCGGCGCGCCGTTCAGGAAGACCTGGGCCCGGTCGCGCACCTCGCGCAGCTGCAGCTGCTGCCCGGTGCGCGGGCCTTTGATCCAGGCCGAATACAGGATGAAGCCGTAATTCTGGCCCATCTCCTCCATTGTCCGGGTTGTGACCGACTCTGCGCTGACCCCGGCTAAATGCTCCGCCTGTGCCAGCAGATCGGCGGACTCCGTCAGCTTCACCACACCGATCGCCTGCTTCGGCTGCGGCGCGGGAAGCTCCCCGCCCGGCGACACCCCGTGCTTGTCCAGCACGGCCCGGATCGCCTGATATTTCTCCGTAATATCGCCCCATTCCGTCAAGGGGGCATCATAATCATAGCTGGTTACGGTCGGCTCATAGCCTGCGATATGATTGGCCCCGCTGTAGAAGCCGAAGTTGGTGCCGCCGTGGAACATGTACAGATTGACCGATGAACCCTGCTCCAGCATTTCGTCCAGGACGGCGGCCACGTCGGCCGCCTCACGCACATGATGCGGCTCCCGCCAATGGTCGAACCAGCCTAGCCAGTATTCCATAACCATTAAGGGTTCATCCTGCCGGTATTCGCGGAACTTCGCGAAGGACTCGGAGACGCGCGAGCCGAAATTAACGGTCGCATGCAGCCCCTCTACCGTCCCTCCGAGCAGCATCTCGTCGGTTGGCCCGTCCGAGGTGAACAACAGGCAATCTACGCCTCTGCGGAGCAGCCCCTCCCGCAGATATTCCAGATAGGCCGTATCGTTGCCGTAGCTGCCGTACTCGTTCTCCACCTGCACAGCGATTACCGGCCCGCCGTTCGTACCGAGCAGCGGCACGAGGCGCGGAATCAGCTCATCGTAGTAACGGTCGACCTTCTCCAGATAGGCCGGGTCCATGCAGCGCAGCGCCATGCCCGACTTTAGCAGCCAGGCCGGCAGACCGCCGAACTCCCATTCTGCGCAAATATACGGGCTGGGACGCAGAATAACATGCAGCCCCAGCCGCCCGGCCAGCCGGACGAACCCTTCAATATCTGCCATTCCGCTGAACCGGAAGACCCCTTCCTCCGGCTCATGGAAATTCCACGGGATATAGGTCTCCACCGTGTTGAAGCCGCAAGCCTTCAGCTTCAGCAGCCGGTCCTCCCAATACTCCGGCACCACCCGGAAATAATGCAACGCTCCGGCAAGGATGCGCAGCTCCCCGCCATCCAGCCAATACTTCTGATCCTTCCAGGCCAATCGGGCCATGGCTGTTCCTCCCATCTGTCCGCACAGCCGAAGAGCTCCGAAGGAAGCCTCATGGCACTCTCTTCGAAGCTCTCCGGGTCAAGCGCGTCTTCTGATCTCTTTATTTGCTTTCTTTCTCATTGATAATTTTGGTCGCTTCATCGACCATCCACTTCTGTACATCGTCGATGGATTCATTGCTCAGCATAAACTTGCTGAAGCCGTCGCCGACAATCTTGGTCAGCTCCGAGGTCGATACGGTAATGACACTGGAAGCGTCCAGATATTCGATGTCCTCGCCGAAGAGCGTGCTCTGCAGCGATTCCACATCGTACAGCTCGGCATTGTCGCCGATTAGGCGGTCCAGGACGGCCTGATTGTCCGCTTTTTTCCAGCCGGAGAATTCGGTTCTGGCCTCGGAATCCGCTGTCGTCATGTAACGCATCAGCTTGAAGGAAGCTTCCTTATTCTTCGAAGTTGCTCCCATCACCACCTGATTGCCGCTGGTGAAATACTTGCCGCCTTCATAATCCTTCGGCTCGGCGCCTGCCGGCGGCAGCGGAACCGGTGCAAAAGCGGTCTTGAAGTCATGCGGGTACTGCTCCAGATTGGCCGGGTCCGGAATCGTCCAGCTGCCGCTCAGCACCATGGCCGCTTCTTCGTTGAAGAATTCGGTCCGGTAGTTCAGCTTGGCCGCCAGTACATCGGCATACGGCTTCGCCGATTGGTCCACCGTCTCCATGTCTTTGCGGAGCTGGAAGAAGTATTTATAGGTCGGGTCGGCGAGAATTGTGCTTCCGTCATCATAACGGAACGGGTCCTTCATCACCGTCTGCGCCGGAGCGTTCATGTACAGCTCCCAGGTGTGGAAGTAGGAGCCATACCGTTTGTCGACGCCTTCGCCTTTGGTCAGCTTCTTCGCATATTCGCGGTAGTCGTCCCAGGTCCAGCCGTAGGTCGGCACAGGCAGCCCCACTTCATCCAGCGCATCCTTGTTCAGCAGCACATAATTGAAGCTGGAGGTCAGCTGCATGCCGTAAATTTGCTCGTCGATCTTGGGATTGACATAATATTCGTCCTCAGGAACAAGGCCTGCCTGCTCGTAATACTCATCCAGCGGAGCAAGTGCGCCCCGGGTAGCCCGCTCATAGACCGAGCCCAGGTTGGGCAGTGCGATGACGTCGACTGCTTCGCCCGAGGAGATGAGGAAGTCCAGCTTCTTGAGCATTTCGACCGAATCCCCCGGCACCAGCACCACGTGCTCCACCTTGATCTCCGGATTCTCCTTCATGAAGTCGTTCAGCATGCCTTCGGTGGCGACGGATTGGGCTTCATTGTCCCAGTTGTAGTACTTGATCGTCACCGGCTCGCCGGAGCCTGCCGCAGCATTTCCCCCAGTTCCTGTATTTGCCGCAGCGTCCGAATTTGCGGAACCGCCGTTGCCGCAGCCGCCGAGGGCGATGGCTCCCGTCAGCAGCAAGGTCATTGCCACTGTCATCTTGCGTTTGGTTGTGTGTTTCATCCTGCTTCCCCCTTGTACCTAAATGGATGATGTTGCTGAATCCCCCTCAGTATAGCCGCCGCCGCGGACAGCCAAGTGTACAATTTTGAGGGGGAAAGAGGTTATTTTTGACTATCTGCTCGGGGACCAAAAATACTTCATCCGCCTCATATCTGCGCTCCTTAGCCCTTGACTCCGCCCAGCGCGATGCCGTTGATAACCTGCTTCTGCATAATAATGAAGACTGCAAGCAGCGGAATAATGGCGGACAACGCTGCCATCATCATAATGGCGTAATTGTTGGTGTAGTCGTCGCGGAACAGCGTGATCCCGAGCGGAATCGTATAGAGCTCCTTGCTCATCAGGAAGATCAGCGGGTTCTGGTAATCATTCCATGTCCAGATGAATTTGATGATCGCCACCGTCGCCAGTACGGGCTTGCAGAGAGGCAGCATGATTGAAGCGAAGGAGCGCAGGTGCCCCGCCCCGTCGATCCTGGCCGCTTCGAGGTATTCATCGCTGATGTCCATCATGAACTGCCGCAGCAGAAACGTAAAGTAGATCGAGAACATGCTCATCAGGATAATCGCCGCATGCGTATCGTACAGCCCCAGCCAGCGGATGATCAGGAAGCGCGGAATCAGCGTGGCCTGGTCCGGGATAATCATGAAGGACAGCAGCGCCAGAAAGATCAGGTTGCGTCCGCGGAAATGCAGCTTTGTCAGCGCATAAGCCGACATGGAGGAAATCACCAGGGTCAGCACCGTCGTAATGATTGCGACCTTCAGCGAGTTGAAGTAGAAGTCGTAGAAGGGCACGCGGCCCATCCATACCGCCTTGAAATTATAGATAAAGTTGATATGGTCCGGAATCCACTGAATCGGGAACCGCATGACATCCTTTTCGAATTTGAACGCCGCCGAGACCATCCAGATCAGCGGAATCAGGAAAACAATCGAAACCGCGCCCATAATCAGCGTCAGGATGCTTTTGGATAAATGTTTGCCGAGTAATTGCATGTTGAACCCCTCCCCTTAAGCTTCTTCGTTGCGCATTTTCCAGGTTGCCGCGGTAATGACGCCGATGATGGCGAACAGCAGCCAGGAAATCGCCGATGCATATCCCATATCATAGTTGCGGAAGCCCTCTTCATAGATGCGGTACACCAGCACCGTAGAAGAATTGTTCGGACCGCCCTCGGTCAGATAGGAGATGATATCGAACACCTTGAAGGAGCCGATCAGCATCGTAATGAGCAGGAAAAAGGTTGTAGGGCGCAGCAGCGGCACCGTAATCCGCAGGAATTTCCGCAGCGGCGTGGCGCCGTCAATATCGGCAGCTTCATAAATCTCGCTGGAGATATTGGTCAGCCCGGCGGTATAAATGATAATGGTGTACCCCAGACTGGCCCAGGTGCTGATAATCGCGATGGACAGGAGCGAGGTATTCGGGTCGACCAGCCATTTCGGCGGCGAATCAATTCCCAGCTGCAGCAGGAGCTGGTTGACCGGTCCAAGCGACGGATGCAGCAAAGCGCTCCAGACGGCCGCAATCGCGATAATGGACGAAATGTAGGGAATGAAGAAGACGACCTTGAAATAGCTTTTGAGAAAAACACTGTTGTTGATAATGACCGCCAGCACCAGGGCAATGGCAATCGGTATAGGCACGGTCATTACGGTATACAGAAGATTGTTCTTCAGCGCCTCCAGCACGGCAGGGTCCCGGAGCAGCTCGGCATAATTGCCCAGCCCGATCCATTCGATGCCGGACACGCCGGAGAGCATATCCCATTTGGAAAAGCTCAGGTACAGCGAAAATCCAAGTGCGAATACGTTCAGCAGCAGCATGCCGATAATCTCGGGAGCCAGGAACAGCCAGCCGACGAGCGCTTCCTTCCGCTTCGGCGTCCAGAATTTCCTCTTCCCGGGCTCCGGCACCGCTGCCGCGATGTTTTTTACAGCTTCCACTTCCATCACCTCTAACTGATTTGTTGAGATCATCATAAGGGAAGCGCTGCGGCTTCAAGGGCCGGATTCTGACCCGTAAAGAGGACAATTTTGACTTGTTGGGCAGGGCGGGAATTCCGGGGCCGGAGGTAAAAACAGCCGCACCCTCAGGTGCGGCAGCGGACATTCGGAAACAGCCTTACGGCGTACGCCGCAGTTGCTTCCGGCTCTTGTAGTCGCTCGGCGTCATTCCGGTATATTTCTTGAATACCTTGGAGAAATAAGCCCGGTCGGAATAGCCTAGCGCCATGGCCAGCGTTTCGAGGGTCTGCCCCGAGTTCTTCAGCATGTTGGCGGCGATTTTCATTTTGTACTGATGGACATAATCGGTGAAGCTGAGTCCGGTCAGCCGCTTGAAATAGCGGGAGAAATAGCTTGGATTCAAATACAGGAACTGTGCGATATCAATGGACGTAATGTTCTCGGCCAGATGCTGGTCAATAAACGCCTGGATCACCTGGAGCCGGGGCTCCCGGGCATGAACGCCGTTTCCGGCCGCCGTCTGCTGCTCCCGCAGCAGATGCTCCAGACGGGCAGCGGCCAGCTCCAAAGCATCCTCCATCGTCCGCGCTTCCCCGATGTAGAAGTACATATCCTCTTCCGGCTTCCGCCGGGCGAACAGCATTTCCGCGCTGCGCAGCAGCGCCACCAGCTCCTCGATGAACTCTCCGGGCTCAATCTTCCGGCTCCTCGCCTCGCTGCCGAATTGCTCCAGCACCTCGCGGAGCGTAGCTGCATCCTTGTCCAGAATGTGCTGCTCCAGCCTGCTGCGGAACGCTTCCCCGAAGCCCTGCGGCGCCGGGTAATAGACGCGGTCCAGCACCTGACCCATGGCCGCAATCATCAGCGGACTGCCGCCGTAGAATTCAGGGCGGCCCTGCCGGACCTGTTGGTACACGGCCCCGATCGCCTGCAGCGCCAGCTTGTCCGCTACCGCCGCCGAGACCAGCGTCAGCTTCAGGAAGACGGCGCATTGCCGCTGCAGCTCTTCCAGATACGACTGGAGATATGCCGCAGCATTGCCCGCCAGATTGTCCCGGTAGTTGTATAACACGAAGAAATGCTCTTGTTCAATAAACGGAGTGATCCCTTCAAAGCTCTCGGCAATTTCCAGGGCAATATTAAATACCGCATAGCGGATCAGCTGCAGATTACTGCGGTTGTATAACGGTTCATAGGCGGAATAATGCAGATTGACGATGCCGAGCATGAACCAGGGATAGCTCCAGGCTATTCCGAGCTGAGCTGCATGGGCGCGGGTCTGCTCCGGATGGGTTCCGTCCATGACCATCTGCATCAGCGCCCGGCGCAGCAGTCCGGCATGTACGCCCGCTGCAGCCTCAATCCGGTTGCCGGCATCTCTGGCCTTGAGCCGGGCCACCGACTTGCGCAGGCTTTCTTCGAGCTGCTCCGCAGACAGCCTGTCCTTCAGCAGATAATCGTCGGCGTCCAGCTTGAGGGCTGACTGGGCATAGTGGAAATCCTCATGGCAGGTCAGAAAGATGATCCGCACCTCCGGCTTGATCGCCGTAAATTCGGCGGCCAGCTCCAGACCCGATTTCTTGGGCAGCCCGATGTCCGTAATGACAATATCGGGCAGCGTCTCCTTGAACATCAGCAGCGCCTTGGCGCTGGAATACGTGCTCCCGGCCACATGCAAATCCAGCCGTTCCCATTCCACCATCTGCTGCAATACCTTCAGCATCGGGATATCATCGTCGATCAGCATGACTCTGTACATGCCCGCACCTCCTCTGTAAGTCGGTCCTGGCGTTCCGGCGCAGGAAACCGTAAGTGAACTGTAGTGCCGGCGGCTTCACCCGGGCGGAGCTCCAGGCTGGCCGCCGGGCCGAAGGTCAGCCGCAGCCGCTGAATGACATTGCGCAGCCCGACCCGCGGATAAGCGGCATATTCCCCGGAATCCGGTTCATTCAGCTGCCGGTTTAGCCGCAAACGCTGCTCTTCTTCGATGCCGTCGCCGTTGTCGGCGATCTCAATCACTATCATCCCCTGCTCTCTCCAGGCCGTAACTGTAATCAGCGGCTGGTCCTGATCCGCGAGCCCGTGCACAATGGCATTCTCCACCAGCGGCTGCAGCACCAGCTTCGGAACAATCAGGGGCGCAAGCTCCGGTGCAATGAAGAATTTCAGGTCCAGCAGCATCTCGCTGCGCACCTGCATGATATCGGCGTAGTAGCGCAGCAGGCGGCATTCTTCCTCCAGGGTGGCCGGTTCGTTCACCTTCAGGTAAGCGCGCAGCAGGCCCATCAGCGAGTCGATGACGCCGCTGTGCAGCTCGTCGTCATTCAGAATGAGACTGCATTTGATAGAATTCAGTGTATTGATCAGGAAGTGCGGGCGGATCTGCATAAAGAGCGCTTCCAATTCCAGCACCCGCTTCTGCTCCTGTTCCTGCTCGATATTGGCGATCAGCACCTCGATTTCATCGAGCATCTGATTGAAGGAGTGGCCGAGCTCGGCGATGTCGTCCTTGCCGGTGACCTCCAGCCGCATATCGCGGTTGCCCATCGTGAACTGCCGGGCCACACGCTGCAGCTTGCGGATCGGGCTGTGCAGTCTTTGGGCGAACAGCAGCGAAATCACGGAGAAGATCAGCGTGAAGACAAGCACCAGCGCGATGCCGGTATAGAAGGCTCTGGACATCTGGCCGGTCAGCGCTTCCTCGGAGGTCTCGTAGACGAGTGTCCAGTCCGTCTTCTCCAGCGCCTCCTCGCTGCGCAGTACGGAATCCGTGTCCCGCTCCGGATGGAGCAGAATCGCTTCGCCCCCGGCTATCCGCTGCCCTGCGCTGTCGAACAAAGCCGGCGTCCCGAACTCCACCCGGCCGAGCAGCTGCTCGAAGTAAGCCGTGCGGATACCGATCAGCAGCACGGAGGAGTACGGCCGGTCGCCGCCCCCGCCGATGACTCTGGCCATATAATAGGTCGCCTCCCCGTCCTTCACGTCCTTCCCGCCCTCCAGCACTCCCAGCCACTGCAGCACGGCAGGACGGGAGGCATCCACCCGGTCCAGCAGCACGCCCATCTGTTCGTTGATGGCACTTAAGTTCTCCGAATCCGGCGAGATGATGAATCCGGCCCGGTTGACCAGATACATGCGGATGCTGTTGTTAAGCGGTTTCGAGGTAATCAGCGAGAAGCTGTCCTTGATCTGCATAAACCGGGTATAGTCGGGATAGGTGCTGATCCGGCCCGTATCGGCAAAATTGTCCAGTGAAGCCTTCAGGCCTGTGTCATTGACCAGATAATGCGAAGCGAAGGTGACGTCGTCGATGGTCCGTTCGATTTCCCCGACAATTACATTCAGCATATTGCTGGTGCTCAGCCGGAACTTCTCGATCATGTTTTGCTTCAGCAGCGTGTATGAGAATATCGAAACCGCCAGGATCGGCAGGATGATGAACAGCAGAAAGGACAGCTGTATTCTCCGGTAATACGTAAGTTTGAACATGGATGCACCGCACCTTCTTGGATGGGACTAAAGCAGCTTTTCTCCCATTGTAACAGCTCCCGCTGCAGGTTGGACATCCCCGGAGCGGCTAAATTTCAGCACATTAACTTTTCTATTTAATCACCTTAATCTTTGTCCCCGCGCTTCCCGGTTCAATGACTACGACCTCACCGAACACCTGGTGGCCCGCCACGATATACGAGTCGGCATGCACCGCCGGAGGACGGTGACTGATCAGCACGAGCCGCTCGGATGCATCCGGCAGCATAATGCGGAAGGCTTCTGCCTGTGAAGGCTCTACCTGCTCGCCGCTGTAACGGTGGACCGGAAGCTTCTGCAGCGAAGGAAGTTCCGTCTCTCCCGCCGGCTGCGGATACAGCCACTGTGCCGACGAAACATGGCCGCTGCCTTCCGCCTCATACACGGCGCAACTGCACTGCTCTTGCAGATTGTACTCGTAGGATATGCGGCTTTCTTCCAGCGATACCTTCAGGCCGTGCTGCGGGGCAGGGACAATGCACAGATTGGCGGCAGCTTCCGACCGGCTGCGGACAATTCCGCTCTCCGGAGAGAGCTGGACCGGGCCGGGCGGGAAGTGAAACCGCTGCTTGAGCCTGTGCTATCCCCTTCCCTCCGCACTGTCCACCAGCAGCCAGCCGTAAGGCTTGATGAACAGGATTCGTCTGCGCGGGTAGACGGGAACCTCCAGACGGCGGTAGCCGTCATGCCCGGCTTCGGCATAATCGAATTCCGGCAGCGTCACCCAGTGGATTCCGGCCGGGGAAGCCACGGCCCCGTATTGCCAGGTGTCGATCACTTCCGTAAAATCCGTATCATCCACCACAAAGGTGTTGTGGGCGGAGGGCCGCTTGAGTGTCTGCCGCAGCGGCTCGGAATCGCTGTAATTATACCGGCCCAGATCGGTCAGCAGGCTGCGGCCATAGGCATGAATATCAATGTGCAGCGAATCGGCATGACCGTGCCCGCCGCCGAGCGGCGCGCAGCGCAGCAGCAGATATAAGGCTTGCCGGTCCCAGTCTGTACGCATGATATAGTTGCCGGAATGCGTGTACGCCTGCGACAGCTCCTGCGGCGGCTTGGCAGACATCCCTGCATATTGCCGCAGACCTGACCTTCCGAACAGCCAGGCGTTGTCGTAATCCAGGCGCTCCCCGCCTCCGAACCGCAGCACAGGATCATTGAACAGCAGCGCGGCAGCCGCCATGAGCGGCGCAACCGCCAGCCGGTCGCTGTCTCCGGTCATCGGCTGGCCGCCGTCCGGCTGAGCGATGCCGAGCGAGGCATGCGCCGCGGCCTGGACCGTATTCAACACTGCCGGTTCCAGGCTGATTCCTCCCGAATGGGCTAGATGAATCATCTCCAGATAGCTGGACAGCACCTCATGGTGATAGGTCGGCGACTGCTCCCAGTGCAGACCGTCCGGTAATATTTGCAGCGACGCCGTTGTACGCATCCGTTCCAGCGCCAGGTCGCTCCAGTGCTCCGAGAGGCGGAGCTCCGGCAGAAAGCGCGCGATATGGAGCAGGCCGCAGCACTCCAGCACACCCCAGTTGCTGATATTCTTCCAGCCGCTATAAGGGGCTGCCAGATACTCCGCATGCACGTAAAGCGCATGCAGGCATTTCACCAGCAAGCCGGGGGTGAAGCTGGGGCTGTGCAGCACATAGGACAGTGCCTTGGTCCAGTTGGTGCCGCGAAGCCCGGCTTCAATGCTGCGCCAGGTCAGCACCTCCCCCGGACCCGCCGGCAGCGGATTGCGGCCGATCCAATCCTCCAGCTGGCCGCACAGACCCTCGGCATAACGTTCTTCGCCCGTCAGAACATACATTTGTCCCAGTGCCACCCAATAGCGGTGGCGGTTCAGCATATACGCCCACTCCACATCGCCGGCCGGCACGTGATTCCAGTCAATGGCCCCGGTGAAGGCCACCGGTATTTGGGTACGCTCCATATCCATCGGGAACCGGAACCGGAAGGTCTGCTCCAGCACTTCATCGGCTGTAGTCCTGCTCAGCGCAAGCTCGTCTGCACAAGATGCCCGGATATGCGCGGCCACCGCTTCACGGTCGGCTGCATCGGGATATCCAGCCGGCATCTTCCGGCCTGCGAAGTAGGCCATGAGTTCGGCGGCGGCTAGTTCGGGCCGATTCTGGCGCAGCGCTTCCTTTACCTTGTCCAGGCCCGGATACGCCAGGTTCAGCAGCGGAAGTAATGCTTCGATTGCAGACGGCGAAATACGTGCAGCGCCGTCCTCACTTCCTACAGCACTACCTGCATTCCTTGCAGCGCTGTCCCCACACCCTACAGCGCTGTCCTCACTTCCTACAGCACTACCCGCATTTCTTACAGCGCTGTTCCCACACCCTACAGCGCTGTCCTCACTTCCTACAGTTCTACCCGCATTTCTTACAGCGCTGTTCTCATTTCCTTTAGCACTATCCTTATTTCCGCTCATACCAGTAGCCCCCGATTCCACGCTCCAGCCGCAGCAGCGTCTCCAGATAGAAATAGTCGCCCCAGATCATATACTCATCGGGAGCCAGTCCGCCCCGCACATGATAGGAGCCGTGCTGCAGCAGCCCCTCGGCACTGTCGTCACCGGCAGTAGAATAATTGTGCACGAGCGATGTCATAGATTGGTTCAGGCCTTCCTGAAGGTACGCATACACAGGATCTTCTTCCTTCAGATGGTCCAGCAATTCGGCCAGCCCAGCGGCGGCAATGGCCGACGCCGAGCTGTCGCGGTAAGGCTGCTCCATTCCGGGCGGCAGGGCGAAATCCCAGTAAGCGACATGGTCAGCAGGCAAGTGCTGCACAAAGTACAGGGCCATCCGCTTCGCCGTCTCCAGAAACGCCGGGTCTCCGGTGTACCGGTAAGAAAGGGCGAATCCGTATATGCCCCAGGCCTGCCCTCTCGCCCACGTCGAACCGTTCGTATACCCCTGATGCGTCGCTCCGCCAATCGGCTCTCCTGTCTCCGGATTGAAGAAGAAGGTATGATAGGAGCTGTCATCTCCTCTGACCAGATATCTTCTGCTCTTGCGGGCCTGCTGCTCCGCAGCGTTCCGGTACAAGGGGTTATCGGTCTGCTCCGATGCCCAGTAGAGCAGCGGCAGATTAAGCAGGCAGTCGATAATAATGCGGCCGTTCTCCGCCGCGTCATCCTTCCGGCCCCACGCCTGCAGATATCCGCCCTGTTCCCGCCAGCGCTCCATCAGCTTGTCCGCAGCGCGCAGCGTCAGCTGCCGTGCCTCTTCATCGCGTTCGACGATCCACTGCGCCTTCGCCGACAGCGAATACAGAAACCCGATATCATGATGATCCAGCACCGTGCCTTCATCCATTCTGCGGTGGAAGCTCTCCACCGTATGCCTGGCGGCCTCCCGGAGCTGCGGATCGCCCGTGTATTCGCAGGATAGCCAGAGCATCCCGCTCCAGAACCCGTTCGTCCAGTCGTCATTGCCGATCAGTGCATACTGCTTCCCCTCGCCTACATGCGGATATCGTCCGTCAAACCGCGCAATATTGCGCTGCACCTTCTGAACCGCATCTTCAATGGCGGCCTTCCACATCTCTGATTCCCCCTTAACAATACCTGCCTGTTTGCCTAATCGTATAGGATGGAGACAGGCCGCACGGGGAGAACTTTTGCCGGGAGCGTGTGTAATTTTGACTTTTTTGTTGAGGCAGCCGGATTAAAAGCTACACTTTAAGACACTGCCCTTCTTATGATTGATGTAACATAGTGACTATATTTTGCGCTTAAAGTTCATCTCGTCTCTCACACGTTTCTGTGAATTTCCAATGAATTGTGGTCGGTTTTTCATACACATATGGCTCGATTACCGCTGCAACAAAGAATTGTGGTCGGTTTTTCGTACACATTTGGCTCGATTACCGCTGCAACAACGAATTGTGGTCAGTTTTTCATACACATTTGGTCCATTTCTCCATGCAGCAGCGAATTGTGGTCGGTTTTTCATATACATATAGCCCGTTTACCCACGCAGCAGCGTATTATAGTCGGTTTTTCGTACACATTCGGAGCATTTAGTCCATTTACTCACGCAGAGCACATTGTGGTCGGTTTTTCGAATTCGGGAATGGTCGCCGGCACCGCCCGGCATCGCGTATTGTTTGTCGCAAGGGTACGTGCAAGAATGCATTGCACCATATCAGCCAATTCCCTTCACGGACGGGGTCTACATCATTCAGGATGCGTACGTACATTCCATTCTTTATGGCCGCATGCGAAGGTGGTTGTGTAGAGGGGGACATCCGCCTAATTCATAAATGATATTTCTAGAGTAAAGGGCTGGATTCAAACCAGCCCCTCCTCATCAAACCGTACGTGAGGTTTTCCCTCATACGGCTTTCCGATGCTTGTCATTCATGGGCATGCAGATTACAATAGCGTTTTTAGTCCATACATGCTGGCTATATACTTGACTTCAGATCGTGAACTCATCCATCTCCTGCGTTGTCTCTTCTTTGCATACCACCGGGTGAACCGTTGCAGAATATACCAATCCAGCTTGGCTAACCTCTTTTGGCTGTAGTTCGTGTAGTAATAATTTCTCCATCCCTGAATTTTCGGATTGAGCCATTCTACATGTTCCGCGAAAGATTTAGAACGCATGCCGGGCGGTGCTAATCTCTCTTTGACCACGCTTCGTATACGTTCCTCTGCCTTCTTCGTTAGCCACTGCTGTGTGGTATAGTACATCTTCCCTTGAGAAGTTTCTGCTTTCGTTTTTCGGTGGTGCATTCCTAAGAAGTCGAACCCTTCGTCTCCTGTCCATAGCCCTACTATGCGGGTTTTGGTTGGGTGGAGGGTTAACTCTAGACGTTCCATGATTCTGCGTATAAGTTCATACGCATGTTCCGCGTCCTTTTTGGTTTTACAGACCACTACAAAGTCGTCTGCATACCTTGTCAGTTCCCCTAATCCACTTCCGTGTTTCTCCCATAGTCGGTCAAAGTAGTTCAAGTAGATATTCGCCAAAAGCGGTGAGATGACGCCACCTTGTGGCGTCCCTAAATCGGAGCGTCTTACGTTTCCTTCTTCCATGACTCCCGCATGCAGCCACTTCCGTATTAACTTTAGAATCCGCCTGTCATTGATACGCATTTGTACCAATTTCACAAGCTTCTCCTGATTAATATTGTCGAAGTAACCTTGAATATCGACGTCGACTACCCAATTTCCTTTGCGGTTGCAGGCTTTCCGGATTCGATCCAGTGCTCCTTTGGCACTCCGCTTCGGACGAAATCCGAAGGATACTTCTTCGAAGTCTGCTTCAAAGATGGGTTCAAT
>NZ_VWRQ01000026.1 GCF_008635795.1 Paenibacillus tepidiphilus | reverse complement strand
CGTGGGTGTCGTAACAACTTCTACGATAAAGGAATCTCTTTTTTTGTGCAATTTTTTGGATTTCCATTAATGTCAGGTTGTTTGCAAAATTACTGCAATAATGCCCTAATTAAGTGGCGAAAATCCAATTAGATGGCTTCTATCCGTAATAAAGCCGAGATTAGTGTGCGAAAATCGATCTATTTGCAGGGATCGGTTGAATCGCACCTGAGGCTTGTTGACGCTCCGCCGTTTCCAGCTCCCCTTCGCAGTCCCGCCTTCTTGTATAGTTTGCTGCCGATCAACTTAGAACCAACTTAGAACCAACTTAGAACCATTTGGAAGGTATGCTCAGGTAGACTTCTTCGACAGTCTTAAAGCCCATTCCCTCATAATATCCGGCCAGTTTTGGTGTGGTTCCCACCAGCCACTCTGAATCCGGGTAATATCCGGTACATCTTCTGACTAATTCTTTCCCGATCCCTTGGTTTTGAAAGGCCGGGGCAACAGCCAGATCATAGATAACGGACCTGAACATTTGGTCACTGAGGACCCTCACACATCCAACCAGGTTATTATCTGCCCACGCCGTGACAACTACCGTAGAATTAAGAAATGGCAGATTGAAATTATTAATCATATTTGCGGTTTCTGTTCCATCGGACCAGCCCACAGCGATAAATAATTGATGCAGCTGCTCGCAGGGGATATCTTTTGTTGTTTCATAGTTTACGCTCATAGCTCCTCCTTATAATGAACCTATTATTGAACCTTTGCAGCAGGGACCTGCCATGCGCCGCAGGCGATCGTGTAGGTAGTTCAACTTATTGGCCCAGCGATGGATGGAGCCTGGAGAGCATCCCGGCAGTAACGACGATGTTATCTGTATGTATGGCGGTAAGATCGAACAGGGGAATAAGCGCGGCCGCAGGCAAGGGTTCAGGCTCAGGCAGCAAGCCCGCGATCCAGGCCAGCCAGCCGGTGATATCGGCAGGCGCAGCCCCGGCCGCTCTAAGCTCAGCCAGGGTAATCCCGCCGTGCCGCTTCGCCAGCCGTCGGCCGTCGGGTCCCATCATGAGCGGAACATGGGCAAAGCTGGGCGGTTCGTACCCCAGCGCTTCGTAGAGCAGAAGCTGCCGCGGCGTGGAATCCAGCAGGTCGGCTCCGCGCAGCACATGGGTAATGCCCATCAGCCCATCGTCCACGACGACGGCCAGCTGATAGGAGAAGATCCCGTCAGCCCGCCGGACGATAAAGTCGCCGCCGTCTGCGGCATTGACCGAGCGGACGCCTGCGACCCCGTCCGTGAACCGGACCTCCCGGTCCGGCACACCGAACCGCAGCGAGGGCGTCTTGCGGCTGGAACGCTCCGCTGCTTCTGCGGCGGAGAGGCTCCGGCAGGTTCCCGGATACACCGGGCCCTCCGACGCCAGGCCATGCGGCGCAGCCGCTGCCGCCAGAATGTCCTGGCGGCTGCAATAGCAGGGATAGAGCTGTCCGCCTGCAGACAGCTGTTCCAGCGCTTCCCGGTAGAGCTCCTGGCGTTCGCTCTGTACATAGGGGCCGAACGGGCCGCCGACATCCGGCCCCTCGTCCCAATCCAGACCGAGCCAGCGCAGGTCATCCATGACCGCCAGGGTGAATTCCGGCCGGCAGCGGGCGGAATCAATATCCTCGATGCGCAGCACAAGACTGCCGGACTGCCTGCGGATCTGCAGCCAGGCAAGCAGGGCGGCAAGCGCGTTGCCGATATGCATATAACCGGAGGGGGATGGGGCGAAGCGTCCGCGGACTTTTTTCACAGCCGGGTTATTGTCGGGTACAGGATTCAAGTAGAAGCCTCCATTTCTATGCAGCTTGTGAATGTGGTGCGGGACAGAGAAGCTAAGGGAGGACTCAACGGATGCTCTTCTTATATTGCTCGGGCGACATGCCCTTCGCCTTTCGGAACATCTGGCTGAAATATGAAGGGGAGAGTCCGCCTACCTCCGCCGCGATTTCCTGAACGGACAGGCCGGTATTGGCCAGCAGATTGCAGGCTTCTCTGACCCGCCGCCGGATCAGATACTCCGTAAGGGTCATCCCGGTGCTGTCTTTATACAAATGCGAGATATGATAAGGCGACAGATGCAGGTAGGCTGCCAAATCTTCCAGGCTGAACGTTTCTTTATAGTGTTCATCCAGCCAGTCGTTGATCCGCTCGGCATGGGTTTCCGAGCGAGACGCCGGACCGCCCTCCATTGCCGGCACTCCGGCGTTCTGCTGCTGGATCAAGCGGATTAAGCGCAGCATCAGGAGTCCCAGGCTTTCGTCCTTGCCTGTAGCCTGGCTCTCTGCCGCCAGATGTAATTCTTCGAATAATCCGTCCAGCTCAAGATGATGCAGGGAATAGAAGATCTGACTCGTCAGGGTGCCTTTCCACATTTTGCGGAAGAATCCCGCAAGGACAGGAAACCCGGCCAGATAACGCTCCATGAAGCCAGGATCAAAGGTCAGGTTGCTGCGGATATACGAGCGGCTCGGGGCGGAGGGGACCGTTACCCGGTGCAGCTGATAAGGCTGAAACCACACCAGAGTCTGATCACGGATCGGATAGGTCTGATCCTCCACCATAATATCCCCTTGGCCCTTATAGATGTACAGAATCTCGATTCCCCGGTGTGCATGGTAATAGTGGGATTCTTCGTCCTCCTGCTTATGCACATACATTAGCGAGCCGGGTTCATACGGCATGGGCGCACGATCATGCATCTGCTTCCAACGCTCCCTTGTGACTATACTGAAATTAAGTATAAAGACTGATGCCGTAAAATTCAAAGCCTACGGCGCCGGCGTTCTTTAAGCGGCGGAAAAGGCAGCTCCCGGGACGGGGCTGCCTGCAAAGCCGGTATGTCTGCGGATGCGCAAACGGGATCAGCGTTCGTACCAATATCCGGGTATGCCTTGCTGCAGGCGCAGCAGAGCTTCCAGGAAGAAATAATCGCCCCAGATGACGAAATCGTCGGGCGCGGAATTCCCGCGGACGGAATAAGAACCGTGCCGCATCAAGCCTTCCTCGGTTTCGCTTCCGGCGGTGAAATAGCTGCTGAGCAGCGAATCCATGGTCAGCTCAACGGAACGGCTGAAGAATTCACGGTCTGCATCACCTTCAGGCAGATGCTCCAGCAGTTCAAGAATCCCGCAGACAGCGATGGCCGAAGCCGAGCTGTCGCGCGGTGTGCCGGGCACCTGCGGAGCGTCGAAATCCCAGTAGGCTACATGATCCTCCGGCAGATGCTCCACGAAATAACGGGCGAGACGCCGGGAAGTCTCCAAATAAGCCGGGTCCTTGAAGTAGCGGTAAGCCAAGGCAAAGCCGTAAATCCCCCAGGCCTGGCCGCGCGTCCAGGTTGAGCCGTCGCGGAACCCCTGATGGGTACCGCCGCGCAGCGAATCTCCCGTGGTCTGGTCGAAGTAGAAGGTATGGAACGAGGAGTCGTCTCCGCGGACCAGGAAGCGGCGGCTCTTCTCGGCATGGATACGGGCACATTCCGCGTAGCGGGCATCTCCGGTCTGTTCCGTAGCCCAATAGAGCAGGGGGAGATTGAGCAGGCAATCTATGATGATGCGCCCGCCGTTGTCGGCATCGCCTTCCGGGCCCCAGGCCTGGAACAGCTGTGGAGCAGACCGCCAGCGCTTCATCAGGACATCGGCGGCCTGCAGCGCCAGGACGCGGGAGTCTTCATCCCGGTCGACGATCCAGCCCGCCTTGGCGGAAAGCGAGTAGAGAAAGCCGATGTCATGGTGATCAAGATCCTGTCCCGCTTCCATTCGCGCTTTAAGGGAGCTGACGCTCCGGACAGCCGCCGCGTGCAGTTCAGCGTCCTTGCTGTATTCATAGCCCAGCCATAGCATGCCGGACCAGAAGCCTTCCGTCCAGCTGGAATGATTCGTGAGTATATAGCTGCCGCCGCCTTCGCTGACAAGCGGAAAGCTGTTGCCGAAGCGTTTGATGTCCAGTCTTACTGTATTAAGTGCCCGTTCAATTGCTGTTTGCCAATCCATAGGTCACATTCTCCTTTTTCTATCTCTGTGTTGTTCTCATGCCTATTATAAATCAGCCGGAACATCGCTTTGTTGTGCAAAGATATCGGAGAATTGCGGTTTTGCTATTATAGCGTCTGCCCGCTGTCCACGGTGACGAGCTGACCGGTCATTGCTTCCTGCTCTAACACCGCACAAATGATTTCGGCAATATCCTCAGGTGTGGAGATCCGCTCCAGCGGCAGATTCGGCGCCAGGCTATGCATCTGAGCTTCTCTGCCGGACCACCACCGGGTAGCCACGGCTCCCGGAATAATGCAGTTGACTCTGATTCCGGGGGCAAGCGCTTTGGCCAGCGATTTGGTCAACCCGTGGACCGCTGCCTTCGACACGGCATAGGGAAGAGAAGAGCCCGCCCCGGTAAGTCCGGCAATGCTCCCCAGATTGACAATGGCGCCAGCTCCGCGCTTCATATAAGGTGCTGCGGCTCTGGCGCAATGAAACATCCCTTTCACATTGACTGCAAACAAAGTGTCCCATATATCCGCTGTAACCGCATCTAGATCAGGCAGCGGAATATGGGCTGTCGTGCCGGCATTGTTCACCAGCAGATCCACTGTTCCGAAATGCCGGACGGCTGCGTTAACCAGAGACTGCACCTCGCTTTCTTTACTCACATCGGCTTGCAGGGCAAGGGCCCGCCCTCCGCTGTTCATAATGAGCTGCGCCGTTTCTTCGGCTTCGGCTTGTGAACGGGAGTAGTTTACAACGACGGCTGCCCCCCGCCGGGCCAGCTCCAGACTGACGGCTCTGCCGATTCCCGTACCTCCGCCGGTTACCAGTGCCACTTTATTGTTTAGCTTCATGTTCAGCCACTCCTTAGATAAAGTTGATCTCTTGTCTTTAAAGTGATTCTGTATTTATTGTAAGAAGGTTAGTGGCTTTTGTATAATTGAATTATATGAATATCAAATTCAACAATAATGAATTAAATATACTGTACTGACGACAATTAAGAAGGTGTGGTTTTCTTGGATGTTAAGGCGTTAAAGACCTTTCAGCTAATCGTGAAGCATGGCAGCTTTGTCCGCGCAGCGGATGAGCTCAACTATGCCCAATCCACGGTTACCATGCAGATCCAGAAGCTTGAAGCCGAACTAGGCACAGCATTGCTCACCCGCGGCAAGGAACTTGGCCTTACGGAAGCCGGAAGGCTATTGTATGAACAAAGCTTGCCCATGCTTAAGAACATGGAGCAGCTGGAGAACAATCTGAAGAATCTCGCAACGGGCGAATCCGGCCATGTGCGAATCGGAGTCACAGAGCCGACAGCAAGTTATCGTCTGCCTGCTATGCTTAAGGCTTTTTTGAGCGAAAATCCGGGTATTCGCGTTTCACTGGAGATCGCAAGCACTGCTGCGTTGGCCGATTCTGTGGCAGCCGGCAGGCTGGATTTTGCCGTGTGCACATCACCTGGCCTTCAATCGGAGTTATTCTTCGAGCCTTGGTTTCAAGAAGAGTTCATTGCTCTCTTGCCCAGCGATCATCCGCTTGCCGGGAGGGAGGTAATCACTGCCGGGGATTTGACGGCCGACCGGCTGCTGATTACAGCGGCGGGCTGCCCGTATCGGCGGAAGCTGGAGATGGTGCTGCAGGAAACGGGGAATATACAGCTGGATACCATGGAGATCGGCAGTATGACTGCCTTGAAATATTATGTGGAGAGCGGACTCGGCATTGCGCTGGTTCCCAGAATTATGGCGGAACGGGACGGCATCAGCAGAGTCGAAGTCAGAGCGCTCAGCGGTACCCTGATCGGCATGACCAGCGGAGTTCTGGGCCGGGAAGCGGCGTATCCGTTTCCGCCTGCAGCACATAAATGTCTGGATTATTTAAAAAGCAGGCTGGCACAGCCCGGTAAGGAGTTACAATGAAGGATTTACATCTGTTCTTGCCAATAGATATAATGGTTCAGGAAGAAGACATAGAGTAGGAGTGAGAATGTGCATACAACAATCAGTCTGGAAGGCGAATGGAAGCTGTTACTCGATGAGAAAGAACGGGAGCTGCCGTCACCGCAGCAGTTCACAGATGTCATTGAGCTGCCGGGAACGACCTCGCACGCCCGCAAAGGACCCCGGAATGAAGAGAAGTTAATCGGTTCCCTGACCGATGAATACCGCTTTGAGGGACATGCCTGGTATGCCAAGGAATTCGAAATTACGGAAGCGCTTGCCGGACAAACCTGCTTCCTGTACCTGGAACGGACGAGAATGACGACCGTCTGGCTGAACGGACAGGAAATCGGCAGCCGCGACAGCCTTAACACTGCCCATGTCTACGATCTCACCGGATTGCTGCAAGCTGGACGGCAGACCCTTACCATCCGGGTGTCCAATATTGGCTACCCGACCAAGGGCGGCCACATGACCTCGCCGGATACCCAGACCAACTGGAACGGTATTACCGGCCGCATGGAGCTGCAATTCTCCGGCGCCTCTTATTTAACCGGCATCCGGCTGGATGCAGACCTTGCTGCCCGTTCGGTGCGAATCACGGGAACCCTGGAGGGGGCTCAGGCGGCAACAGTGGCTGTATCGGCAAAGAGCTTCAACAGCGATTCGGAGCATTCGGCGGCGGAACGCGAATTCACCGTTGCACCGGGTTCGTTCAAGCTTGAATACGCCCTGGGCCAGGATGCGCTGCTCTGGAGCGAATTTGCACCGAACCTCTACCATATCAACATTGAAGTCAAAGACGGCAATGGCGTAGTTTCCGACCGCCACCAGCCGGTCTTCGGCCTCCGGGAATTCAAGGCGGAGGGCGATAAATTCACGATTAACGGGGACAAGACCTTCCTGCGCGGCAAGCATGACGGTCTGATCTTCCCGCTGACGGGCTTCGCGCCGACCGATGTGGAGGAATGGGTACGAATCCTGGGCATCTCCAAGTCTTACGGCTTCAATCATTACCGCTTCCATACCTGCTGTCCGCCGGAGGCCGCTTTTACCGCCGCCGACATCCTGGGGATCTATATGGAGCCGGAGCTTCCGTTCTGGGGAACCATTACCGTGGAAGGCGATGAAGGCCACAATCAGGCGGAGCAGGATTACCTGATCAGTGAAGGCTATGCGATGCTGCAGGCCTTTGGCAATCATCCGTCCTTCGTCATGATGTCGCTGGGCAATGAGCTATGGGGCAGCCGCAGCAAGATCGACTCGATCCTGAAAGCGTATAAGGAATTCGATAACAGACCTCTGTATACACAGGGCTCGAACAACCATCAATGGGTGCCGGAAATTCTGGAGCATGACGACTTCTTCTGCGGGGTGCGCTTCACGCGCGACCGGCTGTTCAGAGGCTCCTATGCCATGTGCGACGCACCGCTGGGACATGTCCAGACCGCCTTGCCGGGAACCATGAAGGATTATGACGACCAGATCATCCCTCCGGACTTCGGGCACAGCCATGAAACGCTTTCCGAAACCGGTGGCGAAATTCAAATCCAGTATGGCACGGAAGCGAAGACTGTTAAAGCCGGCGAGGATTCCAGCGAATGGATTCCGGACATGCCGGTCCTCTCCCATGAAATCGGACAATACGCCACTTTCCCGAATTTCGCGGAAATTGAGAAGTATACAGGCTCTATTAAAGCGGAGAATTTTGTGATTTTCCGGGAACGGCTCGAAGAGAAGGGGCTGGGCCATTTGGCAGAGGCCTATTTCAAGAATTCCGGACAGCTTGCCGTCGCCTGCTACAAAGAAGAACTGGAGGCTGCCTTCCGTTCCCGCCGTCTGGCCGGGTTCCAGCTGCTTGACCTGCAGGATTTCAGCGGTCAGGGTACGGCGCTGGTCGGCATCCTGGATGCCTTCATGGATTCCAAAGGCCTGATTACGCCGGAGGAGTGGCGCACGTTCTGCAACGATGCCGTTCTGCTGGCCAGATTCGCGAAATTCAATTATGCCGGCGGAGAACCGTTCAGTGCACAGGTGGAGCTGAGCTGGTTCCGCGACAGTGCGCCGGCTGCACTGGAGCTGGACTGGAAGCTGACGGCGGACCAGGTGACTGTAGCCGAAGGCACGGAAGGGTTCGCCATCCCGGCAGGGGCTAATTATATCGAAATCGGTGATGTGGACGCTGCCTTGCCTGCGGTTGAGCGGATGACGCAGGCCACCCTTTCGCTGCAAATCAAGGGCACCGATATCCGCAAGAGCTATGATTTATGGATTTACCCGCAGCAGCAGGGCATTGGAATTGACGGCATTGCTGTATTTAACGAGCTGTCCGCAGAAGCCTTTGCCGCGCTGGAACGCGGAGAGAATGTGCTCTTGATGCCAAAACCGGATTCGCTGAAGAATGCCATCGACGGCTTCTACGCCACCGATTTCTGGTGCTACCCGATGTTCCGCTCCATCTCCGAGTCCATGAACCGGCCGGTACCGGTTGGCACCATGGGTCTCCTGATTGACAACAGCCATCCGGCGCTGCGCGATTTCCCGTCCGCAACGCATTCCACGTATCCATGGTGGAGCATTATCGAGAATTCGAAATCGCTTATTCTGGACGGCACTTCCAAGGAATGGAGCCCGATTGTCCAGACCATCGACAACTTCGAGCGCAACCACAAGCTGGGCTTCTTGTTCGAATGCCGTGTGGGCGCAGGCAATTTGCTGGTCTGCCCGCTGGATGCGGACAAGATCAGCGGTACGGTGGAAGGCAGACAATTCCTGACCAGCCTGGGCAATTATATTCAGTCTGCGGAGTTCAAGCCACAGGTTGAGGCTTCACGCGAAGAGCTTCTCCAGCTCATTCAATAATTCAACAATTTAATAATTCAGGTTCAGCGGAGCTTTGCTTTCGCTGTGTCCAGACACTGGGCTCTGCCCAGTGTCTTTTTGTGCATTATTCTCTGAATCTCTGATTATAGCAGAAGGCACAAGATGATGTTAGATGGTGTCAAAAAAAACCATATAAAGAAACGACTACTATTTGTCCAATATATGAAAATTATATTATCGACATTGTTCGACTGTTTATGAGCTTTAAAGGTGTTAAGATTCTTGTTAATTAACATTAGTCACTAA
Source organism: Paenibacillus tepidiphilus (assembly GCF_008635795.1). GTDB lineage: Bacteria > Bacillota > Bacilli > Paenibacillales > Paenibacillaceae > Paenibacillus_AQ > Paenibacillus_AQ tepidiphilus. The sequence goes on along the minus strand of NZ_VWRQ01000026.1, from coordinate 84,094 downwards.
ATAAACCATAATGTGTATTAAGAAGGTATTAATAGATGGATACAAACAATAAATGGTACTTCGCATATCCATCACCTGTTTTTTCTCTGATTTCACTTACTTTACCGTCTGGGGGGACCCATGGATATTATTGTTTGCGTCAAACAAGTACCCGCGAGACAAGGGGAGGGAAGCGGCAGAGAATCCGTTCCCCTGATTAACAATCCCAATGATTTAAACGCACTCGAAGAAGCGCTCAGAATCAAGGAGCTTGCGGACGGAAGCCGTGTAACCACCTTGTCGATGGGGCCGCCCGGCTGCGAAGGCCTGCTGCGCGAGCTGCTCGCCGCAGGTGCGGATGAAGCGGTACTGCTGAGCTCACCTGGCTTCGCCGGCTCGGACACCTACGCCACCTCCAAGATCCTTGCGGCCGCTGTCCATAAGCTGCTGCCCTTTGACCTCATCCTGACAGGCGAACGGGCCATTGACGGCGAGACAGGCCAGGTCGGTCCGGGGCTGGCCGCGATTCTGGAAATCCCCCATCAGTTAGGCGTCGAACAGGTGCTTACATTCGATCCGCACAGCGTAATTATTGATAAGGTCAATGAAACCTATGCCTGGCGCATCCGTTTGCCAATCCCCGCGCTTCTGACGATCAGAAGGAGCGCCAATACACCGAGAATTCCTTCCATACGCGGCAGGCTGGCCGCTTCAAGCAAACAGGTAATAGTCTGGGACCAACACGACCTTGGATTATCCGGAGCGGGTATCGGATCGAGAGAGTCCCCGACCCAAGTGATCCGCACGGTAAAGAGTGATTACAGTTACAAGAGCAGAGGAGCGGCCGTCTTTATCGGTGAGCATCAACTGGATGAAATTTTGGAGACGGTATCCGCCGCCCTCGATCAACCAGACGGGAGGCCCCTATGAGAATATGTACAGCGCGGTGCTCCCGCTGTCTGAATTGTGTCTCGCAATGTTTCTTCAATGCAATCTCCACAGCATCGCATGACCTTGTAATTGACGAAGCCTTATGTACGGATTGCGGGATGTGCCGTGACTCCTGCCCGATGGACGCCATATCCGATGAAATGCATGATGATCCGGTCGAAACCGCTGAGCAGCGCGGGATTTGTTTGTACTTGACCGCTACAGCGGGCAGATTGTCGGAAGGTTCGCTGGAAGTGCTTGGCGCCGGATTAAGGCTTAAGGAACACAACAGGCAACGGCTGACCGCCTTCCTGCTCGGCGAATATGTTCATGAGGCTGCCGAAGAAGCTATCCGCTGCGGCGCCGATGAGGTATGGATGGCCGAGCATTCCAGGCTAACCCCCTACGCAGTGGACCTGCATGCCGGACTGGTAACAGATTGGCTTAAAGAACTGGGCCCGTCCATTGTACTGTCCGGCGACCGAAGCCTTGAACGTTCGGTGATGGGGTATGCCGCCGTACGGCTGCACACCGGCTTATGCGCCGACTGTATTCAAGCAGCAATAGATCCGCAGCATGAAGGATTGGTTGTAACCCGGACGGCATTCGGGGGACAGCTAATGGCGGATATTCATATCCCGCGCCATCGCCCGCAAATGGCCACGCTGAAGGAGGGGGCGTTCCGTCCTCCTCCTGTATATCAGCCCTCCGGCGGACTTATCGTGAACCGGACGGACGACATCTCCGGGCTGAATTCGGTCTATGAATTGCTGGAGAGCCGCAAGATAGAACGGCTGCGGAATGATTTTGCGAACGCTCAAATTATTGTGGCAGTCGGCAGAGGCATCGGCTGTGCGGAGCAGCTTGATTCGGTGTATGAACTGGCCGATCTTCTGGATGCAAGAATCGGGGCAACCCGGGCGGTTGTCGAATCCGGCTGGCTGGATGTCACACACCAGATCGGGCAGTCGGGAACGATAGTCCGGCCGCAGCTTTACATCGCCTGCGGGATTTCCGGCGCATTGCAGCACACCATAGGAATGGATCAGGCGGACAGGGTCATCGCTATCAACAGCGACCGCGATGCTCCCATTTTTCAATATGCAGATTACGGTATCGTCGGTGATGTACGGCAAGTCCTGCCGAGGCTGAGTGAGCGTATCCGGGAGAGGAGGGCAGCACGGAGCCGGAACGGAATGGATTGAGCTGAGCGGATAGCCATAGCCTTTTAAATATCAAATACCAAGGAGAGTGTCACTTATGAGTAATACGCTGCTGGCAGAGATCACTGCCTATATTGTCAAGCTTACGGGTGAAGAAGGCCTGGAGCCATCCGATCACTTGTTTGAATCCGGTTTGTTGACCTCATTGGATGTGCTGGATATGATTTCGCACCTGGAGAATACCTATGGCGTTGAACTTACGGATGAGGATGTGGATATTCAACAGTTCGGTACCATTGCAGGCTTATACGAGCTGGTTAACCAGAAGAGCGGAGAGCGGCAGCGGAATGTGGGTGTATGAAGCGCTGACCCGGGCGGCTGCGGAGTTACCGGATAAAGTAGCGGTAATAGGCGGTGACCGTCAATATACTTATCGCGAAGCCGAAGAAGCTTCCAACCAGGTGGCCCGCTTCCTGATGGATCATGGAATTGGCAGGGGCGAACGCGTCGGCATTTTCTCGCCGAAATGTCTGGAGGAAATACCACTCTTGTTTGGGGCAATGAAGGCTGGAGCCGTGTTTGTACATCTGAATCCTCACTTTAAGGAGGAGCAGCTGACACATATTATCCGGGATTGCGGAATCCGGCTGCTGTTTCTGCACGAATCCAAGCAAAGAATCTGGGCGAAGTCCGGCATGCTGACAGAAAGCGATTGTCAGGTTGTAACTTTTGGTGCAGGGGCGGTTCACGGAGAATTGGGGTTCCATCCGGAAGCATATTCTGTCCTGCCTCCCGCCATTGATTGCACTGGTGATGGTTCTGAGCCTGCCGCTCTTATTTATACATCCGGGTCTACCGGCAGACCCAAAGGAATTATTGTCACCCATCGAATTTTTAAGGATGCGACAGAAATTTCAGCCCGGCTGCTTGAGAATACCCGGGAGGACCGGATTATCAGCGTATCGCCGTTCTCCTTCGACGGAGCCTTAAGCCAGTTGTTTACCGCTGTGCATGTCGGAGCGACGCTGGTGCTGCAGGAATCGCTCTTTCCCAAGGATATCGTCAAGACCCTGCTGGAGCAGCGCATTACGGGCTTTCATGCCGTGCCGTCTTTTTGGCGGATGCTTATGCAGCGGCATTCTCCATTCATCAAACAACGGTACAACGAGCTTCGCTATGTAACTATCATTGGCGAGAGCTTTCCGGCGAAGGAACTGGCAGAGCTGAAGCAGGTTCTTCCTGACACTAAATTCTATATGATGTACGGCACCACCGAAGCCTTCCGTTCCACTTGTCTGCTGCCGGAAGAATCCGCCGATCGCCCCGGATCTGTCGGCAAGCCGCTTCCGGGTGTAACCATAAGAGTGGTGAATGAAGCCGGACAGGATTGCGGTCCGGAGGAAGAAGGGGAGATCGTCCATGAGGGCGTGTTTATCTCACCGGGATATTGGAACCGTCCGGAGCAGGCTGCCAGGGTCTTTCGCGGTTCATCGCTTTATACCGGTGATTTGGGAAAGCGAGATGCCGACGGGTATCTGTATTTCCTGGGAAGAAAGGATATGCTGCTGAAATCCATGGGGTTCCGCGTCAGTCCTGAGGAGATTGAAGAAGCGCTGCTGAAGCTGGAAGGTGTCAAGGAAGTGGCTGTTACCCGGGATATTGCCCAGGATCAGCCGGACGGGATCAAAGCACTGGTGGTATGCGAGGAAGGAATCTCCTTGGACAGCGATGCCGTTCTGCGCTACAGCCGCCGCCACCTGCCGCATTATATGATTCCCCGCCGCGTGGAGTTTGTCCGGGAGCTTCCCCGGACCGCCAATTTCAAAATCAGCCGTTCGCAATTATAAGGCCGGTTATCCGGCGAGGGAGGGGAGTTCAAGAATGAAACGCTGCACAGCTTGTATATTGCCCGATACGTTTCCCGGAATCCGCTTCGATGAGAGCGGTGTCTGCCAGTACTGCCTGGAGGCCGGAGAAGGGAATCAGCCATTTGCAGGAGAGTCACTGAAGGACAAGCTTGAGACCATTATCCGTGATAACCGTGGACACGGCAGGACCTATGACGCGCTTGTCGCCTACAGCGGCGGCAAAGACAGTACCTACCTGATTCACCGTCTGCAATCGGCTTACCAATTGTCTATTCTCGCGGTTACCTTTGACAATGGTTATATGTCGGAGGCTTCATTCCGGAATATGCGGACGGTATTAGGCAGGCTGAATGTAGATCATCTGATCGTCAGACCGGGACAGTCGTCGATGAACCGGATTTTTGCCCAAAGCTGCGGCCACCGGATGTATCCCGATCATCTGACCAAGTTCGGCAGCGGGATCTGCATTTCCTGTATCCGCATGGTATCCACGATGGCGCTGAGAGTAGCGATAGAGAAAGGCATTCCCATGGTGATGCTGGGGAACAGTCCCGGCCAAATGATCCAGTCGGAGAATGAGCTGATCTTCCGGGATAACACGATCCCCTATGCCCTTCGGCGCAGGCTGTTCAAGCCGCTGGTGGATCAACTGGGAGATGAACGGCTGTATGATCTGCTGATGCTCACGCGGGAGGAGTATAAGACCAAGCCGTTTCCGTATACCATCAATCCGTTCCCGATTCTTGGATATGACGAGCAGCTCATCTACCGTGAAATTGCCGCTCTGGGCTGGAGCAAGCCGACCGATGTCGATCCCAACTCTACGAATTGCAAGCTGAATTCTCTGGGCATCAAGAAGCATTGTGAAACCTATCATTTTCATCCTTATGATTTTGAAATGAGCATGCTGGTCCGGCAAAAGATCATCAGCCGCGATGAAGCTATCCGCAGAGTATCTGATCCGGAGCGGATAACGGAGGTCCTTGCGGCCGAAGTGGAAGCAGCCCTTGGAGAGCTTGTGCCTGAATGGTAACCGGCATCGGTAGAGCCCCGGCTGTATCCCGGGCCAAAATATCCGAGCTGCTCGATGCCAACCCGGAAATTCTGCGCCTGCTGGTCCTTAGTCCGACAGTCGAGGAGGCACGGCTGGAGCTTTATGCTTACCTCAACCGTTGTGAGCAAAATGTTCTCGATGCCGGATGCCTGCTGCATCCGCTGGAGAAGAAGAACACCCGGGACTGCATCCAGGTGTTCCGGACGATCATTTCACCCGGAAGCGAACACAAGACCGGCTTCAGCTGCATTTCCGCGCTGCACCGGCTGGCTACGATGCATTGGGCCGACGAGGAATGGACGGGGATCAGCGACGCTTTTCTGGAAGAGATGAAGCATCTGTTCAAAGGTGTCATCGGACTCTCCGGGATTTATTCGAAATCCGGCATCTGTATCCGTGAAGTGCCCGGCTTCGTTGGCCGGCATGGGCGGGAGGCAGCCATCGTCCGGTCACAGTATCTGAACGGGAAGACAGACCAGTATGAAGCGGTGAAGCTCAAGAACGGTTACCGCTCCGGAATGGAAGCGGAGATCATCAGCCGAAGATACGAGAACCGGGCGCTTATCCTAGGGAAGCTGAACAGCTCGGCGGAAGAATGGGACGACTACCGGTGGCACCTGAAGCATATTTACAAGGATGCGGAGCAGATTCAGGAGATTATTGATTTGTCTGACAGCGAAATCAAAGGCATTCAGGCAGCGGAGGCGCACGGACTGGCCTTCGGCATCACTCCGTTCTATCTATCCCTGATGGAGCGCAGCCCCGGCGAGAATGCAGCGGATCGCTGCCTGCGTGCCCAGGTCATTCCCGGCCCCGGATATATCCGGCGGATGCTGGACGGTGAGGTCCGGCTGGAAGCAGAGGATTTCATGCGGGAGACGGACACCTCACCCGAGGACCATGTCACCCGGCGCTATCCGCACATAGCGATCATTAAGCCATTTCTGTGGTGTCCACAGATATGCGTCTATTGTCAGCGGAATTGGGAGCTGTCCGAGACGGGGGACCAGCTTGCCGACCCGCCGTCCGCGAATCTGCAGCAATCCCTGGAATGGTTCAGCAGCAATCCGGGCATTCACGAGGTGCTGATTACCGGCGGCGATCCGCTCACACTGGGCAACGCCAAGCTCGAACGCATTCTTGCCGGCTTTGCGGAGATGGCGCATATCCGGAGAATCCGCATCGGCACCCGGACGCTTGTTACCTTGCCGATGCGTTTTAACGAAGAATTACTGGACCTGTTGCGCCGCTACCACCGCCCGCCGCACCAGACTATAACGATTGTGACCCATGTCGAGCATGCCTATGAAATCTCCGCCGAAATGGCCGAAGCGGTGGGCCAATTAAAGCGTCTGGGAATTGATGTCTTGAATCAGCAGGTCTTTACACGGTTCAACAGCCGCAGATTCGAAACCTGCTTCCTGCGGGAAGAGCTGAAGAGCATTGGAATTACTCCCTACTACCTGTTCAATCTGAAGGCCAAAGAGGAAACAGAGGATTTCAAGGTGCCGATTGCCCGTCTTCTGCAAGAGCAGAAGGAGGAAGCGCGGCTGATGCCGGGGACGGTACGGACGGACAAGCCGGTCTTCAATGTTCCGTCCCTCGGCAAGAACGAGCTGAATGCCTGGCAGGACCATGAGATTATCATGATCGACGGGGAAGGCAGCAGAATCTACGAATTTTATCCTTGGGAGAAATACATGGCGCCCGTGAACACCTATATTTACAAGGACAAGCCGATTGCGGACTATCTGAACGATTTGCAGGCGATAGGCGAGGATATCCGCGATTACGATACCATCTGGTACTACTACTAAACGCCGGAAGAGAGGTGCGCCATGTGCGGGATATGCGGAATCTATCATTTGGACCGGGATCACCGGGTCTCCCCGGAATTGCTGGGCCGGGTCAACGATAGGATGCTTCACCGCGGTCCGGACGGTTCGGGAATCCATGTGGACAGGCATATCGGGCTGGGTCACCGGCGGCTGTCCATTATTGACCTGAATCTGGGCCAGCAGCCAATGTGCAATGAAGACGGGTCCGTCTGGATTACGTATAACGGTGAAATTTATAACTACAAAGAACTGAAGTCCGAACTCTTGCTGAAAGGCCACAAATTCCGTTCCGATTGCGATACGGAGGTGCTGATTCACGGCTATGAGGAGTATGGGCCGGACTGGGTCAAGCGGTGTAACGGCATGTTCGCTTTCGCCATCTGGGACCCCGGACGGGAGACCTTGCTGCTCGCGCGGGACCGCATGGGTGTCAAGCCGCTCTACTATTACGCCGACAGCAGCTGTGTGATCTTTGCCTCCGAGATCAAAGCGATTTTGCAGCATCCGGATGTACAGGCGAACCTGGAGCTTGCGGCCATTCCCGAGTATTTGTTCAGTACGGCCATTCTGGAGGACCGGACCATGTTTCAGGGCATCCGCTCCCTGCCTCCGGGCTGTGAACTGACAGTGGCGGACGGACGCCTGGACATCAAAAGCTACTGGGAGCTGAATCTGGATGACAACCGCCGGCAAGGCGGGTCCCTCCGGCAGTGGAAGGAGGAATTCGCCGCGCTGCTGGAGGAGGCCGTGCAGATGCGACTCATGAGCGAGGTCCCCTTCGGCACGCTCCTCAGCGGGGGACTGGATTCCAGCCTGCTGACGGCCTTGGCGGTAAAGTCTGTCCCTTCTGGGCTCAATACCTTCTCCCTGGAGTTCTCGAATAATGTGCGGATGAATTACGGGGCCAGCGACACCCGTTATGCCCGCCTGCTCTCCGACCAATTATCGACCAATCACCACGAGTATTTATTCGATCCGGCAGAGTACACGGATATCCTGGGGCAGGTGACCTGGCATATGGAGAAGCCGGTAGAGCTGACAACGCCTTCCCTGTATCTGCTTTACCGTCAAGTGAAGCAAGCGGCGACGGTGGTCATCTCCGGGGAGGGCGCAGACGAATTGTTCGGCGGATATTTCTTTTTTCTCCAGGAAGCGGCTTCCGGCGGAATGAGCCAGTTCCCCTGGGCGCCATATCAATCGGAGGTATCCGGGCTGCTGGTTCCCGAAATTGAAGCGAATACCGGCTACCGCAGCCGTCTGCAGCATTCAATCGAAGGCATGATGACCCGTTTCCATACGAAGGACAGGCTTAACAAAGTGCTCTACATGTTCCTTAAGGTCTATCTGCTGGAGATGCTGGAGCGTCAGGACAAAATGAGCATGGCCTCCAGCGTCGAAGTCAGGGTCCCATTCCTCGACTACCGCATTGTGGAAATGATCTCCTGCCTGCCGTCCGAATATAAGCTGCAAGGCGATACGGAGAAGTGGTTCCTGAAGGAAGTAAGCCGTGCTTTCCTGCCAGCTGAGATCGTGGACCGCAAGAAGAAGCCGTTTCCTTTCCCGGTAGATCCGAAATCGATATTCCGTCAGCGCGGCGCGGCGCTTGAGCTGGTCGAGTCGGGGAATTCCCGAATCTCTGATTATTTTGACCGGAAGAAGGTAGCAGACTTCATGAACAAACGCGGGGACTATGCCAAGCTGGACAATCTGGCTATATTCCGGACGGCCCATGCCATGCTCGCTCTGGAATTATGGCACAAGACATTTGGAGTGTGAATGATGAACGATATCGAGCTGCGCCAATATGTAATGGAAACGACGGAAGAGTTTGTGCTCAAGCATGTAGCCCCCGTCGCCAAAGAGATTGACGAACAGGAACGGTTTCCGATGGCGACCTTCAAGGAGATGGGGAGGCTCGGTCTGACCGGTATACCTTTTTCGCAGAGCTATGAGGGGCTGGGACTGAATTATTCCGTATATCTGGCGGTCATCCGCCGGTTGGCCCGGACCTGCGCTTCGACGGCAATGACGCTGGTATCGCACAGCACCCTGAGCTGCACGCCGATTGATGCGTTCGGTACGGAAGAACAGAAACGAAGCTTTCTGATTCCGATGATCCTGGGCCAGCGAATCGGGGCATTCGCGCTGACGGAGCCGGGAAGCGGGTCGGATATGGCTTCCATGTCGACTGTAGCTGTGGAGCAGGACGGGTATTTCGAGCTGACCGGAAGCAAAGCGTTTATTACCAATGCCAATGTCGCTGACTACTACATCGTCCCGGCCAAGACGGCTCCCGAGAAGAAATCGCTGGGCATCAGCCTGTTTGTGGTAGAGAGCGGGACCCGCGGGGTTCAGGTATCGGAGCACAAAGAAAAGAAGCTGGGCATGCGGGGATCAGATACGGGCAGCTTAACGTTCAGCAAGGTGAAGATACCTTCAAGCCAGCTGATTGGCAAAAAGAACTTCGGATTGCCGATTCTCCATCATACGCTCGTATCCGCAAGGCTGGGAATGGCCGCCATTGCCCTCGGCATCGCGGAAGAGTCGAGAAAGCAGTGTCTTGAATACGTCAGACAACGCAAGCAATTCGACCAGTACCTGTTCCAGTTCCAATCCATCGGCAATATGCTGGCGGATATGGAAATGGGCATCAACGCCTCGGAGCTGCTGCTCGAAAAGGCGGTACGGCTGAAGGAAGCGGGACAGCCTTATATGAAGGAAGCCTCTGAGGCGAAGCTGTTTGCCTCGGAAATGGTGAACCGTGTCACCAAGAATGCGATTCAGATCTTCGGCGGTTACGGGTATTCCCGGGATTTGCCGCTGGAGCGCTACTTCCGGGACGCCAAGCTGACAGAAATCGGCGACGGTACCTCGGAGATTCAGCGGATGATCATCGTGGAGGAACTGATGCGCCAGGAGAAACGCGCAAAACCAGAGGAAGGGAAGCGATGGGTTCGATGACAAAGCAAAAACGGAAATATACGATACCAGCCGTCTCGGAGCAAGGCTTGACAGCACCGCTGTCGTTTCAGCAGGAACGGCTCTATTATTTGTCCCGTCTGCTCGAAGACAGTCCGCTGTGGAACCGCGTGAGTGTTCGCCGGTTAACCGGGCAACTGGACTTACCGGCGCTGCAGGGGGCCGTGAAGATGCTGGTGAAGCGCCACGCCGCGCTGCGCAGTGCCGTTCATTGGGAAGATAAGGAGCTGTTCCAGAGCTTCAGGGATGAGCGCGGCGGCCGGTTAACGGTCAGCGTGCTGGATGCATCTCCTGAAGAACCTAAGGGTGAGGCTGTTGACCGGATGCTGAAGGAGGAGTGGCGTCTGCCGATCCGTCCGGATAAGAAGGATGCGCTGTTTCAGGCAAGGCTCGTTCAGACCGGGGAAGAGGAATATTACCTGATCCTCAAGCTCCATCACATCATCTCCGATGCCACCACCTTTCAGATTTTGTGGCGGGACCTGAAGGTATTCTATAACACCTTGGCGGATGGCATGGTTCGCGAGCTCCCGGAGCTGAAGCTGGACTATGGAGATTACGCCCGTTGGCAGCGTGAAGCGTTCAATGACGGGAATACACTGGAGCAAGAACGCTACTGGAAGAACTCCTTCGGCGGTGACCTGCCGATATTGGATCTTCCCTGCGATTATCCGGCCCCTTCCCAGACCAGCTTCAGAGGAGCCGTAACGGGGCTTGAGCTGCCGGAGCCGCTGCTCAAGCGTCTGGCAGGCATCTGTATGAAGAATCAGGCCATCCCGTTCTCCGGCCTGCTGGCCGTCTACCAGGCGCTGCTGCATAAGTGCACCCGCCAGGAGGATATCATCGTCGGCACGGTCTTTAACGGCAGGCATTACAGTAAGGAATTGGCCCAGATGGCCGGCTTCTTCGTGAATACGGTAGCTATCCGCCAGCAAGTAACGGAAGGTATGACCTTCATGGAGCTGCTGGGAGCGGTGCAGCAGAAGGTCAACGAAGCGTACGACATGCAGGATTATCCGTTTGAACGGCTGATCCAGGCACTGAATCCGGAACGAAGCGGAGCGGGAGGCCCTCTATACCGTGCCATGTTCAATATGGTCACCAAGCGCCGGGAGGAATGGGAATTTACGGGATTGTCCGAGGAAGCGGTGGCTACAGAAGGAGAAGCAGCGCAGACGGACCTGCTCTTCGATGTGCGTGAAGACGAATCGAGAACGATGCTGTATGCGGAATACAACACCGATTTGTTCCGTGAATCGACCGTCCGGCATTTACTCGAAATGTATGTACTGCTGCTGGAACAAATCGCCGAACGCCCGGATATTCAGCTTCAAGAGCTGAGTCTGGCCAGTGAACGGGACAAGCGGATGATCCTGCACGCCTTCAACAATACAGAAGCAGCGCATGATGACCTGTGCCTGCATCAGTTATTTGCATCCAGTGCCGCCGTGAGACCGGAACAAACTGCACTTCAGTTCAAGGGAACGTCAATGACCTATGGAGAATTGAACGCCGCTGCCGGACGCTTGGCCTCCTTCTTACGCATGAACGGTGTGGGAAGGGAAAGTATGGTTGCCGTGATCGGTGAACGCTGCATCGAGACGGTGGTTGGCATCTATGCGATCCTTCAGGCAGGTGGAACCGTGCTGCCGATTGACCCGGCAACTCCCCGGGAGAGAGTGCGCTACATTCTCGCGGACAGCGGTGCCGTCCATGCACTGGTCCAAAAGCCGGAATTCGGCGATATCGCGGCCGGGCCCGCGAAGATCATACCGATTGCCGATCTTTCGGTATACGAAGAAGGGCCATACGCCAATGACAACATCAATAGTTCATCAGATCTGGCCTATTGCATTTATACTTCGGGTTCGACCGGCACACCGAAAGGGGTCATGCTGGAGCACCGCTCTATCGTCAATACATTGACTCATTTGCAGCGGAGCTATCCTCTGCTGGGCGGAGATGCTCATCTATTCAAAACTGCATATACCTTCGATGTCTCGATTGCCGAGCTGTTTGGCTGGTTCCACGACGGAGGCAGGCTGGTTATTCTGGAGCCGGGACTGGAGAAAGACCCGCAGGGCATCATGGATGCCATAGTGGATCATCATGTAACACATGTGAACTTCTCGCCGTCCATGCTGGGTACCTTCCTTGAAGCTACAGAGAAACGGGACGCCGCCGAGTGGGATGGCGTGAAGGTAGTGTTCTCTGTTGGCGAGGCGCTTAAGCCTTATGTGGTCAAGCGTTTCTTCGACAGAGTGCACGGGACGCGTCTGGAAAATATGTACGGGCCGACGGAAACCGCCATTTACGCGGTCATTCACTCCGCCGGACCGCAGGACGCTGAAGCCGCTGTACCGATAGGCAGACCGGTATCCAATATGCGGGTCTATATTACGGATTCACAGCTGCAGCTGCTCCCTCCCGGCATCCCGGGCGAGCTCTGTCTGGCCGGTCTTGGTGTGGGGCGGGGGTACCTGAACCAGCCCGGACTGACGCAGGAGAAATTTATGAATGATCCCTTTGTTCCGGGTGAGCGGCTGTACCGGACCGGCGACCTGGCCCGCTGGCGGGAAGACGGCACGCTGGAATACCTGGGCCGGATGGATCAGCAGGTTAAGGTGCGCGGGTTCCGGATCGAGCCCGGCGAAGTCGAGCATACCCTGCTCAAGCATCCCGCTGTCCGGCGTGCAGTCGTTCAAGTCAGGGAGGACGAAGCGGGCCAGCAGCGTCTGGTAGCTTACATGGTATTGGCGGAGCAGGGACAGGAAGGGCAATGGCAGGAATTCCTGGCACAGTGGCTGCCGGCATACATGATTCCGGGCGCCTATGTCATTCTGGACGCCATCCCCCTGAACACGAACGGCAAGGTGGATTACCGTTCACTTCCCGCTCCGGCAGCCGGGCTTGCTGAAGGCACCGGCAACGACCGTGTGCTTACTTATGTGGAGCAGAAGCTGATCGAGATCACCGAAGAGGTTCTGCATTTACAGGGGATCAGCATAAACGACAATTTTTTCAATCTGGGCGGCAATTCGCTGCTTACCATCCGGTTTGTCACCGAGATCGAGGAAGCCTTCGGAATCAGTGTATCGCTGCTGGATTTCTTCGATCTTCCGGTACTGTCCGACCTGGCCCGGATGATCGAACCGCTGGTTCAGGCCTCGGCGGTATAGGCGGCTAAGGATTAAGCGAAGGAAGGAGTTGGGTGCTATGGGTAATCCGTTAAGGACTTATCCGCCGTTGCTGCCTGCCGGGCAGGAGGAGGTTCATCCCTTATCCTATCAGCAGGAGCGCTTGTATTTCATGTCCGGAATGGTTCCGGACAGCTCGGTCTGGAATCTGGTATCCTCCCTGAAGCTGCAAGGCAATATCGACACCGCTGCGATGCGTGAGGCGGTCCGGGAGCTGGCTATGCGGCATGACGTGCTGCGAAGCGTAATTGGCTGGCAGGGAGACTCCCCGTACCAGTCGTTTACACGCGATCCCGGAGCGCTGTTCCGGGTGGCGGATTTCAGAAGCATGCCGGAGGAGCCGCGGGAGCAGGCCATCGGCCGGCTGCTTCAGGATTTATGGTATCTTCCTATCCGCCTGGACGGCATAGACCTGCTCTTTCAGGCAGTGCTGGTCCTGGCCACAGAGACAGAAAGCATCCTTCTGCTCAAGCTGCACCATATCATAGCCGACGGCACAAGCATCCAGATTCTGTGGCGGGATCTGAAGCGGATGTATAGCGCCCGGGTTCAGGGGACAGCTCATGGGCTTCCGGATGTCGCCTTCAGCTACGGCAGCTATGCCAGGTGGCAGAGAGAGACATTTGACGAAGAGCGGACACACGAACAGGAAGCCTACTGGCTTGGGGAATTAAAGGATGAGGTACCGTTTCTGGATCTGCCCGCAGATGCACCGCCGTCATCTGAGCTTAGCTTCCAAGGGGCGCTCACCTCGCTGGAGCTTCCGGAGGAGCTGGTGAAGCAGCTGCGGATTCACTGCATGATGAACCGGACCATGCTGTTCTCCGGGCTGATGGCGCTGTTCTATGCTTTGCTTCATAAACTAACCGGTGAACAGGATATCGTAGTCGGCACCGTGTTCAACGGGCGGCACTACGGACCCGAGTACAACCAGCTTGCGGGCTTCTTCGTGAATACCGTTGCCGTGCGGCTCCGCTTCGACGACAATAGCAGCTTCACCGGGCTGCTTAAGCAGGTTCATGAGCAAGTGGACCATGCGTATTACATGCAGGATTATCCGTTTGAACGATTGGTCCGGGCCTTGAATCCGGAGCGTGAGCTTCAGCGGATTCCGCTGTTCCGCACCATGTTCAATATGGTCTCGGCCGGGGCAGAGACGGAGCCGTTCGCAGGTCTGCAGGAACGACATCTGGAATCGGATGCGAATGCAACGCAGACGGATCTGCTGCTCGATGTCCGCCAGCAGGACGGGAAGACTCACCTCTGGGCCGAGTACCATACAGGCCTGTTCAAGGAGGAGACTGTCCAGGGTTTCTTGTCCATGTATGTGAATCTCTTGCGCCAGGTTGCCGCTGATCCGTCCGCTGCCATATCGGATTTAACACTGCTTGACCCGGCGGAGCGGAATGAACTGATCTATACGTTCAATGAGACAGAGGCCCCTTATCCCCGGGACGCAGGGGTTCATGAGCTATTTCATGCGCAGGCTGACCGGACACCGGAGCGGGTAGCGCTGCTCTCCGGAGAGCAGATCTGGAGCTATCGGGAGCTTAACGGGCAATCCGCAGCGCTGGCCCGCCGCCTGAGACAAGCTGGCGTAGAGGCCGGCAGCATTGTCGGCATATTGGCCGGACGGTCACCCGAGCTGATCATCGCGATGCTCGCGGTCCTGCAAGCCGGGGCTGCTTACCTGCCGCTGGACCCGGCCTATCCGCCGGAGCGCAGCCGCTTCATGCTGGAGGACAGCGGAGCCCGCCTGCTCCTGGTACAGGAAGACCATGAAGCTCCTGCGGATTGCCCGCTGCCGAGTCTAACGTTGTCGGCGGCCGAGCTTGGAGCAGCGGCGGGCGTTGGCGCCGGGCAGACATATGGAACCGGTAGAGGAGGCGTAAATAGTAAGACTGATGTAATCGGTGGGGCTGACCTAGTTGGTGAGACTGATGGAACTGGTGGGGCTGGCGTAATTGAAGAGGCTGATGGAACCGGAAGGGCTGGCGTAATTGACAACACTGATGTAACCGGTGGAGAAGACGTAACGGGCAAGACTGACAATACCCTCCGGCCTTCCGGTGGCGATTCGCTGGCCTATGTCATGTACACCTCCGGCTCCACCGGCACGCCGAAGGGGGTCATGGTGACGCACCGCAATGTGGTGCGGCTGGTCCACGAAGGCGGCGTCCTTAAGCTTGCACCGGACGACAGGATTCTGCTCACCGGCTCGCCGGGCTTCGATGCAGTGACATATGAGATCTGGGCGGCGCTGCTGAACGGATTACCGCTGGTACTGGCAGGCAACGACATTCTGCTGCACAGCAAGAAGCTCGGTGAGTTTCTCCGCGAGCAGAGAATTACGCTGCTGTGGTTAACTACAGCACTGTTCCAGCAGCTGGCCGAGGAAGATCCGGCGCTGTTCGCTCCGCTGCGCTGCCTTCTATCCGGCGGCGATCTGCTGCCTCCGCGGCAGGTCCGGCTCGTCCGGGAGGCCTGCCCGGACCTGGAGCTGTGGAACATGTATGGTCCCACAGAGAATACCACCTTCTCCACCGGCCATAGGATCGGCAAGGTGGTGGCGGACGGCGGCATTCCGATCGGCCGTCCGGTACCGAATTCCACGGCTTATGTGCTCAGCAGCCGTGGCCAGCTTCAGCCGGTCGGCGTGCCCGGCGAGCTGGTCGTCGGCGGCGACGGACTGGCCGCCGGATACTTGAACCGGCCGGAGCTGACGGCCGAGCGGTTCACCGCCGACCCGTTCCGGCCGGGGCAGCGGATGTACAAGACCGGAGACCGGGCGAAATGGCTGCCCGGCGGTGAGCTGCTGTTCCTCGGCCGGCTGGACCAGCAGGTGAAGATCCGCGGCTACCGCGTAGAGCCGGGTGAGGTCGAGACGCTGCTGCAAGGGCAGCAGGGGGTAGTGGAAGCGGCCATAACGGTCCGGGAGGACCCGGGCGGAAGCAAGTATCTGTGCGCGTATGTTGTTTGCGGCGAATCCGAGCTGGAACAGCTCCGAAACGATCTGTCCCGGCGGCTGCCGGGGTACATGCTGCCGTCCAGGTTCGTCCGGCTGGAGAAGCTGCCGGTGACCGGCAACGGCAAGGTGGACCGGCGTCGCTTGCCGGACCCGCCCGAGGAGCCGGCGGAAGTCACAGGCGCCCGGGCCCCCGAAGGGGAGACGGAAGCTGCACTCGCCGCCATTTGGAGCGAGGTGCTGCACCGGGAGACAGTGCTGGCGGACGACCACTTCTTCGAATGCGGCGGTCACTCGCTGCGGGCGATGGTGCTGCTGTCACGCATTCAGGAACGGATGGGCGTGGAGCTTACACTGCAGGAGCTGTTCGCCGCCCCGACGATCCGGCTTCTGGCCGAAAGAATCGCGGCGGCTTCTCCGGAACGAGCGGTTAAGAACTGCATGATTCCGAGAGTGGAGTCCCTGGACGGCGACTATCCCGCTACAGCCAGCCAGAAACGGATGTATGTGCTCAGTCAGATGATGCCGGGGGGCATCGGATACAATGTGCCGCTGGTGCTGCGTAGCGAAGGGAAGCTGGAGCCGGAGCGGCTGGAACGCACACTGAATGCATTGGCGCAGCGCCATGGCAGCCTGCGGACATCATTTCACATGAGGGACGGTAAGCTCCGGCAACATGTAGCAGACACGGTATACATTCCGCTGGAGTGCAAATGTGCTGACGACGAGACTGAGGCCCGTGAAGAAGTGAAGTCGCTCATCCGCCCGTTTGATCTGGGGCAGGCGCCGCTGCTGCGGGCAGGAATAGTCGAGCTGGCACAAGGCGGCGTGATACTGGTGCTGGATGCCCACCATATCATTACTGATGGGGTGTCTACAGAGATTCTTCTTCGAGAGCTGGCCGAGTTGTATGGTTACGCCGGAGACACTGGGAACATCGCTGCGGCGGAAGAACAGCCGGTCAGCGGCATAGCCGCATCCGGCCTTCCTGAGTCTGTCGGAACGGTCTTGCTCAGAAGCAGGGAAGAATACGGTCATGACGATTTAGGTAGCGGACAAGTAAATCCGGACAGCTACGGCACTGCGAACGGGAAGGCGGTTCCGGAAGGTCACGGTGAGGTCAGCGGGGTAGCTGGCAGGGATGATAACGATAATGACGGCAAGCAGCCATTACAATACAAGGATTATGCTGTGTGGCTGGAACAACGCGAGGGAACGGAGGAGATGTGTAAGCAGGAGGCTTATTGGCTGGACAAGCTGTCCGGGGAGCTGCCGGTATTAAACCTGGTTCCGGATCATCCCCGGCCGGCAATTCAATCATTTGAAGGCGACCGTCTGGTAACCGAAGCCGGTGCAGCCTTACATGAACGGCTTCAGAGGTTGGCTGCGGCGGAGGGTGTCACTTTGTACATGGCACTGCTGGCCGGTTATTTTGTCCTGCTCTCCAGGTACAGCGGACAAGAGGATATTCTGGTGGGAACGCCGGTAGCAGGGCGGCAAAGACCGGAATTGCAGGACCTGGTCGGGTTGTTCGTCAACACGCTTGTCCTGCGTGGACGCCCCTTGTCCGGGCTTAGCTTCCGGGAATTTCTGAGCCAAGTGAAGCGGGAAACGCTGGAAGCCTATGAGCATCAGGATACGCCCTTTGAGCAGCTGGTGGAGCGTTTACAGCCGGTGCGGGATTCCAGCCGCAATCCGCTGTTCGATACCATGTTTGCGATACAGCACGGCTCTGAGGAGCCGCTCAGGCTGGCGGACGCCAGGTTTTATGAAGCCTCCTTCGACTACCCGGTTTCCAAGTTCGACTTGACGGTAACTGCAGAGGAAGGAGCATCCTGGCTGCGTTTTGACTGGGAATATGCTACGAAGCTGTTTGAGCGGGAGACCGTTATGCGGATGAGTACACACTATCTCCGCTTACTGGACGAGATTACTTCTCATCCGGATGTGCCTTTGTCCGAACTTGAAATGGTTGCGCCTGAAGAGAAGCTTGAACTTATTCATACCTTTAACAGTACGGAAGAGCCGTATCCCAAGAACAAAGGGATTCACGAAATATTTGGAGAACAGGCCGCGCGTACGCCTGAACTGCCCGCGCTCCGCGCTGGCGCACACTCCTGGAGCTACCGGGAGCTTAAGGAACAGTCGGCAGGTCTGGCTCGCCGCCTGAGACACGCAGGTCTACAGCCCGGGAGCATAGTCGGCATCTTGGCCGAACGGTCCCCGGAGCTGATCATCGCGATGCTCGCAGTCCTGCAAGCCGGGGCCGCCTATCTGCCGCTGGACCCGGCCTATCCGCCGGAGCGGACCCGTTTCATGCTGGAGGACAGCGGGGCCGGGCTGCTTCTGGTACAGGACAGCCTTGAAGCTCCTGCGGATTGCCCGCTGCCGAGCCTTACGTTATCGGCGGCCGAGCTCGGTTCAGCGGCGGGCGTTGGCGCCGGGCAGGCAAATGGAACCGGCAGGGCCGACGTAACTGGCGACACTGATGTAACCGGCGGGGATGACGTAACGGGTAAGACTGACAATACCCTCCGGCCCTCCGGTGGCGATTCGCTGGCCTATGTCATGTACACCTCCGGCTCCACCGGTACGCCGAAGGGGGTCATGGTGACGCACCGCAATGTGGTGCGGCTGGTCCACGGAGGCGGCGTTCTTAAGCTTGCACCGGACGACCGGATTCTGCTCACCGGCTCGCCGGGCTTCGATGCAGTGACATATGAGATCTGGGCGGCGCTGCTGAACGGATTGCCGCTGGTTCTGGCAGGCAACGACATTCTGCTGCACAGCAAGAAGCTCGGCGAGTTTCTCCGCGAGCAGAGAATTACGCTGCTGTGGTTAACTGCAGCACTGTTCCAGCAGCTGGCCGAGGAAGATCCGGCGCTGTTCGCTCCGCTGCGCTGCCTGCTCACCGGCGGCGATCTGGTGCCTCCGCGGCAGGTCCGGCTCGTCCGGGAGGCCTGCCCGGACCTGGAGCTGTGGAACATGTATGGTCCCACAGAGAACACCACCTTCTCCACCGGCCATAGGATCGGCAAGGTGGTGGCGGACGGCGGCATTCCGATCGGCCGTCCGGTACCGAATTCCACGGCTTATGTGCTCAGCAGCCGTGGCCAGCTTCAGCCGGTCGGCGTGCCCGGCGAGCTGGTCGTCGGCGGCGACGGACTGGCCGCCGGATACTTGAACCGGCCGGAGCTGACGGCCGAGCGGTTCACCGCCGACCCGTTCCGGCCGGGGCAGCGGATGTACAAGACCGGAGACCGGGCGAAATGGCTGCCCGGCGGTGAGCTGCTGTTCCTTGGCCGGCTGGACCAGCAGGTGAAGATCCGCGGCTACCGCGTGGAGCCGGGTGAGGTCGAGACGCTGCTGCAAGGGCAGCAGGGGGTAGTGGAAGCGGCCATAACGGTCCGGGAGGACCCGGGCGGAAGCAAGTATCTGTGCGCTTATGTTGTTTGCGGCGAATCCGAGCTGGAACAGCTCCGGAGCGAGCTGTCCCGGCGGCTGCCGGGGTATATGCTGCCGTCCCGGTTCGTCCGGCTGGAGAAGCTGCCGGTGACCGCCAACGGCAAGGTAGACCGGCGTCGCTTGCCGGACCCGCCCGAGGAGCCGGCGGAAGTCACAGGCGCCCGGGCCCCCGAAGGGGAGACGGAAGCTGCACTCGCCGCCATTTGGAGCGAGGTGCTGCACCGGGAGACAGTGCTGGCGGACGACCACTTCTTCGAATGCGGCGGTCACTCGCTGCGGGCGATGGTGCTGCTGTCACGCATTCAGGAACGGATGGGCGTGGAGCTTACACTGCAGGAGCTGTTCGCCGCCCCGACGATCCGGCTTCTGGCCGAAAGAATCGCGGCGGCTTCTCCGGAACGAGCGGTTAAGAACTGCATGATTCCGAGAGTGGAGTCCCTGGACGGCGACTATCCCGCTACAGCCAGCCAGAAACGGATGTATGTGCTCAGTCAGATGATGCCGGGGGGCATCGGATACAACGTTCCCTTGGTGCTGCGGAGCGCAAGCGGCCTGGAGCCGGAGCGGCTGGAGCGCACGCTGGATGCACTGGCACGGCGCCATGGCAGCTTGCGGACGTCCTTCTACATGAGGAACGGCAAGCTGTATCAGCGGATAGCGGACAGAGTTCACATTCCGCTGGAGCACAGATGGGCGGACGAAGAAGCAGAGGTAACGGCAACGGTTCAGGGGCTGATCCGCCCGTTCGACCTGGGACAGGCGCCGCTGCTGCGGGCCGGACTTGTCGAGCTGGCACAAGGCGGCGTGGTGCTGGTACTGGATGCACACCATATCATCACCGATGGGGTGTCAACAGAGATTCTTCTTCGAGAGCTGGCCGAGCTGTATGGTTTCGCCGGAGACTCAGGGAACATTGCTGCGGCGGAAGAACAGCCGCACAGCGGCATACCTGCATCCGGCCTTCCTGAGTCTGTCGGAACGGTCTTGCTCAGCAGCAGGGAAGAATCCAGTCATGACGATTTCGGTAGCGGACAAGTGAATCCGGACAGCTACGGCACTGCAAACGGGAAGCCGGTTCCGGAAGGGCTCGGTAGAGTAGGCGGGATCGTTGGCAAGGATGATATTGATAACGGCAGCGGGCAGTCATTACAGTACCAGGATTATGCCGTGTGGCAGGAAGGACGCGAGGGAACAGAGGAGCTGCGCAAGCAGGAGGCCTACTGGCTGGACAAGCTGTCCGGTGAGCTGCCGGTGCTGAACCTGATCCCGGATTATCCCCGGCCGGCATTCCAGTCGTTCGAAGGCGACCGCCTGGTAAGCGAAGCCGATGCTGGCTTAAGCGAAAGGCTGCGCCAACTGGCTGCGGGTGAGGAGGCTACGCTGTACATGACGCTGCTGGCTGCCTATTATGTCCTGCTGTTCAAATACAGCGGGCAGGAGGATATCCTCGTGGGCACTCCGGCAGCAGGACGCAGACAGACCGAAGTTCAAGAAATGGTCGGGTTGTTCGTCAACACGCTGGTGCTGAGAGGACGCCTTCGGCCAGACCTCAGCTTCCGGGAATGGCTCGGCGAAGTGAAGCAGGAAATGCTTGAAGCCCTGGAGCATCAGGATACGCCGTTTGAAAGGCTGACAGAGCTGCTGCAGCCGGTGCGTGACCCGAGCCGCAATCCGCTGTTCGATACCCTGTTTGCGTTACAGCACCGTTCCGATGAGCCGCTGAAGCTGGGGGATGCCACATTTCACGAGTGCTCCTTTGACTATCCGGTATCCAAGTTTGACCTGACCCTGACGGCGGAGGTGGGGGAATCGTCCCTGCGTCTGGAGTGGGAATACGCCACCAGGCTGTATAAGCGGGAAACAGTCAAGCGGATGAGCGCCCACTATCTTCATCTCCTGGAACAGATTACGGCTAATCCGTATGTGGCTCTGGCCGAACTGGAGCTGGCGACGGCAGATGAAACCGAAGCCCTGCTTTATCAGTTCAATGATACCGGAGAAGCTTATCCAATGGATAAAGGCATTTATGAGCTGTTCCGGGAACGGGCGGAAGCGATGCCCGAACGTACAGCACTGCTGTTCCGGGATAACGCCATGACCTATGGCGAATTAAATGCAGCCTGCATCAGAGCTGCCTCCCGGTTAATGGAGCGGGGCATTGGTCCGGGCTGCATTGTAGCGGTTGCGGCGGACCGAAGCATGGAGATGGTCATTGGAATCTATTCTGTCCTGGCCGCCGGAGCCGCTTATCTGCCCGTTGACCCCGGAACGCCCCCGGAAAGATTGCGCTATCTTCTGGAAGACAGCGGCTCACGGCATCTCCTGCTGGAGCGGCCTATGGGTACGCTCCCTGCACAACTGGAGCTTGAACAGCATCTTATTTCCGAGCTGGCAAGTGAAGCGGGAGCCGAAGCAGAAGCCGACGAATCCGGGAATGCAGCGGTACGCAGCCTGCCGTCCAGAACAGCGGAGGAACTGGCTTATGTGCTGTACACCTCGGGTTCAACCGGCAAGCCCAAGGGCGTGCTGATCGAGCAGCGGTCGCTGCTCAATACGCTCCTGTATCTGCAGCGGGTCTACCCGCTGACTTCCGGCGATACCTACCTGCTCAAGACCGCCTTTACCTTCGATGTATCGGCAACGGAGCTGTTCGGCTGGTTCTTTGAAGGCGGCAGGCTGGCCATTCTGGAGCCGGGCCTGGAAAAGGAACCGGATGGCGTGATGGATGCGGTCCGCCGCTATGCGGTAACCCATCTGAATTTCTCTCCGTCGATGCTGGATGTATTTCTGCAGGTGGCGGCCCGCCGGAATATGAATACGTGGCAGGAAACGCTGAAATATGTATTTGCAGCCGGTGAGGCGCTGAAGCCACATGTGGCCAAGCGGTTCTATGAGGCTCTTCCCTGCGTCCGGCTGGAGAATATTTATGGGCCGACTGAAATCACCATATATGCAACGGCCTACTCTGTACCGGATTCAGCTGAGCTTGCAGTGGTGCCCATCGGCAGGCCGATTGCGAATATGAAAGCCTGTATTTTGGATTCCGGCCAAAGGCTGTGCCCGCCCGGAGTGCCCGGAGAGCTGTGCCTGTCCGGAGCCGGGCTGGCCAAAGGCTACCTGAACCGGCCTGAGTTGACCGCAGAACGGTTCGTGGCCCATCCGTTCCATGAGCATGAACGGATGTACAGAACCGGCGATCAGGCCCGCTGGAGTCCGGACGGCGTAATTGAATATCTCGGGCGGATCGATCAGCAGGTGAAGATTCGCGGCTTCCGGATCGAGCCCGGCGAGATCGAGCACACGCTGCTGGAGCATCCGAATGTGATCAACGCCGTGGTCACGGCCAAGCCGGGAGCATCGGGACTGAGCCGCTTGATTGCATATCTGGTGCTTGCGAACGAAGGTGAGGATGAAGACTGGTCCGGGTTCTGCCGGCAATGGCTGCCCGGCTACATGATTCCGGAAGCGTTCGTCACCCTTGGCGAGATTCCGCTGAATGCCAGCGGCAAGACCGATACAGGCCGGCTTCCGGATGCCGATGTCCCGGGCGGGCGTGAGGTCCGGCTCCCGCGTACGCCGGAAGAGCTGAAGCTTGTCCGGCTGCTGGAGGAGCTGCTGGATACCGGACAGCTTGGCCTTGAGGATAACCTGTTCGATTACGGGGCCAATTCCATCGTCTTCGTGCAGCTTGCGATGCTGCTGGAGGAGGAATATCAGGCGGTCATTCCCATTCTTGAGCTGATGGGTGCACCCACGGCAGCGGCAATCCTCGGCAGGCTGGAGCCTTGCAGTCTCCTGGTCAAAGAGGAGCTCCCGCTATAAAAGAAGAAGCTGAAGGAGGAATCCCATTTGCTGCCTATGGCGCTGCAGCTCGCACACCGCAAATTCAGCTACAAACGCAAGCTGGTTCTGCTGCAAAAAGGTACGGAGCCGGATAAGCGGCTGTATTTGATCCATGACGGCACCGGCCGGATTGAAGGGTATTTTCCCTTCTGCCCCGGTGTCGACAACAGGTTCAATATATATGGCATTGCCCCGGATGAAGCCGTCGACGGTCTCCCCCGCAATCTAACGATTGAGCAGCTTGCCGCCGAGTACACCGAATGGATCAGGCTGCAAGGAGCCGGCCCGTATTATCTGGCGGGCTGGTCCATCGGAGGCACCCTGGCGCTGGAGATGGCCTTGCTGCTGGAGCGGCAAGGGGAGGAAGTCCGGCTGTGCTGTATGTTCGATACTCCGCAGCCCGGCTATTATCCCAAGGACAGCCAGCCGTTGTTCTCTGCGGCCGGCGAATATAGCTTGTTCAGTCCATTCATGAATGACACTATGCTTTCCAGCCGGCTGCAGGCGGAGGAAGACCTTGAGGCATGGTACAGCCACCTGCTGCAATCCCCGGATGGGGTAGACTGGGCACGCTTTTACAGCTTTATGGACGAGGATTGGCCGTTTCCCTTGAACAGACTCGGAACGCTGACCCCCGTAGAGCGGCTGTATTTGCTTAACCAGAACCGAACGCTTCATCTGGCCAGGCTGCAATATGTTCCCGCACGCTCCGCAGGCTTTCCGGTTCACCTGATCAAAGCGTTAACCGATCCTATTGACGGGCTTGAGTCCTGGGCGTTGCATTGCCCCCGTCTGGCGGTTTATGAAGTTGCCGCGTCCCATTACGAGTTGTTCGGGGCAGAGACCGGGGCGCAATTGGCCGGTATCTTAAATACCATTCTGGAAAAGGAGTCTCCCTATGACCCAATTGTTCGATAGCGTATATGACCTGCACCGGAGCAGATTGGAGCTGCTGCCGCAGCTTGACCGTCCAAAGCTCGGCTTCAGCTCGATTTACATGCCGGAAGAGCTTCTGTATGCCGCCGGCATCGCCCCGTTCCGCCTGACCGGAGAGACGCGCACCGTAAGCTCGGAGGCGTCCTCCATTCTGTCGAACAACTTCTGCTCCTATATCCTCAGCTGCTTCAGCGAGGGGCTGGATGAAGTGTATTCCTTCGCGGACGGACATGTGTTTCTGGACACCTGCGATATGCGCAAACGCCTGTACGAGGTATGGCAGAAGCATGTCGGGGGGCAGTTCTATCATCTGCTGGAATTGCCGAAGGACACGAAGCCCGCGTCCTTCAGTTATTACCGGTTCCAGCTTAAGCGGCTGCTGGGTGACCTGGAGGAGCACTATGGAGTCACCATCGACGAAGAAGCACTGCGCGGAGCAATCCGGCTGTGCAATGAGTCGCGCAGACTGCTGCGGACGGCCAGCCGTATGCGCAATGAAGGCATTCTGCCGATACAATCCATGCAATTGCTGGAGCTCGTCAAGGCAGGCAGCGCCGGGATGAAGGAGGAATTCAACCGCAGATTGTCCGCAGCGCTCCGGGAATATGAAGGTGTGGAAGCACCGGCGTCTCCGAACGGCTGCAAGGTGCTGATCAGCGGCAGTTATTTTGATAATCCCAGCATTCTGGAGGTGATTGAACGGACCGGCGCCCGTATCGTTTGCGAGGATCTCAGCACGGGCTTTAATTACTTTGCCGGTGAGATCAACGAGGACGCGGAAGATCCGTTGTCCGCCATTGCCGACTATTATCTGGGAAAGGCCGTCAGCGCACGCATGATTGATGCCGACCGCAGGGCAGCGCATATCCGCGATCTCGTGGAAGAGCATGAAATTGATGCGGTACTGTATGTGTCGCTGAAATTCTGCGATACCAATCTGATGGATTACCCCTATATCCGCCATTCGCTGGCCCAGCAGGGCATCCCGGTGCTCTTCATCGAGTCGGAGCAGCATATGACGAATATCCAGAGCATCCGGACGCGGATTCAGACCTTTTTTGAGACCAGAATATCCTAAGGAGGAGGCGCCTATGATACTGACCCGCGAGTTCAAGCTGATTGACGGCAATGACCGGAAGCTGCAGGCGAGGAAAATGAGAGAGAATCTGACCAGCTACAATATGGACAACTATATCGAGCCCAGCTTCCCCAAGACAGCCCGTTACCGCTCGCTGTTCAATGCCTATTACATTACCGAATGCTTCAAGGAGCAGACGAAGGTGGCCTACGTGGGTGAGGTGTTCCCCAATGAGCTGTTATTTGCCTTCGGATTCATCTCGCTGAATTTTGAGAGCATCTCGACCCTGTTCTCGCAATCGGAAGCCATCGACATGTGCCTGCGGCTGACCGAAGAGAATTACCTCCCCCGGGATTTATGCTCCAGTGTGCGCGCCGCCTACGGTGCCGCATTGGCGAATTGCCTGCCGCGGCCCGACATGATTATTATCAACAACCATCTGTGCGACGGGCTGTCCAAGCTCGGGTTTCAATTCAGCAAAATCTATGACACGGTATACAGCACCTTCAATGTGCCTCTCCAGGAAACGGATGAATCGGTGGCCTATCTGGCTGAGCAATTCCAGCATGTGCTGCAGGAGATCGAGCAGGCTACCGGGATGGCGTATGATGATGCGCGGTTCCGCCAGGTGATCGCATTGTCCAACGAGGCCAAGGATTATTTTCTGAAGACCATCGATATTGCCAAAAAGGTTCATATCCCCGGACTGCAGCGCGAGCTGTATGAGATTATGGCCGTCAACTGCTGGGGCATGAAAGAGATGGTCAAGATATGCCGGACGCTGTATGACGAGACTCAGGAGAAGCTGGCAGCCGGAGAAACCGCGCCGCGTATGAAGCGAATGCTCTGGGTCGGTCTCGCGCCTGACCAATCCCATGAAATGGTCCAGTACCTGGAGCACAAAATCGAGCTCGTCTACTGGACAACCTATTGGGAAGGTAACTTGATGCTGCTGGATTCCGGGCAGACGCTTGAGACGATGGCCAGACGCTCCATATCCTATCTGTGGAACTCGGTCCGCATGCGGGAGCAAACCGCTTATGTCTGCGACGAGAACGAGATCGACTGCATTATTCTGGTCAACACCTGGGGCTGCCGCAACATGATGGGCTTGGGACAAGCTGTCCGTGAAATGGCGCTGCTGAAGAAAATCAAGTTTCTGTCGGTCGATGTGGATATCCGGGACAAAAATAATTATTCATTCTCCCAGGTGAAAAACCGCATTGATGCCTTCCTGGAAATTCTTTAAACCTAAGCATAAAGGAGAAATCAATCATGATAACAGTTGGAATCGACATCGGCTCACTCTCGACCAAGTCGGCAGTGCTCAAGGACAAACAAGAAGTACTGGCTTACGACGTGATCTATACAGGCGGCAACAACCGGCAATCGGCCCAGACCACCTTCCGCAATGTACTGGATAAGGCCGGACTGACGGAGGATCAGGTGGATGTAGTGGTTACCACCGGTTATGGCCGTGAAAACGTACCGTTCTCCAATAAAAACTTCTCCGAAATCACCTGCCACGCAAAGGGGATGTATTTCCTCAATCCGGAAATCCGGACCATTCTGGATATCGGGGGCCAGGACAGTAAAGCGATCCAGCTGGATGATGACGGCAATGTGCTTAACTTTCTGATGAATGACAAATGCGCTGCCGGCTGCGGGCGCTTCCTTGATATTATTGCCAGAGCGCTCAACGTACAATTGGAAGAGATGGGGGAAATATCGCTCGCTTCCACGTCGGCCGCGCGCATCAGCAGCATGTGCTCCGTATTTGCGGAGACCGAGGTGGTATCCCTGGTAGCGGTTGGGACGCCTGCACCCGATATTGTCAAAGGCGTCCATGATTCCATCGCCACCCGTTCCATCGCTCTGCTGAAATCGGTGGGTATCCGTGAACCGCTCGGGATGAGCGGAGGCGTAGCCAAGAACATCGGAATTATTAATTCCCTGCAGGAAAAGCTCAAAATGAAGGTGCACGTCACCGATTATCCGCAGGTTACAGGTGCGATTGGTGCAGCCTATCTGGGATAATTGTCAATTCTTTTAGGAAAGGAGGGAATCTGCTTGGATCAGACCGCCGCTTCAGAACCGGTATCCTACAGGAATATTATCCGCATAACGTATCCCATTATCTTATCGATGTTCTCCATTAATATTATGGTGTTCATCGACAGAGCCTTTGTCGCCCGTTACGACACGACGCAATTTGCGGCGGTGATGCCGGCCAGCAACGTAGCTACCTCACTGGCGAGCATCTTTCTCGGGGTCGTCGGGTTCTCTTCCACGCTGATCTCGCACCATTATGGAGCGGGGGACCGTAAAAGCAGCAGCAGAACATTGTGGCAGGGGATATACATCAGCCTGCTGTCCACCTTGGGGCTGCTCGCCATATCGCCGCTGGTTGCCCAAATCTTCTCGCTGATGGGACACGGCGGTGAGCTTCTGGCTTATGAGAAGCAATTTTTCTATTTGATGATCCTGTCGAACAGCGTTCAGATTATGATTGCCGCCTGCTCCAGCCTGTTCCGGGGAGTGGGCGATACCAAGAAAATTCTGTATGTTTCCGTCATTGCGAATCTGTGCAATATTCTGCTGGATTGGCTGCTTATCTTCGGAAACTGGGGGTTTCCCGAGCTGGGAGGGATCAAGGGCGCCGGGCTGGCTACCTTATTCAGCTGTCTGCTGAATCTGCTGCTGACCGTTCTGCTGTTATGTACCCCGGCCTATAAGAAAGGATTTGAGGTATTCAAGCATTGGAAGCCGGACCTTGCGCCATTCAAGAAGATCTGGAAATTTGGTTTGCCTTCAGGGATTCAGTCGTTTGTGGGAACAGCCTACTTCAGTCTGCTGCTGCTTATCCTCGGCGGCACGGGGGAAAATGATCTCACTGCAGCCAATATCGTGTTTACCATCGAGGGTCTGTCGATCTTTCCGATATGGGGACTAGGCAATGCGCTCAGTATTGTAGCGGCCCAGGAGCGGGGAGGAGGGAGAACGGATAATATCTCAGGTGTATTGCGCAAAGGCCTGTGGCTCGCACTCGGCTTCAATGTGCTGATTATTGCGGTCTTTAATCTGCTGCCCGGTCCGCTGATCTCCATCTTCCATGACCCCAGCTCTCCGGGCTATCAGGCAGTGCTTGATATTACCATTCCGCTGGTTCGGCTCACCTCTGTCTGGATTATTTTTGATTCCGTACAGATTGTCATTGGCAGCATTCTCAAGGCAGCCGGTGACACCCTGTTTATGATGAAGCTGTATTTGCTGATGCCCATCGTCTTTTATCTGGTGCTGCCCTATCTTACATACACTGTGGCCGGTTACTCGCTTTACTGGGTATGGCTGGAGCTGCTGGCGTTCACGCTGGCGATGCTGCTGTTTGTAGGTAAGAGGTATCTGGACGGGAAGTGGCGGCAAATCGAAGTGTTGAAGCCGCCGTCGGTATCGGCTTAAGGCCGACGATATGACGAGAAGTTCTAGCCGATAAACAATGTGAGGACTCCTTCAATCCGCCGCCTTCCCGGCTAGCCGGCGGATTATAAGGACGGCCGCCTCCAGCAGCGAGGAAGCTGTAAGGTCCGCCGCCGGCTGCTTCGCTGCCCGGCGCTTCCGGCCGGCGATGCGCACCGTCATCGTACCGGCCGCTTGCCCGGCCTGGATGTCCGACTCCATATCGCCGACCATATAGCTCTGCGCCAAGTCAATGCCGTGCCGCTCTGCGAGCTCCAGGATCATGCCGGGCTGGGGCTTCCGGCAGGAGCAGCCTGCTTGCGGCCTGTGTGTGCAGGCGAGGATCTCGTCGATGTGCGCGCCCCGCTCCGCCAGCAGCGCTTCCAGCCGCCCGTGCACCGCCGACAGCGCTGAACGGCTCATCCGCCCCAGCCCGACACCGCCCTGGTTGGTGACGATATAGACCGCATAGCCCGCCTGATGCAGGCCGGCCACCGCTTCCGCCGCCCCCGGCAGTAAATAGACATCCTCCGGCTTGTTAACATAGCGGACCCGCTTTGTTTTGACCTCGGTTAGTACGCCATCCCGGTCCAGAAAGACCGCTCTACGTCCAGTTTGTTCCACGCCCATTGAACCTTCTCCCTTCTTCTCTTTCTAAACACTATACCCGCAGGACAGCTCCAGCACACTTCATGCCTACCACTTCTTCATATCTACCAATTCTTCATCCCTGCCATAAGAAGGAAGCCCCGGACCCGCCTGCCGCTTGATTGTCCCATAGTCAAAGCGGTTAATAATGGGCATTGACGAATTGAACAGAGGAGGTTACCGGCATGCAGACGATCTGGAAGGGCGCTGTCATCTTCGGACTGGTCAATGTGCCTGTCAAAATGTACACCGCAACTCACGACAACGATATTCCGCTGCGGATGCTGCACCGCGAATACAATGAACCGATCCATTACAGCCGTACCTGCCCGAAATGCGAGCAGGAGGTCGCCTGGAGCGATATCGTCAAGGGCTACGAATATGAGGAGGGGCACTTCGTTACCTTCGACAAGGAGGAGCTGGAGGAGCTGGCCTCCGAGACTTCGCGGGAGATCCGGATTCTGGACTTCGTTGATCTCGCCGATATCGATCCGATTTACTATCAGAAGACCTATTATTTGTCGCCCGAAGAGACGGGAGTGCATGCATACAAGCTGCTGGTGGAGGCTTTGAAAGCAACGGAGAAGATCGGCATCGCCAATGTGACGATCCGCCAGAAGAGCAGTCTGGCAGCCGTGCGTGTCGTCGACGGTGTGCTGTCGCTGGTTACGATGTTCTACGAAGAGGAAATCCGCGACCGTAAGCAGATTCCGGGCCTGCCGGATGATGAGAAGGTGGACCGCCGCGAGCTGGATATGGCGAAGACGCTGATCGGCCAGCTTACCGGCGACTTCGAGCCGGAGAAATACAAGGATGAATACCGGGAGCGCCTGATGGAAGCTATTGAGGACAAAATAGAAGGACGCGAGGTCAAGGTCGCACCGGAGGAGAAGGTCGGCAATGTGCTTGATCTGATGGATGCGCTCCAGGCCAGCCTTAAGCAGTTGAAGCCGGCCGACCATACAGACAAAGGGAAAGGGACGAGCAAGGAGACGAAGGGACCCGCGACGAAAAACCGCAGCAAAGGGCGCTCCAAGCGTACCGGAGCTTAAGGCATGCAGCCGCTGCTGCCCATGTCTCCGATACTGGTCCGCGAGCTTCCGCAGGGCGAGGATTGGCGTTACCAGCTGAAATGGGACGGCTTCCGGACCATTGCGGCGGTGCAGGACGGCCGGGCTGCCCTGTGGTCGAAGCAAATGCTGCCCAAGACGGCCGTCTATCCCGAGCTGGCGGCGGCGCTGTCCCGGCAGCACGGCAGCTTTGTGCTGGACGGGGAAGCCGTTATTCTGGAGCCGGGCTCCGGCCGGCCCAGCTTCCAGCTGATGCAGAAGCGGGATAAGCTGCAGGACCCGCAGCTTATCGCCCAGGCGGCCGTGCAAAGGCCGGTACAGTATGTGCTCTTCGATCTGCTGTACGAAGACGGCGAGGACCTGCGCGGCCTGCCGTTTGAAGAGCGGAACCGGCGGCTCCGCGCCCTGGCCGCTGATTGGGGGCCGCCGTTATACCTGGCGGACACCTTTGAGGATGGCGAAGCCCTCTGGAACTGGGTGGCCGAGCATGGCTGGGAGGGTGTAATCGCCAAGCGGAGCGGCAGCCTGTACCGCGCAGGCAAAGATCATGCCGACTGGTACAAGCGCAAAGCCTCCTTTCATTATGAGGCCCTGGTTGTGGCCGTGCTGTACAAGGAAGGCCGGCTGTCCAGTCTGGCGATGGTCCGGGAAGGCCGTTATTTCGGCCGGATCTCGTCCGGCCTGAACGAGTCCGCGAAGGCGCAGCTGGCCCGGCTGGATATGAGCGGCCGGGCCGCAGACTATTTCCCGGCCGGATTGCCGGAGGGATTGCGCGGCGCCGATATCCGCTGGCTGAAGCAGCCGCTGACCGTTCAGGTCAGCGGGCGGGAGGTCACCGAAGCCGGGCTGCTGCGTCAACCGAAACTGCAGGAGCTGGAGGGGATTATCCGATGAGCAGCAATGAACTTGAGGTTGAGGGCAACCGGATTGCCGTTACCCATCCGGGCAAGCTGCTCTGGCCGGAGGCAGGCATCCGCAAGGCGGATTACCTGGGCAAGCTGATTGCGCTGGCACCTTACCTGCTCCCTTACTGCCGGAACCGCTATTTGACGACAATCCGTTATCCAGGCGGGGTGGACGAGAAGCCGTTCTATCAAAAGAATGCGCCGGGTGGCCTTCCGGATTTCGTCGACACAGCCGACCACAATGCTATCCGCTATGTGAACTTAAATTCGCTGTCTACTCTGCTATGGCTTGGGAATCTAGATGCGCTGGAATTCCATCCGTCCTTTGAATTTATCGGCGGGGAGGAGCCGGCGGAATGGGTTCTGGATATTGACCCCAGCGAAGGAGGGGAGAGCGGGCTGATGGAGGCGGTGTCGCTGATCGGCGAGACGCTCGTAGACATGGGGATTGCTTCCGTCCCGAAGACCTCGGGAGCGACCGGGGTCCAGATCATCATCCCGCTGCAGCCGGGATACACGTTCGACCAGCTGCGCAAGCTGGGGTCCTTCACGGGGCATTATCTGGCGGACAAGTATCCGAAGCTCTTCACGGTGGAGCGCCGGCTGCGTGACCGGGAAGGCCGGATTTATATCGATTATGTCCAGCACGCGGCGGGCAAAAGCTTAGCCGCCCCCTACACGCCGCGGGGCCGTGCGGAAGCGACGGTCAGCACGCCGCTGACCTGGGAGGAAGTGCGGCAGAATGCCGATCCGAAGGCGTTTCACCTGCTCAATATCGAGGAGCGGTTGCAGGTACGCGGAGATTTGCTGGCAGAGGCTGCGCCGCAGAATCTGGATGCCGTACTTGATTTTGTCGGCAAGCAGGGATCGCGTCTAAGGCTGGATTAAATGGAATTTACCAATATCATCTATTATCTAAGGAGGAAGTTACCATGGAAGACAAACGCAAGAATAACGTTCATGTTACCCCCAATGAGAACGGCGGCTGGGACAATCAGCAGGGCGGCGAGAAGCTTAGCCATCACAGCACCAAGGCAGACGCGGAGGAGCGCGGCAAGGAGGAAGCCCGCAAAGCCGAAACCGAGCTGAAAATTCATAACAAGGACGGTAAAATATCGGATTCCATCAGCTACGGCAACGATCCTTATCCGCCGAAGGGCTAAGAACAGGGAGGAATAGCCGAAGAGCTGATCATTTCAGACAGCCCGCCCTTGTTCGGACCCCGTAATTCTGCTTATATTAAGAGAGCAGCTCTGGCCGGATACAGGCAAGCTCCGGCAGAGACGGCTAATCCGAACATCAGGGGGCAATCGAATGATTCAGCAAATCGGACAAGTCATGCTTTACATGGAGGATCAAGACCGCGCTTTACGTTTTTGGCGGGATAAAGTCGGCTTTGCCGTAGTATCCGAAATGGACCAGGGCGAGGGGCTGCGCTGGATTGAAATCGCCCCGCAAGCGGGAGCGCAGACGACCTTTGTGCTGCAGAACAAGAAATGGGTGGAGCAGTATGAACCGGACCTGAATACAGGCACTCCTTCGATCCTGTTTT
This sequence comes from Paenibacillus tepidiphilus, assembly GCF_008635795.1. Lineage (GTDB taxonomy): Bacteria > Bacillota > Bacilli > Paenibacillales > Paenibacillaceae > Paenibacillus_AQ > Paenibacillus_AQ tepidiphilus. The sequence goes on along the minus strand of NZ_VWRQ01000026.1, from coordinate 51,168 downwards.
ATTCGGATAATGTTGACGGACTGTATGCTTCCTTTCAGGAGAAGGGTATTACCGTCGGTGATCTGGTAGAGATGGCCGGAAGCCGGGTATTCAATTTCGCCGATGATGAGAATAATTATTTTGCCGTAATAGAGAAGCGGTAACTACAAAGAGAATTTTCAGCGTCTCCACTCCGTGGGGGCGCTTTTATTTGGTTCTGGAGTTTAGGCGGGAATAGATTCAGACCCCTTTCAGCGCATTTTCATCTGGTATTCAGATTGGCTGTTTATAATACGTTCATCAACGCTGCTGCAAAGGGGTTATTTCATGGTCAAAAGATTTCATCAAGCGCTGTACCTCCTGCTCGCATTCTTCCTGGCCCTCTTCATTACTTCGGCATTTTGGATCAGAGCAAAATATATCTATTCCGTCTACGGTGATACGCCTGTGCTTGAGTCCCAGCGGATCGGTCTGCTGATCGTTTGGGTGGCTGCGGCTGCCGCTGCCGGTCTGGCCATGCTCTATTTGGGCCGGAAGCTGGGGAAATACCGTCCGAAGCTCGTCATTCCGCTAATCCTGCTCGGTTCTCTGGCGGTTCAGGTCGGGGTGATATTTGCTTTTCCCCGCTTGCCGACGGACGATTCACAGACTGTTCTCTCCCTGGCGCTGGATATGCTGTACCGGAACGATTATTCTTCCTTTCAGACCGGGGGCTATCTGCATATGTTTCCGTTTAATTTCTCGACGGTGCTGTACTTAAAGACCTTGCTGTTTATTTTTCCGGACAATTATCTGGTCTTGAAAATATTCAACATCCTCTTCATGCTCATAACCTCGCTCATGATATACCTGCTGTACAAGGAATTAAGCGGCAAAGACGGGGAGCAGGATTACGGGGTGCTGCTGTTCGCGGCCACCTATGTCCCTGCCGTGCTGATGAGCAATTTTATATACAATGATGTGATAGCTACCGCCGCTCTGACCTTGGCCCTGTATTTCGCCGTCAGATTTATGAAACAGCGTTCGCTGAAGCTCATTATAATCAGCGGAGTCCTGCTGGCGCTCGGCAACTATTTCCGCAGTATCGGGGTTATCTTCCTGATTGCCATTGCATTAAGTTTGTTACTGAAGGTGCGAACCGTGGGCTTGCGGAGAACGCTGATTGCGCTGGGTATCTTAGCCGTGCTCTTCAATGTTCCAGGCTGGATACAAAATGCCGTGCTGCAGGGGAGCGGAGTGGTCGGAGAACCGGTCAACGCTAATTCCGCACCGGTCTATATGTGGCTGAACATGGGCGTTAACCAGGAGACGTTCGGATTCTGGGACAACCGGGCCAGCTATAATATTTATCAAAGAGAAGCGGGCTATAACAAGGAGGCAAGCACGGAGCTGTTCAAAGAGAACATCCGCAGCACTTTATCCGAAGCAAGTGCGGGCGAGCTGGTCCGGACGTATTACAAGAAGCTGATCTGGACCTGGACGGAGGGGACCTATCAGATGGAACGTTATGGGATCGGCAATGACGGCTCGGCTGCTGCGGGCCGGGGGACCGGGATGCTGCTGGACCGCTACAGCTATACCACTGTCTTTACGCATGCCTTCGCCGGAGATTCGCTGTACCGCATCGGCCTGATCTGGTTCGCGTATGCGCTCAATCTTGTGATGTATGCCGGTACGGTCGTCAGGCTGATCGGCAGCATACGCACAGGCCGGACCGCCGAAGTACCGCTCGTGCTTGTGATTCTGGGGTTTGTTGGTTTCTATCTCCTGTGGGAAATTAAATCGCGCTACCTGTTCCCGGTCTATCCACTTTTGATTGTGCTATCCTGTATGGGCTTCAAAGACTTGTACCGCTGCATGATTCCACTTATGATGAGGGGGACCCGACATGTGCGTTCGTAAGCGTATTTTGCTGCTCTTGGCGGGGCTGCTGGCTTCAGCGCTCTTAACGTCCTGCGAGGCTGTCACGGCACAGCACATCGACAGCTCCGGATCAGGGTTTCAGTCCGGCGGTCAGCCGGGCGACGGGGGAGGCCGAGTCCGCGGAGGAGCCGGTCAGGGCATGGACAGAGCATGGCAGGAGGACGAAAGCAGACCGGGCTTCGGCGGACGGCAGGGAACGGTCCGCAACCCGGACAACAAATGAGGAGGTTATTTGTGGATAGAGGACATGAAGTTCTGTTTGAGCAGTTGACTGCGTACCGCAGCGAGCTGCTTGGTGTTGTAGCGGACATTTCGGATGCTGAGGCGGAAATCATACCTTCCGGTTTTAACAACAATATCCACTGGAATCTGGGGCATCTGTATACCGATCAGTTTCTTTGGCTCCAGGCGCTGACCGGAGAGCGGCAGCCAATCCCGGCGGAATATTTGAAATGGTTCGGGTATGGCACGAATCCGGCGGATTTTACGGAGCTGACCCCTTCGCTGGATGAGCTTAAGACCCTGCTCCGGCAGCAGCCGCTGGCGATTCGTCAAACGTACGGGGAACGCATGGAGGAGGTATTCCCTGAAACGGAAATGGGGATGTTCACGGTCAGCCAGGTTCTGGTTAGAACGATCTTTCATGAGGGGCTGCATCTCGGAGCCATTCTGGCCATCAAGCGCCACCTTAGAACATTGCAATAAAGATAAAGCAGCGGCATCTTCCTCTTCGGAAGTGCCGCTGCTTTATTCTGCATAACGTCTTTAGTTCTGCCAATCTACCGTGACTTCACCGACACCGCTGGCAGGCGCGGTGTACGTATGGTTGTTGCCGCCTTCCCAGGTAACGGTGCTGCCGGCCACCTTCAGGAATTTGAACTGCAGGCTGGCACCGGCCGGAACACTGACATCGAAATACCAGGTCGGATAGGCAGCCTCGACCACATTGTACAGCGGGCCGACGGCCGTGGCCGGAGTCCACGAGCCAAGCTCGGCGACGTTGCCGGTCAGATAGACATTGCTGCCAAGCGTTGTTGTGGCGTTATTGACCTTGAACCGTACGGTGACCTGGTCGGCGGTCAACACTTTGTAGTTGCTGAAGCTGTTGCTGGTCACATTCGCCGCAGTCTTCACGGATACGGTTGTAGTGCCTGCCGCAACGGCAGGGATCTTCACTTTAATCTGCGTATCCTCCCAGCTGACGATGTTCGCGCCGGTAGCTGCCGTTGTGCCGAAGTATACTGTGCCGCTGCCGGAGCCGAAGCCGCGGCCGTCGATAGTTACCGTATTGCCCGGCTTGCCCATGGTTGGGCCGACATTGGCGACGGTTGGCGTAGTCTCCGGTGCGGTGTACTGCCAGACCGCCGTTCCGCCGGCGGCCAGGGTGAAGTTGGTCACCGCACCGGTGGAGCTTGCGGTGATGGAGCCGCCGCCCAGAAGACCGCCGAGTACATCCGTGTAGGTTCCTCCCGGGAGCGAAGACAGCAGACCCGTGATCGGATAAGACAGGGAGGTGTTGCGGTTAATGGCAACGAGAGCAACGCTCTTGCCAAATTTGCGTTCAAAGATGAACACATCATCATTCACCCAGCGCTGCGTGGTTGAGCCGTAAGCAATCGCCGGGTTGGATTTGCGCAGTGGAGCCAGCGCCTGGATCAGCTTATAAGCGTTGGTATTGGTATTAAAGCCTGTCATCATCGCCCGGTTATTCGGGTCACCGACTCCGCTCATGTACTGCTCGGTGCCGTAATAAATCGCCGGAACCCCACGGGAGGTCAAGGTGAGCGCCAGTGCCTGCTCGGTAGGTCTGGTGCTGGCTCCGGCCACCTGAAACCGGTCCATATCATGGTTGTCGATAAAGGTTACCATGTTGTTGAGATAATTGTAACTGGAGGCTGTGGAGGTCAGGACCGAATTCAGATCGGTCATGGATTCGGTTTTGTCCTTAAACACCTCGCGGACTTCCTGCGCATAAGCGAAATCCAGCAGGTGCATCCCGCTGTTATTGGCGAATTTGATGTTCTCGCTGCTGATTTCATCGACGCCGAGGAACCACTCTCCGAAGGTAAAGACCGGATTGGCGCTGCTGTAAATGGAGGAGACGTAGCTCTTTTGCCAGCCCTCAGGCATATGCTTCACTGCATCGAAGCGGATACCGTCCACGCCCATGTTCAGCCACAGCTGGATCGCTTCCTTGAAGTAGGTGTCAATGGCCGCGTTGTTCTGGTTAATGTCCGCCAGGTCGTAGAGGTTACGGTAAATGCCGCTTTCAATAGTGGAGAAGTCAGTACCTCCGTTATGGTGGAACAGGTTGTTCGGATCGCTGCCGTATTTGGCGAGCAGGCTTCCGTTATTGTAGAGTGCGCCGTTCTCGGCGAAGCTGGCATCCGTCGACGAAGCCGGGCTGGTATGATTCGGGGCAAAGTCGATAATAACTTTGATATTATGGGCATGGGCCGTCGTGATCAGATTCTGAAAATCACTGAAGCTGCCGAAGGCGGCATTCGTCTTCTTGAAATCACGGGCCCAATAGCCGTGATAAGCGGCGTTGTTCACACCGGAATAGTTAATGACCGAGGTGATATTCTCCACCGGCTGGGAAATCCAGATGGCCGTAACGCCCATTCCCGTCAGATATCCGTCATTGATTTTATTGATAATGCCTTGCCAGTCTCCGCCAAAATACAGCTTCAAATTCGATTTGTTCGCGCTGAAGGCGGCTCCGGCCGGATTGTTGGCAGTGTTGCCGTCTACAAACCGGTCTGTGACAATCTGATAGATTACATCCGTGCTGTAATTGAGCTTGTTGCTTACGCTGGTATCCGGGGCGGCCAGGGCAGGCAGGGCCGTGCCAAGCACCAGGCTGACTGATAGAGCTGCGGTACCGATCCATTTACTGTAAGATTTCATTGGGCGTCTCCTCTCAAATGTTGCTGCAAATGTTGCTCTGTTGCCGTCACGTCCGCTCCGGCTGCGGCTGCGCATCCGCAGACCCTTCAAGGACGTTCAGAGTTTAGGCGAATCGTTTGCACAAAATCCAATGAGAAACCGGTTTCCGTATTCAAAATACCACTCTGCCAACTGAGAGTCAATATATAATATGGAAAATAATAGGGTTAAAGATAGAAAAATGGCGTTTGACTAAGGCATGTATGCTGTTGAAATGCGAACTAATGTTTGCTATTGTTGAGGAATAATATGGTTTCTCAGGGAGTGGTCGTGTGGATATCGCTATGGAATTACAGAAGAGTTTACTGGTGAAATTCAGAGGCGAACGTAAATGGACATTGCAGGCGCTCGATCAATTAACTGAGCATGATATTCACTGGGCTGCCAGCAAGGATTGCAACAGCATTGTGAATTTGGTCGCGCATATCAGGGGAGGGGTACATTCGCGGATTGAAACCATCCTGTATGGGATTCCCGACAGCAGAGACCGGGACAAGGAATTCGAACATGGATTGCCCATGACGAAAGAAGAGGCAATCCGGCTCACTGGCGAAGCTTTTGACATCATGATTCAATATGTCGAGCAGCTTGGATCGAACCCGGAATTATGGATGTCGCAGCCGTATCTGGATTTGCCTCCCTTGACCTATAGCCAGGTTAATAATGAAACCACCGCACTTAATATGGTATTGGCTATGTTCAGGGAAATGCACTATCATACCGGCCAGATCATCCACATAGCCAAAGAGCGGGCAGGACAAATGGTATGGCAATACGACTGATACGGCAGCGGAGCACTCTTCGCTGGCAGTGCGTTACACAGGTGTTGAATTGCCTATTGTGTCGCAGTCTCCCTGCTGGTACACTGGTCATCTGCCGATAATTCTGAAGCGGTGTGTGACCCGGATAACGGGGAGGTCGGCGGAATGATCGAACTTTGAAGGGGGATATGGATGAAGCAAGAGTATATTGAAATCGTCAATGCCCGAGAGAACAATCTGAAGAATGTCAGCCTGCAGATCCCGAAAGGACAAATCACGATCTTCACCGGAGTCTCCGGCTCCGGCAAATCATCCATTGTCTTTGACACGGTCGCGCAGGAAGCAGGCCGTCAGTTGAATGAGACATACAGCAGCTTCGTGCGTTTGTTTCTTCCCCGCTACAGCCGGCCGGAGGCCGATGAAATCAACAACCTGTCCACGGCCGTCGTCGTCGACCAGAAGCGGTTAGGCGGCAATGCCCGGTCTACACTGGGAACGGCCACGGATATTAATCCGCTGCTGCGGCTCCTGTATTCCCGGTTTGCCGAGCCCCACCTGGGCTATGGCAATGCTTACTCCTTCAATGATCCCGCCGGCATGTGTCCCGAATGCGAAGGCATTGGACAGACGATCACCCTGAATACCGAGGCAGCGCTGGATATGAGCAAGTCGCTGAATGAAGGCGCGATCCAGTTGCCGGGCCATGCACCGGGTACCTATTACTGGAAGACCTACGGCGATTCCGGCTTTTTTGACAACGATAAGCCCATTAAAGACTATACTCCCAACGAGTTAAAGAAGCTGGTGTATGCGCAGCCTCAGAAGGTGGCGCTCACCCATATGAATACCGACTTCAATGCCACGTACGAGGGGCTTGCTGTCCGCTTCATGCGGACCAATGTGCAGCGGGAGAAGGATTCCACCAAATCCAGCGCCAAAATTCTGAAGAATTTCACGACGGCCTGCGAGTGTCCGGCATGCGGCGGAACCCGCTATAACGCCAAAGTCCTGTCTTCAGTAATCAACGGCTATAACATCCATGAATTGACCGCCATGGAGATAGACGAACTGATCGCCGTGCTGCGCGATTGGAATATGCCTGCGGCCAAGCCGCTGATCGACGGGGTTCTGGAGCGGCTCGGCAATCTGTGCGACATCGGGCTTAGCTATATGAGCCTGACACGGGAGACGCCGTCGCTATCCGGCGGAGAGTCCCAGCGCGTCAAGATGGTCAAATACTTGTCCAGCAATCTGACCGGGCTGATGTATATCTTCGATGAACCAAGCACCGGTCTTCATCCGCGCGATGTGCATCTGCTGAATGAATTGCTCGTTAAGCTGCGGGACAAGGGCAATACCGTCCTCGTTGTCGAGCATGATCCGGATGTCATCCGCATTGCCGATCATGTCATCGATGTCGGACCGAAGGCCGGCTCCGGCGGCGGACAGATATTGTACAGCGGCAGCTATGACGGTTTGCTGACCTCCGGGACCCTGACCGCCGAGTATTTGAGCAGAAGTGTGCAGATGAACCAGCAGCCCCGGCCGGCGGGTGAATTCCTGGAGAGCCGCCGAAGCAGCCTGCATAATCTGAAGAACATTGGTTTACGGGTTCCCAAAGGCTTGTTCACCGTAGTCACAGGTGTGGCCGGCTCCGGCAAAAGCACACTGGTCAACAAGGTATTCACCCGGGATTATCCGGACGCCGTCCGTATCGACCAAAGTCCGGTTCATGCGAACAGCCGCTCCAATCCGGCCACCTTTGTGGATATCATGTCGGCGATCCGCAAAGCTTTTGCAGCAGCCAACCAGGTGGAGGCCGGATTGTTCAGCTTTAACTCCACCGGTGCCTGTCCGGCCTGCGGCGGAACAGGGGTACTTGAGCTGAATATGTCTTTTATGGACAAGATGGAAGTGGAATGCAGTGAATGCGGCGGCAGCCGATATAAGCAGGAAGTGCTTCAGTATCAATACAAGGGCAAGAATATCGTCGACATTATGGAGATGACGGTTTCCGAGGCGCTGGAATTTTTCGAAACGAAGGATATCCGCGGCAAGCTGAACGGTCTGGAAACGGTGGGACTGGGATATCTGACGCTGGGACAACCCCTCAGCACGCTGTCCGGCGGGGAATGCCAGCGGCTGAAGCTGGCCAAGGAGCTCGGCACGAAGGGGAGCATCTATATTCTGGATGAACCTACAACCGGCTTGCATATGTCCGACGTATCCAACATTGTGAAGATTATCAACACCTTCGTCGATAAAGGCAACACCGTCATTGTCATCGAGCATAATCTGGATGTCATTCGCAGCGGCGACTGGATCATTGACCTGGGTCCGGACGGCGGCAGCGGCGGCGGAGAGCTGCTGTACGAAGGGCCGCCCGCCGGGCTTGCGGCTTGTGCACAGTCGGTTACGGCGAAGTATATTCTGAATTAGCTCCGCTTTCAGGCGGTTCATATCTTCGGCTTCTGCCTTTATTTCGGAATTCGCCGTCGCATGCCGGGTTATTGTCTCACGAAGACAATAGCCCGGTTTTTGTGATGCGGCAAGCCAAGGTGCAGAGAGGACAAATCTGTTAAAGATAAAGTAAGATAATGTATGGGATCAACAAAATAGGGAGGGCGGAGAATGCGAGCAGAGATCGTAGAAGAAACCCTGTTTTCTATGGGCATTAAGCCGGAGGATTGTAAGCTGATCGGAGGCTACAGCGGCAATGTATTTGAAGTTGACGGTGAGTATAGCGCAATCCTCAAGATTTTAGACAGGTCCGAAGTAGATGAAGCGGGATTGCTGGCGGAGATGGAATGGCTGCATTATTTGCATTCCGCAGGGGTGAAGGTGGCGCGTCCGCTGCGCGTGGACGGGAATGCTTTTATCCGGCATATCGGCAATGAACATTACTGTGTAATGTATGAGAAGCTTATCGGACAAGCCGTAAGTCCAGCCGACCCCAAGCTGTGGAACCCGGCGACGTTTAGGCAATGGGGCGAAACGATGGGGCAAATTCATGCGGCTGCGGCCAGATATGGCGGACATCAAGGACTGCCGCAATGGTACGGGAACAGTGTCTATCACGCCGTCCAATCAGCTGATATAAACAGCCGGATTATTGAGAAATGGGAGCAGTATCGCCGGGAATTCGCGGCGCTTCCGGTGGCGGGCGACAGCTACGGACTGATCCATGGCGACATGCATCACGGCAACCTGCTTGCAGGCGAAGACTCGTTATATGTGATTGATTTCGGGGACAGTGAGCATCACTGGTTCGCCTACGATATCGCTATTGCGATATACCATTCGGGTCAAACCGCAGCAGCCGGGGATAGAGAACATTTTACCGCCGAATTCTGTAAAGCATTCATGCAAGGGTACAAGCAGAGTCATTCTACTGTTCCTTCCCTGGAAGAGATCGGCTATTTTATTGAATACAGGCACCTGTACTCCTTCATCTATCATTGCCTATATGCCGACAAAAGCAGCTTATCACCGGCACAATTACGGTATTTGGAGGACATGGAATCGTCAGTGTTAAGCGGCCGGCCTTATGTGACCGGATTTAGCTGAGCCCGCAACCCTTGTTGGCAGACTGTAGTTGGAAAATCGCCACTTAATTTGACTCATATCGAGATAATCACAGACTTAGTTGGATATCCGCCACTTAATATGGGTGGAAAGTAGTGAGTTCACCAATTTCGACCAATTTAAGTGGCGATTATCGAATTAGATTGCTGAAATCCGTAATGCAGGCCGAAATAGTGTGCGGAAATCGAACTAATTGCAGTGAACGTTGAGTTTGGCCTGAGGTTAGGCCTGAGCTTGGCCCTGACTATCGCGAAAGCTTGGATATCCGGCCGCTATTTTCTTTTGACAAAAAGCAGCGAGCAGTTCCCGGACCGTCCGGGAATCGCTGCGCTGCTCTTTATTTGTACCCTCTAAGTATCCATCCGCTCCTATTGTAAATACCGGAAGCTCTTGCTGCGGCCGTCTCCGAAGCAGACCACTTGATCCAGCTCTGCGGCGGCGAGGCTGCCGTCTTCGTGCAGCGCTTCTGTAGCTACATACCGGCCCTTGATTTGCGCCAGCACATTGGTAATTCCTTTGAATTGCTCATGTTCCACTACATCCGTCAACGTGCATTCGATAGCTATGGAACATTCCTGGATAACCGGAGCGTTTACCATGTGGCCTTTGGCATGCGTTAGGTCAACATTCTCAAATTTACTCACTTCGTAACCCGAATGGCTGCCGCAGTACTCAATGGCATCCAGCAGGGAACGGTCAGGGATGTTGACTACGAAGTCCTTGACCTTCTTGAGCTGATTGACAGCATAGCCCTTGCTGCTGAAGCCGAGCATAATCATGTCCTTGAGTGTGTACGAGGAAGTGATGGGTGTTACGTTCGGCAGACCGGTCTCATCATAGAAGCTCACCAGAATGACCGGAAATCCATAATACATTTTCTCATAATTCACAGCTACCTTCTCCATTACGCAATCCTCCTGAAATCTAACTTGCCACATTGTGGCAGCTCCATTTCAAAAGCATAACGCAAGCCGGGAAAGAGGCTGGGTGACCGCAGTCACATTTCTAGTGATTCAGCTGCAGGGCGGGCCCGAAGAATTCGTAGTGAATCTGTTCCTCTTTCATGCCGAGCGCATGCAGCTCGCGGATCATGGCCTCCATAAAAGGTACCGGTCCGCATACATAGGCGTCCCCGGCAATATCCACGTATTTACCCAGCGTTTCGCCTGTGATCACGCCGTCCGGACCGCCGGAATAGAAGAACTTGGTCTGCACATTGCTCATCGCGGCGGCATGCTTCTCCACATCGGCACGGAAAGCGCCAAGCGCTTCGTTCCGGGCAGAGTGCAGGAACACGGTAGGACGCTCGGGAGTAACGGCAGCGACGGTTTCGAACATGCTCATCATCGGCGTAATGCCGACGCCGCCGGAGATAAAGGCTACCGGTGTCGCTTTGGCGGTGTCCAGCACAAATTCGCCGGCAGGCGCACTCACTTCAACCGTGTCTCCTTCGTTAACCTGCTCATGCAGATACAAGGATACGACGCCATTCGGATCATGCTGGGCTTCGCGCTTCACGGAGATCCGGAATTCATCCGCTGAAGGTGCCTGCGAGAGGCTGTACTGGCGGATCATTAAATACTGCTCGCCCGGAATGGATACCCGTACAGAAATGTACTGGCCAGGCTTGTAGTCCGGTACTTTGGAGCCGTCCGCCGGCTTCAGGTAGAAGGAGGTGATATTTTCACTCTCCTGAATTTTACGGGCAATCGTAAACGGTTTGAAGAAATTCCAGCCATGCTCCTGCTCTCTGGCCGCTTGATACATATTGTCTTCCACCCCGATGAAAGCATCGGCAATCACACCGTAAGCTTCTTCCCAGGCGGTAAGTATCTCCGGCGTAGCTGCGTCGCCAAGCACTTCCTTAATGGCCTTTAGCAGAAATTCACCGACAATCGGATAATGCTCGGGTTTAATTCCCAGACTGACATGCTTATGGGCAATCTGCACAACTGCCGGCAAAATATTCTCAAGATTGTCGATATGCACTGCCGCAGCATACACTGCATTGGCCAACGCTGCTTGCTGGCGCCCTTGAACCTGGTTGGCATGGTTAAACACATTAAGCAGCTCCGGGTGTGCTTCGAACAAGTTGCGGTAAAAAACAGTGGTAATCGTAGTGCCGTGTTCTGCCAAGACCGGTGCTGTTGATTTAACGATATCTCTGGTTTGCTGAGTTAAAATGATCATCCACTCCTCTCGAATAATACGAATTTAATATATACGCTTTTTAAGCAAAAAGATATATTTAAAATACCACTTTAACAAAATGGACAATTTATATGTTATTATTTGTTACAAATATCACATCAATGCATCCGTAGGAGTGGAATATGAGACTGACTATGTACACCGATTTTTCCTTGCGTATCTTGATATATCTGGGCAGTAATCAGCGGGGTAAGTTGTCTACCATTCAAGAGATTTCCGGCGGATACCGGATCTCCAAGAACCATCTGATGAAGGTAGCGCATGAACTGGGGAAAGCGGGATACATTGAGACCGTAAGGGGGCGCAGTGGAGGGATACGGCTGGCGCTTGCGCCGGAACAGATCAATATCGGAGCGGTAGTCCGCCGGATGGAGGACGACTTCTATCTGGTGGAATGCTTCCAGCCTTCCGGCGGCAGCTGTCCGATCAGCCCGGTGTGCAGATTGAAGGGAGCACTCGGAAGGGCGCTTGAGGCCTACCTGCAGGTGCTGGACGAATACACGCTGCAGGATTTATTGGTTAATACGGAAGATCTGAGGGCGCTGCTGCAGATGAATGACCCGCTCAATCCTGTCCGAACAACAGACGCTCCTCTTCCCGGCTATGAACACCGTTCAATACCAGCAGTGCATGAAACTGAAGAAGCACCTCCGGAGTGAGACCCTGCTCGGCCAATAAGACCTTGATGTCACGTATAATGATCCGCATCAATTCGTGGTCGCGGGCCAGGCGCAGGACGTCATCCGCCAACCTGGGATTCTTCTGGACCATGTCCTGGTAGAAGCCTTCTTCTTCGGCATCGGCATGACTGATGATCCTGGTCTCCCAATATTCGATTAAATGCTCGGCCGCCTGGCGGGCCACGGTAAATTCCTTGGCGAGCAGCAGCTCTTCCATTTCTCCGGTTAGGGTTACCGCTCCTGACAGTCCGCCCTCATGGATAGCGTGGTGGGCGGAGTGCTGCCATAATGAAGGTCCTGGCATCGGATTCATCCTCTCTTTTTTTGGTTCCTAGTATAGCATGGAAGCGGGCGGAGGATGTCCCGCTAAGGAGTTCCCCGCTGCGAAAGAGGGAATTCCCTAAGGCAGCAGGATTTCGGGCGAACCATAGAATTAAAGCTAAACCTTTCTCCCCGGGGAAAGGTTTATTTGCTGTGGATTCGGCTGCGGCTGCAGATCAAGGGATTTCCCGTTCCTCAATAGGACATTCCCTAATGGGAACCGGGAATCGGCAGATTCATAATGGGATTAATGAGTGTTCTGCAAAGGAGTGTACGACATCGATGAAGAAGAAATTTGGTCTCAATTTTTTCAAGCCGCTCGAGAGCTATTCCGGTAACTGGTCCATTCTGGAGGAGAAGAACAGAGATTGGGAGAACATGTACCGCCAGCGCTGGTCGCATGACAAGGTTGTCCGCACGACCCACGGAGTGAACTGTACAGGCTCCTGCAGCTGGAAGGTGTTCGTGAAGAACGGCATCATCACCTGGGAGAACCAGCAGATCGACTATCCTTCCTGCGGGCCGGATATGCCGGAGTTCGAGCCGCGCGGCTGTCCACGCGGAGCCACCTTTTCGTGGTATGAGTACAGTCCGCTGCGTGTGAAATACCCGTATGTGCGCGGCAAGCTGTGGCGGCTGTGGCAGGCAGCGCTGACCGAGCACGACAACTACATTGATGCCTGGGCCAGCATTGTTGAGAATCCTGAACAATCCAGCCAATACAAGAAAGCGCGCGGCAAGGGCGGCCATATCCGTGTCGCCTGGGATGATGTGCTGCGCCTCATTTCAGCCCAGCTAATCTATACCATCCGCAAGTATGGCCCCGACCGGATTGCCGGGTTCACACCGATTCCGGCCATGTCGATGGTCAGCTATGCGTCCGGCGCCCGCTTCATCTCGCTGCTGGGCGGCCAGATGCTGAGCTTCTACGACTGGTACGCCGATCTTCCGCCGGCTTCGCCGCAGATCTGGGGCGAGCAGACGGATGTGCCGGAATCCTCCGACTGGTACAACGCCGGATACTTGATCATGTGGGGATCAAATGTGCCGCTGACGCGCACTCCGGATGCCCACTTCATGACCGAGGTGCGTTATAAAGGCACGAAGGTTGTCTCGGTTGCGCCGGACCACGCCGAGAATGTCAAATTCGCCGATAACTGGCTGGCGCCGAACCCGGGAACCGACGCTGCCCTTGCGCAGGCTATGACGCATGTCATTCTGAATGAGTTCTACCACGAGCGCCGGGAAGCGCAATTCATTAATTATGCCAAGCAATTTACAGATATGCCGTTCCTGATTTTGCTCGATGAGCATGAGGATTCCTGGAAGGGCGGCCGGTTCCTGCGGGCGAGCGATCTGGGTGATACCACACCGCATGCCGATTGGAAGCCGGTCATCTTCGATGAAGCTGCGGGGGAAGTCATCGTGCCGGGCGGCACCATGGGCCAGCGCTGGGAGGAAGGCAAAGCCTGGAACCTGATTCTGGAACGGGAAGACGGTACCAAGATTGAACCGGCTCTAAGCATGGAAGAGCATGAAGGGCAATGGACAGAGATTGTGTTCCCTTACTTCGACAATGCCGGCAACGGCGTATTCAAGCGGGTCATTCCGGCCCGGACCATACGGCTGGCAGACGGCACGGAGCGGCTGGCCGCCACCGTGTATGACTTGATGATGAGCCAATACGGTATCGCCCGGACCGCCAGTCCGCTGAATGCCCAGGGGTATACGGATGCAGCGTCGCATTATACGCCGGCCTGGCAAGAGAAGATTACCGGAGTAAAGGCGAGTGTCGTGGTGCAGATCGCCCGCGAATTCGCCCAGAATTCCATTGATACGGGCGGCCGTTCGATGATTATTATGGGGGCGGGCATCAACCACTGGTTCAACAGCGACACGATCTACCGCTCGATCCTGAACCTGGTCGTGCTGACCGCATCCCAGGGCGTCAACGGCGGCGGCTGGGCGCATTATGTCGGCCAGGAGAAATGCCGGCCGATTGAAGGCTGGTCCACGGTCGCCTTCGCCAAAGACTGGCAGGGCGCAGCCCGCCAGCAGAATGCGACTTCCTTCTTCTACTTCGCCACGGAGCAGTGGCGGTATGAAGAGAGCGGCACCGACTCGCTGAAGTCGCCGACCGGGGGCGAGGTCGCCTACCGTCATCCGGCCGACTATAATGTGCTGGCAGCACGGCTCGGCTGGCTGCCGTCCTTCCCGCAGTTCAACAAGAACAGCCTGCTGTTCGCCGAAGAAGCTGCGCGGCAGGGCAAGTCCTCTAACAGCGATATCGTGGGCCATGCCCTGGAGGAGCTGAAGTCCCGCAAGACCCGGTTCGCCGTTGAAGACCCGGGCGCACCCGAGAACTTCCCGCGCTCGCTGTTCATCTGGCGCTCGAATCTGATCTCGAGCTCCGCCAAGGGCCAGGAGTATTTCATGAAGCATCTGCTGGGCGCCTCGGACGGCCTGCTGGCCGAGCCGAATACCGAAGAGAAGCCGGAGGAAATCATCTGGCGCGAGGATGTGGAAGGCAAGCTTGACCTGATGGTAGCCCTCGATTTCCGGATGACGACTACTCCGCTCTATGCAGATATCGTGCTGCCTGCGGCAACCTGGTATGAGAAGACAGACCTGTCTTCCACCGATATGCATCCGTTTGTGCATCCGTTCAATCCGGCCGTCAATCCATTGTGGGAATCCCGTTCCGACTGGGATATCTACCGGGGGCTGGCGGAGGTGTTCTCCGAGATGGCCAAAACTCATCTTCCGGGTGTATATAAAGACCTGGTTTCCACACCGCTTGGACACGATTCCATCGGAGAGATTTCCCAGCCGATGGGGCTGGTGAAGGATTGGGCCAAGGGCGAGGTTGACGCCATTCCGGGCAAAACAATGCCGAACCTGAGCATCGTCGAACGCGACTATACCAAGATTCACGATAAATTCATTTCGCTCGGCCCGAATCTGGCAATCGGCAAGGCCGGCGCCCACGGCATCAGCTTCTCCGTGGCCGAAGAGTACGAAGAGCTGAAGAAGCTGAGCGGCGTCTACTACGACGAATCCATCAAGAACGGACTGCCGAAGCTGGCGACTGCCCGTCAGGCAGCCGATGCCATTCTGCACCTGTCGTCGGCGACGAACGGCCGCGTATCGCAGAAGGCATATGCGCAGGCCGAGAAGGACTCGGGCGTCGAGCTGCGCGACATCTCGGCCGACCGGGCAGCGGAACGCATCACCTTCCAGAGCATCACGGCACAGCCGCGCGAGGTCATTCCGACGCCGGTGTTCAGCGGCTCGAACAAGCAGGGCCGCCGGTATTCGCCGTTCACGACCAACATCGAACGGCTGGTTCCCTTCCGTACATTGACCGGAAGACAGCATTTCTATATTGACCATGAAATCTTCCAGCAGTTCGGCGAAGCGCTGCCGGTCTACAAGCCGACGCTGCCGCCGATGGTATTCGGTCCGCGCGACAAGGAAGTGAAGGGCGGCCAGGACTCGCTGGTTCTCCGTTATCTGACGCCGCACGGCAAGTGGAATATCCATTCCACCTATCAGGACAATCAGCATATGCTGACGCTCTTCCGCGGCGGTCCAACCGTATGGATCAACGACGAGGATGCGCAGGGCCACGGCATTAACGACAATGACTGGCTGGAGGTCTACAACCGCAACGGTGTTGTCACCGCCCGGGCGGTTGTCAGCCACCGGATGCCGCGCGGCACGATGTTCATGTACCATGCCCAGGATAAGCACATTCAGGTGCCGGGCTCGGAAATTACCGATACACGCGGCGGGAGTCACAATGCGCCTACCCGTATCCATCTGAAGCCTACGCAGATGGTCGGCGGCTACGCTCAGCTCAGCTACGGTTTCAACTACTACGGACCTATCGGCAACCAGCGTGATGTCTACGTAGCCGTCCGCAAGAAGAAGGAGGTTGACTGGCTTGAAAATTAAAGCGCAAGTGGCAATGGTAATGAATCTGGATAAATGCATCGGCTGCCATACGTGCAGTGTGACCTGTAAGACAACCTGGACCAACCGCAAAGGTGCGGAGTATATGTGGTTCAACAACGTGGAGACCAAGCCGGGGATCGGCTATCCGAAGCGCTGGGAAGACCAGGAGCTGTATAAAGGCGGCTGGCAGCTGCGCAAGGGCAAGCTGGAGCTGAAGTCCGGCAACAAGCTGTCCAAGATCGCGCTCGGCAAAATCTTCTATAACCCCGATATGCCGGAAATGAAGGACTACTATGAACCGTGGACCTATAACTATGAGCATCTTACCGAAGCAGGTGAGCAGAAGCATAGTCCGGTGGCACGGGCCCACTCGGCGGTAACGGGCGAGAAGATGGACCTCGAATGGGGACCGAACTGGGAGGATGACCTGGCCGGAGCGCATGTCACCGGACCGCAGGACCCGAACATCCAGAAGATCGAAGAAGAGATTAAATTCAACTTCGAGCAGTCCTTTATGCTCTATCTGCCCCGGCTGTGCGAGCATTGCCTCAATCCGAGCTGTGTCGCCTCCTGTCCGTCCGGTGCCATGTACAAACGCGACGAGGACGGCATTGTCCTCGTAGACCAGGAAGCCTGCCGCGGCTGGCGTTACTGCATGACGGGCTGCCCGTACAAGAAGGTCTACTTCAACTGGCAGACCAATAAGGCCGAGAAGTGCACGTTCTGCTTCCCGCGCGTGGAAGCGGGCCTGCCGACCGTATGCTCCGAGACCTGTACCGGCCGCATCCGGTATCTGGGTGTGCTGCTGTATGATGCCGACAAGGTGCATGACGCCGCATCCGTGCCGGATGAGCAGGATTTGTACCAGGCCCAGTGCGATCTCTTCCTGAACCCGCATGATCCGGAAATTATCGCCCAGGCCAAAGCCGACGGGATTTCGCAGGATTGGCTGGAGGCTGCCCAGAATTCGCCAGTTTACAAGCTGGCCATCGAGCATAAGCTGGCATTCCCGCTGCATCCGGAATACCGGACGCTGCCGATGGTCTGGTATGTACCGCCGCTTAGCCCGATCATGAATTATTTTGAAGGCAAGGATTCGCTGAACAACCCGGATATGATCTTCCCGGCCATCGAAGAGATGCGTACGCCGATCCAGTATCTGGCGAACATGCTGACAGCAGGCGATACAGAGACGGTCAAAGAAGCATTGCAGCGGATGGCGATGATGCGCTCCTATAAGCGCGCACAGTCGACTGGACAGGAATTTGACGCTGCGCGTCTGGAACGCGTGGGAATGACCGCACAGCAGATGGAGGATCTGTACCGGCTCCTGGCCATTGCCAAGTATGAAGACCGCTTTGTCATTCCGACCTCCCACAAGGAGCAGCATATGAATCCTTACCGCGCCCAAGGCTCGGCGGGCTTCGGCGACCTGATGGGCGATATGGGCTCCGGCTGCAGCGGCTGCGGTCCGGCCAGCGCACCGGGGATCACCATCAAGGACGGCAAACAAACGCTTGAAGAGAACTTTTACGGAGGGATCTGGCGTGATTGATTTAGACCAATTGCATAAATATAAGCAATCCTTCGGTTATTTCTCTCTGCAGCTCATGTATCCGGAGAAGCTGGATTTCCATCCGGCTTTTCTGGAGGAAGCGTTTGACGCCGCTCATCCGGCATATGAGCATGTACAGACTTACTGGACGCTCATGCAGAACTACAGCCTGGAGGAGATTCAGGAGCAATATGCGGCCACGTTTGATTTTCAGAAGCATTGTGCCCTGTATATGACCTATTTCAAGTTCGAGGATGCCAAGGAACGGGGGCAAATCCTGGCCAAGACGAAGCTGCTCTATGAAATGTTCGGCCTCGAAATGCCGGAAGGCGAGCTGCCCGATTACCTGCCGCTGATGTGTGAATTCCTCTATGCCGCAGAGTGGCGGGGAAATCCGGACGCTCCGGAGAATTTCCGGATGCTGATGGCCATCTTTGAAGACGGCACGTATCATCTGCTCAAGGCGCTGGAGCGGAATGAAAGCCCGTACGCCCATCTGGTCAAAGGATTGCGCGAAACCATTAAGGCTTGTGTACGACAGGAGGCCCCTCGTTCATGAATATGTTCAACCAGTTTCTTTGGGTTATCGTCCCATATATGTGTCTCGTCGTCTTTATCGGCGGACATATTTACCGCTACCGCAAGGACCAGTTCAACTGGACGGCGAAATCCAGCGAATTCATTGAGAAAAAGCAGCTGAAATTCGGCAGCATTCTGTTCCATCTGGGCATCATTCCGGTCATCTTCGGCCATGTTGCCGGACTCGGCATACCGAAGTCATGGATGGAGGCACTCGGAGTAAATGATCATCTCTACCATATCGGAGCTGTCTATATCGGCGGATTCTTCGGTGTGGCTACGCTGCTGGGCATGCTTATTCTGACCTCCCGCCGCTTCACAATCAAGAATGTGCGCCGGCTCAGCAGCGCCTCCGACCTGATCGTTAATTCGCTGCTGCTCTTCATCGTCTTCATGGGCATGTATTCCACCGTCGTCACCAATGCGGTCCAGCCCGAGTTCGATTACCGGGAGACCATCTCCGTCTGGTTCCGCGGCCTGTTCATGTTCCGTCCCGATCCCGCGCTGATGGCGGATGTACCGTTCTCGTTCAAGCTGCATATTCTGTCCGGCTTCGCGATCTTCGCCTTCTGGCCTTTCAGCCGGCTGGTTCATGTCTGGAGCGTTCCGTTGAATTATATCGGCAGAAGTTATATCCTATACAGAAGAAATAAATCGAATTAAGGTACGGAAGCAAGGCTTCCGCTGCCGTTTATATAGGGGAGAACGCGATGACCAACAAGGTGGATTACGATCATGAACTCCACAGAATCCGCAAGGATTTGGGATATGACTTCATGTCGCTCGCCCTGGCCGAACCGGCAGAGTATGATTATGTCATCCGCTGGAAATATGCCTCCGGCAACACTGGTGAGCGTTATAAACGGATCGTGCTGCAATCGGGGAGAGGGATAGCGGGTATCGTGTTCAAGACCGGCAAGCCATTCCTGATCTCATCGGTGCAGGAGGATGTGAAGCCGGACTATCTGTTCAACTATCCCATCACGAAGATGGAGAATTTGAACAGCATCGGGGCGGTGCCTGTCTGGAATGACGCCCGTGTGGCGGGTGTGCTGCTCGGGGGCTTCCGCGACGGACGCCGGGTTACCGCAGAGATGCTTCTTGTCCTGGAGGCCGTGGCCCGCAAGGGAATCGGAGAATTGAACGGGAAGGAATTGTTGCTGAGTTGAGAACCCCGGGAACTGAACATGTGTCCGCTTCATTGATGATGAAGCTGTTTGAGAACAGCACCGAAGCCATATTCTTCTTCGACCGGCAAGGGAAAGCGCTGGCCATGAATCCGGCTGCCGAGAATATCGTCGATCAGGATATTCTGAAGCAGCTCTATCAGGGAAATCCCGAGGCGTTGTGCGGGACCTGCCGGGGCTACACCAGCGAGATGGAGCTGCGCACCTGCCTGAACTGTTATTTCCATACACCGGATGCCGAGGAATTCAGCTCATATCAGGTCTATCTGGAGACGCGGGATAAGGGAATGATTCCGTTTGCTGCAACCTTCCACACCATCGACGCCGCGGCGGGCATCCGTGTATTTATGCTGCGGGATTTGACTCGGCAGTTCAAGACCCAGGAGAAGTTCTACCAGAACAAAATGATGAAGCATGTCATAGAAGCCCAGGAGAATGAGCGCAAGCGGATCTCCCGCGAGCTGCATGACAGTGTGGCCCAGGAAGTCATGGGCGCGGTCATTGACCTGCGGCTGCTCAAATATATGACGGGCGACGAGCAGCTGCTGAAGAAGGTGAAGCAGACCGAAATGTCGATGACCCGGCTGCTGAATGATATCCGCAACCTGTCGGTCGAGCTGCGTCCGGCGGCGCTTGATGATTTCGGGCTGGAGGCGGCGTTCCGCTCGCATTTCAAACGGATGGAGCAAAGCTACGGCTTAGTCATCGACTATCACTCCCAGCTGGCAGAGAAGCGGTACGGCAGCGAGATCGAAACGATTATGTACCGGGTCTGCCAGGAAGCGGTCCTGAATGCCCTGAAGTATGCCCAGGTGGATAAAGTCCGGGTATCGCTGACCGAGAGCGAGGGTCTGCTGCGGCTGCTGGTCGAAGATGAAGGCATCGGCTTTCAGCCGGGCGATGAACCCGACGGCACCGGTCTGGGCTTGTTCGGCATGCAGGAGCGGGCGGAGCTGGTCGGCGGCACCTTCAGTGTGGATTCCGTAATTGGCCGGGGCACGCGGATTCTGCTGCAGGTTCCCGTAAGCGGGTCCAACAGAAAGGAGGGAATTCCCGAATGAGAATCGTCATTGCCGACGATCATGCGATGGTGCGCAGCGGCTTCTCAATGATTCTGAACTTTCAGGAGGATATCGAGGTCATCGGGGCGGCGGCAGACGGCCTTGAGGCTTATGCCATGGTGGCCAGAATGCGGCCGGATCTCTTGATTATGGATTTGAGCATGCCTCCCGGAGAGAGCGGCCTGATTGCCACCGGCAAGATCAAAGAGGATTATCCCGATACCAAAATCCTGATCCTGACCATGCATGATGACGAAGAATATCTGTTCCATGTGCTGAAGAACGGAGCTTCGGGTTATGTGCTCAAGAGCGCGCCGGACGAGGAGCTGCTGCTTGCGATCCGGACAATTTATGAAGGCGGCACTTATATTCATCCCAAGATGGCGACCTCACTGGTCCGCGAATTCATCAAGAAGGATAAGTCCGACAACAGCGAGGATCTGTTCGAGCTCTTATCGAAGCGTGAGCTGGAAATCCTGCCTTTGATCGCCAAGGGGTACGGCAACAAGGAGATTGCCGAGAAGCTGTTCATTTCCGTAAAGACAGTGGAAGCCCACAAGGCGAAGATTATGGAGAAGCTGAACCTGAAGAGCCGGCCGGAGCTGGTCGAATATGCACTTCGCAAAAAAATGCTGGACTTCTAGAGGGGAGCCACTGCCAATAAGGCATGGGGTTCCCCCTTGTTTTGTATCCAAGCATGTTTGGCCTTGATTCCCTAAATGTTATACCCGCCTTCGGGTAAGAACTCCCACCATTTCATATGCTCAAAAGGCTTACGGCGCACATTGGTTCCGCAGTGTATTTCTCCCGATTTCTGATGGTAGCTGTACCAGTCATCGATAAACCGGATGTCCCGGCCCGGAAGCGCTTTTCTGAAGGAACGTTCAAATTCATCCACGCCATCAATGACAGGACCGTAAGGCTTGGGTACCAGACTGGTATTGCCAATGACCAGATGATTCACCATATCAGGAAAATAAGCCTCTGTCCGATTGTCCGCAACGGAGCGCGGATGAAACAGCACCGGGATCTCAATAACATCGGCGTCGGTGATATCGAGATGCTCTTTCAGTATAATACGGTTAATGTCCATACATTTTTGAAAAAAGCGGTTTTCACTCCAGAAGCGGGCATCGGACAATAACTCCCCGACGGTAATCTGCGCAGAGACCTGTTGTCCGTCCAGCTCATGGAACAGACCCTCGAACATTGCCGCGTTGCTGTGGCCTTCCTGAGCCAGGCGGTCAAGCACCGCTTTGGCGCGCATCGGGGATGCGGCCAATATTTTGAACCCTTTGGCGTTCTCTGCGGGGACAAAGTTAATAATCTCATCTACATGACCCACAGCCAGCCAATCTGTAAAAATTTCAATCGGACTTTGCACCTTCTGGGCATGAAGGAAATGGCGCAGATGCGGCATCATCTGCCGGGAACTGTCCTGGTAGTCGCCATAAGCGCGGCCTCCGAATATAATCCGTCCGAGCGGGTATTGCCGGCCTTTTACAACAACAGGTGGACTCACTTCCAGATTGCCGAAGGAATCAAGTGAATTGGGTGTGCTTCCGCCGATTTGAAAATGGCCAAAATCAGGTCCAAACAGACTTTGCTCCGGGAAAGAATCAAGTTCCCTGTTACGCGGGCTGTCGAAAACAACAGGCATGCTGTGGGTCGGACTTTCACAATACCCGATTTCGATTTCATCCTGAATCCAGCGGTCTCCCTTATTGTCTTCGTAGGGGATTAGCCGTAAGGGAACGCCCAGCTGATTGCAGGCATCTGTTAATCCCTCCAGAAACTTAGAGTTTTCCCCGCTTTCGGAAGGGGGAATTACACAGGCATACACTTCTGCTACAGGAAGTGAATTCGGCATCATAATCCACGGCGCTACGCGAAACACAGCAGTATCAATCGCTGCAGGAATGCCTCCTGTTCTGCGCAAATGCAATTCCAGGGTCACCAATCCCTCAAAATAAGGGCCGGGAAACTCGTAAGCTTCAATAAACAATTGCTCGCCGCGGGGATCTAGTGGAACGGATTTCGAAATGAGCTCCTCCTTGGATTTACGCCCCAAAATACACTCGGGCTGTCCGATCTGGTTAATGCGGAATACACCGAACCGCTGAGCCGCTTCAGGCTGAGTGTACAGCACAAGTTCAATTCCCTCCGGCAATTGCTGGAGTCCTGTAGGCCGGACTATTAACGGGGTATGTTCAGAATGTTCGTTTCGCGCAGGGGTAATGTCGGAATGATCGCGGTCATTGTTTACCAATACGATGGCCCCCGGTTCATTTTTGCCCCATACCCAGTTGCCTTTGCCCGCCTCCTGCGGATTAATGTCGCCGTCACGATTGGAGTCGATATCAAGGACGACCGGAATGTCCGCGAAATCAATGCGCAGCTCGTCGGAAATTGCCCCTCCTTCTGTAACATGATGCAGGACAGCATACCCAAAGCCGTTGCTTTTACCCGATATGCTCATAAGTCCTTCATAGGGCAAGGGATTATTCAATGGGATATCTGGCATCAAAAGGGTCCACTGATCATCCTGTACATAGAAAACATCGACATTCGATTGCTCCTTAAGCAAGATATGGCCGTCTGTTTTATTGAAGTAAAATCTCGATTTCTCTCCATCGTTATTGTATAGCAGGATTGCTTCCATGACAGGTCACTCCTTCTTTGCGTTAAAATGTAGTATGTGAATAAAATAACAAGATATACCATGCGCTTCCGGGCCGGACCGGAACTGAGCTTTTTTTCAGGGTTTACCCTGTCAGGGAAAGGGTACTCCCCTATATATGTGCGCGGGATCGGCGGATACAATGGTGACAGGAGAGATACAGCAGTACATACAATCAGGAGAATACATGGTGAGAAGGTGAGTAAATGATTAAAAAACTGCAGCTCCCGCTGCAAACCCTTAATCTGATTACCGGATTTATGGTGTGGGTGATTATTTCTTCGCTGATGCCTTACATTTCCGAGGACATCAGCATCCCGTCCGGCCAGTTGGCGATCGTTACCGCCATACCGGTGGTCCTGGGCTCCGTTTTACGGATTCCGCTGGGGTATTACGCCAATATTTTAGGTGCACGGATTATTTTTATGACCAGCTTTATCCTGCTGCTGTTTCCGGTCTATTTCATCAGTGAAGCGACGACGATGACGCACCTGATTATCGGTGGGCTCTTCCTCGGCATCGGCGGAGCGGTATTCTCGGTAGGGGTGACCTCGCTGCCGAAGTATTATCCCAAGGAAAAGCACGGGCTCGTCAACGGGATTTACGGAATCGGTAACATCGGTACCGCAATTACGACGTTCTCTGCACCGATAGTGGCCGACAGGTTCGGCTGGAGCACGGCCGTCAAGATTTATCTGATCCTGCTGCTGGTGTTCATTGTGCTGAACTTCCTTCTGGGGGACCGGCGTGAGCCCAAGGTGAAGACCCCGATCATTGAGCAGATCAAGGGGGTGGCCCGCAATGAGAAGCTGTGGCTCTTCTCGTTGTTCTATTTCATTACGTTCGGGTCGTTCGTAGCGTTTACGGTGTATTTGCCGAACTTTCTGGTATCCAACTTCGATCTGGAAAAAGTCGATGCCGGGATGCGCACCGCCGGCTTCATCGCGGCTGCAACGTTCTTCCGTCCGGTGGGCGGATGGCTCGCCGATAAGTTCCAGCCGCTGTTTCTGCTGATCGGCACATTCAGTATTTATACCGTAGCCGCCATTGTTCTGGCATTTCTGCCTTCCATGGGGCTCTACACGGCGGGCTGTCTGGCGATTGCCGTAAGTGCGGGGATTGGCAACGGGGTTATTTTCAAATTGGTGCCCCTATATTTCAATAAGCAGGCAGGGATAGCCAACGGTGTGGTGTCGATGATGGGCGGACTGGGCGGATTCTTCCCGCCGATTATGCTGTCGCTGATATATTCCGCCACCGGGCAGTATTCCATCGGATTCATGCTGCTGTCGCAAGTGGCGCTGGCCTCTCTGGTGCTGGTGGTCTGGTTGTATTATCAGGACCGTCTGGCGCTTACTGCGGAGGTGTTCAATTCGACCGGCCAGGGGATTCTGGTCACCGATGCGTCCGGGCTGATCAAGTCCGTCAATCCGGCCTTTACGAAGCTCACGGGTTACAGCGAAGAGGAAGTGCTGGGCAAGCAGCCGAGCATTTTGAAATCCGGCCGGCAACCGCAGGAATTCTACCGCGACATGTGGACGGAGATCCGGGCAAGCGGCATGTGGCAGGGTGAAATCTGGAACCGGCGCAAGAACGGCGAAGAATATCTGCAGTGGCTGAACATCAGCGCTGTCAAAGACGATACTGGCGAAGATGTAAGGTACGTAGGCACTTTCAGCGATATTACGGGGAAGTAAGCAGCTGTGGCCCGGCGGGGATACGCAGCATAGGAGCGGTTACAGCGGGAAAGGGAAGATGACCAGATGAATGCACATCCATTAGAAGATCAGCTGCGGCGTCCAATCCGCGATTTGCGGATATCGGTCACAGACCGGTGCAACTTCCGCTGCTCCTACTGCATGCCGCGGGAGCTGTTCGGCGACGATTATGCCTTTATGCCAAGCAGCGAGCAGCTAACCTTTGAAGAGATCGAGCGGCTGGCTGGGCTATTCGTAGCCCTAGGGGTACGGAAGCTGCGGCTGACCGGCGGCGAGCCGCTGCTGCGGCGTAATCTCTCCGGGCTTACGGCGAGACTGTGCAAGATGGACGGGGTAGAGGATATCGGCTTAACGACGAACGGAATCTTGCTGCGCCAGCATGCGGAAGCGTTGTACGAAGCCGGGCTGCGCAGGCTGAACATCAGTCTGGACGGACTCGATCCTGAGCTGTTCGGGCGGATCAACGGGCGGGGCGTCAAGCCGGAAACGGTGCTGCGCCAGATCGATCATGCGGTGGACACCGGGTTCGAGGTTAAGGTGAACATGGTAGTGAAGCGCGGCTTGAACGAATCGGAGCTCCTGCCGATGGCCGGATACTTCAAGGACAGGGGGATTACACTCCGGTTCATCGAGTTTATGGATGTGGGCGGCGGCAATGGCTGGAGTATGGAGCATGTGGTCACAAAGCGGGAAATGCTGGAACGCCTCCAAAGCGTCTATGAGCTGGAAGCGCTGGACCGGCATTATTTTGGCGAAGTGGCCAAGCGGTACAGGTACAAGGGGAGCGAAGCACAGGTCGGATTCATTACCTCGGTATCCGAATCGTTCTGCTCCTCCTGTACCCGTGCCCGGCTGTCCTCCGACGGAAAGTTCTACACCTGCCTGTTCGCTTCGGGTGGCCTGGATCTGCGGCGGCTGCTGCGCAGCGGAGCGGATGACGACAGCCTGCTGGCTGCCATCACAGAGGTGTGGGAGCACCGGGCAGACCGTTATTCCGATGAGCGCACAGAGCAGACGCAGCAGCAACGCAGCAAAATAGGGATGTCCTATATTGGCGGGTAACAGACAACTGGCATTTCGATACTGCTCGGACTAGCTATGCTCGGGCTAGCTATTAATGGAGCCGGTCTGCGGATCATTCTTGGCGGTTTCGAAATTGCCGGAGCCGACCCGGCGGCGGATTTCCTCCTCCGTCAGCTGCTGGCCAATCGGACCGGTCGGGATCTCCGCCTCACGCTCATTGGCTGCCGTCCGTTCCACACGGGCGAAGCCGGCATTGGTGCGGCGGCCGATCTCTTCGCGTTCCTCCCGCGACAGCTGCGGACGTTGTCCGGATTGCTGATCCATATTCATCATCATTTCCTCCTCGCTGAATTTGTCATGACCCACTTGAGTTGACCGACTAACACATCCCTTTCCCTGAACAGCCCGACAAACAGTGCAGTCCGGCTGATCATTCTAAATGTAGTCGAAAAAACGACCACAATGGGCTGCAGTGATGGCTGGCTGGGCAAATGTAGGCGAAAAACCGACCATAATATCCTGCCGTGGCGAAAAATAGACCAATTGTAGTTGAAAAACCGACCATAATGGGCTGCAGTGAAGGCTAGCTGAGCAAATGTAGTCGAAAAACCGACCATAATCCACAAACCTAGCTCACCTAGCGGGAAACAGGACAGAACCTTATGGTTGTCATGTTTAGCTTTTTTGCAGGATTAGTGGAAAGTCGCCACAGGCTGAAACAGTGTGCAAAAAACGGACTAATTGCATTGAGCGATCTACGTTTCAGCAGATAAATTCGATAGATCAACTTATAATATACCCCCTTAATGTAACCAAGAAACAAGCGAATTTACCCGGAATGCGAAGGAGACGAAGTAAGCCGATGAATGGAGCCCAGTTATTGATTCAGTTATTGACCGAACAAAATACGGAGATTATCTTCGGCTACCCCGGCGGTGCCGTGCTGCCCTTATATGATGCTTTGTATGACTGCAGCGGCATTCAGCACATTCTGGTACGGCATGAGCAGGCTGCAGTCCATGCCGCCGACGGCTATGCCCGGTCGACGGGAAGACCCGGGGTGGCGCTGGTAACGAGCGGTCCCGGCGCGACCAATGCGGTAACCGGCATTGCCACGGCCTATATGGATTCCGTGCCGCTCATTGTGCTGACCGGACAAGTCTCGACTGAGCTGATCGGGCTGGACAGCTTTCAGGAGGTGGACATCTACGGCATGACGATGCCGATTACGAAGCATAATTACATCGTCCGGGATGTCGCCGAACTGCCGCGAATCATGATTGAGGCGTTTCATGTGGCGACTACGGGCCGGCCGGGTCCGGTCCTGATCGACTTGCCGAAGAATGTGATGAATGCGCAGTGGAAGCCGGAGGATAGCCGCGGACCGGCGGAGGTTACGCCCGCTATCCGGGGCTATGAGCCTTATCATCCGCTGGATGCCCAGGATATTCAGCTGGCAGCCGAACGGCTGAACCGGGCAGAGCGCCCGCTTATCCTGGCCGGCGGAGGCTGCATGAGCGGGAATACGCCGGCGCTCCTAAGGGAGCTGGCGGAGCAGTACGGCCTGCCGGTGGCCAGTACGCTGATGGGCCTGGGTGCCATGCCCAGCGGACATCCGCTGCATTTGGGCATGGTCGGAATGCACGGAACCGTAGCGGCCAACCGCGCTCTGCAGGCTGCGGATGCCGTGCTCTGCCTTGGCGTACGGTTCAGCGACCGTGTCACCGGCAAGCGTAAGGCGTTCTCGCCCGGCTCCTATAAGATTCAGATCGATCTGGACCACTCCGAGCTGAACAAGAATATCAAGGTGGATCACGCCATCCTCGGTGATTGTGGGGATTTGCTCGCCGGACTACAGGAGCAATTGAAGCTGCAGGATTTGACGGAGTGGACCCGGCAGATCCGCACCTGGTCCCAGCGCTCAGCCAAAATACCCCGTGGGCAAGAGAACAAGCTGTCAGGACCGGAGGTTATCAAGTGTCTGGCGGCGGCGACGGAGGGCGATGCCATAATTGCAACCGATGTCGGCCAGCACCAGATCTGGACTGCCGCGTATTATCCGTTCTCGGAGCCGCGGTCGTTTCTGACATCCGGAGGGCTGGGGACGATGGGCTATGGATTGCCGGCGGCCATCGGCGCTGCCGCTGCATTCCCCGGACGGGCGGTTCTCTGCATCACAGGGGACGGCAGCTTTCAGATGAACATGCAGGAAATGATGACAGCCGTCGATCTGGACCTGAATGTGAAAGTGGCGGTGCTTAAGAACGGCTACCTGGGGATGGTCCGGCAATGGCAGCAATTGTTCCACGGCCGCCGCTATTCATCGGTACGCATCAGCTCACCCGATTTTGCAGCCCTGGCCCACTCCTTTGGCGCCCACGGGTTCCGGGCCTCTTCCCGTGCCGAGGCAGAGGAGATGATTGCACGCGCCCTGGAAATCGAAGGACCGGTCATTATGGAATTCGATATCACCGAGGAGACGAATGTGTACCCTATTGTGCCTCCGGGTGCCAGCAATCAGGAGATGATTACCGAGTAACCAGCCGTTCGCAGGATAAGCAATCCATTACATATACAAAAAGGATGTTCCCGCCGCGTTGATTCCGGCAGAGGAACATCCTTTTTCGTATGCAGCGCGGGTACTAGAAATAGAGCATGAGCACAGATACATACAGCATCAGCGAAAATCCGATCTCCAGCATTCCCGTGCGTTTGGCGGTAATCCCCGTCTTGGGCAATAGTGCTGCACGCAGAAGCAGGATAACAAGCGGGACGATCAGGGAAGGGAAGAAGAGTGCGCCGGCAGCGGCGAACAGGACATGGTACAGCACGGACATGTAATAGAAGCGGGGATTGTTCCGCTCGCGGATGACGGTCTTGACATAGAACGCAGTGCCGACAAAGTACAAGGCTGACAATAGAAACAGCTCGGCCGCCGCCCTCCAGTTCTCGCCGCCTCCGACATAGAAGACCGGGAACAGAATCAGGCAGAAGGCCAGCACAGCCGCAATGTCGTTCAGCAGAGCGCGTTCATTCTTGGCTTTGGCATAATAAATATTTACTGCAAATAAAGGCAGCAGGGGCAGGGCGAAGACGAGCAGCTTCGGCTCGCGTATCAGCATATATGCCGCAAAGGGCAGCAGCAACAGGCCGTATAATTTGACAGGCTGAATGTACCGTTCCCGTCTTCCGGTCTTGACCCATTGCAGCAGCGGGAAGCTGAACAAGTAGATCAGCAGCCAGCAAATAAAGAAGGGAATATGTATAGCCCGGCCTGAGGAAGAAGCGATTCCGAACAGAAAAGGCAGAATTAGCATGGCCCAGGCTCCGTGCTGATTGGGTATGTATTTTCTCATCATCGTTAACCTCCATATCCGAAAGATCCGGCAGACCAGCGATCTGGCTGCTCCAACCATAACTATACCGCTTCGCGAACCGCCGGCTTAGTGATTGCGGACACAGTGGATTTTACAAATTGATTATAGATGACGGTAATAGAATAATTAGCGGAAATTAGCGATAAAAACAGAAACAGGCTGACGTATATCGAAGCGTTTTTTAATAAAATAGTTTATAAGTTAGTTTAATAATAACTTTATTCACTAACACATAAAATTACATTTTGCCTTGACAATATACATGGATAATTTTAGAATGAAAGCGATTACTCTATTGGTAATGTTGTACAATGCGCTGGAGAACAGCAAGCTGTCTGCAACGTATCATTCGACAATCATTCGGGAGGTGCTAACCAAATACGACATTTGCAATAACTTTAGTGATAACTCAACAATAACTTGTTAGCTTATTTGAACCGAAACCGATTTCTGAGGGGGAACGCTTTAGGATGAAAAAAAAGAATGCCCTGCTTGCATTGTTCATGACTTGCGCCTTAATATCAACCACTGCCTGTAACAACGGTAATAACAGCTCTAATGGTAATAAACCGGACTCATCCGCTAATACTGCCGCTGCAACAAGCAAGCCTGCTGCGGATGTGGGGCAAACGCCAACCAAAAATGAAAGCGCTTCTGATCCGGAAATCAAAGCAGGCAGCTCGGTCACGGTATTCAATCCGAAGATGCCGACGCTCGACCCGACACAATGGCAGGGGCAGATTCTGGTAGGGCAGGGCACCTTGCTCGAAGGACTGTACGGCTACAACCAGGATAATGAGATCGTTCCGAAGATTGCGACGGGCTATACTGTTTCCGATGATAAAAAGACCTGGACCTTCACGCTCCGCAAGGATGCCAAGTGGTCCAACGGTGATCCGGTGACGGCCCATGACTTTTATTACTCGTACATGTACCAGCTTGATCCGGCCAATACAACGGCGCAGCTGTGGCTCAGCGTACTCAACTATGTGAAGAACAGCTACGCTTACCATGCCGGCTCGGTCAGCAAGGAAGAAGTCGGCCTTAAGGTCGTTGATGATTATACCTTCGAGATTACAACCACGGTGCCTCATGCCATCCTGGGAAGCCTGGTGCTGGCGGGGTCCATGCCGCTCAATCAGAAGTCGGTGGAAGCGAATCCGGGAACCTGGTTTGAGCCGGAGAACTTCCTTGGCAACGGACCATACACGGTCAAATCGTTTGTTCCCAACGGTGAGCTGATCATGGTGAGCAACCCGAATTACGTCGGTCCGGCAGGCCAGCTTAACCGCGGCAATGTTGAGACGATCCATGTTCTCCCGGCTACGACGGTTCCTGTAGAGGATTATATGTCGAGTCATGCCGATGTCGTGCTGATCCAGAGCGCCTCGGATTTGCAGTACGTCAAGAAGTCCGACGAACTGAAGGCACAGCTGTATACGGCACCGACGTATTCCATCAAATATTTGCTGTGGAGCAACCCGCAGACAGAATCCCCTTATGACAAGAAGGAAGTGCGTCAGGCCATCGCCAAGGCGGTTATGCGCAAGCCGATTGTGGAATCGGTGCTGAACGGCATGGGCGGAGCCACCAATATCTTCTCGACGCCGGGCTGGCCGACGGAGAAGCTGGAGACCGGCATTGCCGAAGATCTGGAATCCGCCAAGCAAATGCTCAAGGATGCCGGGTATGAGAACGGCAAGGGACTGCCGACGCTCTCCCTGTATGTCGGTGTGAAGCAGGTCGATGCCCAAGGGGAACAAATCGCTCTGGCGCTCGGTCAACTCCTGGAGCAGAACCTGGGCATCAAGACCGAGCTTGTACAGCTCAACGAAGCCCAATTCAACGCTTACCAGTACAACGGCCCGCAGGCCGACGCGAAACCGGGCTTTATCCTGGCTTCGGGTGCTACGAACTGGAGTGAACCCGGCGGGCTGGATATGGGAGCGACACAGCAGCTGTACTCCCTGGGTACCCTTGACGCTCCGCTTGAAGCCACCAAGCAGTTCGTGGACTGGACCAAGGACGTATATTATAAACCGGCTATCGAGAAGTACGGAGATCCGGACAACAAAAAAGCCGGCGTAGAGTGGAGCGACTGGGCGGCGCTGGAGAAAGCAGCTAAAGAGGATATCGCTTTCATCGACAAATGGACGTCGGAGCAGCCGGCCGAATGGCAGCCTTTCCTGAAGCAAGAAGGTCTGCCGACCCTTACCGAGCAGTGGCAGCAGATCGTCGATGTCTGGAAGAATGCCAAGACCGACGATGAGAAGCATTCCGCCTTCGTCACGGCCTGGACCTTCGTTGCACCTAACGCTCCGGGCGGCAAGCTGAATCAGAATGCACTGGATGTGCAGGTATATTACAATACCTATTCTTCCAAGGATCTGCTGAATCTGAGAATGTGGCAGACGCAGTTCGTCAACGCGCTGACTGTCGAAGAAGGCGCACCGCTTGCAGCCAATGTCATCAATTATCTGCTGGAAGAAGCCTATACAGTGCCACTGTACTACCAGCAGCAATACTTCCTGGTGAAGCCGGGCATTACAGGGGTACAATCCAACCCTTGGGCATGGGGCAACTTCTACGGTCTTCATATGATCTCCGTGGAGTAATCCGGATCGGTTAATAATGGCCAATCGAGGGCACCCAAGCGGTGCCCTCGTATCGGTAAAGGAGGCACGAAGATGGCCATAGTGAAGTTCATTTCCAAGCGTATTATCCAGATCATTATCACGCTGATCCTGGTCATTTCCGTCAGTTATATCATGATGTATTATTCTCCGGGCGGATTCATGCACACCAGCACAATGGCTACGGCACTGGCTCCCCTGCAGGGACAGAACCCGGTGCTCTACCAGGAGGTTATGGCGCAATTCCAGAGCCGTTACGGCCTGGATCTCCCGCTCTGGCAGCAAATTGCGAAATATATCTGGCATGAGCTGACCTTTGATTTCGGCAATTCGATGCAGAACCCTTCGCTGCAGATCGCGGGTCAGCTGAAGCAGACGCTGCCGATCAGCGTTATGCTGGCATTCGGAGCCGTGCTGCTCTCGGTCATCGTCGGAGTTCCGCTTGGAATTATTGCAGCGCTGAAGCGGAATACATGGGTGGATTATGTAGTCAGCACTATCTCCCTGGCCGGACAGGCGATTCCCGCATTCGTGCTCGCGGTCATTATGGTATTGCTCTTCGGGGTGGTATTTCAGGGTATTCTCCCGGTAACCGGCTGGGGGAACTGGAAGCAGGCGATTCTGCCAATCATATGTTTGTCCGCAGCCAATGTCGGCGTTGTCGCCCGGTATATGCGCGGAAGCTTAATTGAGACACTGAGGTCCGATTATATCCGTACAGCCAAGGCCAAGGGTGTCAAATACTGGCCGATGATCATGAAGCACGGCGTCAAGAACTCCCTGACCGCGATGATCACCGTTATTGGCCCGCAGTTCGCTTTTACAGTGATGGGCACAATCTGGGTAGAGCAAATCTTCGCCATTCCGGCGCTCGGACAGGTGATGCAGATGGCTTTCACCAGCTTCGATTATCCGCTGGCCATCACCTCCGTCTTCCTGCTTGGTTCGATGATTATGATAATGAACCTCATGGTCGACATTATATACGCCTTTATTGACCCAAGGGTCAAATTATAATCCGCGAAGCATTTCTACAAGCATAGGAGGGGGAGCCATTGGCAAGTACGGTTACAGCAACACAATCGCCGGATACGGCTGTCAGCAAGCAGCGCCGGCGGTCCCAGCTATACCAGGGCTGGAAGCGGTTCAAGAGACACCGCCTCGCCGTCATCGGCTTAGTCTGGGTGGTAATCTTCGTACTGGCCGGGATCATCGGGCCGTGGGTGGCACCGTATGACTACCGTACAGGCGATTTCCTGGCGATCAATCAAGGGCCGACCTGGAAACATATCTTTGGTACGGACAATGTGGGCCATGATATGTTCAGCCAGATTCTGTACAGTATCCGCAGCGCGCTGATCATTGCCATCGGCGCTACGCTGGTCAGCTTCATTATCGGAATTATCCTCGGTCTGTGGGCCGGACTGCGCGGCGGTCTCGCAGACGTTATCATCATGCGTGCAGTTGATTTCATGATGACCTTACCGGGATTTCTGTTCGCCCTCATTCTGGTCATCATGCTGGGGCGGGGATATCTGTCCCTGATTCTGGCGATCGGCATTCCCGGCTGGGCAGGATATGCGCGGCTCATCCGCAGCCTGGTGCTCAGCATGCGGGACGGCGAGATGGTGGAGGCAGCGCGGGCACTGGGCGCTTCCCAGGCGCATATTGCGCGGCGCTATATGCTGCCCAATGTCGTCGGAAGCATGGGGGTCGCACTGGCCTTCGGCATTCCCGGCGATTTGATCCAGATCGCGGGGCTCAGCATCTTCGGCATGGGGCTGCGGCCGCCGATTCCGTCCTTCGGCAGCATGATCGCCCAGGCGAGCGAGAACATCCTCGGGTTTCCGTGGCTGCTGTATTTTCCGGCAGGTATCTTTGCCATTACCCTGCTGTCGTTTCTGTTCGTAGCAGACGGTCTCCAGGAAGCATTCAGTCCGAAAGGGGGCAATTGACATGGGCGAACCGCTGCTGTCCATAGATGATCTACATGTGAAATTCTCCAGAAGCGAAGATGAAGTATTCGCCGTAAACGGGGTCAGCTTCTCGATTGAGGCGAATGAAGCGCTGGGCATTGTCGGCGAGAGCGGCTCGGGTAAATCGGTTACCCTGATGTCCTCGATCGGACTGCTGCGCGAGAACGGTAAAATCACATCAGGCACGGCCAATTTTCAGGGGAGGAATCTGCTTAAGCTGCGTCCGAAGCAGCTTGAGGATATCCGCGGACGCGATATCGGCGTGGTGTTCCAGGACCCGATGACCAGCCTCAATCCGATCATGCGCATCGGGGATCAGATTATGGAAGCGATGCTGACGCATCAATATGCAAGCCGCAAGGAAGCGTTCGACCGGACGCTGCAGCTGCTGCAGGAAATGGGGATTCCGGATCCCAAATCGCGTTTTAAAAGCTACCCCCATGAATTCTCCGGCGGGATGCGCCAGCGCATTATGATCGCCATCGCCCTGGCCTGTGAGCCGCAGCTGCTGATCGCCGATGAACCGACGACGGCGCTTGATGTAACGGTACAGATGCAGATTCTGGCGCTCCTGCAGGAGCTGCGCCGCAAGCGCGGGATGAGCGTCGTCATGGTAACGCATGACTTCGGACTCGCCACCAATTTCTGCGACAAGATCATCGTCATGTACGGCGGGCAGATTATGGAGAAAGCGACGACGGATCAGTTCATCCGCGAGGCGGCGCATCCGTATTCACTGGGGCTCAAGCGGTCCATTATCGAAGTGGGCCATAAAGGAAAAGAAATCCTGCCTATTCCGAAGACGGCAAAGACGCTGACAGCGGTATTGACCGGCTGCCCTTTTGCCGAACGATGCTCCTATACAACTGAACGCTGCCATCAGGAAGTACCCCGGCTGCGGGTTTTTGGTACCGATCATGAAATCGCCTGCCATCATGCCGAGGAGGTGGCCTGCCATGTCCGCTAAACCGCTGCTGCGTGTAGAAAATGTCTCAAAGACTTTCCGTGTGCAGGGCAAAAAGCTGCATGCCATCGAAAATGTCTCGTTTACCCTGGAGGCCGGGAAGACACTGGGGCTTGTCGGCGAGAGCGGCTCGGGTAAGTCGACGCTCGGACGGATGGTGCTGCGGCTGCTGGAGTCCGACAAAGGGAAGATTTATTTTGACGGCGCAGACCTCTCCAAGCTCTCGAAAGTGAAGCTGCGGGCCTTGCGCCGGGATATGCAGATCATCTTCCAGGACCCGAAGGCGAGCCTTAGCCCGCGGATGACCGTAGGCGATGCCATTGAAGACGCGATGGCGATCCACAAGCTAGGGACCAAGGCCAGCCGCCGTGAACGGATGACCGAGCTGCTGGAGAAGGTCGGGCTGCCCGCCGAGATCCAGTATGCCTATCCGCATGAGCTGTCCGGCGGACAGTTGCAGCGGGTCGGCATCGCCAGAGCGCTGTCGCTTAATCCGAAGCTGATCATCTGCGACGAGCCGGTCTCTGCGCTGGACGTCTCCATACAGGTTCAGGTTATTCAGCTGCTGCGCGATCTGCAGAAGGAATTCAACCTGACGTATATCTTTATCTCGCATAATTTGGCGGTGGTGGAGTACTTAAGTGATGATATCGCCGTGCTGTATCTGGGCGAGGTGGTAGAGCAAGCGCCGGCGGAGGAATTGTTCAAGACGCCGACGCATCCATATACCCAAGTCCTGCTCGATTCGATTCTGAGGGTGCCGGAGTCGCCGGAGCAGAAGCAGGAGATGGTCTACATTCAGGGCGAGGTTCCGTCTCCGCTGAACCCGCCAAGCGGCTGCACCTTCCATCCGCGCTGCCCGTATGCTACGGATATTTGCAGAAGTGCCAAGCCGCTGCAGCGCACGGTAGCCGAGTGCCATGTCGCCGCCTGCCACCGCGTGGAGGAGACGCAGAACCTGCTGATGGTGAATGCCAATTAAGCTGCCGCCTGTGAAATCGCGTAGGGCAAATACTCACAACATGCACCAATCTGGGCATGAATAATTCAGACTTTGAAGCAGAGCGATGCTCTGCTTTTTTGCTGTAATGTTAAGGCTGCGGTCACGGGACAGGAAATATCTTCTTGTGACTTTTCACGTAAATCTTGTTAAGGTAATGGGTAACACTTGAAGATGAGGTGATCCATTGTCATGCTGAAGAAGCATTGTTTGTTCTGCGATGATATTGTTCCCACTGAACAAGTAGGGAATTATGATAAATATATCGGCTGCACCTGTTCGCCCGGCGGGTCGTACGGCCTGCTGAGCGACAGCTACGAAGCCGTCAATACGCTGCCTTACCCGCAGAAGCGCGAGATGTTCCATATTATATCGGCATATATCCGGGAGCGGACGGACCACGGCGATAAGCTTGTACTGTCCGCCGGGGATTTGCCTGACATTGTGAAGCATCAGGATATTCCTGTGACTATTGAGGATAAAGGCAGCCGGCTGCTCCAATATATCTGCAGGCATACCGCGGGACCGCTGGAGCCGGTTGTCATCCAGCCGCTCGCCAGAAGCTATAACCTGACCTACTCCGCCAACCTGCAGGAGCTTGTCTATATTATCGACAAGCTGCAGGGTGAGCAGCTGCTGATCCGCGAGGGTATGACCTTCAAGCTGACGGAAGCGGGCTGGAGCGAAGCCGTCGCCGCAGCGGGAGGCAAGCCGCTGAAGCCCTGCTCCGTGCTGCTGGCGGATGAAGACAGATGGCTAACTGACTGGACAGAAGCGCTGCTGCCGCGAATCGAACAGTGCGGATATAAACCGGAGCTCCTGGCCGCCAAAGACACGCAGCAGCAGGGAACCAGTCCGCTGGAGCAGATCTCGGACAGCCAGCTGATTATTGCAGACCTCACCGGCCCGGCATCCGGGATTTATTTCATGGGCGGATATGCGCTGGGTTCCGGTATCCCGGTGATCTGGACCGTTCACAGAAGCGCCGCCGATAACCTGTCCGTACAGCCTCATGATATCCGTCCCATGGTATGGGATACAGCCGAAGAGCTGGCTGCAGTTCTCCAGCAGCGGTTAACCTCACAAGTCACGTAAATGCGTGGCTTGTTTTCTGTTAATATCGGAATAATTGCTGACTTTCGGCGGAGAAATGATATACTTGGCAAGTACATAACAACATGCATCAAACAGGGGGCGAAATCATGGAATACCGCAATATGGGCAGATCGGGACTGAAGCTGAGTGAGGTGGCGCTGGGCAGCTGGATGACCGATTTGAAGGACACTGCAGCCGGAGCTGCAGCTGGTGATATTATTAAGCAGGCTTATGAGAACGGTGTCAATTTCTTCGATTGTGCGGATGCCTACAGCGGCGGGGAAGCAGAACGGCATTTAGGGGCTACGCTTAAGCAATTCTCCAGAAGCTCCTACGTCATTTCCAGCAAGGTCTTTTTCCCGTCGGGTCCAAGCGTCAACGAACGCGGGCTCTCACGCAAGCATATCTTTCATCAGATCGATAATACCTTGAAGAATATGCAGGTCGATTATGTGGATTTGTATTTCTGTCACCGCTTCGATCCTACGACACCGATGGAAGAGACGCTGCAGGCACTCAGTGACCTGGTGGCCCAGGGCAAAATTCTGTATTACGGGGTCAGCGAGGAGTGGAGCGCGGCGAGAATTAATAAAGCCGTCGGCATTATCAAAGATATGGGGCTCCGTCCGATGTCAGTAATTCAGCCACAGTATCATATGTTCGACCGCTACATTGAGCATGAAATCGTTGAGGTCTGCGAAGAGCACGGCATCGGTATTGTGCCGTTCTCGCCACTGGCACAGGGGCTGCTTACCGGCAAATACCGGAAGGGTGAGCCGTTGCCGGAGGGCTCCCGGGCAACGCACCAGGCGGATAAGCAGATCAACGCCCTGTTGACGGATGAGAACCTGGACAAGGTGCATGAGCTGCAGCTAATCGCCGATGAACTCGGGGTAAGCCTGTCCGTGCTGGCCCTTTCCTGGATTCTGCGCCGCAGCATCATCAGCAGCGTCATTACCGGTGCGTCCAGCACCCGCCAGCTGCTCGGCAATGTCCAGGCCAGCGGATTCACGATTCCGGCCGATGCGCTGGAGCGGATAGAGAAGATTCTTGGGTTCGCGCCATTCACCAGACGTGTCGGATAGACCGCTGCGCCGATAGACTATGAATAAGACCTGCTCCAACGGGAGCAGGTCTTTCTGCATTTATCGGGTTGCCGTCCTCAAGCATTCAGCTCCGCCAAATCGAGAGTTTGCCTTAATCGCTCCGTGTCCACCCGGATATCCTCCAGGCCGGTATAAGGCACGGCGGGATTCGGGCAACCCTTGGCATAGAGCATGTAATAATCGAGGTCATTGTGATTGCTGATCATCCAGTAGGTCGGTACAATATGCCTCTCATGGAATATTTCAATGACCTTGGTACCCGGCCGGCAAAAGGCGAGGTTGGCCAGGCCCGCGCCATGCGGCCCGGCGATGGCATCGGCGGCGGCAAACATTTGAATCTGCTCCGCCACCGTATAATCCTCCAGACAGACCGAAGTGAAGCCGTATTGCTCCAGACAGTGAACAACGTCCTC
The DNA here is from genome assembly GCF_008635795.1 of Paenibacillus tepidiphilus. Classification (GTDB taxonomy): domain Bacteria; phylum Bacillota; class Bacilli; order Paenibacillales; family Paenibacillaceae; genus Paenibacillus_AQ; species Paenibacillus_AQ tepidiphilus. Next base: position 12,435 of record NZ_VWRQ01000026.1, on the reverse strand, counting down.
TTCGTTGACTATGCGCCGGGCTTCGGCATGGCGGCGGGAGACGAATATCCGTCCCGGTGTGCATAATGCCAGGTCCCTATAGGGCAGCAGCAGCCGGCGCAGGGTCTGCGTTGTCCATGGCGGATAATGAGAATTCATCATCAGGGAAGGAACCAGCAGCTGCCCGGGACGCATATAGAGGCCGGGCGATGCGCGGATGACTGCCGCTTCGGGAATGCCCAGCATGGCAAAGGTCTCCTCTACGAACGCTCCGTAAGGATTCGGGTTCATCACAAGCGCGGTGTAATGGATTCCGGCAGCCTGAAGCATTGCATACCGCGGCAGTACATCATAGAGCCAGTGATAATAATTAGGACTGCCGCAAAAGCTCAACACCGCCACCGTCCCGGGAACCTCCAGCAAGTACGGAGAGTTCCACTGACGGAACACCGGGTGCTCATCCGCTGTAAGCATACGGTGTTCCTGAGAATCGTATTCCTGCGACAGCTCAAAGATCAGCCTGCCATCAGCCGATAACACGGTGCCGGTGCTGCCCCATATCTTTCCGCCGGGAATGACGGCCAGATAGCCCCCGGAGGGCTGAAGCCGGTAGGGGGTAAGCGCCGGATGAACCTGCTGCTCCAGGCTTCGCGCTGCCCTGAAATCGGCCATTCCGCCGAAGTCGAACGGGATGATCCGGCCGGATTCTTGCCCGGTATCCTTCTTCGCTGTTGCCTGGGTCCACTCCTCAATGCTGCTGTAATACTCCTTGGGTTGCCCGTCCTCATGATTGGATACAGCCATCGTTTCACCTCAGTAGGTCTGATTCATCCACACAAAGCTTTATGCCATTGTATGAGACAGCTTCCTGAAGAGCGCCTTGCGCCGGAAAAAAGGCCAATGTACAGTGCGGCATACTAACCGTCCGGGGAGGTTACTGGCTTTTGCGGAAAGCTTTCGGAGAGAGACCGTAAGCCTTCTTGAATTGACGAGTGAGATAATTGCTGTCGTTGAAGCCGCATGCATAGGATATATCCGTGATTGAGCCGTTCGTCTCCTTAAGCAGGGTGCAGGCTTGCTGGAGCCGCAGGCGCTGCAGATAGGCAATCGGGGTGGTTTTATAATAAGACCGGAAGATCCGGTTCAAATGTCTGACCGATATATCGGATTTGGCAGCAATCTCTTCCAGCGTAATCTGCTCACGGTAATGGTCTTCAATGTAGGAAATGGCGCTGGCCAAATGCATCAGACTGCTGTCCACGCCCTGCTCCTGATGGTCATATTGGCGGGACAGATACACAACCAGCTCCATGAACCGGGAGGCCAGCATGGTCTGATAGCCGGGAGGCTGCTCATCATATTCCCTGATCATGGCCGCAATGAGCGCAGCGACGGTTTCCAGGCCGGCGATGGACATATTCAGCTTGCTTTTAAAAGGATTGATGCTGCGCAAGTAAGGCTCCAGAATAAACAGCGCCTGATAGCCGTTCATGGTCCGCAGATCCGGTCCGGCTGAACGCAGCATCTCCGGCTTGTACATAATATTGCAGATTCTGAAATCGTAAGGGGCCATGTAAGCGTGGGGAGTGTCCCCGTTGACCACAAAGACATTCCCCTTCTTGATAAATGATTCCTCGCCCTGGATGATATGGGTGGCATGCCCGTTCAAGACAATGACCAGCTCGGAGAAGTCTACGTGACTGTGCATCGACATCTCTTCCTCATGACCGCCATACTGAATGAAAAAGGGGAATTGTTCATCCCGCGTGAACCAGTTCAAATATACATCACTCAATTAATTTTCACCCCAAAACAGATCGGATGGCTATATCATGCTATTTTATGACCTAAAAATCAAGGTTTTCCGTCATTATTGCCGCTAAAATGTGGGATGTGAAAGCGAATTCACTTACATCATACAGCCATATGGGGGGCATGACGGAAATGAAAAGCAGATTAACCAAGCAGCTAAGCGCGGCCTTGCTCGCAGGCACCATGATTATTGCAGCAGGCTGCAGCAACAACGGCAGTACGAAAGATTCGGCGAACGGCAACGGCGGCGACGACACCGCCCCGGTCAGCTTTACCTTCTTCGGTGCGGATGCCAATCCAAGCTGGAATTCCATGCAGGATGATGTCGGCAAGGAGATTACAGCCAGAACCGGCGTCACGCTGGACGCAGAATTTGATGTCGGCAGCGGTGGCGGACAGGATAAAATTTCATTGATGGCGGCGAGCGGGGAGTATCCCGATCTGATCTATGCCAAGGGCGAGCTCGGCAAGCTGGTTGACGCCGGAGCGATTCTCGATCTGACCGAGCTGATCGACAAGCACGCACCCAATATCAAGAAGGTCATGAGCGAGAACATGAACCGGATGAAATACAGCCTTGAGGATCAGGCTATCTATTCGATTCCTACCAATATCGGCGTAGACGAGCAGGTCTTTGATGCAACGAACGGCTTCGAGGTGCAGCTTCGGGTATTGAAGGAGCTGGGGTATCCGGAAATCAAGACGGTACAGGATTTCGAGAACGTCCTGAAAGAATACGTGGCCAAGCATCCGACAACCGACGGCCAGCCAACTATTCCACTCACGCTGAACGCCGACGGCTGGAAGATGATGATTACGGTGACCAACCAGGCGTCTATCACAACCGGAGGCATGAATGACGGCGAGTATCATGTTGATCCGGAAACCTATGAAGCGATCCTGCATTACAAGCGGCCGGAGGAGAAGGAATATTTCCGCTGGCTGAATCATATGAACAACATCGGTCTGCTGGACAAGGATTCCTTCGTACAGCAGGAAGACCAATACAAAGCCAAAATCTCCAGCGGACGCGTACTGGGCCTTACCTCTGTAGAATGGGAATACGCGGATGCCGAGAATGCCTTGAAGGCAGCCGGCAAAGATGAATATACCTATTCGCATTTCCCGGTTACGATGGGCGAGGAGTTCAAGGAGCATGCGATGCAGTCCATCGGCGTCGACGGCTACGGCATCAGCATCACGACGGCCTGCGAGGACCCGGTCCGTGCCATCAAGTTCATTGACTGGCTCTCCTCCGACGAGGGACAAGTGCTGCGGAACTGGGGAGTGGAGGGCAAGCAATACAATGTAGAGAATGGCACCCGCGTTATACCGGCCGATATCCTCGACCGGAAGGTAAATGATGCTGCAAGCTTCTCGAAGGAGACGGGGATAGGCCTTTATTCGATCTTCGGCGTGCGCTACGGCGATGGAGTGAAGGATTCCACCGGCAATTATTATACGACAAATTTCCCGGAACAGATTGTGGCCGCTTACTCGGATGCCGAGAAGGAAGCGCTGGCCGCATACGAGGCAACCACCTGGAAGGACCTGTTCCCGAGTGCGGATGAGCTCCCGGTTAAGGAGTGGGGCGCGCTATACAACATGCCCGTTCCGACTGACGGACAATACCAGGTTATTTACCAGAAGACCCAGGATATCGTCGGCAAGCGGATTCCGGAAGCCGTGCTGGCGAAGCCGGAGGACTTTGACCGGATTTACGACGCTTTCGTCGAAGAACTGAACAAAGCGGGAGCCGAGGAGATGGAGAAGGAATATACCGAGCTGGTCAAGGCCAGAACCTCGCTGTTCACCGGAAAGGATATTCAATAAAGGGAGAAGACCCGGCCAAGCTTTGGCCGGGTCTTTCCGTCTGCGAGGATTTCATACACGCTTAGGCCGGCTTATGCTCACTTTGGCCGGGAATGTATTCTGTAGGCCGTCGGCGAGAAGCCGGTGAACGCCTTGAACAGCTTGGAGAAGTATGGAACATCCGGAATGCCGATCTCTTCGCCGATTCCGGTTAAGGGGAGGTCCGTGGAGAGCAGGAGCCACTTGGCCTGCTCTATTTTTTTGCGGTTAATGTACTGAATAGGCGATAACCCGAAATGCCGTTTGAACACGCGGATGAAATAGTTCGGATGCAGATGGACCCGTTCCGCCAGCTCCGGCACGGTGACGTTACGGTTGTAATGCGCATCCATGTAGCTGATCGCTTCCTGCAGATAGCCGGGAGTTGCCGCCGGCTGGACTCCGGTCATTCCTGCGGCCGCATGCTCGATATAATAGGAGATCAGCTTCAGCATGGCTGCCTGGGTCATCAGCGGCAGGGTAAGTGCATCGGAGGCGCGGCAGGCGAGCAGTTCCCGGAACAGCTGCACCGGTTCGGGAGCGTGGCCGGTATCGATATGCAGCGGAACTCCCAGTAAGTCGAACAGATTGCTTTGTCCGATCTTTGCGGTGAAATGGCACCAATACTTCGTATACCTTGGACCGGAGGTATAGGAGAAGGATTGCTTGACGCCCTCCGGCATGATAAACCATTGACCGGGCCGGGGATAATATTCTTCATCCCCGATCTTCAGCCAGCCTTCCCCGTCGCAGATGAGATAGAATTTATTATAATCCGGCGTATAATCCAGCTCCCGCCAATCGGTCCACACCTGATTGTAGCCGCTGGCCGTAACCTTTACTTGAAGATTGCTGAGATACAACTGCATCAGCTGCCGCTGCGGTGCATTCATCCTGTCAGTCCCCCGGCAGGCCGTTCCGGCCGTTATTTGATAATTCCTTATAGCATGGTAATGCCAATACGGAATTTAAGCAAGAGTATGAAATGAACCAACCCGCTTAAGGCGTGGTTTATCGGAGCCTGCGATAACCAGATTTTTGCATAGGCAATGGATCGGGATTACGGTAAGGTAAAATACAGGCGCAGCTGACAGGGAAATTAGACAAGCAGTCGAGGAGTGATTAATTGCATGATTTACCGGATGATGTATCGCGGAGTGTGGAAAGACGGTCGGGAAGCGGAAGGACTGGCGGCCTTACAGCAGGATAAGGCGGCTCTGAAGCTGGTGAGAGACGGGGCGCTGATGACGGCCGCAGCTTTCGCCTGGCAGAGCAATGTATTCCTGTATATGGAATGCGTGAATGAGATCATAGAACCGGCGGTGATGGCCGGGGCAGTAAATGAATATTTGATGGACTGGCCCGGTGAGGCCGAGTCGCGCAAATGGATTCCGCTGGTGGATGTCTTCCACTTCAACGAGCCTGCGGATGAGGGGCACTGGCTGCGCAAGTCGCCGGTCGAGCGGCGGGTGGGCCGGGTGGCCCATCTGAAGCGGGAGATGATGAGCAGCTATATCTACTACCATTATCAGCTCCAGGAAGAGCGTGCCTTTCATGGCCCCAAGTACGAGATTATCGGCATGCACGAGAATTTGCTGTTCGGATATCAGGAGTTTCCCGCCGTCGTCGAGCCACCGGTCGTGCCGGGGCGGCTGGATACGAAGGGGACGCCCGTGCCGTGGGAGAAGTCGCGGATGGATCTGCATTTTCAGCCGTGGGAAGAGGACGGGTATCTGTACTTTAAGCCTGTAGAGACGATTTACGCCTATTATGTGGGCGATGTGGAAGAGCAGGTCAACCCTTGTCTTTAGCGTTCTTGCGGAATTCGCTGGGCGTAACCGTGAGGGCTTGCTTGAACATTTTGCAGAAATACATTGACGAGTTATAGCCGCAGGCCATGCCGATTTCCAGAATGGAGAACTTCGAATTGACCAGCAGATTGCAGGCATGCTGTAGCTTGATATTGTTCAGATATTGAATGAGCGTAAGCCCCGTAGCTTCCTTGAAGATACGGCACAGATAATACTTGGAGATGTAGAATTGCCCGGCGATCTCCTCAATGGTATTAATCTTGTTGTAATGCTGGTTGATATACGCCAGGATCGGCGCAATATTGGTATAGGCCAGAGGAACTTGTTCAGCCCGCGGTGATCTCTGCTGGTCATTCAGCAGGCTGAGAATATCCGCCAGATACACAAAAATGCGGTTGCCCGGGTTGTTCACGTTCTCCTTCTCCAGCAGCAGCAGAAGCCTCTTCAGCTTGGGGAAGGCTTCTTTGCTGACCGATATCAGCTTCTTCTCGAAGCAGTCCATCAACACTTGAATGGAATGCTCCGTATAGTGCAGGCGCAGAAACCGGTCCGTGAAATACACACAGGTGCGGGCACAGGAGTGGTTTCCGTGGCTTTGATGAAACATATTCGGCTTGACCAGCGCCACATCATGCATGGCTATATCAAAGATTCCATCGTCGACCATGAAATGGTGATAGCCTTCCTCCAGGAAGTAGAGCTCATAGGAATTATGATAATGATAGTTTGGCATCCGGTAGTCTGCATCATGCTTCTCATATTCAATACCGAACAGCGGGTGCGAGCAATATAAGTCAGCCGGAGTAGTAGTCATGCCTGGCCCTCCTTGTTTTCCATAGCAATATAATACAACAAATACGGATCAAGGCAAGATTATAAAAGATTCTTGTTCTTTGTTTAGGTATGATGAACGAAAGGCAACCCCTATTCAACAAGGATAAATGTATTTCGTACAACTATTTGTTAGGTATCCACCCATCTTTGAGGGATAGATGTAGTTTGTGCAACTAAAATCAGCATATTGGGAACAAACGGCCTTAAAGCACGAAAATAGATGTACGAAATGCAACTATAGCCGGGAAACGGCCAGTTTAGGTGGATATAGTTGTACAAACTGCAATTAGCAGCTTAAAACGTTGACAGCCCGTGCTACGGATATCAGCTTTACTGCGGAAAGCCATCAGGCGGAGGCCGTAACCGCAACTAGCGGTATTAATCAAGAAATCTGCGGACGGGAAGCGGCCGGAAGTCCAAAGGTTTTCTTGCGTCACGGCTAATCCCAACACAAAAATCTTTAGTTCAATCTATCTACATTCGCTTTAAAGGATAAAAGGAGGTTCCTTGCATGGAACAGGTTATGCCAACCACTGGGCAACTGGAGCTGTTCAGCCGCAATCAGACCATCCGCATTTATGTATCCGGCACGGAGAACAGTGCTGTACAACTGGCTGTCCGCAATCTCATTGATGATATCGGCCGGACCAGCGGCTGCCGCGCCGAGCTTACCGGTGAGCTGGACGATTCCAGTATCGTAATAGGTTCACTGGATCAGCGGTCCTTCGCGGAGCAAGCAGAACAGCGGGGCTTATCGCTGGAGAGGTTGCAGATGGAGGAGGGCGGCTACCGCTGGGAAGGGTATCTGCAGCAGGCTGTGCAAGGCGTGTTTTACATTGTGGGTACGGACAGACGCGGAACCATCTACGGGATCTATGATTTGTGCGAAGCCATTGGCGTGTCGCCATGGCATTATTGGGCAGATGTACCTGTAAAGGTGAAGGATGCTTATAGCGTTCCCGCCGATTACTGTAAAGCCGATTGGCCGTCGGTGAAGTACCGGGGGATTTTCCTGAACGACGAGGAGGAGCTGGATGCCTGGGCCAAGCTGCATACTCCGGACGACACGATTGGGCCGGAAGCCTACCGTCATGTGTTCGAACTGCTGCTGCGGCTGAAGGGGAACTATATCTGGCCCGCGATGCATGTGAATTATTTTAACGGCAATCCCGGAAACGGTGCGCTTGCGGAAGAGATGGGCGTTGTCGTCGGGACGTCGCACTGTGATATGCTGCTGCGCAGCAACCAGAATGAATGGGAGCCGTGGCTGAAGAGCAAGGGCTATGAAGGGGCTGTCTATGATTACTCCATTGAGGGCCGGAACCGGGAGATTCTGCAGGAATACTGGCGTGAGAGCGTGGAGCAGAACCGTAATTACGAAGTGAGCTTCACGATGGGGATGCGCGGCATTCATGATTCCGGGTTCCATACCCGGGCTATAGATGAAGACGCTTCCTTAACGGAGGAACAGAAGAATAACGCCAAGGTCGAGCTTCTTGCCCGGGTCATCCGCGACCAGCGGGACATTCTGCTGGAGGTGCTGGGGCCGCAGGGCGCAGAGGCGCTGCAGACCTTCGTGCCATACAAAGAGGTACTCGACCTGTATGACCAGCAGCTTGAGGTTCCCGACAATGTGACCCTGATCTGGGCGAATGACAACTTCGGCCATGTGCGCCGGTATCCGAATGAAACAGAACGCAGCCGCAGCGGCGGGAATGGACTTTACTTCCATAACTCCTATTGGGCGGCTCCGGGAACGGCAATGAGCTATCTGTTCATCAACTCCATTCCTCTGGCCCATACCGGCAATGAGCTGCGGAAGTCGTATGCCTCTGGTATCCGGAACATCTGGATTCTGAATGTGGGCGGGCTGAAGCCGCTGGAGCAGGATATGGAATTCTTTCTGCGCTGCGGCTGGGAAGCCGGCCAGGCAGCAGGCGTTACGAAGGACCCTTTCCGGTTCACCGAGCAGTGGATCAACCGGAACTTCTCCGGCCATCACGGCCGGGAAGCGGCAGAGCTGTATGAAACCTTCGCGCAGGTCACCAATGTGCGCAAGATTGAGCATATGAATTCGCAGGTCTTCTCGCAGACCGCTTACGGCGATGAGGCTGGGCGAAGACTGATGCGCCTTGAGGATGTATATAGACGGGGGAACGCGATCATGGACCGTCTTCCAGCTGAGGAACGTGAAGCGTTCTTCCAGCTCTTCCTGATGAAGATACATGCTTCCTACTATACCAACCATGAATTCTATTACGCCGACCGCAGCCAGCTTGCCTATAAGCGGGGGAATATGCAGGCGGCAGATCATTATGTGGCGCTGTCGCTCCGGATGACCGATTACAGACGAACCATGCTGCACTACTATAATAAAAAGATGAGCGGCGGCAAATGGGACGCCATACTCACGCCGGAGAGCTTCCCGCCGCCGCCGACAGCTATGCATCCGGCGCGGCAGCCGGCCTTGCGCATCGCCGGCAGCGGTATGCGCGTTGATCTGTGGAATGAGGGGGAGGAGCTGACCTTCTCTGCTGCGGGCCGCAGGCAGAAGTGGCTGGAGCTCGGCAATCAGGGAACCGGATGCTTCGCCTATTCAATTGAAATCCGCGAAGGTGCGGACTGGATCATTGTGTCCGAGCCAGAGGGAATCGTCGAGACGGAGAGACGGATTCTCGTCATAGCATTGGCGCCCCAGGTGTATGCCCGAAAAGAGGGGCTGCTGGTTGTCCGTAATCATACAGACGGTACAGAAGTACCGGTCAAGGTAAAGCTTGAAGCCGTGTCAGCCCTACCGGAGGGATTTACGGGATATGTGGAAGCTGACGGCGCAGTGTCGATTCCTGCGGCTATGTATGACCGGATTAGCCTGCCAGATGAAGCGGGCGCCGGACAGTCAGGAAGCGGCTGGATCACCGTACAGGGCCTCGGCAGATACGAGGGTGCCGCCGTAATGGCCTGGAATGCGCAGTTGCATCCGCTGGAAGGCGACCTGCGGCATAATCCTTTTCTCGAATATGATCTGTATGTCGAGAACGGCGGTTCGTTCATGCTCGAAATCCACCGGTTCCTGACGCTGAACTCCACAGGCAGAATACGCTTCGGCATCGGGATAGACGATCACGAGCCGGTAACGGTTGAGTCCATTACCCGCGATGAATGGACAGGAGCCTGGCAGCAATCGGTGTTCGACAACGGCGAGAAGCTGACGCTGGAGCTGCCGTTCCTGACTGCGGGAGTGCACCGATTGAAGCTATATATGGTCGACCACTTTGTGACAGTCAGCAAGCTTGTGCTTTATACGGAAGCAAGACACGATAACAATCTGGGACCGGTGTACAGCGCGCACGGCCCGGTGCCCGTAACTGAACACGGGCTGGAGCTCCCTGACGTACAGTGGGACGTCATTGATCAACAGATTTGCAGCGGACTGTACAGAACTGCCAGAGAAGAGGTCCCTTTACAGAGCACAGTGTATGCTACCAGGGAGTTCTACGAGAAGCGGGATGAGATTTTCGTGCCTGCCTTGAATGTCGCTCAGGAGGTGCCGGGCGTGAAGCGCTATGCGAGCCAAGGGGAAGAAGGCTCCAAGGATGTGTTTGCTGAATTCGGCTCCGGTATCTTCAACGAACAGAATGGAGTCATAGCGCTGGAAGCCGAGTATGCCCTGGAGCAGTCCGGGGATGCCTATCTCACGTTTGCGGACGGAAGCGGGCTGGGCTGGAGCCATCTGCAGGCAGAGACCGATGGCCGGACCGGAATGGCGATGCATGTCGCTGGGCCTGGACGGCTGTGGGAAGAACCGGCCGGTGCGCCCGGTATGCATTACCGGTTGAACGTCGGCCAGAGCGGATCGTACCGGGTATGGATGCTCGTCCGGCATTATAGCAATACCTCCGATTCCTGTTATCTGGCACTGGATGGCCAGGTCCTGCCTCTGGCGGAACAACTGAACAAAGGCAAGCTGTACACCTACAATACCTCCTACATATATTTCTGGTCGCATTTCTGCGAGCTGAATCTCTCGGCCGGAGAGCATGTATTGTCTGTCATCGCCAGAAAATCGGAGCTGCGGGTAGACCGGATCTATCTGACGCTTGGCGATGAACTGCCGCCTGCAGATGCGGAATGGAAAAATTCCCCTCGGAGCTGAATCGTATGGTATGATCCTATTGATCTACTGAAATCCGGGAAGGAAGAGAGGCATACAGCTTGAAGAAGGGAATATGCGCGCTCATTATAGTATGTTTATTCATGGGGTTAACCCCCGGAGTGAAGTATAGTGTGTCCGCGGCCAACGCCAAGGAAATCCTGCGTATCGGCTTCAATGAGTTTCCGAAATCTCTGGATCCGGCAATCCACGCGGATACAGGGGCAGGCACCATTCTTGAGGGGCTGTTTGAAGGTTTGGTCCGGCTGGATAAGTCAGGAAAGGCTGTGCCGGGCATGGCCAAGTCATGGACGGTTTCAGGCGACGGCATGACATATACCTTCACCCTGCGTTCAGATGCCAGATGGAGCAATAAGGACCGCGTCCAGGCCGTAGATTTCGAATATGCCTGGAAGCGGGCGCTTGATCCGGAAACCGGCAGCACCTTCGCCGCCGACATGTTCATGATTGCCGGTGCGGAAGACTACAATAAAAGCAGACTGATGGATGTCTCCAAAGTCGGGGTCAAGGCACTGAGCAAGACCGTCCTCCAGGTTACCCTGAAAGAGAAGACCACCTATTTCCTGCAGGCTCTTGCGGAGAAAATCTATCTGCCGGTAAATGCGGCGGTTGCAAAGGCTAACGCCAACTGGGCAACCAGTGCCAAGTCGATCGTAACCAACGGGCCGTTTACACTCAAGTCATGGGACAGCAGGAAAATCTCCCTGGTTCGTAATCCAAGCTATTACGCCGCTAAGGAGATTCGGTTCGCGGAGGTTCAACTGCTGCGGCCAAAGCTCGGGGCTACAAATGCTACAGCCGCCTATATCAAGAAGGAAACGGACTGGGTCGGCGGACATGTGCAGCTTGACTACGCTTCGATGACCCCAGACATCGCCGGACTGGTTATCAGTATGCCAACCGCCGGCACCTACTTCTACCAGTTCAACCTGAATGAGCGGCCATTCACCAACGTGAAGATCCGCCGGGCACTCTCGATGGCCATCGACCGCGAAGCGCTGATCTACGGTTCACCCGCTTTCGGCTTTGTACCGCCGGCTGTGCGCAGCGGCAACCTGAATTATCGCACGGCGGTACCGGATACTTCCTTGTTCAGTAAAGATATAACTTTGGCCAAACAATTGCTGCAGGAAGGATTAAAGGAAGAAGGCTATGCCGAGCTACCCGGTTTTACGGTAATTGTAAACGATGGGGATGTGCATTCCCAGATCGCCATGTCAGTTATTTCGGACTGGCACAAATATCTGGGGATTGAAGCAAGCCTGAAGGTTCAGGCCTGGCAGGAGCTGCTCAATAACCGATACAGCGGAAACTTCACGGTAGCCAGAGCGGGCTGGACCGCTGACTATAACGACCCCGCTGCGATGCTGGAATTCCTGACGGCTTCCTCACCGGATAACGATACAAGCTGGAACAATAAGCAATATGACAGCTATGTACGAAAGGGCAAGCAGAGTGCTGATTCCAAGGAACGCATACAACTATACGCCCAGGCCGAGCGGCTGCTCATGAACCAGATGGGTGTCATTCCGCTTTATTATTATGAGGCTGATGTCCTGCATCATCCGGATCTGCAGAATGTATATCTCCGCTACGACGGCATCGTATGCTTCACCAGAGGATATTGGCAGTAGAGTTCGCTGCTTGTGCAGTGGCTATTCCACAGGGGCTGTTCCGCAAACGGACACCGCAGTAAACCCGAATAAGCCGAGTAGTGATTCTCCATTAAAGGAGGGCAGCTGCTCGGTTTTTTTCGCGTTGAATAAGAACAGAAATGACTGATGAGGATAGTTACAATTGGATGCGGTCAAGGTACGAGTTGGAAAATCGCCACTTAATTTCGACTATATGGAGGCAGATCGCAACACTAGATGGATATTCGCCACTAGCGTTGCATAAAAGCTAACATTAGCCGAATGGTATAAACTAACTGTCCATAAATGAAAAAAAACCCTATTGTAAGAAGGTAGGCACGTT
>NZ_VWRQ01000025.1 GCF_008635795.1 Paenibacillus tepidiphilus | reverse complement strand
CTTTCTTGGTGGACTTCAACAATCCCGAGAATACCCTACTTTTTTGTTGCCTGACTAGGCCCCAAATCTTGGTACACAACTTATTTTACGCCATCGAACTTTGTACAATTATTTGCCGTACAGCAGGCAGAAATTTAAGGATAATTGTAGTTTCTGCAACTATTTTCCGGCAGATTGCCCCATTTCGGCATATTCATCGGAAATAGATGTACCAACTACAACTAAAGCCGCATCAGCAGCCAAATCATCAACTTTAGTTGTACAAAGTACAATTAAGCTTTAGTCTGCCGGCCACGAGTATATCACCCCTGCCACTCAGAACGCCAAGTGTCCCTTAGGCACCGCCTTCTTCCCTCGGGCCCGGCCGTCGCACCCGCCGCCACTTCACTCAGCTCCATGCGGTGAACTTGTCACCGCTTCGCTTCACTCAGTTCCGTGTGGCCAACTCGCCGCTTCCTCCCTCCGCTACCTGGCGGTGAGCACCGCCCTCTTCCCTTAGCTCCGCACAGCTAACTTCCCCCGCTGCCTCTCAGCTCCGGGCGGTGAACTCGCCGATCGCTTCGCTCATCAGGTTCATCCCGAGCAGCAGCTCGTCGCGGCCGGGATGGCTGAAGTTGAGCCGGATGCGCCGGTTGCCCCCGGTCACGCAGCACAGCGGACCGGGCAGGAAGGCGACGCCTTTCAGCAGCGAAGCCCGCAGCAGCAGTGTCGCGTCCAGCCCTTCCGGCAGCTCCACCCACACGAACATGCCGCCGGCGGGAAGCTCGTAGGCGCACTGCTTCCAGGCGGGCCGCTTCAGCAGCTCTGCCGTCAGCTTCAGCCGCGTATGGTACTCGCGGTTCAGAAGCGCTATATGCTCGCGCAGGTCGAAGGCGGAGGAATCCAGCAGATGATGCAGCAGCCGCTGGTTCAGCGAGCTGGACTGCCAGTCGGCCATCTGCTTGGCGGCCGCCATCATGCCGATCAGCTCGCGGCTGCCCGCCGCCCAGCCCGTCCGCAGCGCCGGCGCCACCGTCTTGCTGAAGGAGCCGATATAGAGCACATGCCCGCCCTCTCCGGCATTCTCCAGCGCATACAGCGACGGCAGTTTGGCCGCCTGCCCGCCGCCGGGCGCCGGAAAATACAGATCGCCGTAGGAGTCATCCTCCACGATCAGCACATGGTTCGCCGTACATAGCTCCAGCACTTCCTTGCGCCGCTCCAGACTCCAGAGAATGCCGCTCGGATTCGTGAAGCTCGGCGTGGCGAACAGCATCTTCGGCCGGTGCTGGCGCAGGGCGCTGCGAAGTTCTTCGGGCAGCAGACCATTCTTGTCTCCTTGGACAGGGATAATCACCGCCCCCTGCATCCGCAGCGCCTGCAGGATGCCCGGAGATGTAGGATTCTCCACCAGCACACGGTCTCCCGGGTCGATGTATACACGTGTCAGCAAGTCGATCGCTTGTTGACTTCCCGTAGTTAGCAGAACTCCGCCTTCGGGAGCATGCACCCCCTTAGCCTTCAGCCAATCTCCGGTCAGCCATTCCCGCAGCGGTCCATACCCTTCAGGATCGCCGTACTGCAGCGCTCCGGCATCTTCGGAGATGACGGTGGAGGCAGCCTCGGCCAGCAAAGACAGCGGGAAGAGCTCTTCCGCCGGCAGCTCCTCGGCCAGCGAGATCAGATTGCCGCGCCGCGTCCGGGTACGGATGCTCAGCAGCGGCGATGACAGCAGCGTGTGCGCACGGGCAGAAAACTCATATTTCATAGGCTCCTCCTTTCCCTGTACCCAGAATATTCCTCCGGGAGGGGCAATATGTCGCCGGCAGCGCCGGTCAGGCGTACAACTGCTTGTTCTGCCTGGAGTAGAGCGCAAATTTCTCAATGGCCTGCGCCCTGGTGGACACATCCAGCTTTACATAGATTTTGCGCAGATAATTGTCGATGGAACGGCGGCTCACCTGGATTTCCAGAGCGATTTTGTCATATGTGATTCCCTGCACAATCCGTTCCATAATGAAACGTTCCGTCTGGGTCAGCTGCAATACACCTTCTGCACCTTTGGACGAGGTAGCCGGACGGAAGCCTTTTTCAATCCAGCTCAGCGGCATCGACAGCATACCTTCACGCAGGCCCTCAATCATCAGCAGCAGCTGGCGGGGCGAAGCGCCCTTCGACAGGATCCCGCTTGCCCCCAGCTCAATCAGCGGCTGAAACAACTCCTTGTCCTCTTCCTCCGTCATAATAATGAAGTGGGTGCGCTGCGCGCTCAGCTTCATCTCCGGCAGCAGCCGTTCAATCGTGCCTTCCGGCATCTGATAATCGGCCAGCACCAGATCCGGCTGAAACTCGCCAATGCTGTGCATACCTTCATTCCATCCCGAATGCATTCCTAGTACCTCAAGCGCACCCTCTTCCTCCAAAATCAGCTTTGTCCCCAGCATACTCGTAGGATGACATCCTATGATGACCACCCGCCACACTCTCATCATTAACGCTCTAACCTCCTGCTATGTGTATATATATGTACCCAGAATGGAAAGCGCCTCGGCGTTCCCGGCTCCTGCAAGCAAGGATGGTTGATCACTTGTCTATTCTTCCTTCATTTACCTTGAATACGCCCCTCAGATATTCCAATCTATAGAAATTGTATCGCAGTAGATTCATAGGATGCAATTCTTTTTTATTGTTAGCGGAAGCTATTTCATTTTTGCGAAATCAAAAAAAGTTTGATAGAATGGGGACTTGAACAAAAACAGCCTGAGGTGATACAAAATGCAACCCCTAGCGGAATCAAATCCGGTCAGCCGGCGTCGCAGCGCGGTCAAAAACGGACCTTCCGTCAAATGGTTCCTGTTGTTCTGGATACTGCTGATCGGTGCCGGCGTCTATGGCGTCTACAGCTATACCAACCATCTGAAAGAACAGATGCTAAGCCAGCTTGGCGCACAGAGCCAGCAGCAGCTTACTGTACTCAAGACCGACTACGAGACCAAAATAACCGCGCTTACCGAGCAGGTGCAGCAATTACAGAGCACCGTGGACACCTTTAACGAGCTGCTAACGTTTACCAAGGACAACCAGAGCGACAAGACAGACAACAGCAACAAGCTTTATACACAGCTAAGCGAGGTCCGCAAGCAGCTTGATAGTCTCAAGAAGGAAATGGATTTGCTGAAATGATGACTCCTGTTAAAAAAGTAAACCGCTTCTTCATGCTGCTGACCGCTCCGCTCTTCGGTTTGCTGCTGTGCTTGTGGCTATACCATCCGCCGGTGGAGTTCAAGCTGGACCTGGAGCCATATACAGCTGTGTCCGGTCCCGTAGAGGAGACAGCCGCGCTGCAGCAGAAGCTGGCCACGGCCCGCTCCGCGGCCACCGCCACTCTGGAGTCGATCAGCGCCAGCGCGCAGCTGTACAAGCAGACTACCAATACAATGAACGCCATTGTAACCACAGCCGTTGCCCAAGCTGCGCGGCCCGAGCGGATCTATAACCGGCGCATTACATCCAAGCTGGGCATACCGGCCGATGTGGTGAACAGCGACCGGATTACCATCGAATTATACCGGCTGAATCCCGGCAATTATAAAGCTTATGCGCTTAAAATCAAACTTAAGGATGCCACGGCCATGAAGATGAGCCTGGCCGGAAGCTCTGCCCAAGGCGGAGCCGGCGCCGAGACAACGCTGCATGCCGTGAACCGCTTTGGCGCGACTGCCGGCATTAACGCCGGAGGCTTCGCGGACCAGAACGGCAAACGTTATCCGCTGTCCACAACGGTGATCAGCGGCAATTATGTCAACGGCTTTGAAGCCAGCTACAAGGATCTCAGCTTTGTCGGCCTGAACCGTTCCGGCCAGCTGATCGGCGGCAAATTCAGCAGCCGGGCCCAGCTCGAACAGCTGGGTCCGGTGTTCGGCGCCACATTTGTCCCCGTGCTGCTGAAGAATGGCATGAAGGTGAGCATTCCTGCCAAATGGCAGAATAGTCCAAAGCGCGCGCCGCGTACCGTCATCGGCAACTATAAGGACGACCAGCTGCTGGTTCTGGTGGCGGACGGCTACAACGAGAGCGGTACTTCCGGGGCTACATTGCAGGAGCTCCAGAACAAGCTCTACAACATGGGAGTTATGGATGCCTATAATCTGGATGGCGGCGGCTCCTCCTCCCTGATTTTTAAAGGGAAGGTCATCAACCGCCCGTCGGACGGGCAGCTGCGGAAGGTGCCGACGAATTTCCTGTTTTTCAAATAACCCTCTATTCATCTTGATGCTGATTCAGCCACCAGGAGAGGATTTCGCAAAAAAAGCACCGCACAAATGTGCGGTGCTCTTTATTGTTTATTTCGGCGTGCCTGCCGATGCTATGTATAAAGCTCTGTTCTCGGTCTGCCCATATTAGGCATGCTTGGACAGCTGGGTCATTTCGCCCAGACAATCGGCACAAATATAACGTTCCTTGTATTCACTTACACCTTCCATCGAACCGCAGAACACACATTTCGGACGATAGCGCTCCAGAATGATATGGTCGCCTTGCACCAGAATTTCGACCGGATCGCCTTCATTCATCTGGTATCTTTTGCGCAGGGACTTAGGCAGAACAATTCTACCCAGCTGATCCACTTTACGAACTACGCCAGCAGGTTTCATTTCTAACTTACACCTCTCCTGTTCAACTAATAATTAGTAGTTACTACTTTTTTCAGCACTATTCAATACATTTCGTGATGTGGTTGTCGAATCCTGCTGAAAAAAATAAAAAAATTTGTCTACTTTTAGAATAGTTGGGGGAAATCGAGTTGACGCAGTGCTTCGTACACAACAATCGCCGCCGAGTTCGACAGATTCAGCGATCTTACGGCATTGCTCATCGGCATGCGCATCAGCGTCTCCCGGCCTTGCTCGAGAATTTCCGGTGACAGCCCTTTGGTTTCCTTGCCGAACACAAAGAAGTCGCCATCGCGGAAACTGTAGTCGCTGTAACGCTTCTCCGCTTTGGTGGTCGCATAGAAAAAGCGGCTTCCCGCATACTTCTCCAGCACCTCGCCGAAGGAATCGTGGTATTCGATATTGACGGCATGCCAGTAATCCAGCCCCGCCCGCTTCAGTGTGGCATCATCCGTACGAAAGCCCAGCGGCCGCACCAGATGCAGCGTTGTGCCGGTCGCCGCACAGGTACGGGAAATGTTGCCGGTATTCGCCGGAATTTCCGGTTCCACAAGTACAATGTGTAGTGCCATGTTGTATTTTCCTTTCTGTGTATGTCTTTGGCTGTGCAGCGGCGTTGTCCGCTCTTGAATTCCCCCGGGGAATGAAGAACACCTTCCGCCTGCAGGCGGAAGGTGCTGAAGCTTTCGTGCATTAGCCCTGGGTTTGCTGGAAATGCTTCATGAAATCGGTCAATGCCTTAACGCTCTCGTGAGGAACGGCGTTATAAATGGAGGCGCGCAGGCCGCCGACGCTGCGGTGACCCTTCAGTCCGACAAAGCCTTCCTGCTCGGAGGCTTTCACGAACTTCTTCTCCAGCTCTTCCGATTCCATGCGGAACGTAACATTCATGATCGACCGGCTGCCGGTTTCCGCTACACCGCGGAAGAAGCCGCCGCTGGCATCGATCGTGTCATAGAGCAGACCCGCTTTGTCACGGTTCTTGGTCTCAATACCGGACAGGCCGCCCTGCTCCTCTACCCATTTTAACACTTCGTTGACCATATATACAGAGAAGGATGGAGGCGTATTGTAGAGAGAGTTGTTCTTATAATGCGTGCTGTACCGCAGAATCGTCGGAATGGTGGACGGCGATTCGGCCAGCAGCTCTTCCTTGGCGATGACCACGGTTACGCCCGATGGTCCGAGATTCTTCTGGGCTCCGGCATAGATCAGTCCGAATTTGCTGACGTCGAAGCTGCGGCTCAGGATATCACTGGACATATCGGCGATCAGCGGAAGTGCGCCTGTATCCGGGAATTCCGCGTACTGCGTACCCTCAATCGTCTCGTTGGAGGTGATGTGCAGATAAGCGGCATTGTCCGCAGGCTTGATGCTGCCGAGTTCGGGAATGGCCAGGAATTTCTTGTCCTCCGAAGTGGCTGCCACATGCGCTCCGCCTGCCAGCTTCGCTTCCTTGAAGGCTTTATCCGCCCAGCTTCCGGTCATCACATAGCTGCCTACCTGTCCGGCGGAAATGAAGTTCAGCGGCACCATCGCAAACTGGGTGGTTGCTCCGCCCTGAACCAACAGAACCTTGTAGCCCTGCGGATTGCCAAGCAAGGCAAGCAGACGCTCCTGTGCTTCATTATGCACGGATTCATAGATGGCTCCGCGGTGCGACATTTCCATAATGGACATTCCGCTCTCCCGGAACTCCACAAACTCCGCCTGTGCACGTTCCAGTACTGGAAGCGGCAGCGCCGCCGGTCCGGCATTAAAATTGTATGCTCTCTTGCTCAAAACTCTCCCACCCTTTCTCGCCTATCAATATGGAATATGGATTCCATAATAGCAGCAATCGTACACACCAGCAAGTATAATTATTCACATATCAGGTGAGATTCCTTCGGACCAAAAAATTGAAAGCTGCGCCTCCAGCTTCCCGTCATGCCCGGTTCAATGAAGATATCCGCGAACACCTCGGGCGAAATCACATGCCGCTCTCCCCATAGAGCCATGCGCTGCGGCGTATAATCCCCGCTCTCTCTGACCCCGGTTCCGCTGGGCAGATGCAGCAGCTCCCAGTAGTAATCCGCAGGCGCTCCCGCCCGGAAGCCGAGCTTGCAGTAGAACGGCCGCTCCGGCTGCCGCTTCCAGGTCAGTGCACTTCCCGTATATTCCAGCAGTTCTGCGGTATAGGACGATTCCGTCTCCTCTATCCGCGGCTTACCAGGCAGATTCAGACGATAATCACTGCCGACCGGAGCACTGCCGATTCCCAGGAAATTATGCACATATTCTTCGGTAATAATCGGCTTCTCTCCGCTGTTCTCCAGCGTGTAGGAAATATTCAGCCGGTCCAGCTTAAGCTCAATCACTTTGGTTAACCGCATGCTGTACCCGCGGCACTCCAGCGGCTCTACGGTATAGGTTACCGCAGATTCGTTCCGCTGCATGTTAAATGTAAACGGAATGAGAGGGTATTCGCCGCTGAAGGAATACGGTCCGGCAGCGGTCTTTTGCAGCAATCCGACTCCCGGCTTCGGAAACCATTCACCGACCTTCGCCTCTTCATAACCGATTGCCCGGGAGATACCGAACTCATTGCACAGGCCGGCGCCGCCGGTGCCCGCTCCGGGGCTAAGGCTTTCCGGCACACAAAAGGTGTAGCCCCCGCGTTCAAGCGTCACTTGTGAAATGAACCCGGACCAGTCGAACCGGGTGCCCCCGTATGCCCCCGGTTCTTCAATTACGGCGCTCAGAATGCCGTTGTTCAATGTAAAGGCCATATGCGGCTTTTCCTTTCATTAGGGATTGGGCACTTTAGATGAATTGCACCTCCAGAAGATGTGTTCTGCCCGCTTCGAGCGCTTCCAGCACCCCCCTGGCGATCAACACACCCTCTGAGACGCGCTGAAGCGTCACCACAGTGCCATTCAGCAATACCGAGTGTATTTGGTACTCTCCGTATTCGCGGCTTCCTGCGGCCTTGTAGACGATCTCAAGCTCATGACCCGCAAACAGAGTCTGTATGGAAGCCTGCCCAGCACTGTCAAACTGCTCGCCGACCAGCTTCGGCTGCAGCAGCAGATCGCCAAGCTTGCCCTTGACGCCGAACACCTCATTTACCATCGTCAGAAGCAGCCAGCTGGCTGAACCGGTCAAATAGGTGTACATCCCTCTGCCCTGTTCGTTGATGTATTCAGGAATGCCGGGATAAATACGGCTGGTCGCAAAATCACTGCTGAGCCGGTACAGCGAATCGAGCACCTTGTAACCCTCACGCACATACCCGCGCTTGTAAAGCGCGTTGGCGTACATCACGGTCATGTGGCTAAACATGGCCCCATTCTCCTTGTGCCCATAGGCAAAGCCGAAGGCCCGGCCCAGATTCTGCTGAATTCCGCCGAAATCAGTATTCAGCCGGTAGCCGATCCGCGGATCACACAAATTGCGCTCTACAGCCGCAATCATCGCCGGGACCTGCTCCGGCGATGCGGCATGCCCCAGCAACGGGAATACCTGGCCCGTCAGCGTCATCCGGACGCCGCCCGGGAATTCACCCTCGACCCGCTCGCCGTCATTGTTGTAATACCCGTTGAACCAGCCGCCGCCTTGCCCGCTTTCCACCCATTCATTCTTGCGGAGATGTCCGAACATCCATTCCGCCTTGCGCCGGAGATCCTCCGCTACCTGCTCCAGCGGAAGCTCTGCCTTCATTCCGCTAACCCGGTTAGGCGCTGCGGCATAATAGCGCTCCAGCCGTTCCCGCTTCGCCTGCACTGAATTGTAATCTACAGCTTCCGTTAAGGAATCAAGCAGCCACTCCAGCTCCTCCGCCAACCGAAGCGTTGTTACGCCGGAGCGTTCCTTCAGTGCAGCCAGCAGCTCTGCCAGATCGTACAGGTTGCTCGCATAGAATGCGCTGAAAGCCACACTCTCCCCGCGTCGGGTGGCCATATCCAGCCCGTCGTTCCAGTCCGCGCCTTCCAGCAGAATATTATTGTGCTCGCCGACATTAAAGAAAGGAACCAGATGCTGCAGCATAATATGCTCAAGCACCGTCCCCTTATAAACCTCACCTTCCGCCGTACGGAGGATGCTCCCGGCTGCAGCAGACCAGGAGGCATCCCGGCTTTGACAGCGGTTCATGAAGGCATCGCGGAAATACACCTGCTCTTCCAGCAGGAAGCCGAGGTCTCCGCTTTGATTCAAATAAAGCATCGTCGTCAGCAGCGGCCAAGCCCCGTGATCCATCCATACCCTCGGGATATTGTTGCGGTCGGCAATAAATTCGCCCGGTTCCTTCCCGATGATCGTTGCATTGCTGCCGTCAATCCGTACTCCGGCGTAATTGTTCAGCAGCAGGCTCCGTACATCCTCCGGTTCCATCATGAGCAGGGCAAGGCAATCCTGCCACAGATCGCGCCATCCCCGGCCGCCCCGACCATAATCATGATACGGCAGAAAAGAATTTCCGTATAACCGGCGAAGAATCGGCTGGAGCGTGACCCATTTCATCCACTGGTCATAATCTCCGCTTCCTGTATGGAACTTGAGCGTATCGACCTTAGCGGCCCAGAAGCGTTTGTTCTCCTCCAGCAGCCTGTCAAAGGCGGCAGCTGTTCCATATCCGGCCATGATCTCGGGAACAGCAATCCGCCCGTCCCCGATTGCCAGTACCAGAATGTAAGCACGGCTCTCCCCCGGCTGCAGCAAGGCTGAAGCGAAACGCAGACCGCCAAGCGCCTCATACCCCTCCCGGCCAGTGCTTTGGGCAGCATTCATCGAAGGCGGCAGATTCCGTACCGCTGCCTCCGGCCAGTCCAGACTTCCTCCTTCGCCGGTGAACTCCTCCTGCACGGGGAACAAGCCAACCGGAGGTGCACCTGTTTCGTCCGCTCCCAGCACTGCATAGGAAGCCTGATTTACCCGGTGTCCTCTTTCATCGAAGGATAGCGCCGGCTGCACCTCCACCCCAAATTCGGAGGTGTAAATCCGGTTCAGCAGCGAGGTCACATGGCGGTGATCACGCAAATCATCGGCTGAGCGGGCATATAGCGGCACTGCCGCTGTGGGTGTCACCAGCTGTTCATCCGCCCCTGTGTTGGTGAGAACCACCTTCATCAGCTCCACTTTCCCGGCGCCGCCCGGCACAAAGCTGGTAATCTCCGCTTTCAGCGGATATTCGCCGCTCGTACGGGTAACCCTGTGCCATAGTAGGCCTGCCTCCAGCTCACAGCGATCCGCCTGCGGCGTATAGGCTAGTGCATTTTGCCTAGCGGAATCTCCTGCAGCCGACCATACCCCGAGACCTTCGATATGTACCCAGAAATTACGGCCGGTCCGGGATTGATGCAGATCCTCCACCGAGACGGGTGCGGTCAGAAATGAATTATGTCCGGCAGTCGCCATGCCATGCAGCTTCGGCGTAACTGAAGACATCATCCCGGCTTCATTCACCAGCGGAAAATATAGAAAGCTGCTCCGTTCAGGGTCCTTCAGTTCAAAGTCCCCGTTGGTACCAGTAAATCGCCATTTCGGCTGTTCCATATGCTTCATGAATCCTCAACCTTTCTACGGATAAAATTGTACTTGCACGAAGATCCGACTAAACCAAATTTTCGAAATCGTTTTCGTAAAATATTATTGCATTCGCCCCATTTCTTGTAAAGAAAAATTTCGGACATCTCTAGAAATCATATTTCTTCTCTTATAAAAAATCCAATGATATCAGTGAAAAATCCATAAATTTATAGAAAGAATCTTCCATTCGCAAATAAAGCTCATACTGCTTATGATGTTAATAGAAACGGTATTTTTACGAAAGTTTCGTAATACCAAAAAAAGAAGCTCCCGGCGAACCGGAAGCTTCTTTATTAATGAAGATTAGAATATAGAAGTGATTAGATTATACGCTGAAGTACAGGGCGTATTCGTGCGGATGCACACGGATAGCAACCTCTTGAGCTTCGGCACGCTTCAAAGCGATATAGTTGTCGATGAAGTCCTTGGTGAACACGCCGCCTTCAGTCAGGAACTCATAGTCGGCTTCCAGGGAATCCAGCGCTTCGTTCAGGCTGCCCGGAACGCTGCGGATTTTGGATTTGTCGTCGTCGGACAGTTCGTAGATATTCTTGTCCAGCGGACCGTAGCCCAGCTCGATCGGGTTGATCTTCTTCTTGATTCCGTCCAGGCCGGCCATCAGCATAGCGGAGAAGGCCAGGTAAGGGTTGGCTGTGGAGTCCGGAGTACGGAACTCGATACGACAGCCCTTAGGTGTCACAGCAGCTACCGGGATTCGGATTGCAGCGGAACGGTTGCCTTTGGAGAATACCAGGTTAACCGGTGCTTCGTAGCCAGGAACCAGACGTTTGAACGAGTTGGTGCTTGGGTTCGTCAAAGCGATCAGGGCCGGAGCATGGTAGAGGATACCGCCGATGTAGTGCAGTGCAGTTTCGCTCAGGTTTGCATAAGCGCCTTTTTCGAAGAACAGCGGAGTATCGCCGTTAAAGATCGATTGGTGAACGTGCATACCGCTGCCATTATCGCCGAAGAGCGGCTTAGGCATGAAGGTTGCCACTTTGCCGTATTGGCGGGCAGTGTTATGCACAATGTATTTGTAAGTCAGCAGGTTGTCGGCAGTTTTCTTCAGGGTGTCGAAACGGAAGTTGATTTCCGCTTGACCAGCCGTTGCCACTTCATGGTGATGGCGCTCGATTTCGAGACCCGCTTCACCCAGCAGACGGCACATTTCACTGCGGATATCCTGTTGGGAATCCACTGGAGCTACCGGTACGTATCCGCCTTTGACGCCGACCTTGAAGCCCAGGTTGCCGCCTTCTTCTTTACGGTTCGTGTTCCATACAGCCTCTTCGGAATCCACAGTGTAGGAAGAAGTGTTCATGCTGCTTTCATAACGGACATCGTCGAAGATAAAGAACTCGGATTCAGGTGCGAAGAATGCCGCTGTACCAACACCGCTGGCTTGCAGGAACTCTTCTGCTTTCACCGCGATACCGCGAGGGTCACGCTCATAGCGCTCGCCGTCCGGAGTGAAAATGTCGCACATAATGTTAAGAGTAGGGTGAGCAGTAAACGGATCGATATATGTACTGCTTGGATCCGGCATCATAACCATGTCGGACTCTTCAATACCGCGGAAACCGGTGATGGAAGAACCGTCGAACGCTACGCCATTTACAAAAGTTTCTTCTTCAACCGCGGACGCCGGCAAAGAGATGTGGTGAGCACGTCCCCCCAGATCTACAAAGCGAAAGTCCACCCACTCGATATTGTTTTCCTTGATCGTTTGCAATACTTTTTCTACCGACATGATTATTCCTCCCCAAAATTCCGAACATTAGGCCGCTCTCAGTATCAAATGTTCTTTGTTTAATTTTTTTGCTGTCGTCATTATAAATCGCATACCTAACATCGTCAATGCTTATGTCAGGTATTTCTTATCACAATGTGAGATATTCTGACGCTTTAGTGAAGATTGTCTAAACCTCTCTTTAACGGCTCACCCCCGCGATAAGCATGACAAAACAGCCCTCTTCTTCCCGTTCGAAAAACGGTGAAAAGGACTGTTAATCACGGCTTTAGTCCGGTATTACAGTACCGGTGCCGGCTGCAGCGAATCCGAGAGCTTGCGTCCCACCAGCGGTGCCAGCTTCTCCAAATCTCTCAGCAGCTCATCGAATTGTTCGGGAAACAGGGATTGTACACCGTCACCGGTCATCGAATTATCCGGATCGGTATGCATCTCGATAATCAGACCGTTGGCGCCTGCAGCAACCGAGGCTTTGGCCATCGGGGCCACCAGCTCACGCCGGCCGGTGCCGTGGCTCGGATCAGAGATGACCGGCAAATGGCTGAGACTCTGCAGTGCCGGAATCGCCGAGAGATCAAGCGTATTGCGCGTGTAGGTCTCGAAGGTGCGGATGCCGCGCTCGCACAGCATGACATCGCGGTTGCCGCCGGCGAGAATGTACTCGGCCGCATTCAGCAGCTCGTCGTAAGTTGCGCTGAAGCCACGCTTGAGCAGCACAGGACGGCCGCAGGTGCCCAGCTTGCGCAGCAGGTCGAAGTTCTGCATGTTGCGGGTACCGACCTGCAGAATATCGGCATGCTCTGCGCAAATGTCCACATACTCCGGTGTCATAACCTCCGTAATGGTCAGCAGGCCATGGCGTTTGCCGGCCTCGGCCATCATGGTAAGGCCTTCAACGCCCACCCCCTGGAAGCTGTAAGGACCCGTACGCGGCTTGAACGCGCCGCCGCGCAGCACCTGTCCTCCGGAAGCTTTGACCAGCCGGGCGATCTCATCGATCTGCTCCGGAGACTCGACGGCGCACGGACCGCCCATAATAACCAGATGCTCCCCGCCAATCTTCACGCCATTAATATCAATAATCGTATCTTCCGGGTGAAAGTCACGGCTCGCCAGCTTGTAGGACTTGGAAATCTTGACGACGTTGTCCACGCCCTTCATCTGGCGCAGATGCTCAGCCAGCTTCGGCGTCACGCCGCCGATCAGACCGATAACTGTATGGTCAGCTCCCCGGGACAGGTGAACCTGCAGGCCTTCCTTCTCAATAACGGCAATAATGTCGTTTACTTGTTCCTGCGGTGTTTGATTGGATGTAATAACGATCATATGATAGCTCCCCTTTTAGGAAATAATGGATTTTCATTGCCTTTACATGTCAAATGATTGCTGTCGCACTCCGACGCGTGTACGCTTTTAAGCGTTAAAGTGATTTTACCGCAGATTTCCTTATCCGTCAACCTAAATCATATGTCTCAGTTAAATAATTCCAATCATTTCAACCGGTCACGTACTAAGACCCGCTGCCCCCTTTCCTACCGCAAATCAAAACAGCACATAGCTCCAGAATGGAGCCATGTGCCCGATAGATCTATAAGTGCTTTAAGTTGTCGTCTTGGTCTTAACCGGCGGCAGCAGCTTCTTCATGTTCACGGTACGCTTGATCTCCCAGGTCTCGGGAAGCGCCGGATCATACTGCTCCAGGTAATTGATGACTTCCTTCGTAATTGGCGTCGGCGTCGAAGCGCCGGAGGTCACCCCTACCTTGCCCACGCCCTGCAGCCATTCAATCTTCAGCTCGGACACGTCGGCAATGCGGTGGGCAGGTACACCGGCAATCTCCTCCGAGACCTGGGCCAGACGGTTGGAGTTGTTGCTGCGCGGGTCGCCGACCACGATGAGCAGGTCGCACTCACCGGCCTGCTCGGCAACCGCCTCCTGGCGTACCTGAGTCGCCATGCAGATCTCATTGTGCACTTCAGCGCCGGGAAATTTCTCCAGCAGCTTCTTCATTATATTCCTGATATCCCACTGGCTCATGGTCGTCTGGTTCGTAATCACGATACGAGAGGAAGGAACCGATAATCCGGCAATTTCCTCTTCTTTCTCAATCAGGTGGACATGCTCCGGCGCGATGCCGACGGCACCCTCCGGCTCGGGATGGCCCTTCTTGCCGATATACACAATCTCGTAGCCCTCCGCCACCTTCTCCTTAATCAGATCATGGGTCTTCGTCACATCGGGACAGGTGGCATCGACGGTGGTCAGACCTTTGGCGCGGGCGATCTTCCGCACTTCCGGCGATACGCCGTGGGCCGTGAAGATGACGGTGCCTTTGTCGACTTTGTCGAGAATGTCCAGACGGTTGCTGCCGTCCAGGGTGATAATCCCTTCATCCTCAAAGGAGTTGGTGACATGGCTGTTATGCACAATCATGCCAAGTATATAAATCGGCCGGGGCAGATCGAGATTTTGCGCAGCCTGCCGCGCCATGACCATGGCGTCAACAACGCCGTAGCAATAGCCCCGGGGAGAAATTTTGAGCACTTCCATTCACTACTCACCGCTTTCTGTTGTCATTCAGACGTTAATAGGGACTGCCCTCAAATTATACCCTATTCCAGCGGCGGAGCAAAGAGAAGCGGCAGCCAGATGATGAATGTAGTGCCTTCACCCTGCCGTGTAACTACTTCCACGGAGCCTCCGTGTTCATCGATAATCCATTTGGCAATCGAGAGTCCAAGGCCAATCCCCTCTGTGATGCCGCGCGACTCGTCGGCGCGGTAGAAACGTTCAAAGATATGGGGCACTTCGTCTTTATCCATACCGATGCCGGTGTCGGTAATCCGGATACCCACCTGATTCTGGTAGAACACCGTATCCAGCGTAACCTCGCCCGAAGGAGTGTACTTAAACGCATTATCGATGAAAATAAACAGCATTTGCTGCAAATAATCCTTATTGCCGATGACATATTTGCCGTTAAGCTGCGACATATTGCCTACGCTCCATTCCGCCTGCCGCGGCAGGAAGGCGGCCCGGCGGCCGATTTCCGTCATCATCGGCTCCAGTGCCACCGGCTCCTTGTCAAAGGTACGCCCGGTATCGGCACGGGCCAGCGAGAGCATGTCGGCGACCAGCCGGCTCATCCGTTTGGATTCATCGGCGATATCCTTGACGGATTCAATGGACAGCTGGCGGATTTCCGCCTCGCTCAGTTTGCCTTCACCCGGCTCCATTTCCCATACCTTCTGCAGAAGATCGATATTGCCGCGGATGGTTGTCAGCGGTGTCCGCAGCTCATGCGAGGCGTCGGATACAAACCGGCGCTGGGTAGCATAGGATTCCTCAAGCTCCTTATAAGCGCCCTCCATCCGCCCCAGCATACTGTTGAACGTTTCAATAAGCCGGCCGATTTCATCGGGCGGTCCGTTGTATTCTATGCGTGAGCTGAGATCATTGCCGGTCTGAATTCCGTTGGCTGCCTCAATGACATCGCCGATGGGGTTCATTGACTTCTTGGCGAGGAATGCAGCCAGGGTAAAGGCTGCGAACAAGGTTGTGAAAGAGCCGACGAGCAGGATATTCTTCAACCTGCTGAGCATGTTTACCTGCTCCCCGGTATAAACTGCAACCTGAAGTACCGCAGAATAAGGAACGTTATTAACGGCCACATCCACCGCCTTCTGGTAGACCAGAAATGGATTCCCTCCATAAACAGCCTGCAGGAAACCCTGCTGTTTGCCGAGATTCACCTGCGGAGGCACCTTCAGCTCCACATTGATTTCTGTCAAATTCGGACTGGGAATCAGCTTATTCAGATCATAGATGTACAGTTGGGCAAACAACGTCTGACCAGCCGGCCCGTCGAGCACCGTCTGTAAACCGTCAAAGTTCCAGGCCTGTCGCAGCTGAACCTGCTGCGCCTGTGTTTTTAGCCGGTCCTTTAAATCACCGTACGTATTAAAGTAGACAAAACCGTAAATTGCGGCCGAAAGGCCAAGCAGCATAACCGCCAATATCCCTGAATACCAAGCTGTCAGCCGCAATTTGATGGACATATTAATGGTCACCTCTTAGAATATATCCGGCGCCCCGGATAGTCTGAATTAAACGTTTGCCTCCATGCTCCTCCGTCTTCTGCCGCAGCATGGCAATATAGACTTCCAGTACATTCGATTCACCGCTGTAATCATAGCCCCAGATCTTATCCATAATGAGGTCGCGGGACAGCACACGCTTCGGATTCTGCATGAACAGATGCAGCAGCTCGAACTCCTTGGCCGTCAGCTCCAGGCGTTTGCCACCGCGCGTCACTTCGCGCGAATCGACATCCAGCGTGATATCTTCGTACGTCAGCGCCTGCTCCGAGCCGCCGCCCTGTTCGCTCTTGCGGCGAAGCAATGCCCGCACCCGGGCCAGCAGCTCCTCCAGCGCAAACGGCTTTACGAGATAATCGTCGGCGCCAAGGTCCAGCCCCTTCACGCGGTGTTCAATCTCATCCTTGGCTGTCAGCATCAATACAGGCACCGAGCTGCCGCCCTCGCGCAGTCTGCGGCACACCTCAAAGCCGTCCACCTGCGGCATCATCACATCCAGGATAACCACATCCGGATCGCCTGTCAGAATTGCGCGCAGTCCGTCCGCACCGTTGGCCGCCGTCTTGACGTCATAGCCCTCAAAGGCTAGCCCGCGGCGCAGCATGGAGATGATTTTTTCATCATCGTCAATAATTAGAATATTCGGTCGCATACTTAGGCCCCCATTGGTCAAAATCATATGTCTCTATTGTAGCATGAATCCGTTCTCTTACGTCCGGAGCAGCAAAAACGGAAGGGTTACCCCTTCCGCTGCCGCTCGCCTAACGCTCCGGTGTGCTTACTGCTGTTCAGTTACAAAATCATTCTTGTTGCCGACCGTCACCGGGAGGTCCAGGCTCTTGCCGTCACGGACCACATTAAGCGTAATCTGGTCGCCAACGCTCAGGCTCTGAATATGTTCCACCAGTTCCTGGCTGGTTGCATACTTGGTGCCGTCGACGCCGGTAATAATGTCATATGGGCGCAGGTCTGCGGTGTACGCAGGCGATCTGAAGGTAATCTCTGCAACTACAGAGCCTTCTTTAATATCGGTGCCCATCTGCTGTGCTACCTGGTCAGTAATGGTGATCAGGGAAGCGCCGATGAACGGTACCGGCTCCTTCGGAATTTCCTGGTTGGCTTCCAGCTTGTCGACGACTTCTTTAATGGTATTGACTGCGATGGCGAAGCCGATACCCTGGGCATCCGCACTTACCGCCACGTTCATGCCGATAACCTGGCCGTTCATGTTCAGCAGCGGGCCGCCGGAGTTGCCGGGGTTAATCGAGGCATCGGTTTGCAGCAGATTGGTATAATTACGTGTGCCGCTGCCGTCCTCTTCGGCGATATCAATACTGCGGCCCTTGGCGCTCAGAACGCCGGCGGTTACCGTATGGTCAAAGCCCTGCGGGTTACCGATCGCAACAACCTCGGAGCCTACTTTAATGGAATCCGAGTCTCCAAGTGCCACTGTCGGAAAATCGGTGCCTTCGATCTTCAGAACGGCAAGGTCAAGATCCTTGCTGGAACCAAGCAGCTTCGCTTCGTACGGCTTCGTGGTGCCGTCAACGGTAACCTGAATCACATCGGCATTGTCGACGACATGCTGGTTGGTCAGGATATATCCGTTCGAATCATAAATGAAACCCGTGCCGATTCCGTATGGTGTAAGCGTCGAATCGGAGTTCGAGTTGGAATCTGAACCGGAATTCGAGCCGGAATTCGGATTGGACTGCGAGTAGCCGCCGAACTGGTCCCCGAAGAAGAACTGATAGAACGGGTCACTCATATTCGGATTGGTTGTCGAGTTGCGGCCGGAGCTCGTCTGTACCAGCGTCTCAATCTTGACGACCGCCGGTCCTACGCCGTCCACTACGCTCGATACGTCGCCCGATCCGGTTACGAGACCGACCGTCGAAGTCGATGGAGTCGCATTGGCATCACCTACTGCAGTCTTCGCCGCCGGGCTGGTAGTTGCTGCTACAGGTACAGGATCACCTGTAAACCAGTTTCCGTAGTCGGCCATGGCCATCGAGCCTGAAAGAACCACCATGCCGGCGAGGAAGGACAGCAGCACAGCCTTGATCGGCTTCTTCGGCTTGCGGTTATTGTACTGCCAACCGTTGCCGCCGTCTGTACCGTTACTTCCGTTGCCGCCCCGACCGCCGTTGCCGTCATAGCCTGTCGTGCGGAGCGAGCTGCTGTAAGGCAGCGGCTTCACCGGCTGCGGAGCCGTAATTTCTACACGCTCCGGCTCCCTGCGGTTATAATGCTGCGCGTTGTCTTGTTCGTCTTCGTCCTTACGGAGCGATTGAAACGGCCCGTAAGAATAATAGTAGGAATTGGATTCTTCCGCCGCTCGCGGTTCATTCACGTTTCTGTCGTCACTACCGTTATGATTGCTGCTGTTTGAGTTTCTGTCATTCAAGTTACTGTCATTCAAGTTTCTGTTATCTAAGTCCCGATCATCCGCCGGTTCATTGTTACGATTGTAGAATCTGTTGTCGTCCATTATTCTCGCTCCTCCTGTGCCTTGCCTGCCTTGGCAAGAAGTGTTTTGTTTTCTTGTCTTTATTTTGTACTTTAAACCTTAACTCCACCTTAAAAACAATTTAAACCGAGATAAAACCTTTACGGAATATATAAAAAAGCAAGCTTCACAAGGTGGATACCTATCGAAGCTTGCTCTTGCATCACTGAAATATTAATTATATCGACAACACATTTCCTGACCCTAACCCTGCGCCCAGCCCTTGCGGTGGGCATAAATCGCGAGCTGGGTGCGGTCGTCGAGCTCACACTTCATCAGCAGGTTGCTGACATGGGTCTTTACTGTCTTGATGCTGATGTGCAGCTCCTCGCCGATATCCTTGTTGGTCTTGCCTTCGGCGATCAGAAGCAGCACCTCCTTCTCCCGTTCGGTCAAGCCGGAGGAGTCGCTCTGGACGGTACGCTGGCGGATGCCCCGCGTCAACGCCTGCGACACATCGCCGGTCATTACTGGCATACCACGGTAGGCGCCCTGCAGCGCATAGATCAGCTCCTCGGCGGAGACTGTCTTGAGCACATAGCTTACAGCTCCTGCTTCAATGGCGTCCACGACGAGATCATCTTCGAGAAAGCTGGTCAGAATTACGATCTTCAGGCCGGGGAATTCGGCCAGCACCGCCCGGGTCGTCTCCGCACCGTTCATTACCGGCATCATGAGGTCCATCAGGACCAGGTCGGGCAAGCCTTCCTGGCCGCCTGCACGCAGCATTTTCAGCGCCTCCATGCCGTTCGCGGCCTCTCCGATCACCTCAAAGCTGGGATCAAGCATCAGGTAGGTTTTGAGGCCCATCCGTACCATATCATGATCATCCACCAGCAGCACTTTGATGATACTCATAGCTTGCCCTCCTCGTTAGTATTCTCTTGATTATTCTTCTGTCTGCTCCCCTGAGGGTCTTGCACAAATTTCGGTATATGTACGCGGATGGTCGTGCCCGCACCCTTGCGGCTGATAATTTCCGCCTGGCCGCCCAGCTTCTCCGCGCGTTCACGCATTGTCGTCAGGCCATAGGAGCCCTGCTTATGCTGCACATGCTCGAAGCCCTGACCGTCGTCGCTGATGCTGAGCACCACCTGCCGCGGCGTCTCGCGCAGTGAGAGGCTGACCAGGCGCGCGCCCGCGTGCTTGACGATGTTGGCCATTGACTCCTGGATGATCAGGAACAGCTGATGCTCAATTGCCTCGGATAGCTCGCCTTGCAGCTCCAGCTCCTTGACGCCCTTCAGGCCGTTCTGGCGGCAATAATCAGGGAACCACTTCTCCAGCGCCTCGAACAGGTTCCGGCCTTCCAGCTCCACCGGACGAAGCTGGGCGATCAGGGCGCGCATCTGCTTTTGCGCCATCTGCGACATGGTAATGAGCTGGTCCATCACGAGCTTGCCCTGCTCCGCGTTCCGTTCCAGCACCTTCGGCAGGGATGAAGCCGACATATGGATGGCGAACAGCTGCTGGCTCACCGTATCATGCAGGTCGCGCGCCATCCGCCGGCGCTCTTCCAGCACCGCGCTCTCGGCGGCTTTTTCCTTCTCCATCACCTCTTGTTCGCCCAGCTTCTGCAGCAGCTTCATCTTGTTCTCCACGGTATCCATCATCATATTGAATTCATGGTACACCCGCGCGAAGGATTGATCATCACTTTCCGGCATCCGGACAGCCAGATTGCCTTTGGCCACCTGCAGCATGTTCAGATCCAGATGGTCGATACGCCGCTGAATCCGCTGACCGGCCATATAGCCGATAACGACAGTAACCAGAACTATGCCCAGGCAGAGGTACACCCACATCCGGTAGTCGGCGACCTCAATATAACCCAGGCAAGTCCCGGCATACACCACCCCGGCGGTAATAGACCCGCTGAGCAGAAAATAAAGCAAAAGCACCCATTTGGTGTTCTTAAGAATCCGGATGCCCATCATCAGCCCACCGATTTAACCTTTATGTCGCCGATAAAAGCACTAACGGTAATGCGCACTCTTTTGCCCGCTTCCTTATAATATGGCGTCTTGCACTGCACATTTCCCATAAAGCCGCTGCGCGTCTGGTCGAGAACCTGCATGTCCCCGATGAACGAGCTGCCGTTTACGGATACAGCCAAATCCATATCCTCAGGTACATAAACCTTAATGTCGCCGACGAAAGCGGAAATATTGATCTTGGTCTCCCCGTAAGGAATTTGCGCGCTGGTCAGGTCCAATACGGTATCGCCGATAAATTGGGAAATATTCGTATGCTTTAATTGAAACGGCTCTCTTCCGATATGCACATCCCCGATAAAAGCGGACCGGTTCAGCTTGTCGCCCGTACCGTAATCCTGATTGTAATCTCCATTCCACTCCCCGTGTCTGTGGGCATGGCGTTCCTCGCGCTCCCGGCGGCGGCGTTCATGGCGTTCGCGGTTCTCCTGCCAGTGCTTCTCCGCATTCGAGTGATAATGACGGCCTTCATCCGTCCGGCGCTGCTCTGTTTCCGCGTAGTCAGCCGTATATTCAGCGAACGTGTTCTTGTCTGCAGGTTTGCCGAATTTCCGTTCGAACTCCTCATCCAGCGTCGACTCCAGCGGGCCCGGCGGAGGGACATTCAGCGGGTCCATATCCCGCTTCGGCGCCTGTGGCGGCACTGGCGGCTCAGGTGGCGGCGGCGGTGGCATATCGGACCGGCGGGGCTTGAAGATTACAGAGAGGCCGCCGATAATGAGCAGCACCGGGAACAGCAGTTTGAAGAAATCTCCCGCGGAGAAATCAATCCAGTCCAGATTGCGTCCCAGAAAGAATACGCCCATTGCCGTAAACAACAGTCCGCCGAACAGCGACCCCGAGTTGGAACGGGCTTCCGACAATTGGGATACTCCGAGCCAGATTAGAATGAGCGGCCAGTAGTCCGATATCATATCGCCTACGCTGAAATCCGTATACCCCAGCTGCCGGAGCAAGAACAAGGCACCGAGACCGATCAGGATCAACCCGCCGAGCAGTTGGCTCATAAATTTCTTTTTCATGTTAATTCTCCTTTGTACAATGATCATTCAAGCGATCCGCAACTTATAGTCCCAGTGTACAGGATGAGAACCAAGGAGAACAGCGGCGTGAGAAGGAAACTTGGCTCAGTCTGCAGACCGAGGGGCTTGGAATATCCAGTAATTTATAATAAAGAAAGGCTGCTCCGCAGCCGGCTGGAACAGCCGGGCGAAGCAGCCTTATTCATCGTGGTTCATGCGCCCTTATGGACGCGTCAGCAGATTACTGCTGCGGTTTTTGCACCGGTTTTACGAACGTGCCTTGCTTAGTTGCGCCTTGGTTTTCTACGGCGAACTCAGCATCATATTTTTCATTCGGAGTTTGATAACTCTCAGTTACTTTCGGTTTCTGCGACTTGGCCACGGATGTTCACCTCCCACTGTTCCCAGGGACCCTGGGGTCTCATTCGAGGGGGACAATCTCTTGTCTGCCCCAGTGAGTAGTATGGATAGTGACGGACCGTATTATGCACAGCTCATCGTGAAAAAAATCGCAAGCTCCCGGCACTCTCCGCACCGCGTCAAATCAGCTCGTCCAGCAAATACTGCGGAATGGCGTTATACGTCTGAATGGCCTGGCCGAGGCTTTTCAGCATCCGTTCCGTACATTTGCCGTTGCCGCGCTTGATTAATTGGACCGTGACTGTTTTTTTGCCCCATTCCTTGTACACCTGCTTGGTAGTGGCAAAATAAAGATCAATCTTCCGGCCCTTGATCGCCGACCCGGTATCCGCCACAATAGCGTAGCCGTAGCCGGGAACGTAGAGAATGCTGCCCAGCGGCAGGACCTTCGGGTCTGCGGCAATCGTCGATACAGAATTCTTGTCACGGCGGACCTTTACGCCCGAATAGGTGATGCCGTATTGCGGATGCTTCGATGTCTTGCCAGTCGACTCGAACCCGGCGGTGTAGCCGGTCGCGGTCACTTTCATCGTCGTAATGATCTGGTCCGGCGCCGGTGCGGCTACCGGTATCGAATTCGGAGCCTTGGCCGCGGGTGCCGCAGCCTTCGGCTGTGCGGGAGCTGCCGTAGCCGCAGGCTTTTTGGCCGCTGGCGCTTTCACGGCAGCGGCCGGCTGCCGGGGCACACGCGAGGTGCCGCCGAGCGGCGAAGCCCCGCTGGAGCGGACTGCCTTCGCATGAGTCCCGGCAAGTCCGGCGGCTGCAGCCTCATTCTTAATGTTAACCGCGGAAACCGTGTTGTGTGCTGTATTTGAATCAAGCTTTGAATATACTGCTTCAAGGCGGGCAGACGCCAAGTCTCCCGCACCGCTGGCCCGGACGGATTCCCGGCTCCAATCGGGATAAATACCGCCGGCGGATAATAGCACGACCATAGTTACCGTCAAACACCATAACCTCTGACCTAAGCCCATTTTGTTCATTAGTTAAACCTCCCCCTATTAGCGAAGGTTTCCCGTTTTCTATGAAATTATACATAAAGCCGCCCCGGGGGGCGGCTTCTTAAGCTTAAAGCAAAGGTTATGGCAAGGTTAAATGACGCGTCCGGCAACTTCCTGAACGAGTGCGGCAATGACTTCCTGCAGCGGCTTGGCGCCAATGTCGCCTTCGCCGCGCTTGCGGATAGACACCGTTCCGGCATTCATTTCATTCTCGCCGACTACGAACATGTACGGCAGCTTCTCAAGCTGGGCTTCACGGATCTTATAGCCCATCTTCTCATTGCGCAGGTCCACTTCGGCGCGGATACCGCTCTTCAGCAGCTGCGCTTCCACTTCCTTCGCATAATCGTCAAAGGCCGATGATACGGGAATCACTTTGACCTGCTGCGGAGAGAGCCACAGCGGCAATGCGCCGGCAAAGTTCTCCAGCAGGAAGGCTACGAACCGCTCCATGGTACCAAGGATACCGCGGTGCAGCACGACCGGACGATGCTTCTGGCCATCGTCGCCGACATATTCCAGCTCGAAGCGTTCCGGCAGCAGGAAGTCTATCTGTACAGTTGACAAGGTCTCTTCCTTGCCAAGGGCAGTCCGGATCTGCACATCCAGCTTCGGACCGTAGAAGGCCGCTTCGCCTTCAGCTTCGAAGAACGGCAGGCCGGCTTCTTCTGCCACTTCGCGCAGCATGCGCTGTGCAGTCTCCCACATCTCATCGTTCTGGAAGTATTTCTCGGTATCCTGCGGATCACGGTAGGACAGGCGGAAACGGTAATCATGAATACCGAAGTCGCTGTACACCTGCTTGATCAGCTCCAGCACGCGTTTGAACTCGCTCTTGATCTGATCCAGACGGCAGAAAATATGCGAATCGTTCAAGGTCATGGAGCGCACGCGGTGCAGACCGGTCAACGCACCGGACATCTCATAGCGGTGCATGGTGCCCAGTTCGGCGATACGGATCGGCAGATCGCGGTAGCTGTGCATCGAGCTCTTGTAGATCATCATATGATGCGGACAGTTCATCGGACGCAGCACGAATTCCTCCGTGTCAATCGTCATCTTCGGGAACATGTCTTCCTGGTAGTGCTCCCAGTGCCCCGAGGTCTTGTACAGGTCCACGTTGCCGAGGACTGGCGTATAGACATGCTGGTAGCCAAGGCTGGCTTCCAGATCGACGATGTAACGTTCCAGAATGCTGCGCAGCTTGGCACCCTTCGGCAGCCAGATCGGCAGACCCTGGCCGACCAATGGGTTGAAGGTGAAGATTTCCAGCTCCTTGCCGAGCTTGCGGTGATCGCGTTTCTTGGCTTCTTCCAGCAGGCGCAGATGCTCGTCAAGCTGGGCTTTCTTGATCCACGCGGTACCGTACACGCGCTGCAGCATCTTGTTCTTGCTGTCGCCGCGCCAGTAAGCACCGGCCACGTTCATCAGCTTGAATACTTTGATTTTGCCGGTGGACGGCACATGCGGGCCGCGGCACAGGTCGAAGAATTCACCCTGCTCATACATGCTGATGACGCTCTCCTCCGGGAGTGCTTCAATCAGTTCGAGCTTGTAAGGATCGCCCAGCTCGCCAAAAATGCGCAGCGCCTCTTCACGGCTGACTTCTTTGCGGACAATCGGCAGGTTCTCGGAGACGATGCGCTCCATTTCCTTCTCGATCTTCAGCAGATCCTCCGGGTTGAGCGAGTGCTCCAGATCCATATCATAGTAGAAGCCGTCTTCAATGACCGGGCCTACGCCCAGCTTGACTTCCTTCGCGCCGAACAGGCGGCGGACGGCCTGGGCCATCAGATGCGCTGTACTGTGGCGCATCACTTCCAGCCCTTCAGGCGAATCGAGGGTGACAATTTCGACGAGCCCGCCTTCTTCCAGCGGAGCCGACAAATCGACAACGACGCCGTTCAGTTTACCGGCGGCCGCGTTCTTGCGCAGGCTGCTGCTGATCGACGCAGCGACGTCATCAATGGTGCTGCCTGCCGGGTATTCCCGGACGGAACCGTCCGGAAGCTTAATGTTAACTGCCATTTTCATATTCCTCCCAGATTTATTCAATATGCTGACATGTTCGGTCAGGGTTATTATCCACGCAACAAAAAACACCCGTCCCGCGCAGGGACGAGTGTTATACCCGTGGTTCCACCCAAATTCAATTCCTCGGCAGAGGAATCCTTCATCAGCATGGGGATAACGGCCATGAACCGGCGGTTCTTACCATCCCGCTTCCGGGAGTTCATAACCGCAGCTACAAAGGGGTAGATCGAATGCCGCTAACCGGAGGAAATTGCAGCCCAGGTTTCCTCTCTCTGCACGGTACGGATCAGACGAGCCATGTCTTTGTCAACGCTGATAGACGTGAATAATGGATAATTATAAAGCTGTCCACAGCTTACGTCAACCCTGGAACCGCCTGTAAATTCCGGCAGCTCCAGCGGCCGGTGCTACAGAACTATTCTTCCTTCCGCGAGCGGTCCGGCAAACGGCCGGCCCGCTTCAAAGACTCGCGCAGCAAATACTCGATATGCCCGTTGACGCTGCGGAATTCCTCGCCCGCCCAACGCTCCAGCGCCGCGTAGAGCTCAGGGTCAATCCGCAGCGGGAAGCTCTTCTTGGCGGCCATCGCGGTTCGCCTCTAGTACAGCGAGCCGGCGTTGATGACCGGGTTCGCTCCGCGCTCGGATACAATGGCCACCATCAGGTTGTTGATCATGGCCGCCTTGCGTTCTTCATCCAGCTCGACTACGCCGTTCTCCTTCAGCTGGCGGATGGCCATATCGACCATGCCGACGGCGCCTTCGACGATAAGCTGGCGTGCAGACAGGATGGCGGAAGCTTGCTGGCGCTGCAGCATGGTGCTGGCAATTTCCGTGGAGTAGGCCAGATGGGTCAGGCGCGCCTCCAGTACCTCAACCCCGGAGATCGAGAGACGGTCCTGCAGCTCCACCGCCAGCTCCTTGGCAATTTCATCAGCATTGGCCCGCAGCGACATTCCGGAATCCTTGTAATTGTCATACGGGTATTTGCTGGCCACATGGCGCAGCGCGGTCTCGCTCTGAATCTCGACAAAGGCCATATATTGATCAACATCGAACAGCGCTTTGGCCGAGTTGACTACTTTAAAGACAACGACCGCAGCGATCTCTATCGGATTGCCCTCGACATCGTTGACCTTCAGCTTAACGCTGTTAAAGTTGCTGACACGCAGCGAGACGGTCTTGCGGATGCTGAACGGAATGACGGCCCACAGGCCGCTGGAAGCAATTGTACCTACATACTGCCCGAAAAAGGTCACTACCACCGATTTGTTGGGCTGCACAACAGTAATGCTGGTACAGAGTATGCCCGCGATAACGAACAGAACCATGGGCAGGACGGTATAGTCCTGAGCGAGATACGCGCCGCCGCCGACACACACGGCAATCAGGGCAACCACCCAGAATCCACTGATGGGACGCAGAATTTTCTCCTTCATAAATACCCCTCCGATTAGATATGTATTTGATATGTTTATGATATCACTTTTGGATACTCCTGTAAATCTTAATCGAATACTTTTTTCCCTTGGATAAGCCACAAATATCACTGAAATTTTAAATGTCTTCATCTAAAATAGAATTCTGATTGACGCCTGCATTCAAAATCTGAAAAAGGACGTGAAGATATGAGTGTTAAAGATCAAGTGCTCGATATTATTAAAGCATCGGACAAGCCGCTAACTGCCGGTGAAGTGGAGAAGCTGTCCGGACTCGAACGCAAAGCGGTTGACAAGGCCTTTACCGAACTGAAGAAAGAGAATGCCATCGTTTCCCCTATCCGCTGCAAATGGGAAGCCGCCGTCAAGTAATGTTGCCGGACGGAGCGGTTGACTTTACAAGTCGAACCTAAGATTTATCCGGATCAGGCCGGAAAGTGAGTCCGTGAAGTTTTGGATACCCGGGCGCTGATCGGCCCCGGATTACTTGATGGTCAACGCCGTTTGTGCAAAAACCCGGTGACAGCCAGCTCTGTATAGCAGTCAGTTGGATAATCGCCATCTAATTTCACCTGTACGGGGATAATTACAACTCTAGATTGATAACCGCCATTTAATATAGGTGCAAATTAATGAATACGCCAATATCGTCCAAATTAAGTAGCAATTATCGAACTAGATTGCTGAAATCTGTAATAACTGCACATTTAGTGTGCGAAAATCCATCTATAATAGATTGAACTAAAGATTTTTGTGTTGGGATTAGCCGTGACGCAAGAAAACATTTGGCTTCCGGTCGCTTCCCGCCCGTAGATTTCTTGATTTATACCGCTTGTTGCGGTTCCAGTTTCCGCCTGATGGCTTTCCGCAGTAAAGCTGATAGGCGAAGCACGGGCTGTCATCGTTTTAAGCTGCTGAAATGTAGATCGTGATTATCCTCCACACAGGTCAAATCAATTGGCGATTTTCCAACTGGAGTTTGCCTTTCAGAAGCCATAAGCCGTAATGAAATAACAAGCTCTTCATGACCTCACTACCCGCTGCTAAGCTGCTAATTGCAGTTTGTACAACTATATCCATCTAAACAGGCCGTTCCCCGGCTATAGTTGCATTTCGTACATCTATTTTCTTGCTATAAGGCAGTTTGATCCCTATATGCTGATTTTAGTTGCACAAAATACATCTATCCTTCAAAAATGGGTGCATACCTAACAAATAGTTGTACGAAATACATTTATCCTCGTTGAATAGGGTTGTTGTTCTTTTGTCTCATGCCATGTATAAAGATAGCAAAGACCCATGCGAACAAACGCATGGGTCTTTGCATTTTCACCAGTATTGGAAGCTCCGCGGGAGGTTCTCCCATCCCGCCATCCCCAAAAGTCTAGCTAAATCAAGAAGCCTTATGCTCTAGCATACGGTAGACGATAACCGCCGCCTGAGCGCGGTTTGCCGCCGCTTTCGGTGCAAATTTGCCGGCGCCCATGCCGTTTACGATGCCCAGCTCGGTAAGTTGTGCCACGGCAGTCTGCGCATAAGTGGCGATGGTTCCCTTGTCGGAGAATTGGTCAAGAGAGCCCTTCTCCGCATTCTGCAATTGCTCCTTCAGCGCATTGGCAATCATGATCGCCATTTCTTCGCGCGTAATCTGCCGTCCAGGCTCGAATTTGCCGTTGCCGGAGCCCTGGACAAGCCCTGCTTGCACAGCTGCCGCAATCGGCTGGGCATACCAGACGTCGGCCTTCACATCACTGAAGGCTGCCAATGTGCCAGTCGCCTCCAGGTCAAGTGCACGGACGAGCATGGCCGCAAATTCGGCGCGCGTTACATTCTTGGCCGGCGCGAAGCTGCCGCCGCCGACACCCTGAAGCACGCCGAGGCCTACGAGCTCATTGATCGCCTCCTGGGCCCAGGCTACCTTGCCCAGGTCATTAAACACCGGTACTGCCGAAGGAGCGGGGCTTGGTGTCGCCGTTGCTGCCGGTGCAGGCGTGGCCGACGGCGACGGCGATGCTGTCGCACTCGGCTTCGGCGATGCCGTCGGCGCAGGAGTCGGCACCGTGCCGCCGCCCGGGGCCGTCAGCACATTCGTGATGCGTCCTTCAAGCTTGGACGTGATGGCGCCGCCCTTAAAGGTCTTGACGACGTAATCATAGAACACATCGAGATCGACCGGACCGGCCAGCGAGGCGCTCGCTTTGGTCAGCACGGAATAGTTATCTCCTCCTGCGGCCATGAAATTGTTCACTACCGCCGTATAGCTCTGCGTCATACTGATAGGCGTGCCGTCCGCTTTGGTCAGATTGGCCACCCGCGAATTGACCGGCATGTACATGTTGGCTGTGTACTTCAGCCCGGAAATCTGCAGCGTCTTGATGTCTTCCGTACCGTCCGCTTTGACATTCCACTGCTGCTGCAGCAGCGTCTTGATCTGCTCACCGGTCAAGGTCAGCTTCACCAGCGTGTTGCCGAACGGCTGGATTTTGGCCAGGTCGCCGAAGGATACATTGCCCTTTGGCAGATCGGCGCGGATACCGCCCGGATTCATGAAGGCGAAGTCCGCCGCGCCCTTGCCGTCACCGAAGTCGGCCTGGCGCATCGCATCGGCGATCAGGTTGCCAAGGTTCGATTCCTTGGTATAGGCATCGGTCTTGGTAATAGTGCCGTCCGTTGTGCCTACCGGTTTTGTCAGCTCGGGATGCAGTGCCAGGTACTTGTCCACGAGGGCCACTGTTTCAGGATCAGGGGTGATACCGTCCTGGAACGTTGTGGTAACCGTCGCCGACTTGCTCTTCACATGGCCGGTTGCACCGTCAATCACCAGCTTGATATCTTCAAAAGCGGTACCGTACGAGTAAGCCTGCACAATCAGCTTACCGTTGACTTCGCCATTGGCCAGCGCGTGATTGTCGCCGGCGACAATCACGTCAACCGGTGAATCGGCCGGCAATGCTTTGGCCAGATCGGCAGCTTCGCCTGTTGTTTCATTGTTTTTAGTCGTCGCCGGATCATGGGCCAGTACGATAATTGTCTCAACCTTTTGGGTTTGCAGCTCCTTGGCGTATTTTTCGATGGCTGCCACTTCTTCCTCAAGCGTCAGGAACCGCACGCCTGCAGTGCCGGCCGGAGAAACCTTGCTTGGCGTAGCCTTGGTTACTGTCCCGATGAAGCCGATTTTGACGCCGCCGATTTCTTTGATCACATAAGGATTGATGATCGGCTTGCCGGTTGTAGCATCCACTGCGTTCGCATTGACATAATCAAAGTCGGAGCCGGC
Source organism: Paenibacillus tepidiphilus (assembly GCF_008635795.1). Lineage (GTDB taxonomy): Bacteria > Bacillota > Bacilli > Paenibacillales > Paenibacillaceae > Paenibacillus_AQ > Paenibacillus_AQ tepidiphilus. The sequence continues at coordinate 67,861 of NZ_VWRQ01000025.1, read as the reverse complement.
ATGGACTACCTTCTCATTCTTCGGATCAGTGCCGCCGTAGAGCTGGGTCATCAGCGCCGGAACACCCTGGTCGAACTCATGGTTGCCAAGGCTGCCGACATCAAATTTCATCATGTTCATCCACACATGGGTCGGCTCGTCGCGTTCCAGTGAAGAAATCGGAGCGGAGGCGCCCACCGAGTCCCCGTTATGGAAGAGCAGCGAATGCTCGTATTTAGCCCGGGCCTGCTTCAGATAAGCCGCCAGTACTGCGGCTGTGCCTACCTTCTTGTCACCGACGAAGGACGTAGTGTCGAGCTGTCCGTGAAGATCATTAATGCCGAGCAGGTGTACCTCCACATCGCCGGCCGGCTGCGGTACGTCCGCCTTCAGCTTGAGGTTGTAGACCTCGAAGCCCTTGGTATCCTGAACGCCGGTATCCGTAATCGAACCGTCCGCCGGCAGAGCCTTGGCGCCTTTCGGCGTCGACGTAAAGGTCACGCTCACATTGCCCTGGATTGGCTTAATCGACCAGTTGTTGTCAGCCGGATGGGTAACCGTACCGGCTTCCTTAATGTAATCCATCAGCACCTGGCGGTTCTCTTCCTGGGTGTCGAGAACCATATCTGCGTTCTTCACATCCGGGAAATTGCCGCCGCCGCTGGCGCGGTAATTATTGGTCACAACGATGAACTCCTGATTGAGGTCCAGCGGCTCATTGTTGTAGGTGATGGAAGTCACCCGGCTGGAATTCTGATCATTAATAGAACCGTCAGGCTTATACTTCGCATTCTTTGTTACATCGATCGTGTACTGAATGCCGTCGATAATATCGAAATTGAAGACGGAGAATGACGGATTCAGCAGCGGTTGCGGTGTGGAGATCCCCGGCTTGATCCGGTTGTACATACCCGCGCTCATCTCCACCCACTCTTTGACCGTGGAGCCTGGAACCTTGATGGCTTTCAGGGTATTGTCATAGAGATAGAGGTCACTGGCTCCGCGGATCGTCAGCTTGCCCTCCTCGATTTCAGTATATTCGCCCGGACCGTTCCGTCCGGCTTTGAATGGTGCGCCCACACTCAGAATCGGCAGATCCCGGTAATCGGCCAGTGTATCGTCGGTATTAATCAGATTGGATACATAACGCTGCTGCGCGTAGGTCACAATCTGTACCGTCGGATTATCCTGCACCAGGGCGAAATAGCTGTTCATCGGGATCGTCGTCTCGCCCAGCGGCTGATTAACATAAGCAATGGTTGCCTTATGATCGGCAGCGGCTGCCTCCTGCACCGCCTTATCCGGCTCAACGGTCGGGTAATTCTGTTTGTTCTCCGTCCGGTAAATGGAGCGGGTGGAAGCTTTGGAGGCCTCTTTATTTACGTTCCAGCCCTGGCCGTCCTGCTCCAGCTTCAGGTCGATCAGACCCAGATAAGCCCCGCCGTAACCGGCTTGTACCGCCGGAACACTGTTGATATGGCCGTTGACATTGTCAATGACGGCTACACTGCTGTTATATGGAGCTTTGGTCGCCGGATCAATGAACGAGGCGTCAAGAGTGGCATTATTGCCGGTCGGGAACACCTTGTGGGTGTGCGAGAACGTGATGGCATCAATGCCCGGCACCTTGCTCAGCGCATTGATATCATTCTCGGCAAGGGTCCCGGTGGCTGCCGCATCAAAGCCGGTGTGGGCCATCACCACCACAACATCCGCCTTGCTTTCCAGTTCGGGAACGAATTTCTTCGCCGTTTCGGCAATGCCCTTGGCAATAACCTGACCCTCCAGATTCACCTTGTCCCATTCCAGAATCTGCGGGGTCACCAGACCGAGCAATCCGACCTTGACGGTATGCTCCTGGTTGTCGCTGCCTTTTACCTTTTTCTCAAGAATAATATAAGGCTCGTATTTGTTGACATCATTATCCGGATTGCTGTCATGGTCATCAATATAAATATTGGCGTTCACATACGGGAATTCCGCACCTGTACCGGCAGAAGCGCTGCCGCCAATGACGCGGTTCAGATAATCCAGCCCATAATTAAATTCATGATTGCCGTACGTTGCTGCATCATAGTCCATGATATTCATAGCTGCAATCAGCGGATGAACCCGCTCCGGCTCACCAGTGAAATCCGCTTCCTTCGCCAGATAAGTACCCAGCGGAGTCCCCTGAATCAGGTCGCCGTTGTCGAGCAGCAGATTGTTCGGGTTCTGTTTGCGGGCTTCATTGACCAGCGATGCGGTCCGGTCGAGCCCGACTGTAAGCGAAGCGTTATCCTTGAAATAATCCCAGCCGTACACGTTCGTATGTACGTCAGTTGTGCTCATCAGCCGCAAATCAATGGTTGTTCCGCTTGCCGCAGGAGCAGCCTGCTCCCCCGCCGCTTCCGCTTTCCCGGTTCCCAGTGCCGGTCCGCCGAGGATTCCGCCGAATAACTGCGCCGTAAGCACCGTACCGGCCACCGCCGCAGCTATCCGCTTGTTCCATCCTGTTTCTCTCATCAACTTGTAAACCTCCCAGTGTCTTTTTGAAAAATATAGGTGTACATCAGCTTCCTGCTTCCGATACCTTATATTCCCTGCAAAGCACATGACCGTCCCTGCATGAGAACGTCCCTGCTCTCCATGTGACGAGAGAAATTGTACTGCAAGAGCGGGGCTTCAATCTATCAATTTGCATTAACTGGAAGTACGAGTTTTGTAAAATATGCCTGTCTTATATATATCACAGCCGCTTTGCAGCTTACTATTACACCATAGTACCAATTTGGAGGATTCAGGAATTTATGCACAAAAAAGCTTATTCATCCCTCCAGGCGGATAGATGAATAAGCTCTATGGTTACCTTGCATCCGGTTACTGTTAAATGAACCGCTTATGCGGCTAGTTCTGCATCACAAAATCATTGTCAACCTTGGCGTTGACATCGTCGAACACGCGCAGGATGTCATAGCGCGTATTGCGCTGTGCCGGAATCTTGCCTGCTTCACGGATGAGCTGGAGAATCTGCTCGATGTTGACCTTGTGTGTGGCACCGGCCGAGGATACAACGTTCTCTTCAATCATCGTGCTGCCGAAATCATTGCAGCCGTACTGCAGCGACAGCTTGCCGACCTCCGGTCCCATCGTGACCCAGGAGGATTGGAAGTTCTTGATATTGTCGAGAACGAGGCGGCTGACCGCCACCGTCTTCAAATATTCCTCCGGTGACTGCCGGTCCAGCTTCAGATTCGTATTGTCCGGCTGGAACGTCCAGGAGATGAAGGCCAGGAACCCTTCGGAGTCATAACCGTTCGCGATGCACTCATCCTGTGCTTCCCGTACGCGCAGCAGATGCAGCGCGCGCTCCTCCAGACTCTCGCCGAGGCCGATCACCATCGTGGCCGTCGTATTCATGCCGATCTTATGCGCCGTCTGCATGACGTCCATCCAGTCGCGCCAGGAGCCCTTCAAGCGGCTGATCTTGCGGCGGGTACGGTCGTCGAGAATCTCGGCGCCGCCTCCGGGCAGGGAATCGAGGCCGGCGGCATGGATTTCGCGCAGCACTGTCTCCAGCGGCAGGCCGGACACCTCCTGCATCTTCTTGATCTCGGCCGGCGAGAAGGAGTGCATCGTAATCTCCGGGAACCGCTGCTTGATCCCGCGCAGAAGGTCGGTATAATAGCTGAACGGCAGATTAGGGTTCGTTCCGCCCTGCATCAGAATCTCCGTGCCGTTAACGCCGATCGTCTCGGCGATCTTCTGATAAATCGTCTCGTCCGGAAAAACATAGCCTTCCTCCGAGCCCGGCCGCCGGTAAAACGCACAGAAGCGGCAATATACATCGCAGACATTGGTGTAGTTAATATTGCGGCCGATCACAAATGTGGCCAGCGGCTCGGGATGCCAGCGCTTCATAATGACATCGGCGGCGGCCCCCATCTTCTCAATCTCGTTGCTCTCGAACAGCCGGACCGTGTCCTCCAGTTGCAGACGTTCGCCCTTCAGCGCTTTATCCAAAATCAGATCAATCGCACTCATTCGTTCGCAGCCTCCCATCAACCCATATCATTGGTCAGTTATCATAGCAGTTGAAGTCTATGGAAATCAATCATTCTCTCATGGTAACACAATCGCCGAGACTTGAAAAAGGTTATCACAAAATAAACCCCGCTCAGCGGGGTTATATAAACGGGTTGGCAGGCGGCTGCGCATACACCCTGCGGGCCAGCCGCCTGCCTCTGAACGGAGGGTTACTCTGTGAGCGCCTGCTCCAAATCGTTGATCAGATCCTCTATCGCTTCGAGGCCGACCGAGAAGCGCAGCAGGCCGTCGGTAATGCCGCGTTCGGCCCGGACTTCAGCGGGCATCGCCGCATGGGACATCATCGCCGGATAGGAGAGGATGCTCTCCACGGCGCCGAGGCTGACCGCTACCAGCGGCAGCTTGACCTTGTTCAGCACCTTCCTCGCCCGCTCTCCGGAGCCGACGTCGAAGGAGACCACTGCGCCGTATCCGGTGGACTGGCGCTCGTGAATCTCCCGGCCCGGATGCTGTGCAAGCCCCGGGTAGAAGACCTTCGCGATGTCGCTGCGGTCATCCAGCCAGGCTGCGAGCCTGGCTGCACTCCGCTCGCTGTGCGCCATCCGCGCTTCCAGCGTCTTCATGCCGCGCATCAGCAGCCAGCTTTCCTGCGGGGCAAGCACGGTGCCGAGCCCGTTCTGCAGCATCTTCAGCTGCGCACCGATTTCCGGCGTGCGGGCAACGGCAAGACCGGCCAGCACATCGCTGTGGCCGCCGAGGAATTTCGTCGCGCTGTGCAGCACGATATCAACGCCCTGCTCAATCGGCCGCTGATAGTAAGGCGTCATGAACGTATTATCGAGAATGGTCAGCAGATCGTGGCTGCGCGCCCATTCGGTAACCGCCGCTACATCCGTGATCTTCAGCGTCGGATTGGATGGCGTCTCCATGTACACCGCTTTGGTGTTCGGCTGCAGCGCCGCCTTCACCTGATCTAGCTCCGTCATGTCTACAAAGGTGGTCTCAATATTCATCCGGCTTAAGATCAAGGTCAGCAGCCGGTATGTACCGCCGTACACATCCTCCGTCACGATGACATGGTCACCGGCGGACAGCATCAGGAAGGTACTGGAGATTGCCGCCATGCCCGAGGCATAGGCGAAGCCGCGCACGCCTCCCTCCAGCAGCGCGATATAATCCTCCAGCGCCTGGCGCGTCGGATTACCGGAACGGCTGTAGTCATGCAGCGGAGGGTTATGGATATCCTCGTGGTGAAATGTGGATGCCTGGTAGATCGGGACGCTGGAAGCGCCCGTCGCCCGGTCGATCTCTGCACCGAAGTGCAGCAGCCGGGTGGAGAATTGCAGCTCCTCCTGGTTATTGTCTCGGCTCATTACTGTTGTCCCCCTTCGGCTAACCCTTCCGAAATTTCACGCTGCGCCGCTTCCAGGGCCTGGCCCAGATCGCCAATCAAGTCCTCGGCATGCTCAATGCCTACGGAGAAGCGCAGCAGCCGGTCATCGACGCCTACCGCATCGCGGATTTCCACCGGAATGTCGGCATGGGTCTGCACCGCAGGGTAGGTCATCAGCGATTCGACGCCGCCTAGGCTCTCGGCGAAGGCGATCAGGCGGATATGGCGGAGCAGCGGATCGACATATCTCGCATCCTTAACCTTGAAGGAGAAGATGCCCGTATTGCCGGAAGACTGGCGGTTCTGAATCTCATAGCCGGGATGATCCGGCAGTCCCGGATGGAAGACCTCAGCGACTGCCGGGTGATCCTGCAGATAGCGGGCAACCGCCAGTGCGTTGCTCTCATGGCGCTCCATGCGCAGCGCCAGCGTCTTCATGCCGCGCATCAGCAGATAGCTGTCATTCGGGGACAGCACGGCACCGAGCGAGTTGTGCAGGACGGCCATTTCCGCCGACAGCTCCGCGCCCTTGGTGACGATCAGACCCGCCAGAACATCATTATGCCCGCCCAGGTATTTGGTGGCGCTGTGGACCACGATATCCGCTCCCAGTTCGAGCGGCCGCTGGAAGAACGGAGTCAGCAGCGTATTGTCGACAATGGAGAGCAGCCCGTGCTTGCGGGCCCATGTACACACCGCCGCGATGTCTGTAATCATCATCAGCGGATTGGTCGGCGTCTCGATGAAGACAGCCTTGGTCTCCGGCCGCCGGGCTGCTTCCAGCCCATCCAGATCATTCGTGTCAACATAGGAGGCGCTGATGCCGTATTTGGAGAGGATCCGCTCCAGCAGCCGGTAGGTTCCGCCGTACAAGTCCAACGAGACGATTAAATGGTCGCCTTGCCCGAACAAGGTGAACACGGTAGTGAGCGCCGCCATGCCGGAGCTGCAGGCAAAGCCGGCGTCTCCCGATTCCAGCTCGGCCGCCGCCGTCTCCAGTACGGAGCGGGTCGGGCTTTTGGTGCGGATATAATCGAAGCCTGTGCTTTGCCCAAGCCGCGGATGGCGGAAAGCCGTGGAATTATAAATCGGGTAATTAACCGCTCCGGTAGCGGGGTCCTCCTGCGAGCCGATCTGTGCCAGTCTGCTTTCAATCCTCAGTTTCTCGTCCATCGTTCAGTAAGCCTCCTAAATTGTGGTGGGAATGTACCAGATCGTTATATAGTTCAAATAATCGGGCCAATGTCGTAGGGCGTTTCCTGATATACATAGTAATTCAGCCAGTTGGCGAACAATAAGTTGGCATGGGCGCGCCAGACGGCCGGCGGTGTACGCTGCGGATCGTCGTTAGGATAATAATGCTTCGGCAGCGCGATATCCATTCCTTTGGCTACATCGCGGTCATACTCCCATTTCAGGGAGAACGGATCATATTCGGAGTGACCGGTAACGAAGATCTGTCTTCCGTCGGCGGTTGCCACCAGATATACACCGGCTTCTTCGGATTCGGCCAGAATCTGCAGATCCGGAGCGGCTTCGATATCTTCGCGGGAGACATCGGTGTGGCGCGAATGCGGAACATGGAACACTTCATCGAAGCCGCGCAGCAGCTTCACATTATTATGGCTCACCGTATGGGAAAAGACACCGAAACATTTCTCGGGCAAGCTGACCTTGCGGACGCCGAAATGATGATACAGTCCCGCCTGGGCCGCCCAACAGATATGCATCGTCGATGTGACGTTGTCCTTGCTCCATTCGAAGATTTCCTGCAGCTCCTCCCAGTAGTTTACATCTTCGAATTCGAACTGCTCCACGGGAGCCCCGGTAATGATCAGCCCGTCAAAACGGCGGTGCTTGATCTCCCCGAAGGTCGTGTAGAAGCTGCGCAAATGTTCCGCCGAGGTATTCTTGGAGGTGTGGGAGCTTGGATGCAGCAGCACCACATCCACCTGCAGCGGCGAATTTCCGATCAGGCGCAGCAGCTGCGTCTCGGTCGTTTCCTTGGTGGGCATCAGGTTCAGTATGGCAATCCGCAGCGGACGGATATCCTGGTGAAAAGCCTGGCTTTCCCCCATGACAAATATATTTTCCCCGGACAAGACTTCTTTGGCCGGCAGCGTATCGGGAATCTTAATCGGCATTGCTCCGTTCACTCCTTCATTGGTATTGGATTGTTCTTATATTGATTAATCTTGCGCGGAGGAGGTCCTGAAACCTAAAAATGACCTCACTCCGAAGAGAAAGGTCATATCTGATGTAAAGTCATATGCGCCTCTCTCATCTGTCAAAAACGTCCGCCTGGAGTATTCCTCTGGCATGGTCTCTGCAAGAATTAGCACCGTGCGCCTTGGCGCCGGTTGCCGGGTTTCATCGGGCTAGTCCCTCCACCTGCTCTTGATAAGAAGTAGCTGTATTCAGTTAGGGAAGCTAAACATCTGCAGATGTTTTTTCTTAAAAATCACTTTAAATCATGAACCTCCTATTCGTCAAGTCATACAATGCTGAAAGGCCCCCAAATACTCAAGAATTTGTCTTGAAAGAGGGTACCCCGGGCGTTATACTAGACAAGTGTTTTACCACTATGACGAAGAACGAGGTGAGAGAAGAATGGAAGGCGACCCGGGTACGCAGTTAAGCGTGCAGAACGAGCAGCCACACAGGACGATGATCAGCTTGCCGGCCGGCGCAGCATTTCTTTCTTTTGCTCCCGAACCGTCACTGGGTATGCAGCCTTAATCGGAACACCGGCCAAGCTGATTTCTTCCTGTGCTTAATTAAGCATGTCCTCTTCAGGGAAGCGGACGAATAAGGAGTGAATCAGATGAAAATCCGGCTGGTGAACTCAGGCGTCTTTACGCCTGTGGATGACCTTCAGACAACATTGACAGCCCCGGCAGAGGGCTTTTACTGGATTGATGCCGATGTGGAGGATCTGGAGACGCTCCAGCCTCTGTACAATCTGCATGACCTGGCCGTGGAAGACTGCCTCAGCGATGAGGAACAGCGGCCCAAGATCGAAATTTACGAGAGCCATTATTTTATTGTCGTCAACAGCATCCGTTTTGATGATGAAGAGATTTTTCTGCGTGCGCTCAACATCTTTCTGGGCAGACATTTCATTATTACCGTCACCAAGCAGAAGATCAACGAGCTGCGCATCCTGAAGCCCATTCTGTGGGAACAGGAAGTCAGCGAGGCGGACCGCTTCCTGTATTTGCTGATCGACCTGGTGGTGGACAATTACTTCTCCGTCGGCGACCGGATTGAAGCGCGGATCGAGAAGCTTGAAGAAGATATTCTCATGCACACCAAGAAGTCGCATCTGAACGAAATCATCGGTCTGCGCAGTGAGATTCTGTGGCTGAAGAAGATGCTCGGCCCGCAGAAGGAAGTCGTCAACACGCTCAATAAAAAGGATCTCCGGCTGATCGACGACCAGCTGCAGAAATATTTCAGCGATATTTATGAAAATGCGGTCAAAATCTCCGAAACCTTCGAGACCTACCGCGATCTCATGGGCAACTTGCGCGAAGCCTACCAGTCCAGTATCGCCAACCGCGCCAACGAAATCATGCGCGTGTTCACGGCGATTACAACGATATTCATGCCGCTCACCGTCATCACCGGGATTTACGGAATGAACTTCGACAATATCCCGGAGACGCACACGCAATACGGATATTACGGCGTCATCGGCGTCATGATTACCCTGGGTGTAAGTATGCTGCTGATCTTCCGCAAGAAGGATTGGCTATGAATATAAACGAACGAAGTCCAAAGGACGAAGACGACCTGCCAAGAAGGCATGGGAAGCTTCGTCCTTTGTGCTACATGCCGGAATGATTGATGTTGAACCTGATCCAGCGGTCCAGCTCTGCTCTGCTGAAATAATCAGAACCGTTGTAAGTTACATACCTCAGAGATTTTTGCGGCTCCCACGTCGATGGCTCTGAACTTTCCTGCAGCTCTAAATCTTTTATAATAGAATACAACTCCCCCGATTGGAGGCTTAAATACATGGCAGCCTCTTCAAGAGTCCACAATCCTTTTTCATTTACTGTAAAAGCAGCCTCCCTTGAAGCATGTGATTCCTTAACGCTCTGTCCGATCCGGATTCCCGAGAACGAGATAGCACCAGCCAGTAATACAGAGCATAGCAGCAATACGTCGTTTCCTCTTCTCACCGGACCGCCCCCGTTTTTTATGTATTCTATCATTCACCAAATTATTGAATAGAACATAGATCATCCATAAGATGACCTCACCAAAATTCTCCTTCGCCGTTCCTCTCTTAATGCTTTTTATCTGCAAAACTTAACATTGAGTTACCGTGAGGGTAAACGACGGGCTAGATGTAGGCGAAAAATCGACCACATTGGGCATGCGTGAGGGCAATCGGGCCTATTATCGTTATAGACGAAAAACCGACCACAATGGGCGTCCACGAGGGTAAACGGGCCTATTGTAGACGAAATACCGACCACAATGCGCTTCCGCGATGGGAAACGGGCCTATTGTAGACGAAAAATCGACCACAATGGACGTCCACGAGGGTAAACCGGCTTCATGTAGGCGAAAAATCAACCCTAATCGAAAAGCCATACACAGAACTTGCCGGTGAGACGGGATGAGCTTACTCTTTTTATGCCTAACGAAAAGCAGGGCAGTTTCGAATTAGTGTGCTTATTTCCGTAGTAACGGCAAAATTAGTGTGCGAAAATCGAATGAGTTGCATTGGTCCCAAACCTTCTCTATCCCCTTAGGTAAATATATTACGTTTCTAAGGAGAGGGCATTACCATAAGCTGTCGCGTGAACGACTGCCCGATGATAATACCCCACTTAAATCATAGTATTCCGCGAACTACGAATATGCCTCGCTTAAGAGTTACCCGCCATGGGTAGCGTATAATTTGTCTCCCGTTCTCTCCGGAACCGGATTCGCAGCAGGCGCAGGCGTTCATAGTAAATATCCAGACCTTCCGCAGGAGCAAAGCCCTCACCGTAAACCTTATAAAGCACCGGCTTCAAAAAGGTATCCCCAAGCAGTTCGTACGCCGCCATGATATTCGCCTGCTCATCGGGCGTTATTCCCTGCAGCTCATGCTCAATCAGCTTGTCGACTGTGTAGCCGTCTTTCTCCAGTTCTTCCACCGCCTCCAATACCTCTCGGCGGCTGATGCCGCTGGCTGCCTTCAGTTCCTCCATCCCCTGACCGCCCTCAATACCCTGCAGCAGCACGCGCCGCAGCCGCAGCCGCTCCAGCTGCTTCTTGTATTTCAGCTCCCGCTGCTTGTACAGCCAGGAAGTGAAGTCCGTCTCATCCACAGCGTCTTTGACCCAATGCAGCGGATAATCATGGGCCCGCTCCACCGCTGCGGTTACCGCGAGCCAGTCGCTGCCGTACTGGGCAACCTTGGCTTCACCGATGCCCGGAAGCTGCAGCAGCTCCTCCGCCGTACGCGGCAGGAACGCGCTGAGCAGCCGCAGCAGCCGGTTGCTCGCCAGAATATATGGCGCCTTCCGTTCGCTGGAGGCCTTGCCCCGGCGCCAGGCGCACAGCTCGTCATACACCGCTTCGTGGCTGAACAGCTCACTGTAATATTGCAGCCTGAGCTGATCCTGATTGCGGGCACTCAGGCTGTCCTCTTCATGGAAAACGCCGTCGATCAGCGGACGGTAGCCGTCCCCCATCTTGATGGCCAATTCATGTCTGTACACACAGAGCATTTCATTCCACGAACCGCCCTCATACCAGATACTGTCCCCTGTCTCCTGCGTTCCCGAGAAGTCGCGCCAGCCCAAATGCCAGACGCCTTCCTCTTCCCCGATCCACAGCTGGGCGAACACCTCCTGCTCCTCCCCCGATGTTCTGCTCAAGCGGTTCATAAATACAATCTGCATCCCGATCCCTACCTTCTTTGTCATGCAGCAAGCATTGCCTGCACCCCGGGCTGAAACTGCAGGCTTCATATGCCTACGACCTTCAGTCTCTTCCCTCTGTGCACAAAAAAAAGCACCTCTTCCACGCCGCCTGGGCGTAAAAGAGGTGCTCCCTCATTCATGCTATACTGTTAAAACTTAGGATACCATATATTGCCGAACAGTCAATCTATTTTTACTTGGATTGTGTGGAGTCCCAGCTTAGCTATCCGGGTACTCCGCCGCCTGTATCCATCAATGACTATGCTCACCTTGGCTTCCGGCAGGCAAAGTTGCGGCAGGCCTCAACCAGCCGCAGGCCCGCCGGCCTGTAGGAAGCCAGATGAATATGCGTATATGCCGCCAGCACATTGCCAGCCGCATAGCCCTCCGGCCGGGTACCGGTCCGCCCTGTGCTGGAATAGGCGAAGGTACCCGGAGCTTCTCCGTCGTAAATCATCTCTGAATAATGAAATTCATGGCCGCGCAGACACTCTCCCTCCCGCAGCAGGAGATGATCCTGCAGCGCAGTAACCTCGCGGTAGCCAAGGGCCACCCGGCGCTCGCGCATGATTGTAGCGGCGGGAATAATCCCCGCCATCTCATGTCTGGCGCCCGCCCGGTCCGTCAGACTGCGGGCCAGCACCATGTAGCCGCCGCATTCTGCATACAGCGGCATTCCGGCGGTTGCGGCGCGGCGCAGCCCGCCCAGAAAAGCGGTATTGCCGGCAATTTCTGCGGCGAACTCCTCGGGGAAGCCGCCGCCGAGCATGATTCCGTCCGCCATGGCCGGAATCCCTTCACCTGCCAGCGGGCTGAAGAATACGAGGCGCGCTCCGGCCTCCGCCAGCAGCTCCAGATTGTCGGCGTAATAGAAATTAAACGCCGCATCGCGGGCCACGGCGAGCACCGGGGCAGCCGCAGCTGCTGTAGGCTGCAGCATTCGTTTGGCTCCGGCGGCAGAGACCGCCGGGGACAAAGCAGGGGCGCGAAAAGCTCCGCCTCCAGCGACAGCGGTCGACAAGACAGGTGCACAAGAAGCTCCGCCTGCGGAATCTGCAGACGGTGTAACCGCGCAGGCTGCTCCCTCTGCGGGGACCGCAGGCGGAGTAGCCTGCTTACGCTTGGCTCCGGCGGCTGAATTCGCCGGGGGCACAACCTTCGCGCACGCTGCACCGCCTGCCGGCTCTGCGGCCGGCAGTACAGCAGGGCTGCTGCCCGGCGGGTGCTCTTCTGCCGCAGGCCCCGGCAGGAACGGCGGCGCCTCCGAAGCGATCTGCAGCAGCCGGTCAAGATTCGTCCCGGCCTCCAGTGAATCTGCGGCCAGCCCGAACAAGCCCTCCAGCTCGCCCCGCTCCACCGCAGGCAGCAGGCCCAGATGGCGCTCGGGGATCTGGAGCGCCCCGTTACGCGGCAGCCAGCCGATGACAGGTATGCCGCAGGCGGCCTCAATCGCCGCCTGCACCAGAGAATAATGCTCCCGGCTGCCGCAGCGGTTGACGATGACCGCCGCAAGATTGACGCGCGGCTCCAGCCGCTGAAAGCCCAGCACCACCGCCGCCGCACTGCGCCCCATGCTCCGGGCATCGACCACAAGCACCACAGGAGATTCTGTCAGAATGGCAATCTCCGCTGTAGAGCCGGCCAGGCCTGTAGCTCCCTTACCGTCATATAGCCCCATAACCCCTTCGATCACGGACAGATCCGCCGCCCCGGAAGTGCGCAGGAAGTACTCCTGCACATACCCCTCCGGGGTCATCCAGGCATCGAGATTGCGGGCTTCACAGCCTGCAGCGGCACTGTGGTAGGCCGGATCAATATAATCCGGCCCGCATTTGAAGCCCTGCACCCGCAGGCCGCGCCGCGCGTAAGCGCGCATCAGGCCCAGGGTGACGGTGGTTTTGCCGGAGCCGCTGCCCGTACCGGCCACAATCAGCCGGGGACGCCGCTCTGCCCGGCAGTTAGTCTCACTCATTCCACAGCCATCCCCTCGTCTGCATAAGGAACCCGGGCCACGGCAATCGTCACATTGCCGCTCTTGAGCTTTGGCTGCAGCAAATCAGCCGCACCCGAAGACAGCAGCGCCGCCGGTTCGCATACCCCGTAGGCCCCTGTCGCCCGGAAGACGACCTCGGAGGGCACCGGAACCGTCATCCGGTTCAACTCCTCCGGCGTATACAGCTGCAGCTCCCAGTCATATTTGGCGCATAAAGCCAGCAGGCCGGCCTCATCGCCTTTGATTGCGGCGGTGGCCACATTCCGCACGCTCAGCGAGGAAAGCTCCAGCGCGGCGAGTGTATCCTTTACCACAGCCTCAAGCTCGGCCTCCGAAGTGCCGCGGTTGCAGCCGAGGCCCAGCACGAGGCTGCGCGGGCGGTACACCACCGTCTCAGCCGGCAGCAGCGCCTGCTCCCCGGCGCTTAGCAGCCTGTCGGTGATGACAATCGCCGCCGCCCAGGCAGTGCCCGCAGCCGCCAGCCCGGTCACCCCCGGGAGCCGTGACACATGCTCCGGCTGCACGGCACCGGAGGGCAGCCAGTCCCGCTCCCCGCAGGTCTGCACCACGGCAACTGGCTCGCCGTTCACCAGTGCGGCGCTGACCGCCTTCAGCGGTGCCGGACGCTCCGCCCGCCAGCCGAATTCCAGGCCCAGCAAATCCACGGCGAAGCTGCCCTGCACATCCGAAGCGGTCGTAATGACCGGGTGGGCGCCGAGCAGCCCGGCGATCCGCAGCGTCAGCTGGTTGGCGCCGCCGAGATGCCCGGAGAGCATGCTGATGACATGCTCTCCGCGCTCATCAATGACGACGACGGCGGGATCAGCCGTCTTATGCTCCAGCAGCGGGGCGAGCAGCCGCACGGCCGCCCCCAGTGAGAAGAACAGTACCAGTCCTTCATAGCTCCGGAACAAATCCGGAAGCAGTGGTTTGAGCGGCCCGTCGAACAGCCGCCGCTCTCCCGGCTCTTCCGACAAGCCGCCGCTGTATTTGGCGTAACAATAGACTTCCATATCCCCCATACGCCCGGCAAGCTCCAGCGCCAGCCGGATGCCATTGCGTGTAATGGCTACGGCGGCATATTTCTTAGCCATTGCCGCCGCTTCCTTCCCGGAAGCCGTGGGTAAAGGCTTTATCGTACAGCTTCGAACGGTGGGCGTCCCGGTCCGCAAGGCCGGGATCGAGCGCCCAGCCGGCCAGAATCATTGCATGCTTGGCAATACCCGCAGCCCGCAGCTCTTCCTCCAGCCCGGATACGGTTGTACGTACGATCCGCTGATCCGGCCAGGTGGCCCGTTCAACAACGGCCACCGGTGTGTCGGGGCTCCAGCCGGCGGCGAGGAACTCTTCAGCGGCATATCCGGCCAGCGAGGCGCTGAGGAACAGCGCCACCGTACAGTGATGCGCCGCCAGCTCGCGCAGCCGCTCCCGCTCCGGCACCGGGGTGCGCCCTTCGGCGCGCGTCAGGATGACCGTCTGCGTCAGCTCCGGCACCGTGAGCTCAGCGCCCAGCACAGCCGCCGCAGCGAAGACAGAGCTGACGCCGGGCACGATCTCGCAGCCGATGCCAAGCAGCTTAAGCAGCGCGATCTGCTCCAGAATCGCGCCGTACATCGCGGGATCGCCTGTATGTACCCGGGCGACGCTGCGCCCGCCCTGCACCGCTTCCGCCATAACGGCAATCTGGCGCTCCAGATCCATGCCTGAGCTCTGCAGCACCGTGGCGCCCGGCTTCGCTTCGGCGATCAGCTCGGCACTGACCAGTGAATCCGCGTACAGAACGAGATCGGCCGACCGGAGAATCCGCCGGCCCTTCACTGTAATCAGCTCCGGATCACCGGGACCCGCCCCGACAATGTACACCTTCGGTTCCAGCAGCGTCTCTCTCATTTGCTCACCACCATCAGGCTGAGGTACTCCAGCTTCGTGCCGCGCAGCTCCCGGGCATCGCGCCAGATCCGCTCGCTGCCGGAGGTCGCTTTGGTTACAACGGAGGCCTTCTCCGCAAGGCCCAGCTCTTCCAGTACATCCAGCACCGTATCCAGCACCTTCGCTACCTTGAGGAATACGACCGTATCATGGTGCAGCAGCGCTTCCCGCAGTGCCGCTCGGTCTTCCGTCGCCGGAATGATTCCCACCCGCTGATCGCTGTCGGCCAGCGGAAGCCCGAGGGATGCCGCCGCTCCCAGAAAGGAGGAGATGCCCGGTACCGATACAATAGGCACCTGCGGATGCATGTCCTGCATCAGGCGGGCCAGATGAATAAAGGTGCTGTACAGATGCGGATCGCCTTCGGTTACAAAAGCGACGTCATTCCCGCGCCGAAGCTCATCCCAGCACAGCTCCACCGTCCATTTCCAGCCGTTCGCCAGCTGCAGCGGGTCCCTGGTCATCGGGAAGACAAGCCCCAGCATCGTTTTCTCAGCGGCATTTACATGCAGGTCGATAATATCCTGGGCATAGGACTTGCCGCCCTTCTGCGTTGCCGGATAAGCAATTACCGGACATTCCTTCAGCAAACGGCAGGCCTTAAGGGTAATCAGCTCCGGATCGCCGGGTCCCACGCCAATTCCGTATAGCGTACCGGTTGTCAAAGGACCGGAGCCTTGCCCGGCATCCCGGAGCATATCTTCGAGACCGTCCCCGCCGGCCCAGGGTCTCTGCACTTCTGCCCCGGCAATCGTAGCCGCTTGGTCTGTATACAAGGAATCCGTCAGGATGCCCGTGTCTTTATTGCCCATTATCATTTCCCCCTTTGACTTTGATGCAGAGAGTGCTGCTCCCCGCCTGGTTTCTCGCCTCTGACGACGTAGACCGGATTCATGCCCTCGAAACGGGTCATCCCGCATATCGGTTTCCCCCGCGAAGCCTGAAGCAGGGTAATCTCCGGATTCATTCCCGCCACTTCCAGCGCAGTCATCGCCCCTTGCAGCGTCTCAACTGTAATCGCCGTAATGACCATTCGCCCGCCGGGCTGCAGCCGGTCCGCTCCGAGAGCGATAATTGCCGCCAGTTCTCCGCCGCTGCCTCCGATAAATATGGCATCCGGGGCCGGCAGCGAATCCAGTCCTTGCGGTACTTTGGCTATAATAATTTCGTAATCCGCCCGGAATTCCAGCCGGTTAGCCTCCATATTCGGCAGATTCTTGCCGTCCTTCTCCACAGCATACACCTGTCCCGAACAGGCGATTCGTGCACATTCCGCCGCCACAGCGCCGGACCCCGAGCCGATATCCCAGACAACCGACGTATCGCTCAGGTTCAGCTCGGACAATGCCAAGGCGCGCACCTCGCGTTTGGTGATCAGCCCCTTGTCCGGACGCCGCTGCGCGAACGCCTCATCCGGATAGGCAAAGCCGCGCCGCAGAACAGCCTCCGCTTTTTTTTGCCGCAGGATCAGTATATTCAGCCCGGAAAACTGCTCAGCCGTAAGCTCCGCCAGCTCCGTCAGCTCCCAGAACCGGCATTTCTCCTCCGGCCCGCCGAGCTGTTCACAGACAAAAGCCTCGTATTCCGTCATCCCGAATTCCAACAAATAAGCGGCGATCCGCGCGGGCGTGTTCCGGTCATCGGTCAGAATGGCGATTTTGCGCCGGCCGTCCATTCGCTGGGCCAATCCGCGGATCGGCCGTCCATGCAGACTGATCAGTTCAGCATCCTGCCAGCTGTCCCCAAGCCGGGCAAAAGCCAGCTGCACACTGCTGTAATGCGGAATCACCTCAACTTGCCCCGGACCAAACTTCTGCACGAGATAACCGCCGATCCCGAAGAACAGCGGGTCTCCCGAAGCCAGCACTACTGTCCGCCGCGTCTGCCGCACTTCCTCCAATTTACCGGCAAACGCGGCAAGACCGCCGCGCAGCACGATTTTTTGCCCGCTGTAATCCGCAAAAAAGTCCAGCTGCCGCTCCCCGCCCATCAGCACCTCGCTGTCCCTGACAATTCCGAGGCTCTTCGGCGATAGCCCGCCCGCGCCATCCTCACCGATACCGATCACATAGATGATTTTATCCACTGCACTCCGCCCTTCCCAGCACCCGGCCCTTCATCGTAATCAGCACCATTTCCACCGTCATGCCCCCATTCACATGGCTCAGGCAATGGCGGCAGGCATATTCACATATTTTTTCAAAAAAAAGCCGGTTTCCCGCCTCCGTCATCATATCGACCACTTGCGCGGCGGTATTGGCGGCGGCGATGGCCGTAAGCGTCTCCTGCCCGGCTCCGGAATCAGCGGCAACCGCGGCGAGAAAGCCGAAATCGACCGGTGCATTCTTGGAGTGGATCAGCATCGCCCCCTGCGCCACCTTGGAAAATTTGCCCGCCATTCCTACCAGCGTCACTTTGCCGATGCCGTAAGCCTTGGCGTGGGTCAGCGAGAAGCCGACGTATTCGCCCATCTGTACAAAAGCTTCCTCCGGAAGCTGCCCGAACATCGCCTGCGCATATTTCTCGCTGCTGCCCCCGGTGGTCAGCACAATATGGCGCCCGCCCGCCGCAGCGGCCACAGAAATCGCCTGCTCGACGCTTGCTTTGTACGCCTCGGTGGAGAACGGCGTGACCACGCCGCGCGTGCCAAGGATGGAGATGCCGCCAACGATCCCCAAGCGCGGATTCAGCGTCCTGGCCGCAATCGCTTCACCTTCGGGCACGCTGATCACCACCCGCAGTCCCTGCGCTGCGCCAAGTTCCTCCAGCACCTCCGTCACCGCTTCGCGGATCATCCGCTGCGGCACGGGATTGATCGCCGCTTTCCCCGGCGGCACCGGCAGGCCGGGCTTCGTAACCCGCCCGACGCCCCGGCCGCCGTCGATTTCCACACCCGGCTCCGCACGCCAGCTCACGGTTGCCTCGATCAGCGCTCCGTGGGTGGCGTCCGGATCGTCTCCGGCGTCTTTGACCGTCGCGCAGGTTGCCGCGCCGGTCTCCTCCCGCCGCCAGCCGGTCAGCTGGAAGCTGTGCCGGAACCCGGCTGGCAGGCAGAGCTCCACCGCCGGCGCCGCTTCGCCGGTGAGCAGCAGCAGCGCCGCGCCTTTGGCTGCGGCCGCCGCGCAGGCGCCGGTCGTGTAGCCCCGGCGCAGCGGGCCTGCCGGAGCGCCGGCGGCCGGGGGCTCTCCGGCATGGCCGGCGTCTGGAGCGCCGGCTTTACTCGCGGCTGGCGACGCAGGCGCCGGGCACGCAGGAGCGCCGGCTTTACTCGCGGCTGGCGACGCAGGCGCCGGGGACGCAAGAACGCCGGCTTTACTCGCGGCTTGCAACGCAGGCGCACCTGCAATGCCAGACGCCGGGCACGCTGGCTTGCTTTCAGGCTTCTCTGGATGGCCGCCCTGCCTGGCTGCCTTCCTGCCGCGCATTCCGCCCATGCTATGCCTCCCGCCGGGCGGCAAGCAGACTGAGCGCGTTGAGCGCAGCCACAACCACCGTGCTGCCGCCCTTCCGTCCGATATTCGTGATGTAGGGCATATCCAGGCGGCGCAGCTCATCCTTAGACTCGGCCGCCGAGACGAAGCCGACCGGCATCCCGATTACAAGGCCGGGGCTCACCGCGCCCTCTCTGACCAGCCGGATCAGCTCCAGCAGCGCCGTCGGCGCATTGCCGATGACATAAATGCCGCCCGGTGCCTCCCGGCAGGCTTTGCGTATCGCCATGATTGCACGAGTGGCACCTATTTCCCGGGCCTCCTGTACCACATCCGGATCACCGATGTGCACTCTGACTTCGCAGCCGTATTGCGCCAGCCGCGGTTTGGAGATGCCCGCTTCCACCATACGCACATCGGCAATAACCGGCTGTCCCGCACGGATGGCCGCTATTCCTGCGGCAATCGCCTCAGGATGGAATACCAGGCTCCGCCCCAGCTCAAAATCGGCAGAAGCGTGGATAATCCGCTGTACCACCGGGAACTGTTCGGGCGTAAAATCATGTGCCCCCAGTTCCTCCGCTATCATATCAAAGCTCAGATTTTCAATTTCCTGGGGTTCCACCGTAAGCGGCTTGAACTCCGTTCCAAAATCCATCACTCTTCCTCCTTCCACCTTCTGTACTCCCAGCGACTTGTAATCGCAGGTAGATTCGTTGTCTGGAATGCATTCAGGAAAACCTATACTTGTGATAAGCCAGTACGTACGGCAGAACTGTCTACATGCGGGCTTCGCTTTCAGCAAGTTTATGGGAGACCACCACCTATAGCAGACCTGGATGTCGGCAACTTATGTTTTTAACTAACTTCCGAATTTCCGAATAGTATGCTTACCACAAACTTTTGCACTTCAACAAAATTATGCTTACGGAATACTTATGTTTTTCGGCTATTTACCGCTTGTCGCAAACTTCGGTTTTCCACAAACCTATGCTAACAATGATCTTTCGAATTTTAGCAAAATTAATACTCATCGCAAACCAGCGGTTATGTAAATCTTGCGCCTGTAGCAAACTTACGCTTATTACTAGAACCAGTAGCCGCCAACTTTAGTTGCATTTTGTACACTTAAAAAGGCCAATTCGTTTGCTCCAGAGCGAATAATTGCACTTCATACATCTATATCCAGACATTTCCTTCTATACGCGGCTTCTACCGGATAATAGTTGTATAAAATGCAGCTAAACGATCAGACAGCCAGCAATCCCAATAAATAGTTGTACAGAATGCAATTAAGGTCTGAAGCTTCACAAGCTGGTCGCTATTAAAATTATTAGGTTCGCATTGTACAGCTTTCCGCCTCTTACACTCTTCTTATTTCAGCTCCGGCGCAGCCAGAAGCGCCTCAGTCAGTGCTGTAAAAGAATCGAATCGGCGTACAGTAAGGTAACTCGTCCGGGGCCGGGAAATAACAATTACGTGCAGGCCCATATCGAGGGCGGCATGCACCTTTTCGTCGAGTGAGCCTTCGGCGCCGCTTTCCTTGGTGATCATAACCTCAGTTCCGTATTGCCGGAACAACTCTTCATTCAGCCCCCGGGAAAAAGGGCCCTGCAGCCCAATAATATTGCGCTGCTCAATACCCAGCTCCAGACAGCGCGTGATATTCTCCAGACAGGGCAGCAGCCGCACCGTCAAGCGGATTTGCGGATCGCCAAGCAGCTGCCTTGCGAAGATCTCCAGCGTCTTGCCGCCGGTCGTCAGCATGATCGAGCCCTTTAGCTTCCTGGCCTGCAGCGCTGCCGCCTCATAGCTGGGAACTGTAATCAGCCGGGGATGCCCGGCATAGGACAGGCTCCGCCGCTCATAGCGGTAGCAGGGCAGCTCCAGCGCGGCCGCAGCAGCGGCGGCATTCGCATGCGCTTCCTCTGCATACGGATGGCTGGCATCCACCACTGCGCGGAAGCCGCCTTCCCGCAGCACGCGGATCATTGCCTCCCGATCCAGCCTGCCCGTAACCGAGCGTATCCCGGCTTCAGCCAGCCTGACGGCGGCACTCGGGGTCACCACGGACGCCACTAGCGGCAGCCCGTGCCCGCTAAGGGTCAGCGCCAGCTCACGGGCATCGCCGGTACCGCAGAGCATAAAGATCATCGCGCCGGCTTCCCCTTGTCCTCTTGCTGCACACCCGCAACCGCAGGCGCCACGGATACCGGCTGACGGTCATGATCATGGCCGTGACTATGGCTGTTGTGCCCATGATCATGGCCGTGACTATGACTGTTGTGCCCATGATCATGGCTGTGCCCCTGGTCGTGGGTATGGCTATGTCCGTGCCCATGATCATGGCTATGATGATGTCCATGATGATGTTGACGATTCGCTGCCGCCGTGGAACGGTAACTGCAATTATCGCAGTTCATGTTTGTCTGGCCGGACAAGGCTTCATTCATCCGCTCCTCAAGCATCTCGGAGAACAGCGGATGCGTGCCGATATAGCTGCCGAGCTCCACGATAATCTCCGGATGGGCTGCGGCGAAAGCACCGACTGTCTCCTCAAATTGTCTCATCAGCACCCCGGTGAACAGCAGATACGGCAGAACGATAATTCTGCGCGCTCCAAGCGTCAGGCAGCGTTCCAGTCCATC
Organism: Paenibacillus tepidiphilus; assembly: GCF_008635795.1. Taxonomy (GTDB): domain Bacteria; phylum Bacillota; class Bacilli; order Paenibacillales; family Paenibacillaceae; genus Paenibacillus_AQ; species Paenibacillus_AQ tepidiphilus. The sequence goes on along the minus strand of NZ_VWRQ01000025.1, from coordinate 46,535 downwards.
CGGCAAGGAAGGCTTTGCCACCGCGATGAAACAGCTCTCAACGCTTGCATAAGCGGTCTTTTCCCAGAGCATCCTCGCCAGCTTGCAGAGATCGCTGTTGGCATCGGGATCACTTCCCCCGCGGCCCATAAGAAGGACTACCGTATCTTTGTCTTCCACAGAAATCCCGGCCGGATCAGCAGTGTCTTCCTGACCTTCAAGACCCATCTTATTCAGCGGGTTCAGTTCATCCATCGCCACGGCTGGCACATGCTCTATACGGCCATAGCTATACCCGGCATTGTGTCTGCCGTCACCGGCTTCCGGGCCATCGGCCCATTCATGCAGCAGAGGATACTCCGGCTGCAGCCGGACTGCCTCCGTAATCCGATCCTGGAGAATTTCCACTGCCCGTTCTTGTACACCGACCGGACGGCCGTATATAAATTTCACCCCAGGGTAGCTGCTGCGGGCCCAGTCCAACGCTGCGGGGATATCGAGCTTGGCGTGTCCTGCTGCGAACAGAATAATAGGAACTACATAGATCACCTCTGCCCCGGCTTGCACACACAGGTCAACACCTTCGGCAATCGACGGTGCGGCCAGCTCGATAAAACAGGTTTCAATATGCAGTTCGGGTCTGCGTGAGGCCAGCTGTGCTGTAAGATCTAGCAGCTGCTCATTGCCTTCGGGCACCCGGCTGCCGTGTCCGACCAGCAGCACCGCGCTTTTCCGTTCCTCTCCAGTACGTCCCGGCCGGGCCGAATCCAGCGCCCACGGCTCCGCCGCCGGCCGCAGCCGTTCATGCGGCTTCAGCGGCTGGACTTCTTCGCCCAGATTATACTTGCGTTCATACCCGCGCGGCGTGACCATGATTCCTTCGTAGACAGTTGTCGCTGAATTGCCGACAATCACTGTAGACAGCATACCGATCTCCTGCTCCAGCATTGCCTGCAGTGTTGTAATCACCGTCTGCTGGCGCTCACGGTAGGCATTCTTGACAATGCCCACCGGTGTGGCCGGGTCGCGGTAGCGCAGCAGAATCTCCCGGGCTTCTTCAATCTGGCGCGTCCGCTTATGGCTGCGCGGATTGTAAAAGGCAATCACGAAATCGGCCGAAGCAGCGGCTTCAATCCGTGCCGCAATACTCTCCCAAGGCGTCAGGTGGTCGCTGAGGCTGATTGTGCAGGCATCATGCATAACCGGAGCGCCAAGCAGCGAAGCGCAGGACTGGATGGCTGAAATACCGGGAATGACCTCTACCTGTGGCCCTTCTTCCGTCTTCCAGCCTCTTTCCATCAGCACCTCATAGATCAGGCCGGCCATGCCGTAGACGCCTGCGTCTCCGCTGGAGATCACCGCCACCGCTTGCCCGGACTCTGCCCTGCGCACAGCCTCCTGGGCCCGGCTGACCTCTTCGGTCATGCCGGTGCCTACGATCTCCTGATGCGTCAGCAGGGGCTTGATCAGCTCCACATAGGTGTTATAGCCGATGACCGCCTCGCTTTCTTCAATGGCGGCCAAAGCCCGGCCGGTAATATGCTCCAGCGCACCCGGCCCAAAGCCGATGACCCACAGCTTCCCTTGATTGTTCATGTATGTTTCCTCCGTTTCCGCTTTTCTCCCTCAACCCGTTGCTGCTTATGTTTATGCTGTTCACTGAGGTACGCTAACGCAGTGACCAGCCTGCCTCAGTTTCATTTATGCCGGCCCTTCGTTCCTTGCCAGGTCCTTAGTCAATCCAGGCCTTTACCTGTTCCATTTATGCCGGCTTCGTATGCCGGCCCTTCGTTCCTTGCCAGGTCCTTAGTCAATCCAGGCCTTTACCTGTTCCATTTATGCCGGCTTCGTATACAGGCTCTTCATTCCTTGCCAGATCCTTCGTCAATCCAGGCCTTTACCTGTTTCATTTTATGCCGGCTTCGTATACAGGCTCTTCATTCCTGCGGCCATCTAAAGCCAGTTCAGGTTAGGCCAGTTCAAGCGATCGCCCTTATAGCCATCCCGCCGGCTCAGTCCTGTTCCTCTTCCTCTGATTTCATGTTGCCTCCGCTATGTCCTGGCGTGCTATTCTCCGCAAGCAGCTCCGCCAACCGCTGTATCATTTGCTCGCTGTCACGGGGAGCCGGCCGGCCAGAGATATATTGCCGGGGCAAGCTGTACCAGATGTCGGCAAGCAGCGGCATAGCCAGTCCGGCCGGAAGCCGGGTGCCTCCGGCCGCGAAGATTTCATCCGGGCGGCCGGCTATGCGGCATGCTCCATGATCGAGCACAATGATCCAGTCCGCCCAGCGGTAAGCCAGATTCATATCATGGGTCGCCATGACGAGGGTCGCCCCCTGGCTCCGGGCTATATCCAGGCCAGTGAGCAGTTGGACTTCGGATAACGGGTCGAGGTATGAGGTAGGCTCATCGAGCAGGATCAGCTCCGGCCGCATGGCGAGTACTCCAGCCAGAGAGACCCGTTTCTTCTGGCCCAGACTAAGCTGGTGGATGGGCTGGTCCCGCAGGTCAGCCAGTCCAAGCTGCTCCAGCACCTCCATGCAGCGACTCCGGATATCGCCTTCGTTCATGCCCGCAGCGCGCAGCCCGAACGACGCATCCTCCAGCGGCGTACCCAGAATCAGCTGCTGCTCAGGGTCCTGCAGCACCAGACCGACCGAACGGCGCAGGGCGGCAAGCTCTTTCCTTGAGTAGCCGAGTGCGGCTCCTTCCAGAAGAACCCGGCCGTGCTGCGGGCGCAGCACGCCGACGGCATGCAGGAAGAACGTGGATTTGCCCGAGCCGTTATGGCCGAGAACCGCTGTCTTGAGTCCTTTGGGGACCGACACGGTCAGGTGGTTCAGTGCCGGTCCCGCAGCATCCGGATAATGGTATACGACGTCTTCAAAGGCCATGCAGGCATCCATGTTCATCTGTCTCCTTCGCTGCCGGCGCGAATGCAGAAGGTGCCGGTCTGTGTTGTAACTACCCCGCAGGCAGCGGGCTGCTGCTGATAGTTGTTGTTATGTTATAGCGGTCTATGCCTGAAGCAGCCACAGCTGGGCCAGCAGCAGAAGGAGAATGCCCGCACCCGCGCGCAGTGCAAGGCCGCGCGGAAGAACTCGCGGCTCTGCAGGCGGCAGGGCAATCTCCCCTGTATATCCGCGTACCGCCAGACCTTGGGCGAACCCGCGGTAGCGGCGCATGGTGCCGGCCAGGAGCGCTCCTCCCATTCCCGCCGTCTCCCTGAGCGTAATTCTCCGTCCGCCCCCGCGCAGCCGCCGCGCCAGCAAGAGGCCATGCGCCGTGTCGCTCAGCAGGAACAGAAAACGGTACATCACAAGCATCAGCTCCAGCACAATCTGCGGAAGCCGCAGCCTGTGCAGCACCTGCAGCAGCTCGCCGAAGGGTGTCGTCAGTATCAGGAACAAAGAGCAGGACAGACAGGCCATTACCCTGGTCAATAGTAATCCGGCACGGCACAACCCTTCAGCCGTTATATAGAGCTGGAGCTGTCCGGACAACGGCAAGTGCAGAATGGCCTCTCCGTCTGCCGGACGTCCGAGCTCTACCAGCAGCGGCGGCAGGCTGAGCGCGAAGAAGAACAGCGCTGTACCGAACAGCAGGCCATAAGCGCGCCGGGGAATCCGTGCGTGATGTGTACACCAGTACATCATCCACAAGCAAATGATCAGCTGCAGAGCCGGATGAACCATATAGGAAAGAATAAACATCACTGCAGTGAACAGGCTCTTCCACAGCGGCGGCAACGGCCGCAGCGCATTTCTGCAGGACAGGGCATCAATTCTTCTCAGCATGGGCTCTGCGCCGTTCGCCCCGGCCCTTCCACAGCCCGACGGCATAACCGATCACTCCGGCGCCTGCTGCTGCCTGCAGGGCGAACAGCATACTTTCGGTCTCGCCCGGCAGCTCGGTCAACGGCTGGAACCAGGGCTCATAGGACGGGTCAATTTCGGTGATCGCTCCTTCGGCCGCATCATCCGCACCGCCGAAATCTCCGTTCACCAGCAGCAGCGGCAGCAGAGCCAGCAGGACGACGGCCAGCAGCATGACAGCATTTTTCCATTTGCTCATCGGGAGATTCCTCCTTTGGTTTGGCGTTTCAGGAGCGACAGTTCCCCTGGACTGTAGGATTTCAGCCAGTTCCACAGCAGAACGGTCAGCAGTCCCTCGCTGATGGCCAGCGGGATTTGCGTTACGGCAAAGATACTGCCGAATTTCAAAAAGGAGGCGGCAAATCCGCCATCCGCAGCCGGGAAAGCAGCCGCCAGCTGAACAGAGGTCACCACATACGTTGTCAGATCGGCAATTGCCGCCGCAAGAAACACCGCCAGCCGCTCGCGTTCCGAGCTTTTCATGACCAGCTTATAAACCGCATAACCGGCAAAAGACCCAGCTACCGCCATCGAAAAAGCATTCGCGCCCAGTGTAGTCAACCCGCCATGGGCCAGCAGCAGCGCCTGGAACGCCAGCACAACCGATCCGATCACGCTCATCGGCAGCGGCCCCAGCATCACGGCTCCGAGCCCGGTTCCTGTAGGATGCGAGCTGCTTCCCGTTACCGACGGCAGCTTGAGCGCCGACAGCACGAAGGTGAACGCTCCCGAAAGTCCCAGCAGCAGCTTCAGATCGGGATTGTCCCGGGTCATGAGCTTAAGCTTCCATACCCCAAGTGCAAAGAACGGCAGAAATGCCGCCCACCAGAAGACCGCCCATCCCAGCGGCAAAAAACCCTCCATAATATGCATCGCATGGGCGGTTCCCGGTTCGTTAACCAGGAAGTACAGCACAAGCCCGCCGGCCAATAGTGCCAGCTTCGGAATTCCTCGTCTTTTCATTTCCTGTCCTCCCTGCTTTTGGTGAAATATTGCCGTGCAAAAACAAAAAAACTCCCACCCCAAGGGGTGGCAGCCATGTACGTAGACTGCAGCATGAGAAGAGGCGTATATCCGAGCATCGGCAAACCTGTCATTAACGAAAGATATGGCCGCCCATCAGGGGCACCCTTATTCCGTTAGACAAGGCGCCTGCCTGTCTCCCCTATGCCGTTCCGTACACCGCTCCTATCCGCGAAGAGTCCTGGTGTGCACAAACAAGGTAGGTCTCCTGGCTCGGAATACAAGCGCCGTTGCTCCGCCTTCCCCGGTCCTGGCTGAACCGAGTGGCATGAATAGAAGCCGGCTTTTCCTTACAGTGGCGGGACCGCTCGGGATTTGCACCCGATTCCCTGTTACCCCTTGCCAATCCGCAAGGGCACCTTGTTTGACTGCATGATAATCTTGAATATTATAGTGGAACAGGCTGTCCGGCGTCTGTGACAAAAGTGGTGCGTATCCCCTCAGATTTTCTCCGCAGGTATAAAGCTTGTAAGAAAACCACTTAAATAATATAATTATTAACTATATAATAGATGAACCGGAGGCATAGCATGAAACTTGATCTCACCGAACAATCTCTGCCGGTCTACGAAGCGCTCGCCAGTACCGTGCGGCTGCAGATGCTGCGCCTGCTCACGCTGCAGCCAATGAATGTCAAGGAGCTTGCCGCTGCGGCCAATCTCAGCAGCGCCATCATGACCATGCATGTGCGCAAGCTGGAAGCCGCCGGCCTGATCCGCACCCATATGGCTCCCGGACGCAGCGGTCTGCAGAAGATTTGCTCCCTCGCCGCCGACCGGGCAGAAATCGAGTTCCCCGCCCAACCGCTGGAAGCGCGCAGATCTCACCGCAAAGAAATTCCGGTCGGACACTACTCCGACTTCCGGATCGAGCCTACCTGCGGACTGGCAACCGCCGAGCGCATCGTCGGCAGCTTCGATGACCCGCGCTATTTCTGGGACCTGGAGCGGATGAACGCCGGTATTCTCTGGTTTGGCAAGGGGTATGTCGAGTACAAAATCCCTAATTTTCTGCTCACCAGCCAGCAGCCCGAGGAGCTCTCGATCACCATGGAGATCGCTTCGGAAGCACCGTCGATCAATAACAACTGGCCGTCGGATATCACATTCACGCTGAACGGCGTCATTCTCGGCCACTGGACCAGCCCGGGAGACTACGGCGACAGCAGAGGCAAGTATACGCCCTCCTGGTGGCCTGCGTACACGAACCAATACGGCTTGCTCAAACGGCTGCGTATCACCCCGCAAGGAACATTCATGGATGGGCATAAGCTCTCCGATGTGACACTGGCAGAGGTAGGCATCCGCGACAAGCAGTGGACCTTCCGCTTGTCGGTGGAAGACGACGCCGAGCATATCGGCGGCCTCACTTTATACGGAAAGGGCTTCGGCAATTACAACGAGGATATGACCTTTGAGCTGTACTACACCGACGCCTCCGCCCCCGCCGATTCCGCCAGAGATGCCCGGCAGTGACGCAGGACAGCATCTGATATATCGGCACAGCAAAAAACCGTACCGGGCGAGGAATTCTCCTTGCCCGGTACGGTTTTTTCGTCCATTCTATGCTTACTTCACACCGGCGAAAGCAATGCTTCATTCTTCTGATTCGCCCGAACGCATTACCGGTTACCCCCGAAATGCTCCATTTGCAGGGCTTATTCCGTCACCGGCTGCCACAAGCCGCCGCCGGGCAGCGGGCAGCCACGGTCCTTCAGCTTCGCCACGACGGGAATGATGCACCCGCAGGCGGTGCAGGTGACGCCGTCCTGAAGCTTGGGGCAAGCCGCGCAGATGGCGACCCGCTCCGCGTAGACTTCTTCGGAAGCGACGTTATGCGCATTGAACATGGAGGAGGCCAGAATCCGGGCAATCTGCGCTTCGGTCACCCTGTAGTCCCCCCGGCATCCCTTGCAGGCCGATGTTGTTGCCATACCCTTGTCTCCTTATGCCTGTGGCTTGATTTCCAGCACGGTTACCGACATCGGCGGCAGCACCGCCGTCAGGGTATCGCCCTCCAGGGAGAAGTCCGTGAAGGCTTTGGGCGCCACGTTCTCCGGCTGACTGAAGGTGTTATGCGCGTCGATGGCATCGCCAGCCAGTACCGTGCCGGTTACCTCGGCCATTCCGCCGAGGCCCCGCAGCTCAAGCGGCAGCGTCGCTGCAGCGATATGGTTCAGGTTGCACAGACTGACATGGATAACGCCTTCTGCCGTTACCGAAGCGGATGCAGAGATTTCCGGAATCTCCCGGCCGTCGAAGCTGTAGTTGCCGCAGTCCACCTTCAGCTCCAGCAGCTCCGCATCCTGATGCACCTTGTACATATTGAACACATGGTAGGTAGGTGTCAGCAGCAGCTTTTCCCCTTCGGTCAGGATGACGGCCTGCAGCACGTTGACGGTCTGGGCGATGTTGGCCATCCGGACACGGTCAGAATGCTTGTGGAAGATATTGAACGTCAGCCCGGCCACCAGCGCGTCGCGGATGCTGTTCTGCTGATACAGGAACCCGGGATTCGTTCCCGGCTCGACATCGTACCAGGTGCCCCATTCATCGACAATCAGACCGACTCTCTTGTCCGGATCGTATTTGTCCATAATGGTACTGTGGCGGGTAATCAGCTCATCCATGCGCAGCGCCTTCTCCAGCGTAGAGAACCACTCCGCTGGTGCAAATCCGGTTGCCGCGCCTTTAATCTCCCAGCCCGGCAGCGGAAGGGTGTAGTAATGCAGAGTAAGCGCGTCCATAAAGCGACCTGCTTCGCGCATCAGCACTTCCGTCCAGTTATAATCGTCGGAGTTCGCCCCGCAGGCGATCCGGTGAATCTTGTTGTCGCCGTAGTTACGCACGTAAGTCTGATAGCGCCGGTACAGATCGGCATAATATTCCGGACGCATGTTGCCGCCGCAGCCCCAGTTCTCATTGCCCACACCGAAATATTTGACTGCCCAAGCCTCTTCGCGGCCGTTCTCCCGGCGAAGCTCCGCCATCGGGGAGACACCGTCAAAGGTCAGATATTCCACCCACTCCGACATCTCCTGTACAGTGCCGCTGCCCACATTGCCGTTGATATACGGCTCGCATTCCAGCAGGGCGCACAGTTCCATAAATTCATGGGTCCCGAAATGGTTGTTCTCCACCACGCCGCCCCAGTGCGTATTGACCATCCGCTTGCGGCCTTCGCGCGGACCGATGCCGTCCTTCCAGTGATACTCGTCGGCGAAGCAGCCGCCCGGCCAGCGGAGCACCGGAATTTTGATTTCCTTAAGCGCTTCCACAACATCGTTGCGGATGCCCTTCGTGTTCGGAATCGGCGAATCCTCGCCTACCCAGATTCCTTCATAAATACAACGTCCCAGATGCTCGGAGAAATGCCCGTAAATGTTTCTGTCAATCTTCCCTTTGCGGATATCTGCGTTGAGTACGGCGCGCTGAGCCATGCAAATGCCACCTTTCAATTTTTAATAATAGTTAATATATTTATTAACAAATTAATTATTATATTAATATTATAAGCAGTTCAAGAACGCTTCGTCAACGTTCAAAAAGCAGACGGCTGTCGCTCAAGGCTCGTCTCAATATCGGCATAAGCTGAAGCAAACGGCTGTCCGGAATTCAGATCATCAATGAATTGCAGAAGGCCCTGCCGTCCTACCCGTGAATACCAGCGGGTCACCTCATAGCAAGCAAGGTTGTAATGGGTATACGCTTCGGCTGTGCCATAAGCAAAGGCCGCTGACGATTCCATGCTCTCCAGATCGATCTTCCGCTCTCCGCCATTCGTTTCCTTCCGCCAGACCGTGTCGTAATCCGTATAACGCCCGTCCACCATCGTAGCCAGCCCTTCGTCAAACCAGGCCGGTACCTTCGCTTTGTTGAGCAGGCGCTCCCTCAGTTCAGCGTGCACGAGTTCATGGGAAATTACAGCGCTATCCATCCCCTGGGGCCCAAGCACTATGTAGTTGCCCCAATATAAATAATACGTTTGTCCGGTAGGATTCTCGGCATACCTGCGCTGCCCCTCGGCAGATTGCACAAAAATCAGCACCGGAGAGGCCTCTTTGCTTCCAAACAATCCGGCAACCGATTCACGGGAGGCCCTCAGCCTTTCGGCTATTTGATCGCGCTGGTGCGGATCAACCTGCTTCTCCACATACGTATTCACACTGATCCGTTCCATCCGGGAATCATATTTCACCATTACGGCATGCGTGGATTTGGCGCGGGCGACTACAGGGATACAAAGGCCGATAAGCATGACGATAAGCAAAACGCATACTTTAAACTTTTTTGAAGAGAACATCTCTCTTCCTCCTATCAAGAATCTTATCTGAGAAATACTAACATCAAAGTGACAATCTGGTGTATCCGAGCTAGAATAAGCTTCAAGTGCACCAAAGGGAGGATCATATGGAATGCCGGATACGCTTGTAGAACTGAATCATATAACCAAACGTTATGCAGACAAGCTCGTACTCTCCTCCGTCTCGCTTACTATACGGCGCGGAGAGACGCTGATGCTCCTGGGCGGCAACGGTTCCGGCAAAAGCACGCTGATCAAGCTCATCGGTGGATTCATCGCTCCGACCACGGGCAGCCGCAAGGTTAGTGACTCACAGCCGCCACGCATCAGCTTCATGCCCGACCGGTTTCCGAAGCATAAATTCACCTCGCAGGAATATTTAATGCACATGGGCCGGATTCAGGGATTGCCCAAAGCAGCGCTGCAAGAGCGCATCAAGGAGCTTCACGACCTGCTTCAGCTGCCGCTGGGCCATCAGCCGATGCAGTCTTTCTCCAAGGGCATGCTGCAAAAAGTAAATCTGATGCAGGCCGTATTGTCCACGCCGGATTTGCTGCTGCTGGATGAGCCGCTGTCGGGCCTGGACGGCTTGTCGATGCAGGAGCTGGCCGGAGCGCTGCGTGAATTAAAGAGCCGGCACGTGACCATTGTGATCTCGACCCATGAAACGGAGATGCTGCAGGACATTACTGACCGGGTCATCACGGTGCAAAATACTGCGCTGATTGAAACGGTGAAGCAAATACCGGCAGCTCTGGAACCGTCCGTGCTGGTGCTTTGCAGGCTGCCTGCAGGACAGCGAAACGCCGGAATACTGTCCCACCCCGCGATTATGAGCGCTTCCGCAGAAGAAAGTCTGGTCCGTATCTATGCGCGGACAGAGAGCTGCGACCAGCTGCTGCTGCAGATTTTGCAATCCGGCGGCTCTGTCATTGAAGTTACCGGGAGGAGAGAATACGCATAATGCTGCAAATTCTACTTTATTATCACCGCTATTATCAGCGCTCCTATCGTTATGTTCCGCCGCTGACCGTCTTCCTGATCGCTGTTTTCTTCCTCTATGGGGTCATTCCGAATCCGGTCATGGACAGCTATGCCGTTACGGCCACCTTGCTCTTTCTGACCGCTGCATGGCTCTGCTATGTGTTTATTGATCTGGAGGATGAGACGCAGCAGATTATCACCTTTCTCCATTCCGGGAAGCTTATGCTGCTGTACGCCTCAAAGCTGGTATATGTATGGCTGTTTACACTGCCCCTTTCTGTCTTCGTAATCGTTTATCCGATTATTTTTGACAAATTCGACTACATGCCGGGCATCGGGCAAGCCTTGACCGCCTTCGCCTGCCATCAGTTCGCGGCCCTGCTGGGCATATCCCTTGCCGCTTGGTTCAATGCCAAATTGTTCAGAACAGGCCTGATTTCTTTCCTGGGTCTGTGCATCGTTCTGGCTGTCTCCCTTGGAGGCCAGGGCATCATCGACCGCACCTTTCCTGCATTATTCTGGATTATTCCGCCCTACCGGATCATCCTGTACATCCTGAATGACCATCCGCAGGCAAGCGCTAGACCCCATCCGCTGGAGATGTGGCACACGGCCTTGTACATTATCGTGCTGGTAATTATTTATTTGCGGGTGATGATACGCAGGAAGTTTGAGCACCCTATAAAATAGCGGACATTCGTACGGTCGCCACACCTGCAATATTAGCATATTATTCCTGAATTTTACGAGATTAGAGCTGCACTTCAGTAGTAACGGTTACTCAACAAGGACCAACCGTACATCTCCGGTTGGCCCTTGTTGCCGTAAAGTATGCAATCAAACGATCAAACTGCTTTGACCGCATGAATATAATGGATAGTCTCAAAAGCCGACAAATAATCGCTGCGCCCTTGGAAGTACCGCTCCTGAATCGCTTCCGGATTCAAATGCTCATAAATCAGCAGCCCCGACTGCGCCAGCAGCTCCTCCAGCTCCGTATAGGCGTAACCGGACTTCATGGGCTCTCCGGCGGCGGCCGCCATCGCGACCATATGCTCCACGCGGTTTCCCCGCCCTTTCGTCTCAAATAGCGTATCATCGGCATAATCCAGCACAATCGAGCTGCCCGCCGGAACGTCCGCGAACAGCTGCTGCAGCATGGAGCCCAGCTCTGCCTTCGTTAAATAATAGGAAACGCCCAGCAGACTGAAAAAGCTCCGGCGGCCGCCGGGCTTTCCTGCCCCGGCAAGCTTAGCAGCCTGCATTCCGCGCGTGAAGTCCATCGGCACAAAATGAAGATGGTCCGGCACCGTCAATCCGGACTCCGCCAGCCGCTCCTGCTTGAACTGCTGGGTCGCCGGATGATCTACCTCAAGAATCTCCAGGCTGCCGCCAAGCTCCGGATGGCGATACGCAAAGCTGTCCAGCCCTGCACCGAGGATGACATACTGTTCTGCACCGAGCTTCATTTCATTCAGCAGCACTGACTCGCAGTACGCTGCCCTTGCCAGCGGAGTCGGCGACAGCTGGACCTGGGTGATCCATCTCAGGATTTCATCCGGCTGATTCCGGTGCTCCTGTGCGAATTCCGGGCTGAAAAATTCAATACCGGCAATCATATTGCCGCTGATGCCGGCAAACTCTTGCTCGGAGATCAGCCTCACCGCGATATAATCGTCAAAAATCTTCGGCTCGTCAAACCGGCTGTGATAGGCGCGGCCAAAGGCTGCCACCATGGATGTGATGCTGGATTCGTTTGGTTTCATTGCTTTGCCCTCCGCAAATGGAACCCCGGCATACGGGGTGTAATGGATATTGCCTGTTCCGAGCTTGTGCGGGGACCCCTAATAATACGAATCTTATTTTGCAGACTAACGCAAAAAAAAGATTCTCCCTGGCCAGGAGAACCTTAATATACACCAAATTCACTTAACTGTAAATTATAGCATAAATAAATAATTTTGTCAATGACACTCTTCGCATATTAACAAATTTTAGCCCAGCTCGCCCAGCTCAATCTGGACAATTCCCCGCTCATCCGGCGCCGAGCCAAGCAGATGCAGCAGACTGCCGAACTCCAGCTCCTGGAACTTACGGGCAGCCTGTTCGCGCTGCAGCTCCCACAGGCATTCCGCAAGCGTGCAGACCACGGGCACATCTCGGCGGATTTCCGCCAGCTCGCGCGACAGATGCAGCATATCGAGATCGGCTTCAATCTTGGCGCGGACGCCCTTCGGCAGTGCGGCGAGATTCTCAATTACGCCTTCGACGGTGCTGTACTCCTGCAGCAGCTTCAGCGCCGTTTTCTCGCCGATACCCTTAACGCCCGGGTAATTGTCGCTGGTGTCGCCCATGAAGCCCTTCAGGTCGATGACCTGCGCAGGGGTCAAGCCCTTTTCGTCCATCAGCTCCGCAGGGTCGTAGACCTTGTAGTTAGAGCGGCCTTTTTTCATAATAATGACTTTCACGCGGTCGCTTACCAGCTGCAGCATATCATGGTCACCCGTCAGAATGTACACCTCGGATTCCTCGCTGAAGCAGGCCGACAGGGTTCCGATGCAATCATCCGCCTCATACCCGACCAGGCCGATATTCGGCACGCCGAGCTCAGCAACAACATCCTTAACCAGATCGAACTGGGGAATCAGCTCCAGCGGCGCCTCAATCCGGTTCGACTTGTAACCGTCGTACTTCTCGGTGCGGAAGGTACCCTTGCCCATATCCCAGCAGCAGACCACATGGGAAGGCTCGAACGTACTCACCGCGTCAAAGAAATATTGCAGAAAACCGTACACCGCGTTCGTCGGCAGCCCGGCTTTGGTCTTGCGGATATATCCTCCATAAGAGGTTGCATAGAAGGCCCGGAACAGCAGAGCCATTCCGTCGACAAGCATTACCCGGCCCTTTGGTTCAGTACTCATGTGTAACCTCTCCTTTGTGAAATCTGAATTTAGAGTATTAAGCTTACGCCGCTCATAGCAGCTGCGATACAGGGGCTCTGCTGCGCTTACTTAGCCGCTGCATTCGGCGGCTCTGCTAAGCTCACTCTAGCAGCAGCATCCGGCGGCTCTGCCTACGCTTACTTAGTGGCTGCATCCGGCGACTCTGCTGGCGCTCACTCTTAGCAGCTGCATCCGGCGACTCTGCTTACGCTTACTTAGTGGCTGCATCCGGCGGCTCTGCTGGCGCTCACTCTTAGCAGCTGCTTCCGGCGGCTCTGCCTTAGGTTCAGGCGTTGCCCCACGCTTCGCCGTACTGCTCTTCCTTGAAGCCCACGGTAACTTTGTGGCCGTCGGTGACCACCGGACGCTTGATCAGCATCCCGTGCTGTGACAGCAGCTCCAGCTGCTCGTCTTCGCTGAGACTCGCCAGCTTGTCCTTCAACCCCAGCTCCTTGTACACTTCGCCGCTGGTGTTGAAGAATTTCTTCAGCGGCAGCCCGCTGTCGGCGAGAAGCTTGCGCAGCTCCTCCACCGTAGGCGGTTGCTCGGCGATATGCTGCAGCTCCAGCTCATGTCCTGCATCCTTCAGCCATTTAACGGCACTGCGGCAGGTACTGCATTTCGGATATTGATATACTTTCAGTTGGCTCATCCCATTGGCTCCGTTTCTGCATCTAAACTGTTGGTATATGCGCGACTTGTTTGATATATATGAACTTGGTGATATATACGAACTTGTTGATAGATATTCAGCTATGTCCTAAGGATTACTATAGCGAAGCACAAATATTCACTGCATAACCGAAACTACGTACGATTCGCTTCGGCTTCTTCAACGATAGGGCTTAATACGATCCGCAGCCGCCTCTTCAGCGTACGACTTAACACAATCCGCGACCGTTTCTCCAGTAGTACGGACCAATACGATTCGCAGCCGCTTCTTCAGCGGTACAACTTAATACAACCGCGACCGCCTCTTCAGCGGTACGGCTTAATTGCACTTTGTACATCTATTATGGCCTAAAAATCCGCTATCCTAGAAATAGTTGTATTTCATACATCTATTAACAGCGGTTTTGGTCGACTTGACGTTTTTCTTGGGTTTTAGTTGTACAAAGTACAACTATTCGCAATAAACGGCCGGTAATCAACATAATAGTTGCACAAAATACAACTATCCCCCTGTCTGGGCTGGCCTGAGCTGGCTGCTCTATCTGAGCTACTTTTGTCCGGACTGCCTTTGCCCTAGCCGGCTCTATCTGAGCTACCTTTGTCCGGACTGCCTTTGCCTGTCTGTCTCTATCTGAGCTACCTCTGTCCGGACTGCCTTTGCCCTAGCTGGCTCTATCTGAGCTACCTTTGTCCGGTCTCACCTTGCCTGAGCCGGCTCTGGCCGGGCTGCCTATGCCTCATCCGGCCGGCTCAGCAACGCGCCGCCAGGCACTGCTCCCTGCCCCTGCTTCAGGGCAGGCGCTCAGGCTGCTGCTCCAGCACCCGCTGCAGCAGCGCCATATCCGGCGGCAGCGGCGCCTCTAACACCATCTCCATACGGGAGATGGGATGGCGGAAGCTCAGCCGCACCGCGTGCAGCGCCTGCCGCGGGATGGCGGCATCCAGCGCTGCCACCTCAGCAAGCTGTGCCTGCTCTGCCGGCGTAGGCTGCGCCTTGCTGTACAGCGGGTGCCGGTACATCGAGTCGCCGATCAGCGGACAGCCGACCGAGCCCATGTGCACCCGGATCTGGTGGGTGCGCCCGCTCTCCAGCTTCAGCTCCACCAGCGACGCGCCCGGGTATTGCGCCTTGACCTCATACCGCGTCAAGGAGGGGTACCCGTCCGGTGTTACTATACGCCGGTGCGGCTCGGCCGGATCGCGGTCGATCGGGCCGTCGATGTCGCCGCGCAGCGCAGGCGGCGTCCCATGGACAAAGGCGGCATACCGCTTGTCCACCGTCCCGGCGATCATCTGCTCGGAGATATGCTGGTGGCTGTACGGGTTCTTGGCGATGACCAGCACCCCCGACGTCTCCTGATCCAGCCGGTGGACGGGACGGAAGCGGTAGCGCTCCCCCTTCGCCGCCCAATAATGGACGACACCGTTGGCCAGCGTGTCCGTATAATGCCCGTGCGTGGGATGCACAATCACCCCGGCCGCCTTGTTCACGGCCAGCAGGTGCTCATCCTCGTACAGGATGTCAAACGGAATATCCTGCGGCATAATGTCGGCGGAGATCTCTTCCTCCATACGGATCTCCACGCAGTCTCCGGCGCTGACCTTTTCGCTGATATAGACCCGCACTCCGTTCAGCTTGATGCCTTCTTCGGTCAGCTTCAGGCGTGACAGCAGCTTGCGCGATACGTCCATTCGCTTCTGCAGAATGCTCTTCAGCAGCCAGCCGTCCTCGGCCGGCTGCACCGTATAGGTAATTGGCGGATAATAGCTGGTCATATCAGTGGCGGAACACCTTTTTACTGCGCACATATTCGACATCGGCAACATCCAGGCGCGTGTTCGCCGTGCGGGCCAGCGCGAAGAAATAGTCGGAGAGCCTGTTGAGATAAATAACGGCTTCCGGGTTGATGTCGGCGCTTCGTCCCAGCGTCACGGCGCGGCGTTCCGCCCGCCGGCAGACCGTGCGGCATACATGCAGCACGGATGACAGCTGGCTGCCTCCCGGCAGGATGAAGCGCTCCAGGACCGGATTCTCAGCCTGCAGCACGTCAATCCAGCCCTCCAGACGCACGGCCATCTCCGCCTTGACCTTGTATTTATTCTCGCTGAGCTTGACAAAAGCAAGGTCAGAGCCGCAGTCGAACAGCTCGTGCTGAATCTCCAGCAGTTGCTCGCGGACATCGGCGAACCGCTCATCGCCTTCCATCAGGCTTCTCGCCTGTCCGACAAAGCAATTCAGCTCGTCAATCGTGCCGTAAGCCTCCACGCGGACATCATCCTTGCCTACTCTTCCGCCAATGACCGAAGTTTCACCCTTATCACCTGTTCGCGTATAAATCGCCATTTCCAGCTTCCCCTCCAGCAGCTCAATCACATAATTATAGTTTAATCGTTTCCCAAGAGAATAGGCAAATGCTCTTCCCGGTTTATGACATGTAAATACATGTAAACCACTGTAACTTAGTACCTTGACCGCATCAAATTATAGTTATGCACCATCTAGTTTTCGAGTAAGGTTGAAGACATCCTCGCATACAGTCCTTAGATTTGGCTTGGTCAAGGTACTAGGTCTGTATTCTTGCCAAACAAAAAAACAACAAACCGCTTCCGCCCGAAATGGCTGTCCGTGCTGCCGTTTCGGGGCGAAGCGGTTCCTCTTGTTGCTTACATAGACGCACAATTTTTAACAATAAAGTCCTCGCAGGGGCCGCCGTATGGCTTATCCTCGCCGTTCCTGCTCCAGCTTCCGTACAAACGCGCCGATCCGCTCAATCGCTTCGTTAAGCTGCGTGACCGAGGTGGCATAGGAGCAACGCAGGTAGCCTTCGCCGCCCAAGCCGAATACACTGCCCGGCACCGCAGCGACCTTGTACTCAAAGAGCAGCCGCTGGGCAAATTCGTCGGAGGTCAGCCCCGTGGCCCGGATGCTTGGAAAAGCGTAGAACGCGCCTTGCGGCTCATGGCACTCCAGACCGGCATCGCGCAGCCCCTTGATGATGAGCCGCCGCCGCTGGTTGTAGGATTCCACCATCCGGTCCTTCTCTTCCATACCGTTACTGAGCGCCTCCAGCGCCGCCACCTGGCCCATTGAAGGGGCGCACATGACCGTATACTGGTGAATCTTCAGCATAGCGGCAATCAGGTCGGGATGGCCGCAGGCATAGCCCATCCGCCAGCCGGTCATGGCGAACGCCTTGGAGAAGCCGCTGACCAGAATCGTCCGGTCCTTCATACCCGGCAGAGACGGGAAGCTTACATGATTGCTGCCGTAGGTCAGCTCGGCATAAATTTCATCCGAAATGACAATGAGATCATGCTTCTCGACGACCCGGGCAATCGGCTCCCAGTCCTCGCGGCTCATGATTGCGCCGGTCGGATTGCTCGGGTAGCACAGAATCAGAATTTTGGAGCGCGGGGTAATCTTGGCTTCCAGATCCGCCGCGTCCAGCTTGAACTGGTTCTCGCCGAAGGTCTCGATGCCAACCGGAACACCACCGCCGATAGCAGTAATCGGAGAATAGGAGATATAACACGGTTCCGGGATTAGTATCTCGTCCCCGGGCGAGATCAGCGCACGCAGCGCCAGGTCGATGGCCTCGCTGCCGCCGACGGTGGCGATGATCTCATTCGCCGGATTGTAATCGACCGCAAAGCGGCTGTGCAAATACTGGGCAATCCCTTCCCGCAGCTCCGGCATGCCGGCGTTCGAGGTATAGCCGGTAAAGCCGCGCTCCAGTGAATAAACGCAGGCTTCCCGGACATGCCAGGGGGTCTTGAAGTCAGGCTCGCCGACCCCAAGCGAGATAATATCCTTGCTGCCTGCCGCCAGATCGAAGAACTTGCGGATGCCTGACGGCTGTATCTGCTGCACCAGGGGGGCCAGGTAGGATTTCATTGATTTCTCTGCATCTCCGCTATGCTGTGATTTATTCGTGATCATTTACATGACTTCCTTTACGGAGATATCATCAGGCGGTTGTCCTCTTCGTGCTCTTCGAAGATGATACCGTCCTGCTTGTATTTTTTGAGAGTGAAATTGGTCTTGGTGGACAGCACCGAATCAATCGGAGACAGCTTCTCGGAGACGAAGTTCGCCACCTCGCGCAAATTGCGGCCTTCCACTTCCACGAGCAAATCGAAAGCGCCGGACATCAAATACACGGATTTGACCTGAGGATACATGTAAATCCGTTCGGCAATCCCCTCGAAGCCCCGGCCTCGTTCCGGAGTAATCTGCACCTCAATCAGCGCCGTCACGCGCTCATCGTCCACTTTGTCCCAGTTGACCACCGTGGTGTATTTCACAATGACATGATCCTGCTCCATTTGTTCGATGGCCGTCCTGATATCCTCTTCTTCGGCCCCAAGCAGCGTAGCCATCAGCTCTGTAGAGGTACGCGCATCCTCCTTGAGCAGTTCCAGCACCTTTTGCTTCAGTTCATCCATTTCCCGCATGCCTTCCCTCCGGATTATTCGCCTTGCATGTGTGCCGGTGCAGCAGGGCTGCAGCACACCACCGCGAAAAGAGTTTAGTATTAATATGACATGAAACAGGCAACTCTGCAAACTAAAATATGCCCGGCGGCGATTCCCGGGTATGCTCAACCTGTTCTCAAATCCGGCGCGGATTACCTGAACCCTTCCCTCAAAACGAGTGTTCCGGGGGATGCATTACCTATCCCGACATCAGCACAAAAACGCCCGCTCCTCCCGGGTCTCCGGAAGGAACGGACGTAGATTACAGCGAATGGACCGGCACGTTCACCCTCACAGCGTTCATCCCGCCCAGTGCTTCACTGCATAAGCCGCAGGGTTACATATAGTAAGGGTTTTGCACATTGGGCTGATGGGCCTGAACGTTGGCCGGATGGGCATACGCCCCGGCTCCGCCAGTCTTCTGCTGCACGAACTGCTGGCATTTGGTTTGCGTCTGCTGCGCCGTCTGGAGCTGCTTGTCGATATCCTGACGTAGCGCTTTGCCGGGAGCGGTATACATGTTGAGCTGCGACATCTGTGTATACAGATCCCCCTGCAGCCGCAGTGTATCCATGGTCAGCTCATTGAACGTTTGCCGGACGACAGGGCAGTTGGATTCTGTGGCTGCTGTCGAATATTCGCGGACCGTCCGTTTTAAATCCGCCAGCACCGTATTGAGCAAATCTTCATCCGCCATAAATGCGGTTCCGTTTTGTGCGTACACGTGATTACCTCCTCATGTTCTTAGTTATAATTATTGCGGCTGTGTCGGTGCGTATTGCTGATGCTGCTGCATCAATTGAACCAGTGTATTCATATGACGGGTATGGCTGTTGATCTGCTGTACGCAGATTTGGTGGACAGTCGCATTTTGTGTGACCCCGGCCGTTGCGGCCAGCTGCTTAATCAACAGATCCTCATTGGAAATAGAATCGGCGATATACTCCAGTTCCTTGCCGCTGAGCGGCTGCATATTTGCGGAATGCATGTGCGTGAATCCTCCCTTCAAAATGTTCAAGCAGGCTTATTATGCCGCGTGCTCCGATCTTTATGTGCTTAAAGGTACATTCTTAGCGCCTTACATCACGTTCTCCAGCCACCTGAATCCAGTGCGCATGAGAGTGAAATGAGCCGCCAATACTACCGTGGCGAACGGTCTAAAAGGAGAGAACCAGTTATGAATTTATTCAGCGGACGCATCCCTTGGGAACACACTCTGCCGGTTATTCCGTCTTACCCCCAGCCTGAAGGAGACCTTCACTGCGACTGTCTGATTGTCGGCGCGGGTATGAGCGGGGCAATGATGGCATACCGTCTGGCGGAGAGCGGGGCACATACCGTTGTTATCGAGAAAAGAAAGGTCGCCGGAGGCAGCTCCCAGGCAAACACAGGGCTGCTTCAGGTAGCAAACGACAAATCTCTAACCGCGTGCATCAATACCTTCGGTAAAGACAAGGGCGTATTGTTCTACCGTTTGTGCCAGAGCAGCATCAAAGGCATTCTGGAACTGCAGGATAAACTGAATATCAATCCCTATATCACCGCACGCCCAAGTCTCCTTTATGCCAGTACAGCAGAGGATGTCAAGTTGCTGCGGCAGGAGCATGAGAACCTGGTGGCCCATGGCTTTGACTCGGAGTTCTGGGAGGAATCCGATATAGCCGGACGCTATTCCTTCTCCAAACCGGGCGGCCTGTACTCCCGGGGAGACGCCGAAGCCAATCCGTTCCGGATGGTTCATGCGCTGCTGGACAAGGCCCATGCTTCCGGCGTGCGCATCTATGAGCATACCGAGGCCCGCCGGCTGGAGTACGGCGATGCCGGAGTCGTCTGCCATACAGAGCATGGACGCATTTATGCACGCAAAGTTGTCTTCTCCATGGGCTATGAAACCCAGGAAATGAAGAAGGACCGGGGTGCAGAACTGGTCAATACATATGCAATTATGACCCGGCCGCTTCGGATAGAGCCCAAATGGCATGAACGCAGTCTGATTTGGGAAACCGCCCGCCCCTACTTGTATCTGCGCATGACCCATGACGGCCGGATTATTGCCGGCGGCAAGGATGAGACCCTGACCGATCCGCAGCGCCGCGAGGTCCGTGTGCTGTCCCAGAGCAAGCGGCTGCTGGAGGAGGTGGAGGCCTTGTTTCCCGAGCTTCAGGGCATCGTCGAGGCCGAATATGCCTGGGGAGCGGTGTTCGGGACCACCCGGGACGGACTGCCCTTCATCGGGCCGCATCCGGATTATCCGAACTGTTACTTTATTGAAGGTTACGGAGGCAACGGAACCGTCTACAGCATGATAGCGGCTGAACTACTGGCCGATACGCTTACTGGAATGAACAGGCCCGAGCTGGAGCTGTTCTCGCTGACGCGGCCGGCCAAGCCGTCACCCCAAACGGTATGACAACTTAAACAAGCACAGGCCCGGGCGGAATAGTCGCCCGGGCCTGTGCCCTTATGTGCCTTGCTCAGCTATCGGGGTTGCCTATCCTACGCTGCGCTATATTAGAGGTTACCTCCCCGCAGCGGACGCCGCAGCACAAGCCAGCTGCCCAGCGGAGCCGCCCCAAGGCCGAGAAGCAGGAGCGTAATGACATGCCGGGAGTCATTCACCGACAGGACCCCTATAAAGATGAACATCCCCGCGAGGCGTCCGCACATCAGGCTAAGCTCTCTTAGGACGACCAGTTCCACCCGTTTATCCACACTGTCTGCATCCCGGCCCATCAGATCAAAGCTGACCGAGGTGATCGGCAGTACGTAGAGCGGCAGGAACAGCGAGGTTCCGATGCCCATGACCAGCAGTGTCCCGAAGCTTACCTTCCAGAGTAGCGGTACAATAACGGCTACAAGCAGCAGTCCCCCGGCCAGCATGCCCTGGGACCGGAAGCGGGACTTAAAATACTTGCCCGCCACATAATAACTGACGAGTGATACCGCCGAAGTCAGAAGCGCAAATTGCCCCAGCTTGCTCTCCTCCCGGGTGGCTATGTATACCAGCAGGCCGATCAGGAATGAGAATACGCCTTCCCGCATCCCCTCGAACATCAGGGCAACCGCAGCTGTCCGCCAGGGACTTTCCTTCCGGCGCAGCTCCCGCCAAGGCTCCAGCCAGATATAGGCGCTGCCGCTTTTACGCTTTTTCAGAAAAAAGCTGAGCACTGCCGCAAGCCCGTAAATGCACAAAGCAAGAGTGAACACGGTACGGTAGCCGCGGGCGCCCTGCAGCCATGTAATGATCCGCCCGGAGACCCAGGGTCCGGCAATGCCGGTAAATGAACCGAGCAGTCCCATCCAGCCATTAAAGAAATCCCGGTTCTTCGCATCGGTAATTTCGAAATACAGCGTATTAAAGGCGAGCCAGAACAATCCGGTGGAAATGCCGAGTGTACAGCCGAGCGGCCATATATAGTACGCGGCGTCCGTCCCCAGCCATAGCACCAGTAAATAAAAAAAGCCCGAAACGGCGATTCCCAGCCGCAGGGCGTTCATTTTGCCTCGTTCTTTGACCCATTTGCCGCCCAGCCAGAAGCTGAGGCCGACAGCCAGCTGCTGGCTGACCGCGAACCAGCCGATCATGACGAAATCCTGCCGGCTTTTCCACAAATATACGTTCAGAAAAGTGCCTGCCAGCGCATTGGCCAGCACAAATAGCCCGTTAACGCCCAGCAGCAGCGGGGCCTGGCTCCGGATTGAGCCTTTCATCTCGCACATCTCCCCTTCCTCCAGGACATATCGGCATTAATATGCCCTGAAGCGGGAGCAAGCATGTGCCCGTCCTTATTTGCCGCTCAAATGGCGCACGAACCGGACGCGGTCTTCCTGGGCCAGACTGTGCTGCACGTGGAAACAGGAAGGACAAATGTACAGATTCAGCGCAAACGGGGCCTCAAGCACAGGGCGTCCGTTCATCGCTTCCGGCACTGCCCCTTCGAATGACGTCACCGGCTGCTTGCCGGACATGACCATCAATTCATGACACTGCGGGCATTCGGGCGCTTCAAGCTGCGCAGCAAGTACAGCGGCCACACTGAGCTCGTATGCTGCCGGATCATAATCGTCGCCGAACTGGGTGACCGTGTTAAAGATCGGCACTACCGCTTCCTTATCCTCGTCATCCCACAGCTTGTCATCGCTGATATGATCCTGGACGGAGCTATCGTCGGACTCATCCTCTTCATCCTCAAGATCATCCGCCCCTACGGTAATCGTCCGGTAGCCGGACAGCTCATTGTTGCAGTGCGGGCAGGTATCCTCGGGTCCAATTTCCTCATCCCACACAATTTCTGTATGACACCAAGGGCATACTGTTGTATCCATTGTCGTAATCTCCTTCTTATTCAAAAAATAGCGGCCCCGATCACATACGACAGTGAGACTGAAATCAGCATCGCCGTCAATCCGACCGCCCGGTTGTCCTGCGCAATCTCATCGTCTATAGAGAAGACCGGCGTCAGAAATTCAAACAGGAAATAAGCCAGCAGCAGCAGCAGAAATCCGACCACCGCCCATTTCATCGTATCGTAAATCGAAATTCCCGATTCAATGCTGAAGCGCAGAATGTTACAGATACCGAAAATTTTGCCTCCGGTAGCCATGGCCACGGCAAGATTGCCTTTGCGGATTTCCTCCCAGCAATTATATTTGGTGACCATTTCGAAAAAAGACAGGAAAACCACAAGCCCCAGCACGGCCACGGCAAAGTACCCCAGCAGCGATCCAAGCGGATGAGCCAGCAATTGGTCGATATTCTCTTGCATCGTTCCCTCTTTCTGCCGGATCTCCCAGCCGCTACTTCAGTTCAGCCACGGTCACACCCGCGCCGCCCTCATTGTAATTTCCGAGCCGGTAGCTTTTGACATGCTTGTGCTTGCGCAGATAATCCTGAATCCCTGAGCGCAGGACGCCTGTCCCTTTGCCGTGGATAATATAAATCTGTCCAAGGTTGCCCAGAAAGGCCTCGTCGATAAAACGGTCGGTCTCCAGCAGCGCTTCCTCCAGATTCGCACCGCGCAAATCCAGCTCCGAGCGGATATTCTCGTCCCGCGAGCGTTTGAGTGTCGTCGCCCGCTTGGCCGGCGGCGGATTGTCGGGCGCCGAAGCCATAAATTCCAGATCGGCGATGTTGACCTTCATCTTCATGATGCCGAATTGCACGACGGCTTCCTTCGTGCCGCTGAGCTCAACAATGTAGCCCTTCTGATTGACGCTCGGCAGCCGGACCTCATCGCCCGGCTGCAGCTGCTGCGGCGCCTTGGCACTGCGGACCGGCTGCTTCTGCCGAGGGGCAGGCTGCGCTTCGTCCAGACGGCGGCGGGCCTCGATCAGCTTATGCTCCTTGACGGAGGCCCCTTCCTCCATCGCCAGGCGGCGCAGATCGCTGATGATCTCCTCGGCTTCCTTGCGCGCCTTGGCCACAAGGTCGGCGGCCTCCTTCTCAGCCTTCTCCAGCCGCTTGTCGCGCTGGCTTTCCAGCTTCTCCAGCTCCTGCTGCTGACGGCGCTTGAATTCCTCCGCCTCGCGGCGGCTCAGCTCTGCCTTCTCGCGTTCGTTCTCCGCTCTGAGGCGGTTCTCTTCCAGCGAAGCGATCATATGCTCCACGCGCATATCCTCTTCCTTCACTTCCCCGCGGGCATGGTCCAGAATGGAGCCCGGCATGCCCAGGCGCTCGGCAATCGCAAAGGCGTTACTGCGGCCGGGTACGCCGACAAGCAGCCGGTACGTCGGGCTGAGCGTCTCTACGTCGAACTCCATGCTTGCATTGATGACGCCCTTGCGTTCATAGGCATAAGCCTTCAGCTCGCTGTAGTGCGTCGTTGCTACCATCCGGCATTCCAGGCGGTGGATATGCTCCAGGATGGCAATCGCCAGCGCCGAGCCCTCCGCCGGGTCAGTTCCCGCACCGACTTCATCCAGCAGGATCAGACTCTTCGGCGTCATCCGTTTCAGAATGGAGATAATATTGGTCATATGGCTGGAGAAGGTACTGAGGCTCTGCTCAATACTCTGCTCGTCGCCGATATCGGCATAGATTGCATCGAATACACACATCTGGCTGCCTTCCTCGGCCGGAATGAACAGGCCGGACATCGACATCAGGCTGAGCAGTCCGATCGTCTTCAGCGTGACCGTCTTCCCGCCGGTATTGGGGCCGGTAACAATAATGGAGCTGTATTGATTGCCGAGCTCCACATCGAGCGGCACGACCGCCTCGGCAGGAATCAGCGGATGCCGCCCCTTGCGCAGCTTCAGATAGCCGCGGTCATTCATCCGCGGCTGGGTCGCCTTCATATCGCGGGCAAGCCGCGCCTTGGCGAAGATGAAATCCAGTTCTCCAAGAATGTCGATATCGTAGGCCGTCTCTTCTGCGATTCCGCCGACCAGCGCGCTGAGACGGTGCAGGATGATCTCGATCTCGCGCTCCTCGCGCAGCCGCGTCTCCCGCAGCTTGTTATTCATCGCCACGATGGACTCCGGTTCGATGAACAGGGTGGCCCCGGAACCGGATTGGTCATGCACGATGCCGCCGAAGTGGGAGCGGTATTCCGCCTTCACCGGAATCACGAAGCGGTCGCCGCGGATCGTAATCAGCTGATCCTGCAGCATCTTGGCGACCGAGGATGAACGGATCATCGAGTCCAGCTTCTCGCGGATGCGGGCTTCACCGCCGCGCAGCTCCCGGCGGATATTGGCCAGCTCCTGGCTGGCTGTATCCAGAATGTCGGCATCCTCGCTGATGCATGCCTTGATGGCATCCTCCACCGGCTTTTGCTCGGAGAGCAGATCGCTCAAGGCGAACAGGATTTCTACCTTCTCCTCCTCGTGCATCGCCGCCACAAAGCGCTTGATCCGGCGTCCCCCGTGAATGGTATTGCCTACGGCAAGCAGCTCATGCGTGCCAAGCATGCCGCCGATCGAAGCCCGCTTGAGCGCAGGACGGATATCGCTGATTCCGCCAAATGTCGGAATACCCTTCAGCCGGTCAACCGTCGCCCCTTCATCGGTAGCCTGCAGCAGCTTCTTGACCCCTTCGAAATCGCCCGATGGCCGCAGCTCCTCCGACGCCTGCTTTCCCATTGAGGTCTGGGCATGCTGTACTAATTTATTTAAAATTTTGCGGTATTCAAGCGTGTGCAGAATTTTATCGTCCAATTAACGTCACTGCTCCCTTCATAGATGCTTCCATTATACCTAATACGGCCCATTTGCGCTATTTGGGCATGATTGCTGGGCATAAAGCGGCGTGTTCAGGCCACAATAATCATTGCACATATCCTAAAGCGAAAAAGGCCAAAGGAGGTTACGAACAGTGAAATTTCTCGGTCATGTCGTCCGTTTCATCGTGTCAGCGATTGTGCTGCTCGTCGTAGGCTGGATAGTGCCGCAGTTTACCATCGGCGGATTCTGGAGCGCGCTTGTGCTCGCCCTCGTTATCGCTCTGCTTGGCTGGATCATCGAAGGCATCTTCGGCAAGAAAACAACGCCCTTCGGGCGTGGCATCGTGGGCTTTCTGGTCAGCGCCCTCGTGATCTGGATCGCACAGTTTGTGGTCAGCGGTGTCAGCGTCTCCATCCTCGGCGCGCTGCTGGCGGCACTCGTGATCGGAATTATCGACCTCTTCCTGCCGGTCTCAACACCGTTTGAAGCAGGTAAATCCAAATAACTTGCCCCGCAGCAAAACCCCCTGCCTCCGGTTAACCGGCTGCAGGGGGTTTTGCCACATTGGCCTAAGCAGGCACCGGGGCTTATGCATATGACACAAGCGGATCATCCTCGGGAATACAGGCGGCGGATACAACCTTATTTTTGCCGCCGTGCTTGGCTTCATATAAAGCCCGGTCTGTCTTGCGGAACAACAGCTCCTTGCCGTAGCCGGTCACATAGTCGCATATGCCGATGCTGACCGTGATGGGCCTGCCGCCGGCATACGGATGCTCCATGCAGGCAATCCCGGCCCGCAGCTCCTCGGCGGCGGCCAGAGCTTCCTGGAAGCTCTTATCGGTGAAAATGACGGCAAATTCCTCGCCCCCGTACCGGGCGGCAAAATCATTAGGGGCAATCATTGAGCCTACCTTGCCGGCGAGCTCCTTCAGCACCAGATCGCCGACCCAATGTCCGTAGGTGTCGTTCACCTGCTTAAAGCTGTCGATGTCAAACAGCGCGAGCTGGAGCCGCAGCCCGTTGCTCTCACACTGCTCCAGCAGCGAATCCAGATATTCATGGAACGATTTATGATTGTACAGGCCGGTCAGTGCATCCACTTTCAGCAGCTTGTCCGAGATGGCCCGCTCGACCATCAGCTCCTGCTCCGATTTCGTCAGCTGCTCCACATGGCTGCGCACCTCCCGTGCGCGAATAATCACCGCTTGGGCCAGGAGCGCAAATACGATGAAGACGCATTCCACCATCAGAAATTCCAGCAGCGGCTTGTCAAGCAGCGGACGTTCCAGTCCGAAGTAGACCGCTGTATAGAACAGCAGGCTGAACGCTCCCAGAATGTTGAGCAGCTTCCGGTCGAAATAGACAAGGGCGATCATAATCGGCATCATCAGGGTCATCTGCGCCCCGTCGATAAAGGGCTCCAGCACAAAATACATCAGATACGACACCGCAAATCCGCAGCCGACTACCGCTTGCTTGTGATACTGCCAGGAAGAACGCAGCCACATTTCGGCGGCAATCATGGATATCATGATCAGCACGTTGCAGGCGATAAATAAATGCCCCTGGCTCGGGATCAGGACCGTCTTCACTTCACCCGCCCCGGTGGTCAGCACAAATATCAGCTGTGCGGCCATCATCACCATAACCAGCACCCAATATCCGGTGAGTATCCTGCGATGCCAAATTTCTGCATTTTGTGCCTCGTTAACAAAAATGATGGAAATCCCCTACTTCTGACCGTTAATATAATAGCTTTAATTATAATGAATTTTAAGTATTACCGCATCATATTTTTGCATTTTTCGACAAACTTCGTTCTCTGGTCCTGCCCGGCTGTCCCCCTTGCTGCAGCAGGCCTTCGGCCGGTCCGGGCTATCTATTCGGCCTCGTACTTTCTTACCATCATAAGAGAGCGGCCCCGGACAGTGAACTCACTGTCCGGGGCCGCCTCCACTTGCGCCTGCGTCCGCCATTCAACTGTCCTGTTCGATCAGTTGAATCCATTCATTATATTCAGTTTGCAGCTTGGCATATTCCGCCTGCAGACTGCGATGTTCCTGGGACAGCTTGCCCAGCTCACCTTCGCGCACCTCGAATTGCGCCTGAAGCAGCCGCAGCTGCCCTTGCGCCAGCTCGTAGCTCTCACCGATCTCGGCCAGCTGCTGCAGCGCCTCACTGCGGGCACGGCTCAGCGATTCGTTCTCCGCTTCGGCCGCGCTTGCTTCCTCCTGCCAGATCTCCATTTCCTCGCGCAGCTTGGCTTCGCTCTCGCTCCATTGCCGCTCCCGCTGCTTCAGCTCCTCCAGCTGCTGCTTCCAGGCCGCTTCGAGCTCGCGGCTCTCCCGCAGCGCTTCCTGCTGATCGGCAGCTGCAGCGGCGGCTTCCCGGCTTGCTTCGGCCAGCTCCTCCATCCGGCGGGCCGCTTCCTCGCGCTCCGCCTCCAGCAGCTCATACCGCTCCTGGACACGTTCGCCTTCCTGGAGCACTTCATCATACTGCGCGATCAGCTCTTCATAGCGTCCGCGCAGATCCGCAAGCTCTGCCTCTGCCTTGGCGGCAGCGGCTCCCCGCACTTCGCTCTCGCGCTCGGCTTCGGCGCGCAGCGCCGCCTCCCGCCCAAGGCGTTCCGCCTCGCCGGCGGCTGTGCGGCGCAGCTCCTCCAGCTCCCGCTGCAGCACGGAAGCCTGCTCCTGCGCTTCCAGCAGGCTCATCTCCAGCTCGCCGATGTCTTCCATCTGCTTGTCTGCCAGCGCCTTCCACTCGGCCGAGCCGGCAGCTGCCTGCTTCAGTTCGCCGCGCATCCGCTCCAGCTTCTCCTGGCTCTCTTCCAGTTCCGCGCGGAGTCCTTCCGCTTCCCGGCGCGATTCATCGGCGCGCAGCCGCAGCCCCTCAAGCTCTTCGCTGAGCAGGCTGCCGGTTTCGCTCGCTGCCCGCAGCTCTTCCTGCGCAGAACGCAGGCGCTCCCGGCTGTCTTCAAGCTGCTTACGCAGAGAATCGGCCTCCTGCGCCGCCTCTTCCTGGCGCAGCCGCTGCTCATCCAGCTCCTCGCTCAGCATCGCGCCAAGCTCTTCGCTGGACTGCAGCTCATCCTTCAGTCCAGCGATTCTATGCTGTGCTTCCTGCAGCGACTGTCTCAGGCTGTCCGCTTCCACGCGGACCCCTTCATACTGGCGGCCGAGTCCCGCCAGCTCTTCCCGCAGCTGTGCCTCCTGGCCGGCTGCCGCTTCAAGCTGCTGTGCAAGCTGTTCCTCGCGCTGCAGCACGGCTTCGTACTGCGCCAGCAAGGTAGCGCCGGCTTCGCGCTCGCTCTTCAGTGCCGCTTCGGCTGCCCGCAGCCGCGACTGCAGCTGGCTGTTGCCGCCGCGCAGCTCGCCGAGCTGCTTCTCCAGCTCCTGCACCTGCTGCTTGTGCCGGTGCTCCTGCGTTCCCTGCGACTGGCGCAGCTCTCTGACCTTCGTCTGCTCCTTGGTCAGCGCCTCGCGCTCTTCCGCAAGCTCCTTCTCCAGCCCGGCTTTGGTGTCGGCCAGCTCCTTGCTCAGCGCGGTGCGGGTCTCCACAAGCTCGGCTGTGAGCGTATCCCGCGTTCCGGTAAGCTCCGTCTCCAGATGAGTGATCCGCTCCGCCTGCTCTTGCTCCAGCGTACTGCGCAGCTGCTCTAGCTCCTGCGCATGCGCGGTCTTCATCTCCTCGAACTGCCGCAGCCGCTCCTCTTCAAGCGATTTCAGCTCCAGCCGGTGGCTTTCGCGCAGTTCCGCCTGCTCCCGTTCGAGTGAGATCCGCAGCTCCTTCAGCTCCGACTCCCGGGACCGCAGCTCGGCGGTCAGCTTATCGCGCGCCGCGGCTGCAGCAAGCTCTGCCTCCCGCAGCTGCTCTGCATGCTGCTTGCGTTCCTGTTCCTGCTGATCCAGATAGACTTTACGCTCTTCTTCGGCGGCGGCAATCAGCCGCGCCGCCTCTTCCTTGGCTGCTGCTTCCAGCCGCTCGATTTGCTCTTGCCGCTGCTTCTGCCCTTCCTGAAGGCGGGCCACGTCGGCCCGCAGCTCCGTCCGCTCGCCGGTCAGCATGTTCAGTTCATTCCGCAGGTCCTGAACCTGGACGGCCTGCTCGGCCATATGTACCGCCGCCAGTACGGCGATCCGCGGCGTGTCCAGTCTGGAATGCGATTTCGAAATCGCCCGCATATGCTCGTCCACATAACGGGCCACCTGTTTCATATATTCTGTACTGCTACCGACAAGTTTATAGGAAGTTCCGTATATCTCCACGGCGACACTGATCCGGTCCATAGCCACAGTTGTGCCCTCCTTTAGATGTGTGCGGATTCTAGCTGGCTTATACTCTTCTATTGTAGCGTCAATACTGAAGGTTTGGCAAAAATGCGTTCACTCAAGGATTACCCTGACCGGGCATTTATCTTCCCGCAAAGCCTTCGCACTTACAGATTCCATAAGCAAACAAAGCCGCAGGGATCCCGGTTGTTAAGGATTCGCTGCGGCTTTGTTCTTTTCCTGCTATTTTCTTAATTCTGCGCCAAAAGTTTGCTGAAGGGCTGCGACGACGCCTTCATGCACTTCTCCGACTTCCTCATCGGTCAGTGTGCGCTCGGTATGACGGTAGAGCAGGGAGATAGCCACGCTCTTCTTGCCGCTTTCCATTTTGCCGCCCGTATACACGTCGAACACCTGGACATTCTGCAGCAGCGTACCGCCATGCTCACGGATCGCCGCCAGCAAATGGCCGGCCGGCACTTCTTCGCCAACCACTACCGCAATGTCCCGTTCCATGCCCGGGAAGCGGTGCAGCTCGCTGTATTGAAGCGCTGTCCGCGCATTGTCGTACAATGGCTGCAGCAGCACTTCAGCCACATAGGTATCCTCCAGGTCGAGCTTGCGGGTAAGCTCCGGGTGTACCTGGCCCATGGTTCCCAGCTTCAGGCGGCCTTCGGCCCCGAGCAGATATACCGACGCCGAGCGGCCCGGATGATAATCCTGGGGAGCGTCGCCTTCATAGACAATCCGGTCACTGAGGCCCAGATAGGCGAACACAGCTTCCAGAGCGCCCTTGATATCATAGAAATCCACCGGACGGGCAGAGCCGTTCCATTGCTTCGCCCCCTGGTTACCGGTAAGCAGCAGTCCCAATACAGGCAGCTCCTGCGGCTGGCGTGTGAGTTCCTCTTCATCTGTGAAGAAAATGTTTCCAAGCTCGAAGAGCGCCAGATCGCTTTGCCGGCGGTTGCTGTTGTACAGGGCGATATCCAGCAGCTGCGGAAGCAATGTCGTGCGCAGCACGCTGCGCTCCTCGCTCATCGGCATCGCCAGCTTCAAGGCATGACGTCCGCCGGACAGTGCCGGGAACAGCTTGCTCTGCTCAGGCTGAATGAAGGAATAGCCCATTACCTCCTGATAGCCCCCGCCCGCCAGCAGCTTGCGCAGCTCACGGCGCACAAATTGCTCGCGTGTCAGCGTTCCCGGGGTGGTGACCCCTTCAATCAGCGTAGTCGGGATGTTGTCGTACCCGTACAGGCGGGCAATTTCTTCAATCAGGTCCACATCTGCCGTAATGTCTCCGCGCCGGGTAGGAACCTGCACTTCGACGATTCCCTGGGCAGCGTCGCCGCATTTGAAATGCAGACGGCCAAACAGCGTCTTCACTTCCAGCAAGGACAGCTCTGTACCCAGATAATGATTGAGCTTCTCCAGCGATAGCGTCAGAATGCTCTCCTGCACTTCTGCGCCGCCCGCTTGGGAGATACCCTCATGCACAGAACCTCCGGCGTAGCGTGCGATCAGCACGGCAGCCCGGTTCAGCGCCGGAATGACGGCATTCGGGTCCACTTCCTTCTCGAAGCGCAGCGAAGCCTCCGAGCGCAGGCCCAGCTGGCGCGAGGTCTTGCGGACGGTGCCCCCGTCGAACTTGGCGGATTCCAGGATAATATTCACGGTGTCATCCGTAACCTCCGTATCCAGACCGCCCATCACACCGGCCAGAGCAACTGCCTTCTCGGCATCGGCGATGACCAGCATGTGCGGCTCGAGCTTGCGTTCCTGGCCGTCCAGCGTAACCAGCGTTTCGCCTTCATGGGCAAGCCGTACACCCAGTACACCGCCGGCAACCTTGTCGGCGTCAAATGCGTGCAGCGGCTGGCCGTATTCCAGCATTACATAGTTGGTGATGTCCACAATGTTATTGATCGGGCGAACACCGGCCGCCATCAGCCGGTTCTGAATCCACAGCGGGGAAGGTCCCGGCTTCACGCCGGAAATATACCGCAGCGCATAATGCGAGCTCAGCTCTTCGTTATCAATTCTGGAGCTGACCAGCTCTGCGGCAGGCCCTCCGGCTTCCACCAGCTCCGCCGCCGGGTCCGGCAGCTTCAGCTCGCGGCCCAGGATCGCGCTGACCTCATAGGCTGCGCCGATCATGCTGAGACAGTCGGAGCGGTTCGGTGTCAGATCGAATTCCATGATTTCATCGCTGAGGCCGAGCACCTTCAGGATATCCTGGCCGATCTCCGTATTCTCAGGCAGCACGAGGATGCCTTCCTGCTGCTCCTTGGGCAGCAGCTTGTCGTTCATGCCCAGCTCCTTGGCGGAGCAGATCATGCCCTGGGACAATACGCCGCGCAGCTTGGCCTTCTTGATCTCCAGACCCGGCAGCTTGGCGCCGACAAGGGCAACCGGAACCTTCTGGCCTGCAGCCACATTCTTCGCGCCGCAGACTATCTGCAGGTCCTCGCCTTGTCCCGCATCGACCACGCATACATTCAGCTTGTCGGCATCGGGATGCTTTTCTTTGGATTTGACATAGCCGACCACAATCCCGGACAACCCTTTATTGCGGCGTTCCACGCCGTCGATCTCAATGCCGGCGGCAGTAATTTTCTCTGCCAGCTCTTCGGCGGCGACGCCTTCGAGCGATATATAATCACCGAGCCATTCGGTTGATACTTTCATGTCCGCACACTTCCTTTACATTGCTTTATTTGGTATTACGCTCAGATTCCCTTGAATTGCTTCACGAATCCCATATCGTTGATATAGAAATTGCGGATATCGTCAATGCCGTACTTCAGCATCGCAATCCGCTCCACGCCCATGCCGAAGGCGAATCCGCTGTCAACTTCCGGATCATAGCCGCCTGCCCGCAGCACATTCGGATGCACCATGCCGGCGCCCAGAATCTCCAGCCAGCCGCTCTGCTTGCACAGCCGGCAGCCGTCGCCGCCGCATTTGAAGCAGCTGACATCCACCTCAACGCTCGGCTCGGTGAACGGGAAGAAGCTCGGGCGCAGCCGGATGCGCGTGTGCGGACCGAACATTTCGGTCACGAACTGCTGCAGGGTGCCTTTCAAGTCGCTCATGCGGATGTTCTTGCCGATGACCAGGCCTTCAATTTGATGGAACTGGAAGGAATGCGTCGCATCATCGTCATCGCGGCGGAATACCTTGCCGGGACAGATGATTTTGACCGGAGTCTCCCCGTTCATCGCCATCATGGTGCGGATCTGCACCGGAGACGTCTGGGTTCGCATCAGCAGATCCTCAGTCAAATAGAAGGAATCCTGCATATCCCGTGCCGGATGGTTCTTCGGCAGATTCAGCGCCTCGAAGTTGTAGAAATCCGTTTCCACTTCAGGACCTTCAGCTACCCGGTAGCCCATGCCGATGAAGATATCCTCGATCTCGCGGATTACGCGGCTCAAAGGATGCAGTCCCCCCTGCGGCAATGTGCGGCCCTGCAGCGTAACATCCACCTTCTCCGCCTGCAGACGCGCCTGCGTCTCCTGCTGCACAAAGGCCTCCTGCTTGGCCGAGATGACCTCTTCAATAGCGCTGCGCACCAGATTGGCCACCTGTCCGATGACCGGACGCTCCTCCGCGCTCAGTCCGCCCATGCCGCGCAATACTTCCGTGAGTTCACCCTTCTTGCCCAAATACTTGACGCGCAGGTCGTTGAGCGTCTGCGGATCGGTAACTTCCTGCAGCTTCGCCAGCGCCTCCACTTTCAGTGCTTCCAGTTTTTCTTTCATGACTTTCGTTCTGCCCCCTTCATTCATCTTAATCCACGCAAAAAGGCCTCTTCATCGCTAAGGGACGAAGAGACCGTGGTACCACCCTAATTAGACAGGTCTCCGTACATTTAAGGTGACAAACCACCCTTACGGAAAAACACCCGTCTCACTTTGCCAGAAATAACGGTCTGCGGCCGGTATCCCCTACTGCACCCCTCAGCCTCATGCCTGAGCGGATTTCAGGGAACTGCTCCGGAGTGAATTTCGGCAGCGCTTATTGCCCAGAAACGCTCTCAATCTCCGGCGTTTCCTCCCTGTCGAGCCAGTCGCTGACTACTTGTCTCCATCAATGCATCTTTTCGGTATTGTCCGCCTGCAGCGGACAAAGCAGTTCAAAGATATGCTACTCATTATATGCAAATAACGCCGGTTTGACAAGCAAAAGCGGCAATGACGCCCTTATAGGGGCAGCCCGCTTCTGTATGAGGCAGAAGAAAATCGCCGCTCCGGGATCAGGTCTCCCACCATGCCATTATTTCCAAGGAGACGCTGCACGAATCAAAATTAGGGCAATTTTTATCTGGCTTTAAGGTCCCTTTAAGTTTCAGAAGGGTTTCATGGCATCTTTTTCAGCTTACGTTCAGCCTGCTTTGCTAATTTTCTAGATGGAAAAAGCCGGGTTAACCGAATAACCCTACTGCGCTTATCGGATAGCACCGGCTTGTTAACAGGGAGGGAAATTCATGCATAAACGAAGCAAGGCATTTGTATTGCTGCTGCTCAGTACAATTGCCGTCAGTCAATTTCCGGGCTTTGCCGCCGGGACTGTGGCCGAAGCGGCGTCTTCCGCTGCCGCAGCCACAGCGGCCGCGCAGACCGGGGTCTCCACGCTGGCGGGACTCAGCGCCATGAAGCTCGGCTCGTCGTTCAGCGTGAAGCTGAGCGACGTCGGTATTTTGGCCCAGGAGGGCGGAAATATCCTCACGTATACACTGACATACACCAATACCGCAGGCACCAGCGTGAATCTGGCCAACTACTTCTCTAAGGTACTCACTCCCGGAGGCAGCATCATTAAAGGACTTGCGGTATCGGCGGATGCCCAGACGAAGAAGATTGCCGGCAAAGAAACGAAGAGTATTACATACTACGCCAATATAGGACAAGCCTCAAGCGTCAAGGGACTTAAAGTCAATATGTATGGCTGGAACTTCAGCGCAGCCGACTACGAACAGCGGATCGGCACATTCACCGTCCCTGCCAACTATTCACTATCCGCGCTGCAGGGCGAGAGCCGCAAGATCACTCTGGGCAGCATTCCCGCCACTACCCAGGCCTCTGCGCTGCAAATCTACAACTATAACGGCAAAGCTTATGCCAAAGTGGGTCTCACGGTCACCAACCTGGGCACCAAGGTGCTCACCGATCCCGGCTACAGCCTGTATCTGAAATCCTCCGGCGGTTCCGTGTTCACGCTTGCCCTGGACGAGAGCAGCTCCGAGTACAAAATCCAGCCGCAGGAAAAGAAAACCTTGTATTTCATGACCGAAATTCCGGCCTATATGAACACCAAGAGCATGACGCTGCAGATTGCCAAGCTGGATGAGTCGCTCAAGCTGTATCTGCCGGTAGTCTCTTATTCGTTGCCTGCCGCAAGCAATGCCTCCTTCACCGTCGCTGCCGGGTATACCAAGAAAGTATCCATCGACAGCAACATCGTTGAGCTGCAGCTGTTAAAGGCGGCGGTCTCTGCGGATAACGGCAGCGCAGCATGGAGCTACCAGTTCCGCATCAAGAACACCGGCAGCAAGGCTGTGGCTGTTCCGGCATATGAGCTTTCGGTACAGTCGTCGGAAGGCTACAGCTTCCCTGTCACAACCACCGCCTTCAACAATTTGACCCTGAAGCCGCTGGAAGAGCAAGTAATTGCACTGGATACCAGCATTCCGCTGGAATTGAAGCAGGATAAGCTGCAGCTGCGTGTCGTTCCACCGGCCGGCACCGACAGCACGAGTAAAGTAGTGCTGCCTGTCGCTTATTTCAGCATCCCTTATACGCTGCAGACTAATTCCCACGTGGCGGCCGAGACCAGCGTGACCAATAATTACGGCACATTCGGCGTAACGCTGAATTCACTGCAGCGCCTGCCTTGGGGCAGCAAGGATCTGCTCCAGGCCAAGCTGACCATCCGCAACTCTACCTCCAAGACGGTAACATTGCCTGCCCTGACAGGCATTCTGAAGGTGGATGGAACCGATCTTACTTCGTCCTCCCAGCTCTATAGCGAAGATGCAGGCACGACGCTGGCACCGGGCGCAGCCACGGAGCTCTCGGTACTGGCCAGCATTCCTTACACGCTCAGCTTCGGGCAGGCCAAAATCCTCCTGCAGACTGTCAGCGGAACCGAGACCAAGCAGTTCCTGCTGCTCACCACAGCAGACGGGGCTACCACCGCCATCGCGCCTCTGGCCGCAGGAGAAGGCTTCACCATAACATCCGCCGGTAAGAAAGCCGCCGTGACGGAACGCGTGACGACCGTTTACAAAGGCACGGACACCAACGTCGTTTATACCGAGCTTGAAATGAACAGCCAGGAAACACGGCAGGCGGATTTGTCACGGCTGTACGCACAGTTCCGAAGCGTGAACGGCGAGGTGTTTGAAGCCACTGCGAACCAGTCGGAGCTATCCACCAGTCCCGGCGGCAAAACGCTGGTCAGCTTCTGGGCCAAAATACCGGCCTCGGTCAATACCTCCGGCCTGCAGCTCTATGTCAGCCAGTCCGTTGCCGGCGGCAAGCTGACTTCTGCAGGAACGGAAGCTGCCGGCTATGTCAGCACAGCCGCGCTGACGCTGAGTCCGTCGCTTGTCACCCCCGCAGCTGCGCTGACTTCCGTTTCCATGTATCCATATACGCTTGCTGTCGGCAGTTCATCGGGCGAGCTGACCCAGGGCACCAGCAAGCTGGCCATTTCCTTCAACTACAAATTGGATCAGGACACGGCTTATCAGATGGGCACCTATCAGCATAAGCTCGTCTTGCGTGTCGTTGACCCGTTCGGCCAGTATTTTGACAAAGCCTTAAGCACGGGTACAGATCTTACAGTCGGCAGCTACAGCACCTATACCACTACGATTGACAATTCCTTGTACAAAAGCTTGAACGGCGGAACTTACAGGCTGGAGCTGTACGACGAATTCCAGGGCCAGCGCGCCTTGCTCGGCAGCCAGAGCTACACCATTAACGTGACAGTAAAAGCTGCAGCGACAGCGGAAACAGAAACGCAAGAAGGCGGCACAGGTAGCGGCACACCAAGCGGTTCATAAGGGAAGTCCACGCTCTGCCTTATACTTTAAGCAAGATGGAGGATCGGAATGAAAAAGAAGAAAGTGATTTGGACATCAAGCATCATTGCTGTCACAGCCGCTGCCGGGATTCTGGCCTATGTGCTGTGGCCTGACCCGCATAACACGGCCGGAGCTGTCCAGCTTAACACCGCCAGAGTGACCAAAGGCAATATTCTTGTCGGCGTCTCGGGCTCCGGATCGGTCTCGGCCATCAACTCCGAGACGGTCCGCACCAAGGAAGCCGGAGAAGTCGATCAGGTTATGGTAAAGAAAGGCGATACCGTCAAAGCCGGCGATGTGCTGATTACCTTTGCCCCAAATGATATGAGCGATCAGATGAAGCAAGCCGAGAAATCGCTGGAGAGCCTCAAGACGGAGCTTACGGATAAGCAGGAGAGCTACAAGACGCTCGCGATGAATAATGCCGGCGAAGATGAGCTTAAGAACGCAAAGAAAGCCATTGAAAAAGCGCAAAGCGACATCGCGGACCAGCAGGAGGCGATTGCCGACCTTGAAGAGGATATGCTGCCTCCCGATCCGCTGACCTCACCGATGGACGGAACGATCACGGCCGTCAATATTACGGACGGCGAGCAGGCGCAGAACGGCGCCGAGCTGTTCACAATGACGGATTACGAGAACCTCAGCGTAACCGTCCAGGTGGACGAGCTGGATATTCCAAGCGTCAAGTTGGATCAGGCTGCAACGATTACCCTGGATGCCCTGGAGGATCAGGAGTTCAGCGGCAAAGTGATTGAGATCGCCAAGGAAGGCACCTCCAGCAACGGGGTATCCCTCTTTGACGTAACCGTTGGTCTCAATGAATCGGCAGGCGTGCTGGTCGGCATGTCAGCAGAGGTCGCGATTACCATTGAAGAGAAGAATGATGTTCTTACCGTGCCGATCGAAGCGGTAAGCGAAGTGAACGGCAAGTATTACGTCAATGTGCCTGCCAGTGCGGAAGGCAGCGGAGATGCGTCCGCTTCGGGCGACGCAACCGGCGGCGGGCAGGCTCCGGAAGGCGCGGCCCCGGCGGGCGATGCGGCTCAGGGCGGGGCGCCTGCGGGCGATGCGGCTCAGGGCGGGGCGCCTGCGGCTGGGGAAATGCCGGAAGGCGGCTTCCCCGGAGGCGGTGAACGGCCCAGCGGCGAGTTCCCGGGGGGCGGCGAACGGCCAAGCGGCGGCTTCTCCGGAGGATATGGCGGACAGGGCGGTTACGGCGGCCGGGGTACAGGCGCGGCCGGCGGACGCAGCGGCTCAGGCGGCACAAGCACCGCAACCGGCCAGACGCGGGTAGCCGTTGAAGTCGGCATCCATGATGAGAGCACGATTGAAATCGTCAGCGGACTCAGCGAAGGCGATGAAGTCATCATTCCTACCGTAATCTCCACCAACACCTCATCTTCCCAGGCTGTGCAAGGTCAAATGGGAGGTATGGGAGGTATGGGCGGCGGGTTTACCGGCGGTAGCTTTACCGGCGGCAGTGGCGGTGGCGGCTTCTCTGGCAGCGGTGGCGGCATGCCCGGAGGCGGAGGTGGCAGACCATGAGCAGCGCATCACCGCTCATCCGGGTCGAGAACATGATTCACCGGTATACAATGGCCGGTGAATCCATGACCATTCTCAAGGGACTCAGCTTCACCATCGAGCACGGGGAATTTGTCGCCATTATCGGCCCCTCCGGCTCCGGCAAATCCACTTTAATGAATATGCTGGGGTGTCTGGACGTGGCCAATGAAGGAGACTACTTTCTCGACGGGCAGGAGGTCCGCAAGCTGTCGGACAACAAGCTTGCCCAGATCCGCAACGAGAAAATCGGGTTCATCTTTCAGAACTTCAACCTGCTGCCGAAGCTGTCGGCCATCGAGAACGTGGAGCTTCCGCTGATCTACCGCGGACTGACTTACAAGGAGCGGCGGGAAGCCGCCCGAGATTCCCTGATCCGGGTAGGCTTGGAGGAGCGGATTAATCACCGCCCTTCCGAACTGTCCGGGGGACAGCAGCAACGCGTCGCTATCGCACGGGCACTTGCGGGCACCCCTCCGATCCTGCTCGCCGACGAGCCTACAGGTGCTCTGGATACCAAGACCGGGCAAGAGGTGCTGCAAATGATCCGCGAGCTGAACCATCAGGGCCATACGATCATCCTCATCACGCATGACCTTGAGATCGCCCAGCAGGCCAAGCGGATTATCCGCATCCATGACGGTAATCTCGTAGAGGATCGGAGGAACGACCAATGATGCTGTTCCAAAGCATGAAAATGGCCATGAAAAGCATCCTCAGCAGCAAAATCAGATCCTTTTTGACCATGCTGGGGATCATTATCGGTGTATCATCGGTCATTGCCCTGGTCTCGATCGGCCAGGGGACCACCTCACAGATTACCGAGTCGCTCAATTCGCTGGGTACCAACCAGTTGACCGTCAATATCACGGGGCGCGGGGCAACCACTTCGCTTACCTATGAAGAAGCGCTTGCCCTGGGCGATATCGAGGGTGTGGAGGGGGTGTCCCCCGTTATCAGCGGCAATGTGACGGCCAAGCACGGAACCGAGAACACCACGGTATCGGTGGAAGGCATCACACCCGCCTATGAAACCGTTCAGGATTTTCATGTGCAGTCCGGGCGCTTCCTGCTGGAAATCGACACCGAATACCGGCAGAAGGTTGCCTTGATCGGCTCCGACACCGCGCAGACGCTGTTCGGCACCGGGGACCCGGTGGGACAAAGCGTCCAGCTTAACGGCCGAAGCTTTAAGATCGTCGGCCTGCTGGAATCCAAGGGCTCCAGTCTGGGCGGCTCCAACGACGAGAAAATTCTGATCCCCATTTCGACCGCGGAACGTTTTCTGCAAAGCAAAGGCGTGCGTTCGATCACGGTCACGACCGATTCCGCCGACGTTGTAGCAGACACCAAAACCAGGCTGGAAGCCTCGCTCGACAAGAAATTCAACTATGCCGACAATTCCTACTCAGTATTCGATTCACAGGAAATGCTGGAAACCGTATCGGAGACCAGTGACACCCTGTCGATGGCTCTGGCGGGCATTGCCGGCATCTCCCTGCTCGTCGGCGGCATCGGCATCATGAACATCATGATTGTCTCCGTCAATGAACGGACCCGCGAAATCGGTATCCGCAAAGCCATTGGAGCCAAGAAGCTCAACATTCTCATGCAGTTTATGATTGAGTCTGTAGTCCTGAGCGGCTTCGGTGGCCTCATCGGTGTAGGCCTCGGCCTCTTTATCAGCTGGGCCGTCGGTCATTACAGCTCCATGAATGTGGCAACCGACTGGAACACGGTGATGATATCCTTCGTCTTCTCCCTGTTCATCGGCGTAGTATTCGGCATGATGCCCGCGAACAAAGCAGCCCGGATGCGTCCGATCAACGCTCTGCGCAACGATTAATGGAGCTTCAGAGCTCTAACTGGTAAACGGTCAGGAATAGCCGCAGCCCCTTTTAGAAGGGATCTGCGGCTTATTCTTGTGCCTGTCAAAAAAGGAGTATCGTTTGCAAAAAAGTTGGGTAATAGGACTTAAGAGCCGTAACTTCATCTTGTTCGGTTGCAGGACATACATAATGCTTGATCTGGATGTCAGTAAAGTTTGTATCCTAATCTCTTCTGCTCCAACGAACGGAAACCGGCAGCAGAAGGCCGCAAGGGGCGAATAGATGAATTTAGCTTAATCGGTCTCCCGCAGGCATGAAATCATTATGGCAGGCCTGTTCCGCATGCCAGATACGGCAGCAAAGAAGTTTCGCAAAGTTAGATGCGGGGAGAGGATTTGATGGCAGGTTCATCCGAGAGAAAAAAAACACGCAGACTTATCATATGCTTCGCCTCGAGCTCCATCCTTCTGATTGGGATCAGCGTCTCCTCCCTGCTGTACCAGGATCGATCCATCAACAACCTGACCAGTTCCCTGTACAATGACGTATATCAGAATTCCGAGCTGATTCTGAATGCTGACCGCGATCTGCATCAGGCTGCGCTTGCTCTGCAAGAAGCGCTGGATGCAGAGACCACAGGCAGTGATCTCGTCCGGCTCGCCCAGGAGTTCGGCGACAATACCGCCCAGGCGAGGCAGCGGCTTGACATGGCCGGCTACAGCGTCTCTATGCTGGCGGAGCGAACCAGCGGAACCGTAACCGCCCGCCGGCTTCTCTCCGAGCTGAATCAGGAGATGGAGCGTTCACGGCAACAGCTCGCAGAGTGGGGAAGCACAGGCCAGGAGCTGTTGTCTATGCGGGCGCAAAGCACCTGGGATTCCGCTGCCGTCCACACAGAGCTGATTCAAGGCAGAATAGGCGAGGTGCACGGACACCTGGACCGATCCGGACAGTTGCTGGATGACTACGCACGTCTGTACAATCTTGAGATGGCGGAACGCAAGAGTACTTTATACGCGCTGTATTCCATTGCCCTGTTCCTGCTCTTCCTGGTCATTATCTATCTGTGCCGCAAGCTGGTGATCCAGCAGCATGAAATGCTGGAAGAGAAATCACATTATCAGCTCATCGGCGAGCGAATGACCGATTTTATTATCCTGACGGACCCGAACGGATACATTCAATATGCCTCGCCGTCGCATGCGGCCACGCTTGGCTATGTTCCCGAGAAGGGCGCCCCGCTCTCCCATTACATTCGTGAAGCGGAGATCTCCTGGGCCAAGCTGACGAGCCAGGTACAGGGAGCCCCGCGCATTACGGAGCTGCGGATGCGCTCGAAGGAAGGCTACTGGGTCTGGCTGGAGACGAAGATTTCCCCTGTCAGCGGCAATGATGCGCCTTCCGACCAATTCATGCTCGTCTCGCGTGAAATTACCCAGCGCAAGCAATATGAAGAACGGCTGCACAAGCTTGCCTTCTATGACCATCTGACTTCCATACCCAACCGGGCCCATTTCAAAATGTACATGGAGAACCTGATCACCCAGCCGGAGGAGCGCCGCCAGCCCCTTGCGCTTGCCCTGCTGGATTGCGACCGGTTCAAGCAGCTTAACGATACGCTGGGCCATTTGGCCGGCGATGAATTCCTGCAGCTGCTCTCCCGGGAGCTTCAGCAGACCGCGAAGGGCTTCGGTCAGGCGTTCCGCATCGGCGGCGATGAATTCGCGGTTGTCCTGCACCGCTACGACAGCCTGGACATGCTGAATGAAATTCTCGACCGGCTGCTCCAACTGTTCAACAAGACGTGGTCGGTTAACGGTGCCGCAAGCTTCCACACCTCGGCCAGCATCGGGGTCGCCCTGTATCCGCAGCATGGAGTCAGCATCAACGAGCTGCTTCATGCGGCGGACATGGCGATGTATCATTCCAAGAAGCATGGCGGCAACGAAGCAAGTCTCTACAACGAATTCATGGATGAACAGTATGCGGGCCAGGCGGACAGCTGAGCTGAATCTGGACCGGCAAGGCAAAGGGCTGTATCCGGAAGCTGCCTAATCAGCAGCTTTACCGGATACAGCCCTTTAGATTGCAACGGGTACCGATACTTCCGGAATCAGTTGCCGTTATTTTAACCTTCCGTATGGTTTGAACGACGGATCGGACACCAGTAACCTTAGGGACCCAGAATCAAGCAACAAATGGACCGTTCAGCAAGAATACGCCCCTGTGTCCGATACGTCGGCACATTGCCGAGTTTCCACATCATAACGGCCGTACGGTCCGCTGGCAATCCTGAGCTTTGAAAACCTGTACGTTGTAGAAGCTTTAGCTTGTCAGCTCCAGCGGATTTCTGGCCGTGCCGCCGCGCTCCTGTTCACTCAGCAGCACCTTGATGCGGCCTTCTTCACTGGAGCAGTCCACAAAGCGGTCTTCACTTCCGGCCCGTTCCTCCCAGTCATTGCGCCGTAAAATATAGCCGACCAGCGCATGGCCGGGATGCACTTCAACCTGCGCTACTGCGTGCCCGTCCTGTAATTGCCTGAAATCATGCTGTCCATCCTGGATGCCTGTACCCCACACCCACAAATTCCAGCCGCGGTAATCCCCGTCCTGACGGTCATAATGAAATTCAACTACCTTAGGCTTCGGTCCCGGCTCGCCGTAGCTGTCATACAGCACCATCATCGACAGGCCCTCCACCACGGCGGTGTTGCCTTCAGCCAGGCGGAAGGCTTCACTTCCGGCCCGCGTATGGTCAACCACAATATTCCAGCAGCGCCCGGTCTCCGGCAGAGACTGGGATACAGTTCCGGGATTGGCGTTGAAAATAACGACGATATTGCTCCAGGCATCTCCGCCGGCATGATCCTTCAGCCGGTAGGCGACCACGCCGCCGTCGCAGCGGAGGAACTCCAGCGAGCGTTCAATCTCCTGCCGGCCGTGCAGCCGGAACGCCGGATGCTTGCGGCGCAGCTCGATAAGCCCTTTGTAATAAGCGAATACAGGCGCGAAGCGTTCCTTGTTCTCCCAGCGGATGGCGTTGATTGCATCCCCGCTGCGGTAGCTGTTGTGGTCTCCGAACTTGCTGCGCAGCAGCTCATCCCCGGCATGCAGGAACGGTATGCCCTGGGAGGTCAGAATGATTCCGTTCGCCAGCAGACAGCGGCGGACGGTTTCATCCGCTAGTACGCCTGTGGTATCGACCGCGAAATACGGATTGGCGGCGGCCAGTGCCGCTTCGAGATCCCCGCCGTCCTTCAGCCGCCCGTTCTCGAGGACCGGCAGTCCAGCCGCTTGCCGCAGCCCCTGGGTGGCCAGTACTTTATCCCACAGGTTGAGATTGTCGTGGGCGGTCACATAATTCACCGACTCCGCCGGCGAATCGGTAAAGTCATGAATCGCTCCCTTGATCCCGGAGGCGACGGCCCCTTCTCTGCCAGGCTCGCCCGTGACGAAGCCTCGGCCCCATCCGTCGCTGTCGCCCTTGACCGCAGATCGGAAGTTATCGTTGAACACGGCATAGCCTTTGCCGCGCTGCACGCCCTTGAGCGTCTTGGTGGCCAGCGGAGAATCCCCGCCTGTCCAGGGCTCTCCGTAAATCAGCAGGTTCGGATTAATGTTCAGCCGCAGTTCCTCGGTGATCTCCCGAATGGTGGCACTGTCGATCAGTCCCATCAGATCAAAGCGGAAGCCGTCAATGTGGTACTCCTGCGCCCAGTAGGCCAGGGAGTCCTTAATATATTTGCGTACCATCGGACGTTCCGTAGCCAGCTCATTGCCGACACCGGAGCCGTTGGAAAGTTTGCCCGAATAATCACGGCGGTAGAAGCAGCCGGGGGCAAGCGGTTCGAACGGCCCTTGCTCCACGGAATACGTATGGTTGTAGACCACGTCCATAATGACGGAAATGCCCCGGCTGTGCAGGGCCTGAACCATCTCCTTGAACTCGCGGATACGGGCGCCGGGGTCGGCAGGATCGGAGCTGTAAGAGCCCTCCGGAACATTGTAGTGCTGCGGATCATAACCCCAGTTATACCCATTGTCGCCAGTAGTAGAGGAGCCCTCGCCAGGAGACGCTTTCAATTCGTCGACCGTCTGAAAATCAAACACCGGCATCAGATGCACATGCGTGATGCCCAGCTCGGCCAGGTGATCAATGCCGAGCGCATGGCCCGAAGCATCCCTGACGCCGCTTTCCGTAAATGCCTTGTATTGGCCCTTCGCCTGCAGCCCGGAGCTCTCATGAATGGAGAAGTCACGGACATGAAGCTCGTACAAGACTGCATCTACAGGATG
The DNA here is from genome assembly GCF_008635795.1 of Paenibacillus tepidiphilus. GTDB lineage: Bacteria > Bacillota > Bacilli > Paenibacillales > Paenibacillaceae > Paenibacillus_AQ > Paenibacillus_AQ tepidiphilus. The sequence continues at coordinate 2,057 of NZ_VWRQ01000025.1, read as the reverse complement.
CGGTAATGCAGGCGAACGGTCCTCAGCCCATCCTGCCGGATCGGTAGTGCGCAGATCAAGGACTGCAGAGCGCTTGCCGTTGGCCGACACCGCTTTCGCATAAGGATCAGCCGCCTCACGGATGCTGCCGTCTGCATATACGGCGCGGTACATATAATATCTGCCCTGCAAATCGCCGGGAAAACGGACGGACCAAATTTCGTCCTCCAGCAGCTGCATCGGCACAATGCGCCCGCTGTCCCGGTACCCCAAGCTGCCTGCGGCCTCCCCGTTACCGCCGGTTTCATAAAGCACCAGCGACACGGCAAATGCCGTCGGCGCCCATACTTTGAACATACTGTATTCCGGTGTGTACGTCAGGCCAAGGTCATTGCCTGCGTAGGTTCCTATCGTCATTTCTGCGTTTCTATAATTTCCGTTCATGTAATCACCATCCTATACTCTTCCGCCAACATTGCTGCGCGAGGGAGTGGTTCGTTAGCTTTTCTCAAGGTATTTCCACAATTGTAATGAAGCATACTTGCACCTGCTGCAGGTTCGGTCCATAGAGTCCTGTCTATCTTTCGTTACATTCCTATATTATGTAACACGATGTTCACAGGTTTGGGTGCCGCGGCATTTCTGCCGTCCCTATCCTTTATATCGGCATAGAACGACATGAAATTGACAGCTTGTACGCAGTATAGCGCTGCCGGAAGAAGATCACAACTGTAAAATACACCAATTCATTTATCCTTGCGCAGCCTCCGCCGCTCCGGCAGCTGTTCCAGGCTTGCGCAAAAGAACCCCATAACGGGAACCCTGGTAAGCTCCAAACTATATAGATTGAACTAATGATTTTTGTGTTGGGATTAGCCGTGGCGCAAGAAAACATTTGGACTCCCTGTCGCTTCCCGCCCGTAGATTTCTTGATTTATACCGCTTGTTGCGGTACCGGCTTCCGCCTGATGGCTTTCCGCAGTAAAAGCTGATAGGCGAAGCACGGACTGTCATCGTTTTAAGCTGCTGAAATGCAGATCGTGATTATCCTCCACACAGGTCAAATCAATAAGATAGATGAGGAAGGCCAAGAGCACCCATGACTAAAGGCGACAGCAGCTACTGCTCTTAATGACCTCACTAACCGCTGCTAAGCTGCTAATTGCAGTTTGTACAACTATATCCATCTAAACAGGCCGTTTCCCGGCTATAGTTGCATTTCGTACATCTATTTTCTTGCTTTAAGGCAGTTTGATCCCAATATGCAGATTTTAGTTGCACAAAATACATTTATCCTTCAAAAATGGGTGCATACCTAACAAATAGTTGTATGAAATACATTTATCCCTGTTGAATAGGGGTTGCATTTTGTAAATCATACCTAAACAGAGCCGGATAGAGCCTGCTGCCAGCGAATTCAACAGCAACTAGCGGTATTCATCTGGAGAACGGGAATGGGCAGCGTACGGAAGTCCATAACTTTAATTCACTTTCCGGCTTATTCAGCCTAATCTTAAATTCAACTTATATAGTGATGTTCGGACAGCAGGTGGCGTTGAGGCCATAAAAAAACGGTCCCCCTTCTGGGAGACCGGCAAGTGTAGTTGGAAAAGTGAACTTGGTTAACGAAAACGAATTAATGTGTGCAGTGTTAAGATGAACGTTTAAGCCTAGAGAAGCTGGCTATAAGCACAAGCTTACTGCGCGATGCTCTGCACCAGAGCAGCCACTTCCTCGGCGGTGCCGAGCTGCAGCGCCTTGGCGGCCAGCTCCTTCATCTCTGCGGCCGACAGCTTCGCAATCTGGCTGCGTGCCGGCAGAATCGAAGTCGCGCTCATGCTGAATTCATCGAGCCCCAGGCCCAGCAGCAGCGGAATCGCTCCTGCGTCCCCGGCCATCTCGCCGCACATGCCCGCCCATTTGCCTTCCGCATGGGCCGCATCGATGACGTTCTTCACCAGGCGCAGAATCGCCGGGTTGTATGGCTGGTACAGGTACGACACCTGCTCGTTCATCCGGTCCGCCGCCATCGTGTACTGGATCAGATCGTTCGTGCCGATGCTGAAGAAGTCCACTTC